>NZ_MLHL01000099.1 GCF_002000545.1 Rodentibacter trehalosifermentans | reverse complement strand
TGATCTGCACCCCAAAAGTTGGACTAATCTTCCAACTCAATAAGGTGCAGATATTTATGACTAAATATAACCAACTTTTCAAACAGCAGGTGATAGAGTTTTATCTCCAACATAATAAAAATCAGTCACTGACACGCCAACAATTTCATCTCAATCGCCAAACATTACGCCGTTGGATTGCCCAATTTAATCACAATGGACTCAATGGGTTAGCGGTATTAGGTCGAAAACAAACCTACTCTCCTGAATTCAAATTAAGCGTTATACAAGCGGTCAAAAATGGGCTTTTTTCTACAGAAAAGGCTTGTCTCTATTTCGGTATAGCCAATTCCGGTGTAGTGAGTCAATGGTTGAAAGCCTTTGAAAAACAAGGTATAAACGGCTTATTAGCCAAACCAAAAGGTCCTCCGACAATGAAATCTAAATACCCTAAAATGCCACCGAAACCCAAAACAGAAGAAGAACGTTTACGCTATCGGATTTTAGAGCTGGAAGCAGAGGTCGATTATCTAAAAAAGTTGCGGGAACTCAACCAACAAAAAATAGCGAAAAAGCTGTCATCGTAAATGCCTTACGGATGATTCACCCGCTTGAGCTATTACTACATTTAGCGGGATTGGCACGGAGTGTTTTCTTCTATCATTTAAAACCTAAAGTCGATAAAAATGTGTTGATTAAGCAAGAAGTCACGAGGGTTTATTACGAAAATGACGGTAAATATGGCTATCGTCGGGTGACATTAGCGTTAAAAAAAACGATGACTATCAATCACAAGCGAGTGCAATCTCTCATGCAACAGCTTGGATTAAAAGGAAAATGCAAACAGAAAAAATACCGTTCTTACAAAGGTGAGATGGGTAAAATCGCAGATAATCTGTTAGAACGAAACTTTGTAGCACAACGACCAAATGAGAAATGGGTGACGGATGTGACTGAGTTTAAGTGCGGTGAGGGTAAACTTTATTTATCGCCGATTAAGGATTTATTTAATGGGGAGATTATCAGCTATGACCTTTCGCCAAGCCCGAATTTTGAACAAATTCAGAGAATGATGGTGCAAGCTATCAGCAGGTTAGATGGAGAAAAACCGATACTCCATTCAGACCAAGGGTGGCAATATCAAATGGAAAGCTATCGTAAAATTCTTGAGGACAATGGTATTCAACAAAGTATGTCGAGAAAGGGAAATTGCTTAGATAATGGGTCAATGGAGAGTTTTTTCGCTCGACTAAAGACAGAATGTTATTACGGTAAGCGATTCGAAACATTTGATCAACTTGAAACAGCTATCCATGAATATATTCGTTACTATAATCATGAACGGATTCAGATTAAACTAAAAGGACTAAGCCCTGTAGAATACAGAACTCAGTCCTTGAATTAAATGAGTCTAACTTTTTGGGGTCAGATCA
>NZ_MLHL01000098.1 GCF_002000545.1 Rodentibacter trehalosifermentans | reverse complement strand
GCTTGCTTGCTTGCTTGCAAATTTTAGCAAGATAACCTTTGTGATTTCCACCACAAATAACGATATCTGATTGACTATAAATTGTTGTAATAGATAAACCGTTTTTTCTGCGTTTATTAAAAAAATAGGATAATAAAAATTTTCTCAATGGTTTAGGAATAAAAGACAAATTAATCTTTACAGGATTAATAAATTGGTATTCAATAAGATCTTTATTAAATTTTGTTGAAAAAACTGTTGGTCTAATAGATAACTGGTGAAAGCCATTAATTAAATCAATGACATATCTTTCCATTCCACCACCATATTGAAATTTTATGCAGTCTAGAGATAGATTTTTTTCGTAAAGATGATTTTTCATATACTTGACTCTAAAGATATTAATTATTTAGCAAATAAATATAAAATAAACTATTACCATGTTTTTTAACATGTCTTAATTTATATATCATTGTCTTTTCTTCTGTTAGTTCTTTCTTTTTTATAGCCGTATATTACGATTAGAATAAGGTTTTATATTTACACACATTGAGGAATTAAGAAATGTCTCAAAAGGTAAATTAAAAGCATCATTTTTGTAATTGTCTTCCCCTCTCCCAACCATTCATTTCTTCTAAAAATATAAATATAGAACAAATTCTCGTTAATACAGTTTTTCCAAAGTATATAACGGCTTATAAAACAAGCCCTCCTCTAACGAAAGTTCGGACAGAATAGGTTAGATTAGGTAAATGAGTTTAAACTTTGGCTATTCTATCTTGAATGGCGATAAAACAAAACCCCACCGGTTGGTGGGGTTGAGTAAGTCCAAATTATTTTGTACTTGGAATTTTGAAACGGCTGTTGAAGCGTTCAACACGACCGCCGGTATCGACAACACGTTGTTTACCTGTATAGAACGGATGGCAGTTACCACACACATCAAGGTTGATGTCTTTGCCTAGGGTTGAACGGGTTTTGATCACATTACCGCAAGAGCAAGTTGCAGTAATTTCTTTATATTCTGGATGAATACCTTGTTTCATAGAAAACCTCAAAATGAAGCCACGCCGCTATAAGAACTTTCTTCTTACACCGCGTGAGTGAATAATACGCCATAATTGGCACCAAATAGGGTGCAGATTATACTGAAAAAATAGAGATAAACAAGCCCTGTTTTCGTGTAAAATGACTGCCGTTTTTAACCGCACTTTAGAATGAATCTGAACAAAGTTATGTTAGCGAGATCTTCCCTACAAGCGCCTTTCGCCCAATCGGTATTACAATGGTACGATAAATTGGGACGTAAGCATTTACCTTGGCAACAAAATAAAACCCTTTATAAGGTCTGGCTTTCAGAAGTGATGCTTCAACAAACTCAGGTGGCAACGGTGATCCCTTATTTTGAGCGCTTTGTTAAAACCTTTCCCGATTTGACCGCACTTGCTAATGCCTCGCAAGATGAGGTGTTGCATTTGTGGACGGGGTTGGGCTATTACGCAAGAGCACGCAATGTGCATAAAGCAGCGCAAAAAGTGCGGGATGAATTTAACGGAAATTTTCCCACGGATTTTGGACAAGTCTGGGCATTGCCGGGCGTGGGGCGTTCAACTGCCGGGGCGATTTTATCTTCTGTATTAAATCAGCCTTACCCTATTTTAGATGGCAATGTAAAGCGGGTGCTGGCACGTTATTTTGCAGTTGATGGTTGGCCGGGTGAAAAAAAGGTGGAAAACCGCTTATGGCATTTAACCGAAGAGGTCACACCAGTGGAGCGGGTGGCGGATTTTAATCAGGGGATGATGGATATTGGGGCGATGATTTGTACACGCAGCAAACCTAAATGCGATCTTTGCCCGCTGAACAAAGGTTGTTTGGCCAATAAAAACGAAAGTTGGGCACAATTTCCCGGTAAAAAAACGAAAAAACCGCTGCCGGAAAAAGAAACCTATTTTTTGATTTTGTCTAAAAATGGCAAAGTGTGGTTGGAACAACGGGAAAGTGCAGGCTTGTGGGGCGGGTTATTTTGTTTTCCACAATTTGAATCACAAGCGCATTTGTTGGCTTATTTGGCCAATGAGGGTATTTACCATTATCAGGTCTGGCCGGGCTTTCGTCATACTTTCAGCCATTTTCATTTAGATATTTACCCGATTTATGCCGAGCTGGAAAATGATAGGGTCGAGCAGGAAAACCGGGATTGGCGTAAGGTGATGGAAAAACCAAAAGAATATCAACCAAGTCTATCAAGTGCGGTCAAATATTGGTATGATCCGCAAAATTCTGAACAGATCGGGCTGGCTCAGCCTGTAAAAAATTTATTAACACAATTTGCAAGGAATTATTATGGCGAGAACAGTGTTTTGTGAGTATCTCAAAGAAGAAGCCGAAGGCCTTGATTTCCAGCTTTATCCGGGGGAGTTAGGCAAACGAATTTTTGATTCAATCAGCAAACAGGCTTGGGCTGAATGGATAAAAAAACAAACGATGTTAGTGAATGAGAAAAAACTGAATATGATGAACTTGGAACATCGTCAATTACTTGAACAAGAAATGGTCAGTTTCCTCTTTGAAGGAAAAAACGTTCATATTGAAGGTTATGTTCCTCCATCCCAATAATTGGCATGAAATAATGAAAAAGTATTTGTTATTGGCATTATTGCCACTTCTCTATGCGTGTAGTGATTCGCCCAATCGTCGTAGTATCAATTATGATGAAGTTTTTGCGAAAGACACACAGGGTTTAGATATTCTCACCGGGCAGTTTTCCCACAATATTGATCGTATTTGGGGGGTAAATGAATTGCTTGTGGCGAGCCGTAAAGACTATGTGAAATATACGGATTCTTTTTATACCCGTAGTCATGTGAGTTTTGATGAAGGGAATATTATCATTGAAACCCAGCAGGATCTTAATCGTTTACATAATGCGATTGTACATACGTTATTAATGGGGTCTGATGCAAAAGGCATTGATTTATTCGCATCGGGCGATGTGCCTATTAGCTCCCGTCCTTTTCTTTTAGGGCAGGTGGTCGATAATAATGGCCAGCAAATTTCGAATCAGTTTATTGCAGGCAATTTTGCAACCTATTTAATTCAAAATAAATTGCAAACCCGCCGTTTACAAAATGGCAATATGGTACAGTTTGTAACAATCCCAATGATTGCAAACCACGTTGAAGTCCGTGCACAAAAATATTTACCTTTGGTTCGTAAAGCAGCACAGCGTTATGGCATTGATGAAAGTTTGATTTTGGGTATTATGCAAACCGAATCAAGTTTTAACCCTTATGCGATAAGTTATGCCAACGCCATTGGCTTAATGCAGGTAGTACCTCATACCGCCGGTCGTGATATTTTTGCGATGAAAGGAAAAAGCGGTCAACCCTCAGCCCGTTATTTGTATGATCCGGCAAATAATATTGATGCAGGGGTGGCTTATTTGTGGATTTTGCAAAATCAGTATTTAGACGGCATTACGAATCCAACCTCTAAACGTTTTGCGATGATTTCCGCTTATAACAGTGGGGCAGGCGCTGTGCTACGGGTATTTGATAATGATAAAGACGAGGCGATTTACAAAATCAATCAAATGTATCCGGAACAGGTTTATCGTATTTTAACCACGGCACATCCTTCCTCCCAAGCGAGAAACTATTTGTTAAAAGTGGATAAAGCGCAGAAAAAATTCCGAGTTAGACGATAATTTGATAATTAAATAAAAATCCCCGAAGGTATTTCTTCGGGGATTTTTTCAAAAATTGACCGCACTTTTGTTAAAACGAACCTCTTAAGCCCACATAAATATTACGTCCGTCTTGACCGTAGCCAACGACATTTTCATATTTTTTGTCAAATACATTGTTTAAATGGGCGTAAATATTTAAGTTTGGGATAATTTGATAATTTACACCTAAATTAACCAATGTGTATGAAGGCATTTTGAAATCACCGGAATCAAGTCGTTTGCCAACATAAGAAACATTTACGTCAGATCCAAAATTTTTAGTGATTTGATAACTTAATCCGAGGTTACCTGTGTGCTTAGGGCGGCGAACATAATTTGAACCATACTGATCGTTTTCAGATTTGATATAGGTGTAAGTATAATTTGCATAGGTCGAGAGGTTATCGGTCAATTTGCCGTTATAGGCAATTTCTACGCCTCTAATTTTAGTTTTTCCGTCACGATTGACTGTGCGATAAACGGTATAACCACTTACTGGTACGGAAGAAAGAAAATTATCTACATTACGGGCAAAAAGTGTGGTGTCTAAGCTATGGCGTTTATCGTTGCTTTCAGTTAATAATCCAAACTCTCCACCTAAACTTTTTTCGGCTTTTAATTCAGGATTTGCTATCCAGATATAGTCCCCTCCCCATCCATAAACATCAGTAAATGTTGGATTGTGGATCCCTTTACCAAAACTAGCATGGGCTTTTAAATTGGGCGATAAACGGTAAGCACCGGCAATGCGAGCAGTAATAGCATTTTCAAATAAGCTGTTGTTTGTGTAACGACCACTTATAGAAAGGCTGTGATCTGATTCTGTAAATAAACGATATTCAGCAGCAATACTTTTTTCAGTGAGTTTTTTTTCATTAAAATCATAAACTGAAGCAATATATTTTATATTTTGATAATCGGTTAATAGACTGACCGATTGTTTAATTTCGCCTTCGCGATCAAAGTTAATATCTAACTGATAATTTGTATTGAATTTCTTGCTTTCATATTCTGTTTTACCCACAGAAGAATTCCACGAACTGTATTGTGTTGTATGACTATCTGTTTTCACATGGCTTATTAATGCTTTATGAACAAATAAGTCATCTGCATTACCTATATAACCACTTAACTTATAACGGGTTTCTCGAGTGCGGGTATTATCATCAAATATTCGTTCATTCTCAGCACTATTATCAAAATGGAGCGTTTGAGAAGAGTGTGAAGCAAGAAAATCTATCCCTTTTTTACCATTGTCAAAACCAAAACGTAAAGAAGTGTTATCACGATGAAAACCATCTTTTTCACTTGCCGCTATATTATTGCTGGTATTTCCTGAAACGCTCGTGTAATTAAATACACGCTCGCTACGTGCTGAAATACCCCGAGTACGATGGCTGTCACCCTGAAGGGCATAATAAAAACCATCTTTCTGACCAGAAATAGTCACAGAACCATCACGTGTACGGTGTGAACCTGTACCTACGTCAAAATCAATATTAAATGGTTTGTCTTTATACAGACCGCTTTTTGTTGTGATATAAACCACTCCCCCCATTGCATCACTTCCCCAAAGAGCAGATTGCTCACCACGCAACACTTCAATTTGGTCAATATTACTAAGAGATAATCCTCCAAAGTCAAAGTTAGTATCAGCAGGATTTACTCGAATACCATCAATAATCACTGCTGTATGTTTAGAATTAGCTCCTCGTAAGAATAAGCTGGTTGAAGCCCCGCGCCCACCACTTACCCCCATAGCCACGCCCGGCACGGTTTTCAACATATCGCTGACGTAGGTGGCATTACGTGCGGCGAAATCTTTTTCTGTTAAAACGGTGACAGATGAGGCAGTTTGATCTTGATTGACCGGCGTGGCGTAGGCGGAATAAACGTTAATCGCAGGCAGTTCTGTATCAGATTCGGCGTGCACAAAAGCAGAGGATGTCAACAAAAGTGCGGTCGTTATTAGATTTTTTTTCATTGATATGTTCCTTAAGTTAAACAAATCGCTATTGTGACATAAGCCTTTTGGCTTTCCTAATCGAGATTTTTCATAGCAAGTGTTAATTTCATTCATAACAACACATTGATTTCTGGGTACACTTTTCACCTTTATCCGCTCCTTGGTTTCAAGTATAATGATGCCATTTTTTTATTACAGTAATCGTCAAAATTATGAGCAATCAATTCAATATAAAAACATTCCAAGGGATGATTCTTGCCCTGCAAGATTATTGGGCAAAACAGGGTTGTACTGTTGTCCAGCCCTTTGATATGGAAGTGGGCGCGGGCACCTCTCATCCAATGACGGCATTACGGGCATTAGGCCCTGAGCCTATGGCCTTTGCCTATGTTCAACCTTCTCGCCGCCCGACAGATGGTCGCTACGGTGAAAATCCAAATCGCTTACAACACTACTATCAATTCCAAGTGGTGATTAAACCCTCACCGGATAATATTCAAGAATTGTATTTAGGTTCTCTCGAAATGTTGGGGTTCGACCCAACCCAAAACGATATTCGCTTTGTGGAAGATAACTGGGAAAACCCAACCCTTGGTGCTTGGGGATTGGGCTGGGAAGTGTGGTTGAACGGAATGGAAGTGACTCAATTTACCTATTTCCAACAAGTGGGCGGTTTAGAATGTAAACCGGTAACAGGCGAAGTGACTTACGGTTTAGAACGCTTGGCGATGTATATTCAAGGTGTGGACAGTGTGTATGACTTAGTTTGGTCAGACGGGCCGCTTGGCAAAACCACTTATGGTGATGTCTTCCACCAAAACGAAGTGGAACAATCCACTTATAATTTTGAATATGCCAACACGGATTTCTTATTCTACTGTTTCGATCAATACGAAAAAGAAGCGCAATCGTTGCTTGGCTTAGAAAAACCATTGCCATTACCAGCTTACGAACGCATTTTAAAAGCGGCTCACAGCTTCAACTTGTTAGATGCACGCAAAGCGATTTCAGTGACCGAACGCCAACGCTATATTTTACGCATTCGAGCTTTAACCAAAGGGGTGGCCGAAGCCTATTATGCCAGCCGTGAAGCCTTAGGTTTCCCCGGTTGTCAAAAATAACCCGAAAAATGACCGCACTTTAGACAGGATTAAACAGGAGATAAAAATGACTGATTACCAATATCCAAAAGACATTTACACGGAAGCCGAACAGGATGTGAATACCTTGGCTCATCTTGGGCCTTTAGCCGGTATGGCTGGGATTTGGGAAGGCAAACGTGGGGTGGATATCAATCCGAAAGCGGAAGGTGCGGAGAAAGACCCCTATATCGAACGTATTGAATTACAACCCATTGATGCCCAAACAAACGGGCCTCAACTTTTTTATGGCTTGCGATACCACACCCGCATTGTGCAACCTAATGAAGTAGAAACTTTCCACGATCAGGTGGGCTATTGGCTTTGGGAGCCAGCAACGGGCAATATCCTATTTACATTAAGTATTCCCCGTGGACAAACCCTGATGGCAACAGGAAATGCCTCTGCCGATGCGAAAGAATTTACTGTACAAGCCGTGCGAGGTTCCCTTACTAACGGTATTATTTCTAACCCGTTTATTGAACAAAACTTCACTACGGAAAGCTATACCATTAAGGTGAAAATCAATGATGACGGCACTTGGTCTTACGAACAAGATACGGTGATGATTATCCCGAACTATGATGAACCTTTCCATCATACGGATAGAAACCGCTTAACCAAAATCGCAGAACCGACACTCAACCCAACTGCTTTGGCTGCGCAAGCACAATAGCGGCTTGGATAAGGGGGAAGCCTAATAATGAAACCTACCTTTGCAAAAATTTCCCGAAATTTAACCGCACTTTTCTGCCTTTTGCTCTTTATTAATGAGGCTGGGGCGAGTGAACAAAAGGACTTATCATCAAAGGATTACCACTTAGATAAGGTGTTGATTTTTAGCCGCCATGGATTACGTTCACCGGTGGAAAAAGATCCACGGGAAATGGCTAAATATTCCCCTTATCCTTGGGCGAAATGGGATGTTCCATCCGGTTATCTCACACCGAAAGGCACGATTTTAGAAACCTATTTTGGACAATATTTGGGGCAGTGGTTTAAACAAAATGGCTTGCTCACCACAGAACGTTGTGCCACAGGTGAAGGCATTTTTGTTTACGCAAACAGTGTGCAACGCACCATTGCCACGGGGCAGGCGCTCATTGCTGGGGCTTTTGCCGGGTGTCATGTTGCTTTGCAACATCAAGGTAAAATAGGTGACGAAAAAGATCCTATTTTTCACACTCAGGCAAAAAATCTTAATATTGCCTTGATTGAACAGGCTAAAAAAAATGTTGATTTAACTGCTTTACAGCAAAAACTCGCCCCAAATTACGCTTTGTTAAGTGAACTGATCGATTATCAAAATTCACCAAATTGTTTACAAAAAGCCGAATGTGATTTGGCTGGAAAGCTAGGAGAATATCGTATCGAAGAGGGGAAATCGGTACGGATTACCGGTTCGATCAGCACTGCTAAAAAAATAGTGAGCAGTTTATTACTGGCACATTATGTGGGCAAATCACCAAACGAGATTGCTAATGGTAACATTGATAGCTTGCAAAAATGGCAGGCTATCAATGAAATCAAAAATGAATATTACCGAACGCTATTTAAAAATAATCAAGAGTTGGCACAATATGTGGCTTACCCCTTGTTGCAATTTATTCAGCAACAATTAGAGAGCGAAAATAAAATCATGCTCCTGGTGGGGCATGATTCCAACATTGTCGCATTGCTTGCCGCCCTTGGGGTGGAGCCTTATGAATTAGAAAATTCTTTGGAAAATATTCCCATTGGCGGAAAACTGATGTTTGAAGTGTGGAAACACAACGTAAGCGGTAAACCGAAATTTCGCTTGGAATATGTTTACCAAACCACCGAACAGTTAATCAATCTGACACCGCTAAGTTTATCTACGCCTCCTCATCGCATTTCGCTTACATTGGCAGGTTGCAACAGGGATAATGACGGCTTATGTGACTATGCCGATTTTCAGCAAATTTTGCAGTGGAGTTTAAAGGTTAAAACAGAAAAATGATGAAAAAAATCTTAAGTGCGGTGGTTTTTGCCAGTGTTTTAACTGCTTGTAGCCAAACATCTCAAACAGCACAAATTATTGGAAAACGAGATATGTATGGTTGTTTAGTTTCTGCAGGAGAAAGTTTTTCTTATACAAAACAACGATGTATATCACCGCTTAACAGTGAAGAACACTATAAGCGAATGCGTGCAATTAGAACGAAGAATAAGATAATTCATAAATAATGTTGAAGTGGAAAATTAGTTTTTGGCATTTGATATTTTATAGTTTAATTGGATATTGGCGAGCTAGGGAATGATTCAGTCTTATGAAAAATATTTAAAGGAAAATGCTCAAAAATTACGCATTAATCAAACTGATCCTGAACGAAAGCTATGGCAAAGGATTAATCGGGATCAATTATTAGGCTTTCGATTTAATCGACAAAAGCCACTTTTGAATTACATTGTGGATTTTTATTGTGCGAAAGCAAAATTGATTATTGAGCTGGACGGTAGCCAACACTACGAACCTGATTATCAAGAAAAAGATGCATTACGAGATGCGGAATTAACTTCGTTAGGCTTCACTGTGATGCGATTTAGCAATGATGAAGTGATGCGTGAAATTGAGGGTGTGGTTGAGCAGATTTATTTGTTTTTGGAGAATGTGAAGTCTGATTGACTATGAGGTTGGAATGATTTCTGCCAAATCTCCC
>NZ_MLHL01000097.1 GCF_002000545.1 Rodentibacter trehalosifermentans | reverse complement strand
TGCGGTGAAACAAAATCACATTAACGGCATTGAAAATTTTTGGAGTCAAGCCAAGCGGATACTCCGAAAATATAATGGAATCGACCGAAAAAATTTTCCCTTATTCTTGAAGGAATGTGAATTTCGGTTTAACTTTGGAACACCAAAAGAGCAACTTAAAATGTTGCGAAAATGGTGTGGAATTTAGGGCTAATCTACGTCAGCCCCAAACCTTTAGACTTGGGTTTTTTTTATTTCATTAGACTCAAGTTACAGCTATTTATCTGATCTTTATACGAATTTCTTTGAAATGTGGCAATGCTATGTTAATGACAAGGAAAGTCAGTATTGGGTCAATACAATAAAACAAAGAGGTTTTTTATGAAAAAAACATTGTTAGGACTTGGAATGGTATTAGCGCTAAGTGGTTGTGCACGTGATGCTAATCAACCATTAGAAGTATGGAGCAATTTTAATCAAACTAAATTAGCCCCCCAACTTGGTGAAAACCAATCGTTAGCGGTGTTCTATCGTCAAGGGGATCTTCAAGGACCTGCGACTAATATTTATGTTGATGGCAATTATCAAGCCTCCTTATTGCCAAATGCATATAGTGCAGTGCCGGTTTGTGCGGATAAACACTTATTCAGCACATCCTTCAGTTCAAATCAAAAATTTGGTAACCGCACTCAAGGCGTAAGTTATACATTACCAATCGGTGAAGTGGCATATATTAAAGTATCGCAAGAACCTAACGGACAGCTTTATCTGCAACGCATGGAACGCACTGTAGCCGAACAGGAAGTTGCGAATTTACCGAAAGAAAGCCAAACTTTATCACGTGTACCAAATGCGGTGAATTGTCAGCCACCGGTAGTGGTTGCTGCCATTGCGGTGGATAGCAGTGCATTGTTTGCCTTTGATAAATATGGTTATAAGGACATTCTTCCTGCCGGGCGTGAAAAACTGGAACAGTTTATGGAACACGTCAAAACCTTAAACGTTTCGCATATTGTAGTGGGTGGTCATACGGATAACCTAGGTTCCGACAGCTATAACCTTGTTTTATCGGAAAAACGTGCGAACAGCGTAAAACAACAACTGCAATATTCGGGCATTACTGCTCCGGTAAAAGCCATCGGCTATGGCAAAAAAGAACCGGTAGTCACGAATTGTAGTGCTTTAACAGGTGTGGTCAGAAATCAATGTAATTTACCAAACCGCCGCGTTGAAGTGACGGTTTACGGAACAAAATAAGTTTAGTTTTTGAGGAATAAATATGTCAGCAACATTAAAAGTATTAAGTGCAAAAAAAGTAATTGCCTCTCAAAAAATTAATCAAGGCGACACATTAATTATTGAGGCAAGAGATAAATCTAATTATCAGTTAATTGATGATCAAACTGGTTTTGGTCCACAAAATATTATCGCCAAGCGTGAAGGAAAAGATCTCAAAATTTTCTTAGAAGATGGTGATATGAATCCGGATGT
>NZ_MLHL01000096.1 GCF_002000545.1 Rodentibacter trehalosifermentans | reverse complement strand
TATTTGACCGCACTTTCCTATCCGGAACAGTTCCGCCTCAATACACCGATTAATAATCAACCTATTACAATTAACATCAAAGGTAGCCCGCCTTGGCAGCCACGAAATTATGATCGCAAATATAGCGGTTCAGTGATGCTGATGGATGCCCTTGCCCGCTCTTTAAATATCCCAACGGTCAATATCGGCATGAAAGTGGGATTAACTCAAGTGATCGATACGCAAAAAGCCATGGGCTGGGACAATGTAGCCATCCCAAAAGTGCCAGCAATGCTACTCGGCTCTTACGCCATTTCCCCTTACGATGTGACAAAACTTTATCAAACCATCGCCAACCAAGGGGGAAGGATTGATTTAACCACCGTAGAGAGCATTGCCGATCGCCAAGGTAACCTCATTTATCAGCATAAAAAAGAAGCCGAGCAGGTGGTGCCGCAAGAAGCGGCGTTCCAAACCTTATTCGCTATGCAACAAACGGTGGAACGAGGCACGGCTCGAAGCCTTCAAAATGACTATGCCAACCTTCATTTAGCGGGCAAAACCGGCACAACAAATGATGCACGGGATACTTGGTTTGTGGGGATTGACGGGCGACATGTCAGCACCATTTGGCTAGGACGTGATGACAATGGGGAAACCAAACTGACCGGCGCTTCCGGTGCATTGCAAATTTATAAAGACTATCTCAACCGTGTTTACATTGAAAAATTAAAGCTCCAAAAACCGACTGCGATAAAATGGGTTGGCATTAATCAATACGGAAGTTGGGATTGTGGTAGCAACCGTACCATTCCGGTTTGGGCAAATAAAGGACAAAGTTTTTGTAGCAACGCACCTGTTTCCGCCCCTGCCCCGACTTCGCAATCTAACAGCTCAAACGAACCTCGTGGCAGCCTATGGGATGTGTTAGATAAAGCACCGATCGAGGAAGCCAAACCGGAATAACCCGCTCATTAACCATAAAAAAATCTGCATCTTAACTTAAGATGCAGATTCAAGGTTATCTCAGTATTCTTCTTATTAGAGAATGTTTTTCTCTCCTCTCGACAAACTGATCAATCCTGAACGCACAATTTCAAGTAAGGTGGTTTCTTCTTTCACCGCTTTCACAAAAGCATCCAGTTTGTCTTTTGT
>NZ_MLHL01000095.1 GCF_002000545.1 Rodentibacter trehalosifermentans | reverse complement strand
AAATAATATATAGCACTAATAATATAGAAAATATAAAATAATTGGCTTTAATCTGAATCATTTTTATTTAACCCTATTATGTCAGACCAATGTTTTAAAATATTATCCTTAGTATATTTTTTAGCCGATAGATTAGCATTTTCAGCAAAAATTTGTCTTTTCTCTCTACAAGCTATTAAATCTATAATTTTATTTTCTAGCATTGCTATATTTTGGTTTTCAACTAAATAACCGTTATACTCATTCTTTATCACTTCGCCTGGTCCATATGGACAATCAAATGAGACAAGCGGTAAGCCAAAAGATTGAGCTTCAATTAATACTAATCCTAATCCTTCATAACGAGAAGACATTACCAAGAAAGAAGCTTTTTTATAAACATCTGATAAGTCAGGTTGATTACCTTTTAAGGTAACAGTTGTCAGATGATTTTTTGCGATATATTCTTCTAATAATATACGCTCTTTGCCTTCTCCATAAATCTCCAAGTACCAATCATTGCATCGTTCTTGAATGCCTTTCCAAGCTTCTAATAGGGCTAAAAAATTCTTTTGATAAGTTAATCGACCAATCGCAATAACCGTTTTTGAACTTATATCATAAGTATTATTTAATATTGTTACATCATAAGCTGATATATTAGGAATGCAAATAACATTTTGATGAAAACTATCATAATCAGCTTTATCTTTTTGTGTCAGTGCAATAATAACATAATATTTTTTGTATATTATTTTTGATAAAGTTCTGAGCCAAGATGAACGTGATTGAAAAGCGACATGTTCTAAAGAAAATAATTTAGTCTCTTTAGGAATCTTTAAGAAAGAAGAAAATACGGATAACTTTCCCATATTGTGAACCAATATAATGTTTGGCTTTTGATCTTTTATATACTGATTTAAATTTCTATAAAAATAAAAATAATTTTTTCCTAAAGCTTGAACTTCTATATTTTCATCTAATGAAAAATAAACACGATCTTTTGTTGTTTCTCTATTAACAATAGTAACAGTATAGTTTAATTTCTCTCTAAATAAATTTGCTAAATTACAAACCACTCGCTCTGTGCCGCCTGCATTTGAAAGATTATTAACTATAAATAGTATATTCATATCATTATCCTTGCGCATTAAGCACTATTTCTTTAGTAATAGTTTTTATATTCTTAGCATCTTTATCGTCATAGCTTTGTTTTATGATAATATTTCCTTTCTTACAATAATTTTTATATGCAATAAAGTACTTAGCGACATCTTGTGAAAACTTTATATCATTAATAAGTCTAATATCTCTAAAGTTAGATAATTTCATTACATTTGGAAAGCACTCATAAAATACTCTACCTAATATAAATACTGGCTTTTCTAATAACAATGCTTCATAACCTGCCGTACTATTCACAGTGATAACACCTTTTGAATGTATAATTAATTCCTTTATATTGACATCATAGTTAATAAGCTTTACATTGGGTAAACTACTTATTTTCCTATAAAACGCTAAGGACTGAACACCTTTAGCACTTTTATGATCTTTTACATATAAATATGTACCATAAGGTAAGTTATTTGAAATATTAATGATATTTACGTATTCATTAGTATATTCAGGAGCAAGAACTGAAGTTGATGATTCAGGGTGGTAATGAATAGGGTAAATATAGAAATTATCCTCTTTTATACATTTATCTAACTCAATTTTAGATAGATAATATCGATTAGATAGTTTCGTATTTTTATAACGACTGATATTTTTCACAACCTCAGCAAATATAAATTTAAATGGGTTACCAAATTGAAAATCATATTTGTAATCATATTTAAAACCTAACATAAAAAATCCATATAATTTTTTTAACTTTTGAAGTTTAAGCAACCTTAACGGTGATACATTATCCAGCCCATTACTTTTCATATAGTCAGGCTGTATAGAGGAAATATTTTTTTTGTAGTTTTCGAACCAAGCTTTATCTTCTTCTGAATGTGTTTGTTTAGCAAGACTAATTATTTTAGATACCTCCAAATCAATAATTGAGTTTTGTATCTCAAAATAATTAGGAATTCTAGACATTATTAAACCGATATATTTTTTATTTAATTCAATAGCTTTTTTGTATGCCATATATGCAAAAGTGTTTGATACATTTTCATACAAAATGCAGTCAATATTATTTTCAATAATAATTTTTTCAAAGAATTTATCTAAATTTTGTTTTACATTGATCCAATAATGAGTATTCCTCTCTAAATTATAGTTATGCACTAAAAAACGATCAAAATCAGAATAGAAAATATCCCCCCAAAACTCTTTCTTATCACCGGATTTGGGAGCAATGGATTCAGAAGTTAGAAAATTTTCTTTCAAATATTGATTAAAAAAATAGCTGTTTTTATTATTATCAATTTCCGCTATAGGCTCCAAATAGATAGAACGGATAGAGTCTATTGCATAATAAACAGCATGTCCCAAAGATTCTAACTCTTTGGCTATTTGATTATAAAAATATTTGTATCGTGGAGCATTATTAACAAGAATAAGAAAGTTCATTGTTATCCTCTTTTTTTAAAATAATGGAAGCATAATATAGTTTTACTAGAAATAGTCCTAGAAAAGACATTAATACACCATAAGCCACAGAATTATTAATATCTAACAAAATTAGGGAAGATGTTGCAATAAAAAATGTAATCATAGCCATTAAATGAGAAAAAAATATTTGTTTATCTTTATTATGAGAGTATAAGATATAATGAAAAATCATACTTAGACAATAAATGATATTAGCTATAAGAACGATATAAAACATATCAATATAATTTTTGTATATTTCTTTACCAATCCAATTTAATAGAAAAGGAGTAATGATAAGTAAACTAATGCTAATTAATATAGTAAAAATAAAAGTGTGGCTAGCTAGTTTCTTTACATGACTTAAAAAAAGAGTCTGATTATGCACATCTTTTATCATTTTTGGGTAGATAAAAGAAAATACTCCGCTGTCGAGAAATCCAATAAGAGAGTTAGTCAGTCCAACATAAAGGGAATATGCACCTACCAGTGTTAATCCATCTATGTGTTCTAACCAAATACGGTCTATAGTGCTGATTGCTCTAATGCAAAGTGTTGCCATTAAAAAAAGAAAACTTACTTTTAATCCTTTTTTTAGCCATAAAAAATCGATACAACTTTTATTAAAAATAATTTGTTTTTTTAATAAACATGAACCTATGGTTAAAGCGAGTAAATTAAAAACACTCCATAAAATAAATATAAACTCTAACGTTAATTCAGAAATATTTGTTTCAACAAGTAGCACAAGAATAAAACACCACAAACCTTGTCGGATAAAATTAAGATTATTTGCCCAGATATTTTTATGGAAAATAATAAGTAATCTTGAGATCTCTTGGTTAACATGCTCTAAAATCAACAAAACAATAAAAAATGGAATCCAATCAATCCCAAGTATGTTATAAGTAATAACTAAAACAATAGGTAAAAATAAAAAATAACTCGTTAGAATAAGGAATAATTGACTTTTGATATATTTCCACCATTCGGACTTATCCAATTTAACAAGCTCTCTCGTTGAGTAAGTATAAAAATCTAAACCAACTGCATATAAAGAATAAAATATAAGAACAGTTAATAACCCATAAGTTCCTACATCAGAAGGGAGTAAGTGCTTAGCCATATAAAAAATAAGCCCAAACTTCCCTAATAATGTAAGCCCTTTTATAGATATATTAAAAAGAGGATATATATTTTTTTTTGTTATCATATATAAATTAAGCAGATTATTTGCAAAACTCCGATGACATTCTTTCCCCTTTCTCCAAATCTTGTGTGAAAGTCTTACCCAAAATCTCTTTCAAATACTTTGGATGTAAACCGTAACCAGGGCGGATTGAACGAACATTATCTTCTGTAATTACGTCTCCAGCTTTTACATCTTTTACAACATAAAGCGAACGTGAAAAATCTTTACCTTTTTGTTGCTTTTCAGTAAGTTGATAATCAACTACTCCAATTGCTTTCTCGGCATCACGCACTGCTTTTACCATTTCAGTAAACTCTTGCTCATTCATTGAAAATGAAGCATCAGGCCCGCCGATTGAACGATCTAAAATAAAATGTTTTTCAATGATTTTTCCACCAAAACAGGTCGCTACCACTGGTACGGCACTACCCATCGTATGATCAGATAAACCTGCAATAACACCAAATCGCTCAGAAAAGTCTTGAATCATTCTCATATTGGCTTCCTCGATAGGTGCAGGATAAGATGATGTGCATTTTAATAATGCGACCTCTTTATTCCCCATTCTATAGCAAGCATCCAATGCCAACTGAATATCTTCTTCCGTTGCGATACCCGTTGAAATAATAACCGGCTTACCTTTTGAGGCAACATATTCAATCAATGGAATATCAGTAATTTCAAAAGAAGCTATTTTATAAGCGGGGACATTTAAATCTTCTAAAAAATCGACCGCACTTTTATCAAATGGTGAGGAGAAATAAATTAAACCTTCTTCTTCAGCAACCTCAAATAGCTCTTTATGCCATTCCCATGGAGTATAGGCTTCTTGATAAAGATCATGGAGATTTTTTCCGTCCCAAATTGTACCTTTAATCAGAAAATCATCTTTTCTTGAATCAATGGTAATCGTATCCGCCGTGTAAGTTTGGAATTTAATGCAATCAGCCCCAGCACGTTTTGCAGCACGAATAGTTTCTTTCGCTGTTTCAATGCTACCATTATGATTTGCTGAAAGTTCTGCAATAATAAAGGTTGGACTATTTTTATTGATTTCAAAATTCTTAATCTTCATTCTATTACTCTCTATAGTGCTAATCGTTGATATTCGGTATTCAATAAACCAAACTCATAAATATCATAAAACTTACCGTCTCTATGATAATGCTCTCGTAGGATCCCCTCTTGCTTAAATCCTAGTTTTTTATGAATTTGAATAGATTTATCATTAAAACCTATTGATTGCCCAAAAACTTTTCGAGATTGGTATTCATTGAAAATTTTCTCCAAACCTAATATAAGCAACTTTGTACCACTACCTTTTGGGCTATTTGGTTTAACATAAAATCCCCAATCAACTATTTTTCTATCTGATGTTAAAAAATTAATATTTAATACCCCAATGATATTGGCCTGTTCATCCACACCAAGTAAAGTTATTTTGCTGTTATCTTGTAAATAACGTTGAAACCATTCTTTGTGTTGTTCCAATGAAATAAGTTGTGTATTAAACATATATTTCCGGATTTCATCGTGATTACGTATAGCAAGAATTTCTTCTAAATCTGTATTAGATAATTCTCTTAAAATCATTATTTCTGTTCCATTTTTGATACAACACGTAACGCCCCATTACCATCAATTAATTTTTTGGCATTATAGGACATTTCTTTTAGCCTGCAAGCTGTTAAATTCTCAATTTTTTTTGCAATTTGATTTACTTCAACTACTTCTGCAATATTTGATGAATCTAAAATTTTCGCCACTTTCTTTTGATTTTCTGCTAATACCAATAGCAAAGTCGGCAAACCTAAACAACAACGCTCCCAAGATGCGCTTCCCGCTGCACCAATAGCTAAATCTGCATTTGCCATTCTCTCCGCCATATCTGTAGCATTGACTACAACATCAATATTTAATGTTGAATAAGCATTTGCTAATTTCTTAACGCTCTCAATATGTGGAGCCGTTTTTCCCATCACAACAGTAATATGAACATCATTAGCTAAATTTGCTTTTGTGAGCTCAAATAAAATCCTACTCGTCAGATTGTCTTTGTCGATTCCACCAAGATTGATTAAAATTTCTTTTAGTAGTGGTTCTTCGCGCCTTTTTAAACTGAAATTTCGGTACTTCGCAAACTCTGGCCGTAAAAGAGCATACCCTACACCAAGCAATGCCTGAGTTCTAATTGGATTTACTTGATGAAAATATTTACTAGCATCCGCATCCAAATTTTGGTCGAGCAATAAATCACATTGGTGCTTTCTATCTGCTAAATCATCAATTACCAAAATAGAAGTATTTGGATAGGTTTGATTTAGCTGTATTTCCCAATCTTCATCAAGTGCATAATGATCTACAACAATCCAATCTGGAATAACATTATTTTGCTGTAATTGTTCAATACTCTCTTTTACATCTTCTTCTTGTGTAGTACCTAGCCAATCAGAGTGATACAGTTTACCTACGCTATTTTCTGCAATAGTTTGATTTGATAGAGTCAAACAAAATACTGTATAACCTTTAGCTTGAATAACATCAATTAAGTTACCTTGATGTTTTCGACAAATAAAATAGCATTGATGTCCACGGCTTGCTAATAAATCAGCAAGCGTTAGGCAACGCATAATATGCCCTGAACCAATATTAATTGATGAATCCGCACGAAAAACAATATTCATATTATTTCATTTGCATGGCTTTAAATAGCCATTCTGCTCTATCCCAATCTTCTAGTGTATCGATATCTTGCACGCGATAACGTGGTAAAACAACAGCTCGGCTATTACCGCTGAAAACAGGTTTTGATTGGCAAAATGCTTCTGCTGTTCCCCAATAGAATTGCCCAGCATCATGGTAGGCTTCCTCTAAATCTTGAGAACGAGTTTGTTCAAATTCTGGTGAAAACATACTTACTGCATTTTCTTGCGATAACTTAACCGCTCTTTGAATTGGAAATGGAAAACTTGTGCAAGAGAAAGCATAATCTGCTTGATGTTTACTTAATAAATCAAGCCCTTTTTTTAAATCTTCAACCATTACAAATGGAGCAGTTGCATAGAGACAGCACACCTCTGTTGCTTCAAACCCAAGCTCTTGCATGGACTTAATGGCATGGGCAATGACAGGTACGGTTCCCGTAAAGTCATCAGAAAGCTCTTTAGGTCTCAAAAAAGGAATGCCTGCACCAAATTGCTTTGCTACTTCGGCTATTGCGGCATCATCTGTAGTGACAATGACTTTATCAAATAAATTTGATTGAATCGCTGTTTCAATAGAGTAAGCAATAATTGGCTTCCCACAAAAACTTTTAATATTCTTGTGGGGGATCCGTTTGCTGCCACCACGAGCAGGAATAACGGCTAATCGCATAAAATATCCTTTAATGCTGCAATAACGATGTCTTGTTGCTCAAAAGCCAACGATGAATACATTGGTAAACTAATTGCTTCTTGATAGTATTTTTCTGCTTCAGGAAAATCTTTCGATTTAAAACCAAATTGCTGATAATATGGTTGTGAATACACAGGAATGTAATGTAAGTTCACACCAATATTTCTTGATCTTAATTCATCAAACACTTGTTTGTGTGTTTTTTGAATTTGATCTAATTTCAAACGAATAACATATAAATGTAAGCCGGAATAACTATCAGGTAATTGCCAAGGTGTTATTACTGGTAAACTTTCAAGTAGTTCATCATAACGTTTAGCTAAGATATGACGAGCTTTAATAAATTCATCCAAACGTGACATTTGGCTTACACCAAGAGCCGCTTGTAATTCCGTCATACGGTAATTATAACCAAGGTTAATTTGTTGATAATACCAAGCACCATCAGGTTCTTTAGTCATTTTTGCAGGATTACGAGTAATACCGTGACTGCGGAACAATTCCATTTTTTCAGCTAATTCAGGATTATTTGTCGTACATAATCCACCTTCAGCTGTTGTAATGATTTTAACAGGATGGAAACTAAACACGGTAATATCGCTATACTCACAATTACCGACAGCTTGTCCTTTATATTTCCCACCGATAGCATGAGAAGCATCTTCGATCACGTAAAATCCATATTCTTTTGATAATTCACGGATTTTATCCATTTCACAAATTTGTCCTGTAAGATGAACAGGAACGACCACTTTAGGTAAACGGTTTTCTTGTTTAGCAATCTTTAATTTTTCAGCAAGTTTTTTGACTGAAATATTGTATGTTTTAGGATCAACATCCACGAAATCAATACTTGCACCACAATATAAACCACAGTTTGCAGAAGCTACAAAAGTGATTGGTGTTGTCCAAAGCCAATCACCTTTACCTAAACCTAATGCTAAGCAAGCAATATGTAATGCAGAAGTTGCACTATTCACAGCCAATGCATATTTCACATGACAATATTCTTTAATGCTGTTTTCAAAGGCTGGGACTTTCGGACCTTGTGTTAAAAAGTCCGACTGAAGTACTTGAATAACTGCATCTATATCATCTTGATTGATATCTTGTTTACCATATGGAATCATATATCCGCCTTATACTTCAAATGTTGGATCAACATGCTCTTTGATTAATTTTCGGAGGTTGTCGACAGTTTCCCATTCCGTATTTTCACCAGAGTTATAAGCAAAGCCTTCAGGTACTTTTTTGGCATTAAATGTGCGAATAAACTCATCTAAGTTCCAATTAGTAATGGTAGGAAGGATCGTATAATATTTACCGAGATCATAGGTATAAAATGAATCTGATGGCGTGATCATTTCTTCGTGAACTTTCTCACCTGGACGGATACCCACAACTTTATGTTCACATTCTGGAGCAATAGCAGCAGCCACATCTGTGATGCGATACGATGGAATTTTAGGAATAAAGATTTCACCACCCCATGCATTAAATAATGCATGCATAACCATATCCACACCGCCTTGAAGACTGATATTAAAGCGTGTCATATTAGGATCAGTTATCGGCAGAATACCCTCCGATTTCTTTTTGATAAAGAATGGAATAACAGACCCATTTGACCCCATCACATTACCATAACGTACAACGGAAAAACGAATAGGATTAGCTCCTCGAATATTATTGGCTGCTACAAATAATTTATCTGATGCTAATTTTGTTGCACCATATAAATTAATAGGTGCACAGGCTTTGTCTGTTGAGAGAGCTACAACACGTTCAACTTCTGTCGCTAAGCAAGCCTCAATAACGTTTTGGGCTCCATGAATATTTGTTTTTACGCATTCATCAGGATTGTATTCTGCAATAGGAACGTGCTTCATTGCTGCTGCGTGGATAACATAATCAATACCTTTTAATGCTCGTAACAAACGCTCTCTATCACGTACATCTCCAATAAAGAAACGAATTTGTGGATATTCACTATGAGGATATTCTTGAGCCATTTGGAATTGCTTTTGTTCATCACGTGAATAAATAACCAAACGTTTTACATCTGGATATTTTGATAAGATATGTTTAGTCAGTGCTTTGCCTAAAGAACCGGTTCCACCAGTAATTAAAATTGATTTGTTTTTTAACATAAAAACCTCATTATTATCTTGTATATAATTCAATTATTTTGGAATAAAAGCTTAGAAGCTCTTCTCGTATTTCTTCCCAAAAAACTTAGCTATTAAAAATGCACTTCCTTTTTTAAACCAATTAATTTTTTCGCCATAAACGAATGGAAGTTCTTTAATTTTTAATGGTGTTTCTTGTGAATATTGTTTTAGCCATACATTAAACAACAATCCACTTACACGACCGTAAAATCTCGCGTGAAATGTTGAATATTGTTCTGCAGGAATGCGTTTTTCTAATTCAAATAAAATTGGGAATAACCAGCTACAATAGTTATCTGTTAATTCTTTAGACATAATGAACATATTAAACATATACCCACTACGTTGCTTCATTACTTTATCAAAACTTTCCAAAAATTGACCGCACTTTTTAGCGATAATTTCACGCGTTACATCTAAATGTTCCCCGTGTAAAGTGTTAGCATAATGCGAATATAGCTTTTCAATATAGTAATTTCGGCGTTTCGGTACGATTACATCATATTTAGCCAATAAATCACTTGCTTCCGCTCCCGTCAAATACAATGTTTTAATAGGGTTGTTTCTTCTAGAGAAAATGTTTTTTGCAGTAAAAAATCCTCTGTAATGGATAAGCCCTATATAATCATTACTCAAATTTTTCCAAGCCTAATATAAGCCGGTTAATTCACAAAAATACGGATTTTTGACGGTATCGCCCGTATTATCTCCCTGATAACCAATATCTCCTTTACCTGATTTACCAACATGAACGGGAAGATACATATCATCTGAGGGCATAAAATATTGTCTATGCGTTGCGACAATAATGCAAATATCTTTATTATTCATAATATAATTCAATTGGTATTATCACTGTTATTTCTGGTAAAAAGACCTCTACCTAGGACAAAAATACTCCCGAAGATACCACCTAAAACAAAGCCAATGGCTAACAAAATTACCCGTTTCGGCCAATCTCTTTTTACAGGATAATCCAGTGAAGCCTGATAGCTATAAGCCTTTGCTTTAAGTGTTTTCACTTCTTCTTGTATTGTTTGTAATTGTTTTAGTTGTTCTTCAATTTGTTGGGATTGAAGACGTAAATAAGATTCACCATAAATAATGCGGAAGTCGCATCTAAACTCTGAGAAGGGCTAGAAGCAGAGGCTGAGGTGGTATTGGAAGAAACTTGATTTTGTCTATTTCCAGTTGGTAAAGTGCCCGGCACGACTCTAATATTAAGTGCTTTCTGGTTTTTTAAGGAATGCTCAATCGCTTGTTTTTCATTTGACAGTGCTTCAATTTTTTGGCTAATCATCAATTGAAATACATTTTTATTGAGTTCAAAAGCTTTGGCGCTAATGAAAGCAATAAATTGAATTAAGGTGTTTTGCGCGACCTTGGGGGTTTCTGCTGAAAAACTCAGTCGGTTGTCAAACATATCAGTATTTTTATTCGGATCAGGACGAGTGATAACTTATATTTACTCAAAAGGTTAGCTAAAATTTCACGCTGTGCCTTTTCGTTTTTTCCTTCTATTAAGCGTTTATATTCATCGGATTGTAGAAAAAATTCACGTCTTTCATTTCGAGAAAACGCTAATCGATCAAAACTGTTATATAACTGTTTAGATACCTCATCAACATTCAACGGTTCTTTTGAAAGTTGGGCAAAATTTAAGGGGCTGACGTAG
>NZ_MLHL01000094.1 GCF_002000545.1 Rodentibacter trehalosifermentans | reverse complement strand
CGTTAAGGAAATGGATAAAATCGGTTGTGCCGCAAAAAGCGAGACTTTCCTCGTCATAATAATGGAAATCCTCTTCGAGTATTTCATCGGATTCCATCATCAGGTTATTGGCACGGATCATCACTTCATCGGCATTTAAAAAGAGCGTATATTCTGAACCAATTAAACGGGTTTCTTGATTTTCAGATAATTGTTGTGCGCTAGAAAGTGCGGTCAAAATCCCTTGGGGATTTGACCGCACTTTCTAGCGCACAACAATTATCTGAAAATCAAGAAACCCGTTTAATTGGTTCAGAATATACGCTCTTTTTAAATGCCGATGAAGTGATGATCCGTGCCAATAACCTGATGATGGAATCCGATGAAATACTCGAAGAGGATTTCCATTATTATGACGAGGAAAGTCTCGCTTTTTGCGGCACAACCGATTTTATCCATTTCCTTAACGCCTATATTGATTTTATTACATAGCCAACGATGACAGCAGAAAATAACGAACAAGAAAAAAGCCAAGAATCAAAACCAAGCAAGCGCCATGCCTGCAAAATGTTTTTACTCAAAGCCGGATTCACCGCCGCTGTGTTGGCTATTTTTTATGGCGGCTATTTAGATTGGCAGATTCGAGCCAAAATGAATGGGCAAGTTTGGCGTTTGCCGGCTGAAGTCTATAGCCGAATTGAAAGCGTCAAAATCGCCGATGATCTCAGTTTTGATGAGGTCATTCAAATTCTATTGGACAATGAATATCGCCAAACCACCATGGTTGCCGCACCGGGCGATTTTAAATTAGAAGACAACACCATTGTCATTTTACGCCGTGCCTTCCCCTTCCCTGACAAACCGGAACCTCAACGGGTATTACGTTTACGTTTTACAGACAATAAATTAAGCCGCATTGAGGATCTGGTCAGCGTTCAAGCGGTGGATGAATTTCGTCTTGCCCCGAAATTGATTGCGATGTTGGAATCCGACAATGAAGAGCGTCTTGCCATTCCTTTACAAAATTACCCCCGTTTGCTTATTGATGCCCTCATTTTAACGGAAGATCGCCGCTTTTATGACCATAACGGCATTAATCCTATTGGTATTACTCGGGCATTGATCGCCAATATTCGTGCCGGGCAAACGGTACAAGGTGGGAGTACATTAACCCAACAATTAGTGAAAAATCTTTTTTTATCCAGTGAACGCACCCTCGCCCGTAAAGTGAACGAAGCCCTTATGGCGCTTATTTTAGACTGGCGTTATGACAAAAATCGTATTTTAGAAACCTATCTTAACGAAATTTATCTTGGGCAAAACGGCGATACACAAATTCATGGCTTTGAACTTGCCAGCCAGTTTTATTTTGGCCGTTCGGTTCGTGAAATCAGCCTTGATCAAATTGCCTTACTTGTGGGCATGGTAAAAGGCCCTTCTCTTTATAATC
>NZ_MLHL01000093.1 GCF_002000545.1 Rodentibacter trehalosifermentans | reverse complement strand
GCACAGCACAGCACAGCAGGATTATCGCATCTTTTAACTGACTATCAACAACATTCTCTTTCCGAACGTGAAAAAGGTACTTATTTTGAAGATCTCATTTTACTCTATTTCAAAAATGAACCCTTTTATAGCGTTTACTACCAAGAAATTCTCACCTTTAAAGATTGGATTGAAAAATACTACTCTGAACTGCCTTCAAACGACACAGGGATAGATCTTGTTGCGGTAACTCATAGTGGTGAAAATCACGCTATTCAATGCAAATGTTATTCACCTGATCACCGTATCAGCAAATCGGATATTGATAGTTTCTTTACTGCATCGGGAAAAAATTATTTTCATCATCGCATTATTGTTGCTGCCACTGATCACTGGACAGATAATGCTTACGCTTCCCTTTCCAACCAAAATCCACCTGTTACCGTTATCAACCGTTCTGATTTAGAACACAGTGCGATTGATTGGGAAAAATTTGCTTTTCAGCAAGAAGTACCATTAAAACCAAAGAAAACCCTGCGTGAACATCAAAAATCAGCACTTGCACAAGTACGACTTGGTTTAAAAGATGCTGATCGTGGCAAGCTGATTATGGCGTGTGGCACAGGGAAAACCTTCACTTCTCTAAAAATTGCAGAAAATTTAGCGGGTAACGGCAAAAAAGTGCTTTTCTTAGTGCCAAGCCTTGCTCTACTTTCACAAAGTCTAACGGAATAGACACAAGAATCTGAATACCCTCTGCATTGCTTTGCAGTCTGCTCCGATAGTGATGTAGGAAAACAACGTAAAGAAAAAAATCAAGATGATCGCGTACAACAACTCAATCACGAATTGCAATACCCTGCTACCACCAATGCTCAATCGTTGATTAAAGCAGTCAATGCCCAAAGTCGAGATCTTGCAATGACGGTGATTTTTTCCACCTATCATTCTATTGAGGTGATCCACCAAGCTCAACAACAAGGTTTGGGCGAATTTGATCTGGTTATTTGCGATGAAGCCCACCGAACCACTGGTGCAAGTTTTGATGATGCCAAAGAAGAATCTGCATTTGTAAGGGTACATAATAACGATTATATTCAGGCGAAAAAACGCCTCTATATGACTGCCACACCACGCATTTATACCGAAGAGGCTAAAAAAACCGAAGGCGTTACCGTCTATTCAATGGACGATGAGCAACGCTTTGGCAAAGAGCTCTACACCATCAGTTTCTCGAAAGCGGTCAAAGAAGGCTTGCTGGTGGATTATAAAGTGCTCGTTCTTGCTGTGGAAGAAAGCCATATCCATCAACGCCTTGAGAAATTATTTGAAGGTACAGAAATTCAAGTAGATGATGCTGCCAAAATTGTCGGCTGCTGGAAAGCCTTATCAAAATACGGCATTTTAGATGAATTGGGCGATACTGAACCAATGAAAAGAGCGGTCGCTTTTTGCCAAGTGATTGAAAAAGAGTACAAAGGCAATACGCATAAAGTCAGCTCCAAAAACATTGCAGAAATTTTTAGTAACGTGGTCAATGCTTATCAGCAACAAGAAATTTTGGCATTAGAAGCTCAAAACCCCGATTTTAAACCCGATAATTCCCTCTTGCTCAAATGCGAAGCCGAACACGTTGATGGTGGAATGAATGCTAGCGAAAAATCCGCCAAAATTGAATGGTTAAAAGCGGAAAATGAAACCAATACTTGCCGTGTTCTCTCAAATGTGCGTTGTTTATCGGAGGGGGTAGATGTTCCCGCCTTAGATGCAGTGCTTTTTCTCACGCCAAGAAGTTCTCAGGTTGATGTCGTGCAATCCGTTGGGCGAGTAATGCGTAAAGCAGAAGGCAAAAAACGGGGCTATGTGATTTTACCTGTGGTGATTCCTGCTGGAATTGAACCTAACGAAGCTCTTGATAAAAACGAAAATTACAAAGTCGTTTGGCAAGTGCTAAACGCCTTGCGAGCCCACGATGACCGCTTTGATGCAATGATCAACAAAATGGAATTTGACGGTGCAGCAAAAGATAAAATTGAGGTGGTTTCTGTCATCAGTAAGGTATTAGCGAAGCAAAAACAAAAGCCAACAAAAGTCAAAAAACCATCAGGCAGAGGTGAAAAAACTATTGGCAACCGAAATGACACTTCATTTAACAATGAAACACAACTTGAAATGGAATTTGAAATCGGCGAAATCGAGCGGGCTTTAACCGCCAAAATCGTCAAAAAATGTGGTAATCGCACCCATTGGGAAGATTGGGCAAATGATGTAGCAAAAATCGCTAACACTCATATTGAACGTATCAACACTATTCTTGCCAATCCACAAAATCACCAAGAGCGGTCAGTTTTTGAAGCGTTTCTTAATGAATTGCGTGATGATTTAAACCAAGCCATTAGCGAAGCCGAAGCGGTAGAAATGTTGGCACAGCATTTAATTACCAAACCGGTGTTTAATGCCCTATTTGCCAATGATAATTTCACCAAGCACAACCCAATGTCGCAAGCAATGCAAAAAGTCGTAGAGATATTTGAACAGAAAAATCTCACCGCTGAAACCACACAGCTCAAAACCTTCTATGAAAGCATTCAATTTAGAGTGAGCAATATTCACTCGCCAGAAGGAAAACAAAAAATCATCAAAGAACTGTATGACAGTTTCTTTAATAAAGCCTTTCCTAAAATGGCAGAACGACTCGGCATTGTTTACACCCCTGTTGAAGTAGTAGATTTTATTATCCATTCCGTTGAAGATGTGCTGAAAAACGAATTTAATGCAAGTCTTGCCGATAAAGGCGTGCAGATTATCGACCCTTTCACTGGCACGGGAACGTTTATCACTCGCCTGCTCCAAAGTGGGATTATTCCGCCTGAAAAACTACCACAAAAATATCAAGAAATTCACGCTAACGAAATTGTACTGCTCGCCTATTACATTGCGGCGATTAACATTGAATCGGTTTATCACGCTCTACTTGCAGAACATTTTACAAATCAAAGCGAAAATCCAACCGCTTACCAGCCATTTGAAGGGATCTGTTTAACCGATACCTTCCAAATGTACGAAAAAGAAGATTTGGTCGATGAGATTTTACAAATCAACAGTCACCGCCGAAAACGCCAAAAAGCCCTTGATATTAAAGTGATTATCGGTAATCTGCCTTATTCGGCTGGGCAAGAAAGTGCCAATGATAATAATGCCAATGTGGTATATCCTCAATTAGACGAAAAAATTCGCCTAAGCTACGCAGAAAAAAGCCGTTCAACTAATAAAAATGCCCTTTATGACAGCTATATCCGTGCAATCCGCTGGGCAAGTGATCGCATTGGCGACAACGGTATTATTGGTTTTGTCACTAACGGCGGTTATTTAGAATCCAACTCTGCCGATGGTTTACGTCAATGTTTAGCCGAAGAATTTAGTTCTCTGTATATTTTTCATTTAAGGGGTAACGCTCGCACATCGGGCGAACGTCGTCGTAAAGAGAAAGACAATATTTTTGGGCAAGGTACGAGAACGCCTGTTTCGATTGCAATTTTAGTTAAAAATCCGACCACTTGTGAGCGAGGCAAAATCTACTTCCACGATATTGGCGATTACCTCACTCGTGACCAAAAGCTGGAAAAGATAAGTCAATTTGCCTCAATCAATGGCATTGACGCTGTGAAGGGCTGGCAACGTATTATCCCTGACCAATTTAACGATTGGCTCAATCAACGCGACCCAAATTTTGATACCTATATTTCAATGGGGGATAAAAGCAAGAAAGAAACCCAAGTTATCTTTAACAACTATTCGTTAGGGCTGGGTAGCTCACGAGATGCTTGGGCATATAATTTTTCTTATACAACACTTTCCGATAATATGAAATCAATGACTGAGTTTTATAATTCAGAAGTAAAACGCTATGAAATTGAAAGTAAGCACAAAGATATTAAGGAATTGAGCGAATTTGTGAGCAATGATCCAACAAAAATCAGTTGGTCAAGTAGTTTACTACCGAAAGTAGCAAGAGGAAGCTATGCCAATTTTAATGAGAAGAAAATTGTTGATGGGTTATATCGTCCATATAATAAACTTAATGTCTATTTTGACAATATGATGATACACCGTGTTGCTCAAATGCCTAATATCTTCCCCACCGCCCAAGCAGAAAATAGGGTGATTTATATCAGCGGCATTGGAAATTCAGGAAAACCGTTTTCTGCCTTAATGGTTAATGTTATTCCTGATTTGAATATGCAACATTCTGGTGGGCAAGGTTTTCCCCTCTACCTTTACGAAAAAGTGGAAATACAAGCGGGCAATTTTGATGATCTTTTTGTAAATCAAACAGAAAATACCACCGCTTGCGAGGGCTATCAACGCCGAGAGGCAATTACTGATGAGGCTCTAGCTCACTTTAACACGGCATACCCAAATGAAAATATCGGCAAAGAGGATATTTTCTACTATATTTACGGCTTACTCCACAGTGAGGAATACCGTGAAAAATACGCTGATAATCTCAGCAAACAGCTACCACGCATTCCTTGCGTGAAAAGTACGGTAGATTTTTGGACATTTTCACAGGCTGGGCGTGAATTGGCAGAACTTCATTTAAACTACGAAAACGTCCCCATATACCCTGATGTCCGCTTTAAAGGTGGCTTAAAAATTGTTGATGACCAGCTTTCAGGCGGTATTGGCGAGGATTTTTATGTAGAAAAAATGAAATTTACTGGCAAAATTCTCAATGAAGAAACGGGCAAAAAAGAGGACGATAAAAGCAAAATTGCCTATAACACCAAATTTACTATTGAGAATATCCCACTTGAAGCCTATGACTATATTGTCAATGGCAAATCGGCGATTGAATGGGTGATGGAGCGTCAAAGTGTCAAAGTCGATAAAGCCAGTGGCATTATCAATGATGCGAACGATTGGGCAATTGAAACGATGCAAAACCCACGCTATCCTCTCGAATTGCTGCTACGGGTCATCACGGTGAGTCTTGAAACTAACCGTATTGTGAACGGATTGCCGAAGTTAAAGATTTGAAACAAAAATGGGGCGTAACATACGCCCCAATATTTTCTAAAAACCAACCGCACTTTTATCTCAACGCTTTCTCAATCTTCTCAAATAAATCTTTGGAAAGATGTTCAACGCTGCTTAAACGTTCCAATGCCCGTTTCATCAAGGTTTGGCGTTGGGCATCAAAGCGGGCGAAACGAATGAGGGGTTCGATTAAGCGGGCGGCAACTTGTGGGTTGGCTTCGTTAAGTCGAATTAATACATCCGTTAAGAAGCGATAGCCTGAGCCGCTAATATCATGGAAAGCCTTAAGATTTTGGTTGGCAAAACTGCCCACTAATGCCCGCAGACGGTTTGGATTGTTAAAATTAAAGCTTGGGTGATCCATCAGCTGATGGACAATTTCCAATACGTTTTCATCCGGTCGGGTAGCTTGCAAGGCAAACCATTTATCCATCACTAAGCCATCGTGTTGCCATTTTTGTTCAAAATCGGCAAGTAAGGTGTCGCGGCACGGCAGAGAGGCTTTCGTTGCGGCACTGAGTGCGGCAAGGGTATCTGTCATATTATTTGCCGCATTGTAGTGTTTATGCACTAAATTATTGCCAAGTGCGGTATAGGCTAAATAATTCAGACAAAGATTACGCATTGCACGCAGGGCGATATCTTGCCGGGTGATACGATAGCCTTCCAAACGAATATGATTGTATGTTTTGAGCAATGCTTCCTTCAAATATTCCGCAATAGCACGTTGCATAAATTCCCGTGCTGCCACAATGCCATCAGGATCAATGGTTTTGAAACTTTCGGCAAATTCAATTTCCCTTGGTAAGGTGAGAATTAAGGTTGCCAATTCAATATCTGCTTCATAATTTTCCAATACCTGTAAAAGTGCGGTCAAAATTTGAGGTGAAATCTCGAAATCTTCACCTTGTTGGAAATGGGTTACGTTACGTCGTAACTCATTTATCAATAACATCTGTGCCGCATCCCAACGCACAAAGGCATTATCGGCAAATTTTAACAAAGTGAGAAGTTGGTCGGTGGTGTAATCATAGTCCAATTTCACCGGGGCAGAAAAATCTTCCAACAAAGCAGGAACCTGGCGTCCATAAATACCGTGAAATTCAAACACTTGATCTTTTTCTGTGATATTGAGTACACCACTTAATGCTTTGCCGTCATATTGAAGCATTTGTTTTGTGCCGTCTTGGGCATATAACGCCATTTTTAGCGGAATATGTAAATTCACTTTTTCCATTTGATCCGCTGTCGGTGGGGTTGATTGAGAAACGCTAAGGCGATAAGTGTGGGTTTGTTCATCATAAGCATCCGTAATTAATAATTCCGGTGTGCCTGATTGACTATACCAACGGCGGAATTGGGTTAAATCCAACTCGTTGGCACGTTCCATAGCGGAAACAAAATCTTCACAGGTGGCGGCTTTGCCGTCATTTTCTGTGATATAGAGTGCCATGCCTTTTTGAAATCCCGCTTCGCCTAATAAGGTATGCAACATACGAATGACTTCTGCGCCTTTTTCATACACCGTCACCGTATAAAAGTTATTCATTTCAATCACTTTTTCCGGACGAATTGGATGTGCCATTGGGCCGGCATCTTCGGCAAATTGCGTGGTGCGTAAGAATTTCACATTATTGATACGATTTACCGCACGAGAGCCGGTATCAGAGGAAAACTCTTGATCACGGAAAACGGTTAAACCTTCTTTTAAACTTAATTGGAACCAATCACGGCAAGTAATGCGGTTACCCGTCCAGTTATGGAAATACTCATGAGCAATCACACTTTCGATAGCAAGATAATCTTCATCTGTTGCGGTTTGTGGGTTCGCCAATACAAATTTAGAATTGAAGATATTCAATCCTTTATTTTCCATCGCCCCCATATTGAAAAAATCTACCGCCACAATCATATAAATATCTAAATCGTATTCAAGATTAAAGCGTTCTTCATCCCATTTCATGGATTTTTTCAGGCTTTCCATGGCCCAGCCTGCACGATCAAGATTGCCTCGATCCACATAGAGTTCTAAGGCCACTTCCCGACCACTTTGGGTGATAAATTTATCTTGTAATAAATCAAAATCCCCTGCCACTAAAGCAAATAAATAGCTTGGTTTCGGGAAAGGATCATACCATTCAACCCAGTGGCGACCGTTATCTAATTCGCCTTCAGCGATGCGGTTTCCGTTGGAAAGTAAATAAGGATATTTCGTTTTATCTGCGGTAATTTTGGTGGTGTAACGGGCCAATACATCCGGGCGATCCAGCATATAAGTGATTTGACGGAAACCTTCCGCTTCACATTGGGTACAAATGCCTTCCCCCGATTGATACAAACCTTGTAACGAGGTATTTTTGGCAGGGACAAGAATGGTGACGATCTCTAGCTCAAATTCAGCCGCATGTTGTTCCCTTAAATCTAAGGTTAAACTTTCACCGTCTTGCTGATAAGCGGTAAAAGGCTTACCGTTAAACCGAATGGAAGAAAACTGGAAACTGTGACCGTCTAAACGCAAATGGGTTGCTTCGTCATTTAAACGTTGGAATTTGGTGGTTGCGGTAACAACGGTGTGATTTGGATCAAGCTGAAAATCCAAATAAATGTCTGTCACCGTAAAATCTGGCTTTTTATAATCTTTTCGATATTTTGCTTTGGCTAACATAATTGGCCCTTTTCAAGAAAAAATTGCCCATTAGGATATGATTTTAAAGCAAAAGTTGCAATGGAATTTTCTCTCCTAACGCCTAAGCAAACGTTTGCTTGAGTAAGTTGAATTATGCTATTCTACGCACCGTTTTTAATTTCATTCAAGAGTAAAAAATGTCTGCAACACTAGCACAAATTGCCATTGTGATGGGCTCCAAAAGTGATTGGGCAACCATGCAAGAAAGCACACAAATTTTAGATGAACTCAATGTGCCTTACCACGTTGAAATTGTTTCTGCCCACCGCACCCCCGATAAACTTTTCACCTTTGCTGAAAATGCACAGAAAAACGGTTATAAAGTAATTATTGCCGGTGCAGGCGGTGCAGCACATTTACCGGGTATGCTTGCGGCAAAAACCTTAGTTCCCGTACTAGGTGTGCCGGTGAAAAGTTCTATGTTAAGCGGTGTAGACAGTCTTCATTCTATTGTGCAAATGCCAAAAGGTATTCCTGTAGGCACCCTTGCTATCGGCCCTGCCGGTGCAGCCAATGCGGCATTACTTGCCGCACAAATGTTGGCAACCTGGGATCAGGATTTACTTTCCCGTTTGCAGGCTTACCGTGAAAAACAAACGCAAGTGGTGTTGGACAATCCTGACCCACGTGTATAAAAACATAAAAATTTGACCGCACTTTTAATTAAAGTGCGGTTGTTTTTTCGATGATTTTTAATGAGAAATAATATGCAACAATCCTCCCTCTATCCTACGGTTTATGTGCTTGGTAACGGTCAATTAGGCAGAATGCTCCGCTATGCCGGTGCGCCTTTAGATATTCAAGTAGAACCTTTAGCCTTCAACGCCCCTGTTTTTGATTTACCAAAAGATGCGGTGATCACCGCAGAAATTGAACGTTGGGAAAAAACACCCCTCACCGAATTACTCGGCAGCCACCCAAATTTTGTCAATCAACCTATCTTTGGCTTATTGGCAGATCGTTTAACACAAAAATCCCTGTTAGATGAACTGGGGCTCTCCACCTCCCCTTGGAGTCTGTTGGAAAATAAAGAACAATGGCAAGAAGTTTTCCAAAACATCGGTGAAAAAGTCGTGGTGAAAAGCCGTACCGGTGGCTATGACGGACGAGGACAATGGATTATCACCAAGGAAAACCAAAGTGAGATTACCGATGATTTATTCGGTGAGGTGATTGCGGAGAAATTTATTCCTTTTGATTATGAGGTATCAATTGTTGGTGCACGTTTCAAAAATAGTGAAAAACGCTTTTACCCTGTCACACACAATCTTCAACAAAATGGCATCTTACGTTATAGCGTAATGGATAGCACTTTCCCACAACAATCCGCCCAACAGGTTCAGGCGGAAGAAATGTTGGGAAAAATTATGGATAGGCTCAATTATGTGGGTGTGATGGCAATGGAATGTTTTGTGGTGGGCGATAAACTGCTGATCAATGAGCTTGCTCCACGAGTACACAACAGCGGGCACTGGACACAACTGGGCTGTTCCATTAGCCAATTTGAGTTACATTTGCGTGCGTTGTTGGATTTGCCTACCCCAAATTTGGAAACTTTTGCGCCGAGTGTGATGGTGAATTTAATTGGCACAGATCATCATCCACAATGGTTAAACATCCCATTTGCCCAGCTTCATTGGTATAGCAAAGAAGTTCGCCCGGGGCGGAAAGTCGGACATATTAATCTTTCTCACCCGGATAAATCCGTTATCGTTCAACAACTGGAAAAACTTCGTCATACTTTGCCGGGAGATTATCAATCCGGTTTAGATTGGACGCTCGCACAATTAAAATAAATTCATTTTTAACCGCACTTTTTGATGTCATTTTCAAAATAAAAAAGTGCGGTTTATTTTTATGGTGTTTTTACTTGCTAAACCTCAAGGGTTGCAGTATAAAACGATCAATTTCATCCCATTAAAAAGGAAAACACTATGTTTGAAAATATCAAAGCCGCTCCTGCCGATCCGATTCTTGGCTTAGGCGAAGCATTCAAATCCGAAACCCGCGCGAATAAAATCAACCTTGGCATCGGCGTCTATAAAGATGCGCAAGGTGCTACACCGATTATGCGCGCAGTCAAAGAAGCGGAAAAACGCTTACTGGACAAAGAAAATACCAAAAATTACCTCACTATTGACGGTATCGCAGAATATAACCGCTTAACCCAAGTGCTTCTTTTTGGTGCAGACAGTGATGTGGTGAAACAACAACGTGCCAGAACCGTGCAAAGCCTTGGTGGAACCGGTGCATTACGCATTGCCGCTGAATTTGTGAAACGCCAAACCAAAGCACAGAATGTGTGGATCAGCACACCGACTTGGCCAAACCATAATGCGATTTTCAATGCAGTGGGGATGACTATTCGTGAATACCGCTACTACGATGCAGAAAATAAAAAGCTTGATTGGGATAATTTAATCGCTGATTTAAGCAACGCCAATGAAGGAGACGTGGTGCTTCTTCACGGTTGCTGCCACAACCCGACCGGTATCGACCCAACCCCGGAACAATGGAAACAACTGGCAGATCTTTCTGCTAAAAATGGCTGGTTACCTTTATTTGATTTTGCCTACCAAGGTTTAGCAAACGGATTAGATGAAGATGCCCTTGGCTTACGCACCTTTGCCAAAAATCACAAGGAATTACTTGTCGCCAGCTCTTTCTCTAAAAACTTCGGTTTATATAATGAACGGGTAGGCGCTTTCACCTTAGTGGCGGAAAATTCAGAGATTGCCTCAACCGCATTAACTCAAGTGAAATCCATTATCCGTACGCTCTACTCTAACCCGGCCTCTCACGGTGCGGCGACAGTAACACAAGTATTAAGCGATCCGCAACTTCGCCAATCTTGGGATGATGAACTCACCGAAATGCGTGAACGAATCAAAAAAATGCGCCATTTATTTGTGCAATTATTAAAAGAGTACGGCGCACAACAAGATTTCAGTTTTATAATTGAACAAAATGGTATGTTCTCCTTCAGTGGTTTAACTGCGGAACAAGTAGATCGCTTAAAAGAAGAATTTGCGATTTATGCCGTGCGTTCAGGTCGCATTAATGTGGCAGGCATTACTGAAGATAACATCCGTTATTTATGTGAAAGTATTGTGAAGGTGCTTTAATCTATCATTAAAAACAAAAAGCGCATCTTGTATGCGCTTTTTTGTCTCATCACAAAAATTGAAACAACTTTAGATGTTATTTAAAAATAATAAAGAATTTTATAAAAAATATTAAATTAATTGATTTTGTTTAAAACTTCACTCGAAAAACTTTTAAGCGAATCTCCTCCTTCTTAAACTGTAAGAAAATTATTTTTTAGGAGGTATTTTTTATGCAGTTTATAAAAGTTGCCCTTGTCGGAATCGGACAAATTTTTTTACAAGAAAACGGTTTATCGGGACTGATTATCTGCATTGCGATGTTTTTCAGCCATTGGGCACTCGGTATCGGTTGTTTATTGGGTTCAATCATCGGCACATTAACGGCGATAAAACTCAATTATCCGAAAGAGGAAATCAAGCAAGGCTTATATGGTTTCAATGCCAGCCTTGCCTTTATGTGTACCATGTTCACCTTTGGGTTAAACGGGGTTTCATTTCTTATTTTTCTATTAGGGGTTATCAGCTCAGTTGTCTCAACTCTGATTATGCGGGAATTTACCAAAAGAAATTGGGTCGCCTATACTTTTCCTTTTGTTCTCACCTGTTGGATTTTTTGCTGGGGCATCTCACAAATTGGTTTATTCGGTTTATGGCAAACCACACCGGCACTCGCCGATCACACCACGACCTTAGAATCTATCAAACAACCTTTTTATGCTTGGGCAGAGGTCAACTTTGGCGTAAGCCTCGTCACTGGATTGCTTTTATTTATCGCCATTGCGCTGAGCTCACCCATTGCCGCCCTTTGGGGGATGACCGCCTCCATCATCAGCTCATTTATCGCCGATTGTCTTTTTGATATCGAACCGAACCAGCTGGCCAATGGTATTTATAGCTTCTCCGCCATTTTAGTTGCCTGTGCTTTTGCCGGCAGACGATTACGTGATTTTGTTTATATCACTATCGGTATTATTCTGGCTATTTTCATTCAATTTGGTGTAGCCAAAATTGGCCTGCCTCCTTATACTATCGGCTTTATTGTAGCGGCTTGGCTGGTGCGATGGACTAAAAGTAAAATCGATCACCGCAAAGTCAGCTTAAAAAAATTCAGTCATTTATTTAATCCATAATAAAAGAAGGTCACTATGCATTTAACATCAAGAGAACAAGAAAAACTCATGCTTTTTCTTGCCGGGGAACTGGCGGCAAAACGCAAAGCCCGTGGCGTCAAATTAAACTATCCGGAGTCTATCGCCTACATCGCAAACCACTTGCAAGAAGCAGCCCGTGATGGTATGACGGTGGCTGAAGTGATGGAATATGGTGCTACCCTGTTAACCGTCGATGATGTAATGGAAGGTATTCCCGAAATGGTTGATGAAGTACAAATTGAGGCAACATTTCCCGATGGCACCAAGTTAGTAACGGTGCATAACCCAATTCGATAATCCTCTTCACCGTAGGCTGTATGGACTTTAAATCCACGCATGCAAATGGTTGATTTTTCATAAAAAATACAGGAATAATTTGAAATGATTCCAGGTGAATATAAATTAGCAAACGGTGACATTCACGCCAATGTTGGGCGGAAAACCGTAACAATTGATGTGGTAAATAAAGGTGATCGCCCAATTCAGGTCGGCTCTCATTACCACTTTTTTGAAACCAATAATGCCCTTGAATTTGACCGCACTTTAGCACGGGGTATGCGTTTAAACGTTCCCTCAGGCAATGCGGTGCGTTTTGAACCGGGTGAGGCGAAAACCGTAGAACTCGTAGAATTTGGCGGAAACAAAATAATCTATGGCTTTCATAACAAAATTGACGGCAAACTATAAGGAATAAAACAATGGCATTAAACATTCCAAGAGCACAATATGTTGCCACATTTGGCCCCACAGTTGGCGATAGCGTGCGTTTAGGTGATACTGATTTATGGGCAACCATTGAGCAGGATTTGCTCACAAAAGGTGATGAATGTAAGTTTGGGGGCGGAAAAAGTGTGCGTGACGGTATGGCACAATCGGGCAGCGCAACCCGTGATAATCCGAATGTATTAGATTTTGTTATCACCAACGTGATGATTATTGATGCCAAACTCGGCATTATCAAAGCGGATATTGGTATTCGTGACGGGCGTATCGTGGGAATTGGACAAGCGGGAAATCCTGATACTATGGAGGGCGTAACCCCAACTATGATCATCGGTGCGAGTACCGAAGTGCACAATGGTGCAAATTTAATCGCTACCGCAGGCGGAATTGATACTCATATCCACTTTATCTGCCCACAACAAGCCCAACACGCCCTTGAAAATGGTACGACGACTTTAATTGGCGGCGGTACAGGCCCGGCAGATGGCACACATGCCACCACTTGCACACCGGGCGCATGGAATTTACAGCGAATGTTCCAAGCCGCTGAAGCATTGCCGGTTAATGTGGGCTTTTTTGGTAAAGGTAACTGCTCTACCCTTGATCCCTTAAGAGAACAGATCCGTGCCGGTGCATTGGGTTTAAAAATTCATGAAGACTGGGGCGCAACGCCTGCGGTGATTGATGCCGCATTAAAAGTAGCAGATGAAATGGATGTGCAAGTGGCAATCCATACCGATACCCTCAACGAAAGTGGCTTTTTAGAAGAAACCATGAAAGCCATTAACGGGCGTGTTATCCATACTTTCCATACAGAAGGCGCCGGCGGTGGGCATGCGCCGGATATTATCAAAGCAGCCATGTATCCCAATGTTCTTCCGGCTTCGACCAATCCCACCCGTCCGTTTACCGTCAATACCATTGACGAGCACTTGGATATGTTGATGGTTTGCCATCATTTAGACAAGCGGGTGCCGGAAGATGTAGCCTTCGCTGATAGCCGTATCCGTCCGGAAACCATTGCAGCTGAAGATATTTTGCACGATATCGGCGTGTTCTCCATTATGAGTTCCGACTCGCAAGCCATGGGACGTATCGGTGAGGTGGTGACCCGCACTTGGCAAACGGCAGATAAAATGAAAGCTCAGCGTGGCGTATTAGGTTCAGAGGGCAATGATAATTTCCGCATCAAACGCTATATTGCCAAATATACGCTAAACCCGGCGATTGCTCACGGCATTGCAGATCATGTGGGTTCATTAGAAGTGGGTAAAATTGCCGATATCGTATTGTGGAAACCCATGTTTTTTGGTGTGAAACCCGAAACCGTTATCAAAAAAGGTTTTATCAGTTATGCCAAAATGGGCGATCCTAATGCCTCAATCCCTACTCCACAGCCGGTGTTCTATCGTCCTATGTTCGGTAACCAAGGCAAAGCGACGGCCAAAACCGCGGTCGTGTTTGTTTCAAAAGCGGCTCAACAAGCGGATATTCAAGCCCAATACGGCTTAGAAAAAGAGCTGATTGCCGTGAAAGGCTGTCGAAACATTGGCAAAAAAGATTTGGTACATAATGATGCCACACCTGAAATCACAGTCGATCCCGAACGCTACGAAGTACGACTTGATGGCGAACTTATCACCTGTGAGCCGGCAGAAAAAGTGCCATTGGCACAGCGGTATTTTATGTTCTAACAAAACTCCAGCCCCAAAGGGGCTGGAACGATGGGTAAGCAGTAATCTGTTATACCCTAGGCCAAAAATTGTGATCTCACTCGAGAAAATAAAAGGTTTTTCTGATTTTAAATAGCACTTTTATTAGGATGTTGCATTGTTTTACATTTAACGAGGAATAAACATGGATCCGCAATTACAGTTATTACAATCAACATTAGAAGGTCTCCTGCAACGGTTAGATCAACATATTGAATTTTGGTATGCCCGAGATCTACAACCTCATCTCGGATACACCCGTTGGGAAAATTTTAAAATTGCTATTCAGCGGGCTGTAGATTCTTGTGAAGCCAGTGGTTATAAGGCTTCTGATCATTTTCGTGGCGTCACGAAAATGATCGATATTGGGAAAGGTGGGCAACGAAAAATTGATGATTTTATGCTCACTCGCTATGCCTGTTATTTAATTGCGCAAAATGGTGATCCAAGAAAACCTGAAATTGCTTTTGCACAAGGTTATTTTGCCGTGCAAACAAGGAAACAGGAGCTGATTGAAGAGAGAATGCAATTGCATGCACGATTAGAGGCTCGTGAACGCCTAAGAGAATCTGAAAAAGTGCTTTCACAAATTCTTTATGAACGGGGTGTTGATGATGCCGGATTTGGTCGAATTCGTTCAAAAGGCGATAATGCTCTTTTTGGCGGATTTTCTACTCAAGCCATGAAAGAAAAATATGAAATACCGAAAGGCAGAGCATTAGCCGATTTCTTACCAACACTCACCATCGCCGCCAAGCAACTTGCGACAGAGATAACCAATCACAATACGCAACAAGCTAATTTACAAGGTGAAGATACGATTACGATTGAACATATACAAAACAATAAAACCATTCGGGAAATGCTGGGGCAACGAGGTATAAAACCTGAGGCATTGCCTGCTGAGCCTGATTTGCAAAAACTCGAGCGAAAAGTAAAACGAACAGAAAAACAATTAGCTGAAAAAGTGAAAACATTACCTAAAACAGAAGACAACAATGAAAATTCTTAACCCTATTCTGCCCATTATGGAAAATATTTTGGGAAATTTAACCGCACTTCGTGAAGAAGGCAAAATCACTACACAAACCATTGAGCGCGTGCCATTGCACTGGTATGAAAGTGAACGTAATATTTTACGAAAAGCTACTACCACAGGGCGTGAAGTGGCATTTCGTTTGCTCAAAGAAGGGCAACGTTTAAAACACGATGATGTGCTCTTTATTGATGATGAATTGGTGATTGCCATCGAAATTTTGCCAAGCGAAGTCATCGTGCTTTCACCGAAAACCTTGTCTGAAATGGCACGCGCCTGTTATGAAATCGGCAACAAACATTCACCGCTTTTTCTAGATGGCGATGAAATCACCCTACCTTATGACAAGCCAATGTTTGAATGGTTACAAGCGGCAGGCTTTCATCCGAAAAAAGCCGAGCGTCGTTTAAGCCAAGCCTTGCGTGCCAATTCCGCACAAGGACATGGGCATGCCCATTCTCATAACCATTCACACGGCGGCTACCACCATCATGGAGACGGCAAGTGGCATCAACACTAAACCGGAGTTTAACCGAGTTGGGGGTGTTGCTCCACTTAGTTGACCCCACGTTGCCCATTGGTGGATTTAACCATTCCAACGGCTTGGAAACTTTCGTTCAGCAAGGCATTGTAGAAAGTAAAGCAACCCTTGAAGATTATCTCCAAACCCAGCTGTTACAAAACTGGATTTATAATGATGGCGCCTATCTTTCTCTTGCTTTCGATGCCATGGAAACCAATAATTTTGATCGTTTATGTGAATTGGATTGGGCACTTTCTGCCACCAAAATAGCGCGTGAAAGTCGTGAAGGGAGCTTTAAATTAGGAGTGAGGTTGCTGAAAATTTTTATTCGCTATGAAAATCACCCACTGCTCACCGCCTATCAACAAGCGATCAGCGAAAAACAAGTGCAAGGCTATTTCCCGATTGTGTTTGCGATGGTCGCTCAAGCGATGGGATTGACCAAAGCGGATACGCTTTATGCTTTTTATTACAACGCTGCCGTTGGAGCGATTACCAATGGCGTGAAGCTTATTCCGCTCAGCCAAATGGACGGGCAAGATATTCTGTTTGCATTACGCCAGCCATTACAACAAGCGGTGGAATTAAGTTTAAATCCTGATCCTGATTGGCTAGGTGCAGCCACCCTCGCCAATGATATTCGGGCAATGCAACACGAACAGCTTTATACCAGATTATATATGTCGTAGCTTAATATAAAGATAAAATATGAAAAATTATAATCTCAAAAAAATAATTCCTATTATTTTAAAATTTTTGCAAACATTGCTCTATCTTTTTATGGGATTTATTACCCAAATTTTATTTTATTGTTTTACAAATGATTATTCTTTGCCTGTAGTTTCATTTCTATTATTTATAGGAATACTGTTAAGTTTTTTATTACTAAAGCAGAAGACAGATAATATAATTGATACGATCATAAAATATATACCACTACCATTATTTATTATAATTGGAGTTCTATTTTATATTGCACGTTCCATTAACTCTCCAATTACAAAGGTTATTGATATTTTGGGTAAAAAATCAGCTAATTTTATACATTCATTACTTAATAACCCAGAGTTCTATTGTAAACCCATTTGTAAACTCTTAGAGGAAAATATATTATATATCCAAGTAATAATTTTTTTCCTAATAGCATTAATCCCTTTATATTCAACCTGTAAAATCGTAATCAATATAATTAAACTTTGGTCAAAATAGGAAAAACAATGCGTAACTACATTAAAATCGGCGTCGCCGGCCCTGTTGGGGCGGGTAAAACGGCGTTAATTGAAAAACTTACCCGTGAAATCGCCGGCAAATACAGTGTGGCGGTGATCACCAATGATATTTACACCCAAGAAGATGCGGAATTTTTAACCCAAAACAGCCTACTTCCGCCTGAGCGGATAATGGGCGTGGAAACCGGCGGTTGTCCGCACACTGCAATCCGAGAAGATGCGTCAATGAATTTGGAAGCCGTAGATGAAATGGTCGCACGGTTTCCGGATGTAGAAATTGTGTTTATCGAATCAGGCGGTGATAATCTTTCTGCCACTTTTAGCCCTGATTTAGCGGACGTCACAATTTTCGTGATTGATGTGGCACAAGGCGAGAAAATCCCACGCAAAGGTGGGCCGGGTATTACCCGTTCGGATTTATTGGTGATTAATAAAACCGATCTTGCGCCATTCGTGGGGGCAGATCTTAGCGTGATGGAACGTGATGCCCGCCGTATGCGTAATGGTCAGCCCTTCATTTTTACTAACCTGATGAAAAAAGAAAATTTAGAAGGCGTGATCGGTTGGATCGAAAAATATGCCTTATTGAAAAATGTGGAAGAGCCAGCGGCCTTGGTAAGATAAAAGCCAATTTATGCTTGCTAAAGTGCGGTATTTTTTTGACTAATTTTAAAAAACCATGAAGAGTAAACTCAAACTTTCCACCAAACTCTCAAACGGCAAGACACAACTTGCCGAATACTTTGCCACGCCACCTTTCAAGGTAATGACTTTGCCTAACCATTCCGGCATTTGGCAACAAGGCTTAAATGCGATGCAAATGTCATCATCACCCGGTGTGCTGGCAGGCGATTTGTTGGAGATTCAAATTTCACTGGCAAAATCTACCGCACTTTCGCTAAATACCCAGGCCTTCACCCGTGTGCAAGCCATGAATGAAAAGGAAAGTGCCGAACAAATCACCCACATTCACTTGGCTGAATATAGCCGCTTGTTCTACTTGCCACATCCATTGGTACTGCATAAAGATTCCGCTTTCAAACAAAAAACCACCATTGAAATGCAACCAAACAGCGAATTAATTTACGGTGAAATTATCGCTATTGGACGGGTACTCAATGGTGAACGTTTTGCTTTCCGCCAATTTTCATCTCATTTGAATATTTATGCTTTACAACATAATGGTAAAAAATATCCGTTGCTGTCCGATTGTATTCAATGGCACCCTGCCTTAATGCGACTCACCGCATTAAGCCAAATGGAAAACTATACCCATCAGGGGGCGTTAATCTATCTCAATCGAGGGAAAAGTGCGGTTGAATTAAAAGGAATTTTACAACGCATTCATGCTCATCTTGCGGAGGAAAAAAGCATGCTCGTTGGCGCTTCTCTTTTAAACAGCGAGGGGATTATCATACGCGTTCTAGGCTACCGTGCGGAGCCTATTCAGGCACTGTTTCATCAGATAGCTAACCGTTTTCAAAACGAAATGAAATAAAAAAGGGCAGATCAATCACTGCCCCACTTTTAGCATTTGATATATTCTAACGCAGGTAAATTTAAGGCTTGTAGAAGTTGCTGCGTCATTGATTTATGGCTTAATTTTATCGGTTTTTCCACCATCACAATCCGCTGAATATCCGTTAATTTTTTGTGATCTAAATAAGCAAAATTCAATGCGGTTTGTAATGCCGGTAAACTTGGGTTGAAAGCCGCATTTTCTGCATATCGCCCGCTGATTATTTCGCCACTTTTGAACAACATAGCAATGCCATGCGGGCTTTCCGAATAAGGGCAATGGGATTGGTTTGCCGCTAAAATCCCTTGATTAATCAATTCATCATCATGATTTGCAACCAAATGATGTTCTTCTTTTGCTAATAAACAACTCGTAATATCAAGATCCTTTGGCCCAAAAGAATCGGGCAAATAATCCCGCAGCGAATTATTCAAACTATGGGGAAGATGAATTTGTAACGTTTCAGCCCCTTGCAATTCATTCATAAATTGTCGGCAATGTCCACAAGGCGTGTAATTCACTACCATATGGGTTATTTGCGTTTCACCACGCAACCACGCATGGCTAATCGCACTTTGCTCGGCATGAATAGTTTGCTGAATCGCCACATTGGCAAATTCCTGATTCGCTCCAAAATAAAAATCGCCCTTTTGACCAATCGCCACTGCACCAACATTAAAATGAGAAACATCCGTGTGGCTATAACAAGCAGCAACAGGAAGGAGATACAAAGCCAATTGGAAGGGTTCGAATGTAAAATCTGCACAAAGCTGTTCGACTTGCTGAGCACTCAAAAAGCCAGCCCAATTCCCCGCTTCTAATGTTTTGAGAATTGCCCGGTTCAAAGGATCATTTTGTGGTAATGCCTGTTTGATTAATGCTTGCATTGCTTCTCCTTTAAAAATATTTAAAAATTTAACCGCACTTATTGTAGCTCAAAATATTTATGAAATTTAACCGCACTTATTGTAGCTCAAAATATTTATGAAATTTGTGAAAAAGATCACGATTTAAACGATGTAGGTAGATTGTTAATCAATCGTTAAATGTTTATAAAAATAACATTTCAATACAAATAACCTATCAATTCTATCTAATAAAGTGGCTTTATTCCCTACTTTTATTATGTATAATAGCCACACTTGAAGCGAAATAGCTTCTGTATCCCAAAAAACGCATCAACAATTTAGAGGAAAAAATTATGTCAAAAACATCTATCGGTTTAGATAAAGAGCAATCTGCACAATTAGCAAACAAATTAAATGATTTACTCGCCAGTTACCAAATTTTCTATACGAATGTACGTGGTTATCACTGGAATATTAAAGGGGTAAACTTCTTTGAATTACATGCAAAATTTGAGGAAATTTACACCGATTTAATCACTAAAATCGATGAACTTGCAGAACGTATCCTCACCTTAGGTCATACGCCTAACAATGCTTACAGCCAATATTTAAAAGTTTCTCGTATTCAAGAAGATATCGCGGTAAGCGGTGCGCAAGAATGTTTATCCGGCACCTTATCCGGTTTAAAAGTGTTACTTGAACAACAACGTGAAATCCTTGCCCTTGCAGGGGATGCCGATGATGAAGGTACAGCTTCACAAATGAGCGACTACATCAAAGAGCAAGAAAAATTAGTATGGATGTTCCAAGCTGCTTGCCAAACTTGCCATGCATAATTAAAAACAATAAAAAAACAAAACCTGCCGATTGGCAGGTTTTTTGTTAATTAAATCGCCTTATCAAAATACAAATCCACACCACTTTGTTTAGACATTGTCTTTAAATAGGCCGCCACTTCCGGTGGGAATTGAATATCTCGTACACAGGTTAAATTACGCAGCATAGGGAAAACCATAATATCCTCCAAAGAAAGCTTGCCGTTTAATGCTGAGGCGGATTTTATTAATGGCACAAGGTTTTCAAGATCTTGATGTAAGCGAACAAGATAATTGGCTGTTTCATCTAAATTTTGTTGAAAATCTCCGATGGCTTCCGTTTTCTTTTTAATGAAATAATCCACCGCACTTTGGGTGTTAAATTCCGCTAGATCCATTTTTACAAAACGTGGAATGAGCAAATGATTATAGTAACGCCCCACTGTTTTTACCCATTCCTCCACTTCAGAGCGAAGTTGCTCAGAAAGGATTTTTTCACCGAAATGTTCATCCACATAGTGGACAATATCTAAACTTTCCGGCATTGCCGTGCCGTCTTCTTTGATTAAAATCGGGACGACCTTTTTCCCCACCAAACCGATTGGGGTGGCTTCATCATCATTGGCAAGCATAACGAGTTCAAAGGGCAGATTTTTTAACCCGAAGATCATTCTTGCACGCACACAAAACGGACAATGATCATAAGCATATAATTTCATATTAATCTCCTATTTGAGTGAAATTCTCTAATAATTTACCTAATCCACTTTGCCGTTTTACCGTTTGACGCACCGCCATTTTCCAGATTTTTTCATCGGCAAAAATATGAAGTGATTTTTTCGCCCGGGTCACCCCGGTAAAGACCAATTCTCGGGAAAGCACCGGGTTCGGCTCTGTGGGTAATACCATAAATGTATGATCAAATTCCGAACCTTGCGATTTATGAATCGTCATCATAAAGGCGGGTTCGTGGGCAGGAATACGGCTACTTAGCACCTCACGATTGCCAAACCACACTTTGCCCTTTGCCAAACACAAGCCGATATCCCCATTGTATAAACGCACATTGTGATCGTTTTCAGTGATCATAATTGGCTTACCAAGATACCAATCTTGCTCATTTCTAAACCAAAGTAAATGCTCCCGCCGCAATGCTAAAGCGATTTCTTTATTCAGATTTTCCACACCCAATGGACTGTTGCGAAGTGCGGTCAAAAATCGAATTGAATTAAAACGGGCTTGGATGACCTCCGCATAGGTTTTCCCTTCTTCATTCAATTGATGAAGCTCCACGCCCTGCTGTTGTAACGCCCGGAATTCCATTAAATAAAGGCGATAATTTTCAACCGCACTTTTCACCACTTGTTGCACCCAATCCGTTTCATTTTGTTCGCTCTCAAAGCGATTAAAATACAATTCTTGAGGAAAGGTGGAAAATAATCTAAGGCTTTCTTCCCCATGCCCACGTTGAATTTGTTCAGCCAATTTACCAATGCCCGAATCTTTATCAAACCGCCGGCTGAAAGTGAGATGACATAAACTATCACGCATTGGATTAGCAACAGCGGTACTTGGCACAAAATAACCGGTGGTTTGGCGTAAATAATCTGCTTGTTCCTCACTATAAGGCTCTTCTGTCCATTGCGCCAGTTCCCCCAACACCGCCCCCGCCTCCACCGAAGCAAGTTGTGCTTGATCGCCCAAAAGAATCAATCGGCTTTCCGGTCCTAATGCATTGATGAGTTTTGCCATTAAGGGTAAATCAACCATAGAGGTTTCATCCACCACTAAAACATCAAGCTGTAATGGATTATGTGCATGATAACGGGTGTTATCGTTGAAAGCATTCACACCCAGCAAGCTATGTAACGTACCGGCTTTTTGTGGAATTGATTGCAATAAAGTCTCATCTTTCACCTTTAAAAACGTTAAGGCGTTTTGGATAGATTCTTCCAATCGTGAAGCGGCTTTACCTGTCGGGGCGACTAATTTAATGTGCAACTTATGTTGATAGAGTTCTTGTAACACTAACAAAAGCCGTGTAACAGTAGTCGTTTTACCTGTACCCGGTCCACCGGTAATCACCGTAAACGGATTTTTAATTGCTGTGGCTACGGCGACTTTTTGCCAATCAATATCTTCCGTTTGGTGCGGAAAATAACGCACTAATTTTTCTCGGATTTCTTCATTGGAAAATGCCAAAGTGCGGTGATTTTTTAAAGCGTTTTTAATATATTGTGCTACCCGGTATTCATCCTGCCAGATGCGATAAAAATACAGTGCGTTAAATTGAAACACCATAGGGGCAATGTGCGAAATCGGATCTTGTGTAAAGGCAATATGTCCCCGTAAATGAGATTGCCACTGTTCTACTGCCAGAAAATTAATTTTTTGCTGAATTTCCGCCAAATAATTCTGTTCTGTAGCACGATAGCCCAAACCGAATAAATTTCGTGCCAATGCCGTATCCAATTCAACGCAGGTATTGCCTTGAGCATAATGCCAACTACAAAGTGCCGCCAGTAAAACCGCTAAATTTTTAGTTGGATCGGGGAGATCATTCGGCTGTTTATCCGCAATGAGTTTGGCAAAATAATAGTCGCCTAAGCTAATGATATTTTGTTCATTCAATGTTTCTAAGAGTGCGAGCATTAAAACACTTCCTCCAATTCATCAATGAGTTGCGCACTTGGGCGATCAAAAAACACACCGGATTGCGGTTCACCGTTCATTCCCCTCAAGAAGAGATAAAACACGCCACCGAAATCACGTTCATAGTCATACTTGCTATCTACGGTTTTTAAATAACGGTGTAACGCCAAGGTATAAAGCAAATATTGCCAATCATAATGATGATGTAACATTGTTTTTTCTAGGGCTCTCTGCTTATAATCTGCCCAAGTTTCACCAAGAAAATTCGATTTATAATCCAACAAATAATACTTGCCTTGATAGCGAAAAACCAAATCAATTGTACCGCGAATCATACCTTGAATATCCTCAAATTGTAGAGGTTCGCTTGGCAAATGATGATGGGCTTGTAACGCTTGATTAAAACCCGATACATCAAAATGATCCCGAATGGACAAATAAAAAGACATCTCTTTAATACAATCGGATTTTGCCAAATCAATCAGTTTGATCCCGTGGGAATCCGACAAAGGGGTTTGCACGATTTGTTCAAACCACTGTTGTAATGGTGTAATGAAATCCGATTCAAGCTGTAATTCCTGACAAAGCTTTTCAAGTACCGATTCATTAGTCAGGGCATTAAACTCATTTTTTTCTAAATAACGATGTAGTACCGTTCCTACCTGTGTGCCGTGCGGAAGTGCGGAAATAATCTGTTCTTTTTCACGAGAAAGTGCGCTCAATATTTCCGGAGAATTTTGTGCCTGCAATTGTGTGTCATAATCTTTTGCTTCATCAAAAACAGCGGATTTTTTTACCGCACTTTCATTAACATAATTCATCCAACGATGTTTTTGTTCTATGCCTGTGAAACTGGTTACGTGCCAATTTTGTTCAATGTTTCCCTGAAATTGCGGTGCGGAAATTCCATCTTGTGTTGAAGAAAAAGTAAGAGGCGGTAATTGGGTTAATGTTTCTGCCGATTCAATGACAACATTCTCGGATTGTTCTACATTTTCTTTAAATTGGTTAAGCAAAGGAGCAGTCGGATAGCTTTGTGACAACGTAAAATTCTTGCCAATTTCCCCCTGTGTGAGCAAGTAAAGAAACGGATTCCATTTTTTATCGAATTGTGCCGGTAAGGCAAATGCCATTTGATATTTCGCCCGCGTTAATGCCACATAAAGCAAACGTAATTCTTCCGCAAAGGTTTCCTCTGTCAATTCAGTTAAATGGCGATTTTCCATATCCCACAAGAGGGCATCTTTATCTTTTGAATAATAAAGCTTAATGTGACCGGATTGATTCGGATCACGGTTTGGCACGGCTAAAAACGGCAGCCAGACTAAATCATATTCCAATCCTTTGGATTTATGGATCGTCACAATTTTGACGAGCTGACGTTCGCTTTCCAAACGAATTTGTGCTTCTTGTCTGCCCTCTCCACGAATTTGTTTTTCAAACCAACTCAGTAACGCCGCTTCGCTGTTATTTAACGTGGAGGCTTGTTGCAAAATCTCTGCCAGATGTAAAAAATCCGTGAGATCACGCTCACCGCTCGGCAAATCCAATAAACGTTCGGCGATGCCTTGTTCAAGTAAAAGATGGTGCAACATCGGCAATACACCTTGTTTTTGCCAAGTTTGCTGATATTGTGCAAAGCTATCCGCCCAACGTTGCCAATCCTGTTCATTATGATGAATTTGGTGAATTTCTGCCGCTGTCAAACCAAAAAATGCGGTAGCAATGGCATTTAAAATCGGGCGTTCTGCCACGTTCAAACAGGCTTTCAAAACCAATACCAATTCTTTGGCAATACGACTGTCAAACACGCTGCTTTGATCGGAAAGAAACACCGAAGCAATACCTAATTGCTGCAGTGCCGTTTTCACTAATGCCGCTTCATATCTATCACGTACCAATACGGCGATACTTGCCGCCTGTAAGGTTTGGCAGGTTTCCGAATCCTTAAAAACAGCCTGATTTTCAGCCGCACTTTTTAACCAATGTTGAATGGAAACCGCACAGGTTTGAGCAAGTGCGGTTTTGTCCAATTTTCCGCCTTCATCTTCCGTCAAATAAAAGCGATAAGCCGGTTCCCGTTTGCCCTTCAAATAAAATTGGCGATGATCCGTTCTTGCACCGACCGGTGTAAATTCAATATTGTCATAAATGAAGGGTGAGTTAGGAAAATCGAATAATTTATTGACGCCATCCACCATCCTTTGCTCGGAACGATAGTTTTTCATTAAATTAAAACGTTTATCCGCCTGAGCCGCCGCTTTAAGATAAGTAAAAATATCTGCCCCCCGGAAACGGTAAATTGCCTGTTTGGGATCACCGATCATAATAAAACCGGTATTCTTCGCTTGGTTTTCTCGGTAAATTTTGGAAAAAATCCCGTATTGTTGCGCATCCGTATCCTGAAATTCATCGATCATCGCAAAAGGATATTGAAAACGGATCATTTCAGCCAATTGTTCGCCTTGTTCATTTTGTAACGCTTCACAAAGTAAACGCAGTAAATCATCAAAAGATTTTTCTTGATGATTACGTTTATATTCGAGGAGTTTTTGCTGAATGCCTTGGCGATAATGGAAAAGAATAAGTTTTCGGAGTAAATCGGGAGAAATCGTGTTTTGATATTCTTCGACTAATTGATCCAATTTTTCTAGGATCGCCAGCCTATTCGGCTGTTTTCCTGCCGCAGCATTACCCTCTACAGCAGATTGTGTGAAATATTTTATTATATCTTCGCTAACAGAATGTGCTGTCGTATCCTTCACCCAAGCCGTCACCCTTGTATAATAGCCGGGCAAATGATTAGCGCGATATTTGTTGCCGTTTAGCCGCTTATTTTGAAGTTCTTGTTCAATGAAATCCTTAATCTCAAGCTCATTTTCCTGCCATATTTGCTTTAATTGATCAATGATCTTGCGTTGCCCTGCCACATTTTCTAACAGTATTTCAAGCGGTAAGGAAAGAAGAGTGTTATTTTCCAATTCAGCATCGTAATTTTTCCCAATATCATTTTTAACCACCGCCAATACGTTATCCGGCGATTTCAGCTCTTGTGCAATAAAATTCGCCATTTCAAAAGGTAACGGATAAAAATGTTCCCGCCAAAATTCATTGGCAAATTGTTTGAGTAAATCCGATTGGTCTTTCACTAATTCCAAATTGAAATGCACACCGGAATGAAAGGCATATTGCATCAACATTCGGCGACAAAAACCATGGATGGTAAAAATCGCAGCGAGATCCATATTTTGTTCCGCCAATTTTAATCGTTGAATAGCGAGAGAAAAATCATCAATGCTTTGCGAAAGTGCGGTCAGAAATTCATCGTTTTTAAAGGCACTTTCCGAGTGGGTTTCCACATAAGCAGATAATTTTTGAATCGCATCCTTTATTCGTTCACGGATTTTTTGTTTTAACTCTTCCGTTGCCATTTCCGTAAAAGTCACCACCAAAATTTCTTCCACGTTTAAGGGGCGTGAAAAATTTTGCTCACCGGCTTGTAATAAAAGGCGAAGGTAAAGGGAACCGATGGTGTAAGTTTTCCCCGTTCCGGCTGAGGCTTCAATTAAACTCACTTGATTTAAGGGTAATGTGACAGGATTAAGCGGCGTTAATTGGGTCATAGGGTTATAAATGAAAAAATCAAATGGCGGTATTTTAGAGGCTAATTGAGGCTTTGGCTACGCATTAAATTGATTTTTTAATCAAGCGGATTTCGTTACAATAACACCGCTATAAACCCTAACCACAAAATAGAGGATTATTAAGAAAATATGCGAAAAGGTCGCTGTTGTGCCTTATTAGGGATGATATTTTTAGTCGGGATTATTTCTTTACCTTGGTGGATTTCATCAAAAAAAGTCGAGAGTGCGATAAATTATTTTCTTGCACCTCATTATTCCGTGAAATTATCGAATGACTGGACAATAAATCATAAAGGCTTAACGCTCCCTACTTTTCAGGTGAATGTAGGAAAATGTATGCTAGCGGATCTGTATAATATTCAACTTAATAGTTGGATTTCACCGCATTTAGTCGTTGAAAATGCTTATATTGACTATGCTTGTGTTCAACATATACCAAGTAATAATGATAAAACACCGATAAAATTGACCGCACTTTTTGCTGCAATGCCAAATGCTGAAATCAATATTAAGCGGTTTCAATTCTTAAATGCCAAGGATCTTGTTCCACCTATTTTTCATGACGTTCTCAATACGTCTATCTCTGCAACGGTAAGCCATCACAATGAGCAATTTCAACTCGATTTTTCCGCCCAAAATGATAAAAGATTAATATTGCAACATCACTCAATGCTTTCCCAGCAAGATAACCGTTTTGTTTGGCAAGGTAAAACCGATTATCAACCGGAAGAAAAACAACATTACCAATCCCGATTTTTCGTTCGACTCAACGATGATATTTTGCAATTACATCCTCAAGGAGAAATGAGCCTCACTTGGCAAAACCCTCATTTCTCAGTCAGTACCGGTGAAGCCTCTCTTTCTTGGCTGGGGGAAAACGGGCAGCTTAAAGCACAGGATCTAACACGCCATTCCCCCCTCTTAGATATTCCCTTTGTTTTCACACAAAACGGATTGGAAATTTCATGGGGTACGTTCTATTGGACGTTTGACGGTTATCAACCGATTAAAGGCTTCTTGGGATTATCTTTACGAACTCCGTCCAAAGGTTGGCTTCCCTTTGGGATTGATACCAACATAATCGTACAAACCTTCGGTGAGTATGGTAAAGGTGAAATTGTGATTTCCGGCGAAAATGGGGAAATTGGCGGCGGTGAAAACCTGGATCAGATCCGTTTTAATTTAAAAACACGGGGCGATTTACGCTATAACAATACGGTAGCACAAACAAATTTAACCTATCATCTCGGCGGCACCTTTAGCCATCCTCTACTTCGTTTTAACCCAGGATCTATTTTCAAAATGGATAATCAGCAACAGGGTTCAAACATTCATATGCATCTGCCCTTAGACAATGTTCAAATCGGTAAATATGGTTTAGACGGTCGATTATCGGCAACATTACAAGGTTTTACACCGCAATTTTCCGATATTGATATGAAGCTGGACGGACAAGCCGATGAATTTATTGCCGGAATTAAAACCGTCTTTGAATTACGTGATCCTCAGCAAAAATTACAAAATGCAGAGATGAATGCAAAAAATCGCTGGGATTGGACAATTCAAGGCAAAACATATTGGAACGCCTTAAAGACACCGGTGAATCTACAAGGTATTGGCTTTTGGCAAGGTAATTATATTGAGCTGAATCAGCTCTCCGCCACCTCAAACAACGTAAAAACGAACGGCATTGCGATGGCGCCACTTTCTTTGGAATTAAAAGATCGGCTACGCTGGGATTATGAAAAAAACCATATCCGTGGATTATTGCAAGCCAAAAGCGATTGGATCGCCTTTGATTACGGCGGACGTTTTGTTAAACCGGTTTTTGGGGTGGGCATTGATGGGGAAAGTATCGGGCATTTTAATGTTGCAGGCGATTTAAAAGCCGGTGCACTTGGCCCGATAGATTTATTTGCCCGTTATGAAGATCAACGTCTCAAAGGGAAAATCAGTTGGAAGCCTCAATCCGCCAAAGTTTTCCAATCCCTTTTCCCACAACAATGGGGTTGGTTGATTCATCGAGGGCTGATTAAAGGAGTGAGCGATTTCCAGATTGATCAGGAAGGTATTGGCATAAAAGGGAATTTAAATTTACATAATGCCACTATTTCTTTTCCAAATGGGGAAATTGAAGATTTGGACATTCATTTCCCCCTCAATTATCAGAATAATGTTTTACAAAATTTGAGCAACAATCCGATCAAAGTTTCTGTTCGTAATATGCGTAACGGAGCATTATACCTAAATGATGCCACCTTTAATTTATCCGGCACTTATCCCTATTCTCGGGCTAAACCGCTCACCTTGAGTAATGTGAGAATCGGTTTATTTGATGGTGAGATGACACTGGATAAACTGAATTTTCCACAACATAAAATCGCCACATTAAAATTCCGTAATATTGATCTCCAACGAGTAATGACAATGGCACAATATAATCAAATTTATTTAGAAGGGCGAATTAATGCAACACTTCCTTTTTGGTTAGATAATCACGCTTGTTTCATTTGCAACGGTACTTTAGAACAGGTCGATAAAATGCAGATTAGACTGAACGATGAAGTGGTAAACGGCTTGAAAAAAGGCGGTTTCACGGAAAATATGATGGTAGATCTATTAAAAGAAATGGAGCTTGAACATTCTTCTGCAAACCTTGATCTTGCTTCTAACGGGCAAATGAATTTACGCGCGACAATCAAAGGATTCAATATGAACAAACCAACACACCATCCAATTACCTTGAATTACCATCACCAAGAAAATATGTTCGAATTATGGAATATGATTGACTACGGCGCACAATTTGAACAAAATTTACAATATCGACTTTACCAAAACTTAGAATATGAAAAAACACCTTAAAAATCGACCGCACTTTTTTGTGGCTTTATTTTCCCTTAACTTATTAACAGCTTGTACCCCAACCATTCAACTTGATACGCCTAAAGAGGGGATCACAATCAATATGAATGTGGTGGTTGATCACAATATTAATGTCACGATGGATGAAAAAGCCAAAGCGGTAGCGGAAAAGAAAGAGAAAAAATAGCAACTTGATTTCACAAGCCACCAAAGAAACAAAACCAACCGCTCCCAAAGTGCGGTTGGTTTTTGCTTATTTTCAGCATTATATCGCTGCTGCATAACCTTTATTTTTTAGTTACTTATGACATCCCTACGTTTTAACGACTACTTTTGTCCATTTGGTACATCATACCGTTATTTTTCGTTTTGGTTTTTCGCTGGTAGTGGTGCGAAATAGCCCACCGCCAACAATAACCCCCCAACCACAATGAAGGAAACAATGCGTGCAATGCCGCCGCTGTTGCTGAGTTCCACGGTAAAGAGTTTAACCACCACCAGAGAAATCAAACCTGCACCAATCAACCATGATTTGCGGTACGCTAATCGGTTGCCTTTGACCATAAGTGTAATGGCGCACAGTGTCCATAAAATCGAAAGCGAAGCCTGCAAACCGAAAGAGCGTAACATCGCATCCAAGTTCCACGGGATATCCCCATAAAAATACCACAAACGCATTAACATCACGTTTAATAGCAACCAACCTGCCGCCCCGATAATTAAGAAAAATTCCGTTTTTATCTTTTCCTGACTGACAGATTTATGCCAAAGCCAAAGCAGCACTAAAATGCCAAGCGAACAAAATTCTAAAGGGTTCAAAACAGGAATATATCGCCATGGAGAAGGATCGCCGCTCTCCCCTAGCCCCACAAGAAAAGCGATAAACAGAAAAATAATGGAGAGAATAACGCCTTGTTTTAAATAAACCTTTTCCATGCCCCATTTTTGCAACGTTGGGCGCAATTTTAACAAGGCAAAATCGACGATTAACGGCACGACCACTTTTGACGTTTCAAACCAAGTTTTGGATAGCGTATAATCCATCGAATCAACCCATTCCACAAAATAAACCGACCACGCCAAAATAAAGAAATTTAATCCGCCGACATGCCAAACTTTCTGTAATTTAGCCTTAAGTGTCGTTTTCCAATTTGGCATAGTGGCAATATGTAAGATTGTCGCAATAAGCAATATGAAGAAATATTCCAATAAATGCCGGTTTATTCCCTCGAGAAACAACAATAATGAATAACAGGCAAAAATCGGTAAAAATGCCACTTGGGTTTGTGCAAGCTGTTTCCAACGAAGCCAAGGGGTAAGCAAAATGCCCACACCAAAAATAATGAGAATATTCACGGCACCTCTCACACTACTATACAAGTCCAAATAGTCATCAAGCAGAAACCATAGCGTTATGCCACTATAAATAAGATTCGCCCAGCCGCCCAGGTTATGGATTCGTAAAACTGACGTTTTGGGATTCGAAACCAACCACCCCACAATAAAGGCGGAGATTGCCAAAACCCCATTGAGCCAAAGCGGTAATGTATCGAGCCATTGATAAAATTCACCGATAGAAATTTTGAAAAGCCAGTCAAATCGAAACGCTAATAAAACCACAAACTGGGCAAAATCACTTTCAAACAGGCGCGGAGAATTTTCCATTTGCCCACCGAAGAGGTGGATGAAAAATGGAAAAAGAAAACTCATCGATACCCAAAACGTGAGCAAAAGATTGCTTTTACGCCATTGCCAAAACGCGCCGAGTAATGCCAAAACGACGATAAAAATGACCACACTTTGATAACTCAAATAGCCGTGGGCATAAAGTTGGGCAAAATACCATACTACACCATATAACAATAACCCAGTAATGCCCATCACGCCACGGGTTTCCCATAATGCCGAGTGAAGTTTACGATGATGTGCCCACATAAGAGGGATAACAAGACCTTGCAATAATAATGCACTGCTAATCACGGCATCAAAAGGAGCATAAAATAGCTGACAAAGCAAGGCAGTCAGACTCAATGCTACACCGTTTAAACGGACAAAAGGCATTTTTTGTTTCACACCAAAAACATAAAGCAACGTGCCTTCAATACCTAATAAGAAGAATCTATTTAATGTTTCGTTGAAAATGTTACCAAGCCCCAAAGTGAAGAAAACCAAGCCCAGTAAATACATTCCCTGTGCCACTACTCCAAGTGCGCTTCGTTTTGTCATTACAACCCCGCAGACGGTGTAAAACAACGCAAAAGCAAAAGCGGAATACATTAAACTTTGAGGAAAAGTCTCCACCAATGAATATTGCATACCAAAAGCCGTCAACGCACTTCCGAATAGCAGACTTCCATCCAATGAACCAACCCGTCTCATTCCGCTAAGCCAAGTCAGCCAAAGTTGTTTCAATGTTGCATTATCATCCGATTCTGCCGAAAAACCCTCTTGTGATTGCGTTTGTAAAATGGCAAAACGGCACACGATAAAAGTGTAAAGTACGATATAGTAAACAAGGAAAAGCTGGCAAATCAGATATAATTCCGGTGTGTAATATTTCCATCCCCAACCTAGAATAAGGGCAGTTGACCCCACAAAACTGATCAAATTAAGCGAACGCCAAGCCTTAAACCAAGCCACAAAGGCAACGCCGGTATTCAGCAAAGCTAAATAGCAGAATAAAACCAAATAATTACCACTGCCGTCAGAAACCAACACCGGAGAGGCTAATCCGCCCAATAATGCTACTTGTGCCAATAAACGGGAATTTTGCAGTAACGCTAAACCAACCATGGTGATGACTAATAAAACCTGAGTGGAAAACACCACGGAGGCAGGCAAAAGTTGGTGAAATTTTAACGCCGAAAGCGAGGTGAGGTATAAAATGCCGATGCCCAAGCCTTGCAATATCAAGGCATAATCATAACGACGATAACGTAACCGCCAACCTAAAACTGTGGAAATGACACCGATAACCGCCACGCTTGCATAGCGGTTTTCAATAGAAAATGAAATATATTCGGAGGCAAGACGCAGTAAAAAACTTAAGCCTAAAAACAAAATCACCGCCCCCACTTTCACGATAGGATTGCCTTTCAGCAACCAAGCCAAAATCGGGTTGGATTTTTCCTCTTTTGGTAGAATATCTTCCGTTTTTTCCTCGTGGATTACTTGTCTTTCCGCGTGATTCAAAGTCGGTTTAGAAACCTCCGAAATTTTGACCTCACTTTTCACCCAAGGCGAATCTTCACGAATTTCCTCTTTAACGGGATTTGAAACTGGTTCGGAAACCCCTGAAATTTTAACCGCACTTTGTGACGTTGGCGGAGTTTCATTTTGACTTTTATTTGACGGTTCGGAATGAACAAGAGAAGAAATTTCGGATTCCATCGGTGAAGAAACCACTTCGCCATATTTCTCCCGAGCATTTTCAGCAATACTGTGAGGAGCAAAATCCGCATTCTTTACGATGTTTAATTGCGCTTCCAAATCATCGATACGCGCTTTAAGTTCATCTATCTGATCAAAGATTTTCGCATTTTTTACCATTTGACAGGGAATATACAAAAGCAAAAACACAACAATGATAACAATAATTTCCATTTTTTATCCTTTACCACCGTGATGAGTGTCAAAAAGTCATCATTTACTAAAAATTCAGCACTTTATCCGCTTCAACTGTCCAATCGGCAAGCTCAACCAATGTGCCGATTTCCACCCCTTTCGCCAAAGGTAAATCCGTGATCCCCCGTGCGTTAGTGCAGGTTTTGCAAAGTTTTACCATTGCCCCCTGCGCCGTTAGAATTTCCAGCATTTGCTGTAAATGATAGCCTTCCGCCGGATTTTGTTTCGCTAACCCACCACTTACCGCATCAGACATTAAAAATAACTTCAAATTGACCGCACTTT
>NZ_MLHL01000092.1 GCF_002000545.1 Rodentibacter trehalosifermentans | reverse complement strand
GAGAAAAGAAAATAAAACCCGCCACACAGTGGCACCAGCAACCCAACAAAATGTAAACGATGTCCTTAGGGAAATATGTAAATGATGTTTGGGTTGTACAGGTGCTGCAGGCGGAGGGGGGGGGAAGTGAGGTTATTTTTCACCGAGTTTTTGCAACTTTGTTGCAATTCCCCTTAGGATATACCTGGCGCCCCGTAAAAGGAGGGAACGAAAAATTATCTATTATGCAGCTGCTACATAACACCAGAAAATTCATGAATTTTGACCGCACTTTGACTTTATTTTACTGTTGAACAAATTATTAAGGATTATTATGCACAACCTCATTCTTGCGATTTTTTGCAGTGTTGCCGTATCTGTGCTACTTAAAGTAGCCCGTAAAAAAAACATCATTATTGAGCAGGCAATTGCCTTCAATTATCTCGTTGCAATCACATTCAGCTATTTTCTATTAAAACCCGATTTTAAAGGTCTCGCCTTTACCGATTTTATTGCTCAAAGTGAGCATTCTCCTCTTTTTTTGGCGTTGGGGCTATTATTACCAAGTGTATTTATTATTATGTCAAAAGCCGTAGAATTTGCGGGGATCGTGCGTTCTGATGCCGCACAGCGTCTTTCATTATTTTTGCCTATCTTAGCGGCATTTTTCATTTTTCATGAAACACTTAGCCAATCAAAAATTGTTGGGATTTTCTTCGCATTTATCGGCCTGTTTTGTTTGCTGACGAAACCAAATCAAGATAAAAGTGCGGTCAATTTTAAAGGCATTTTGGGCTTGATCGGTGTGTGGTTCGGTTATGGCATTATTGATATTTTATTTAAACAAGTCGCCAAAAGTGGCGGGGCATTTCCGGCAACACTGTTTGTTTCCTTTTCACTTGCCGCTTGTGTCATGTTTATCTATTTAGTGCTGAAAAGAACACAATGGACTGTGCCAAGTTTCCTTGGCGGGGTGCTTCTAGGCGTATTAAATTTCTTTAATATTCTCTTTTATATTAAAGCACACCAAAGTTTTGGCAGTAACCCAACATTAGTTTTTGCCGGAATGAACATCGGCGTAATTTGCCTTGGCACTATTACCGGTGCGCTTATTTTTAAAGAGAAAATTAGTAAAATCAATGGATTAGGAATTCTATTTAGTTTAATGGCAATTTTTTGCTTATACTATCTAGATAAATTCATTCCATAATAAAGAGAGTAGTATGGCAAATAATTTTAGCTTCTTCATTTATGATTATGAAAGCTTTGGCATTAGCCCGGCAATAGATCGTCCCGCGCAGTTTGCGGGCATTCGTACTGATGCCGATTTTAATATTATCGGCGAGCCGGTCATGCTTTATTGCAAGCAAACCAATGATTATTTGCCTTCTCCTGAAGCGGTGATGGTTACCGGGATTACCCCTCAAGAATGTAATGAAAAAGGCATACCTGAACCGGAATTTGCAGAAAGAATTTTGGCAGAATTTTCTCAGCCAAATACTTGTGTGATGGGGTATAACAATATTCGTTATGATGATGAAATGACACGTTATACCTTTTATCGAAATTTTATCGATCCTTATGAATATAGCTGGAAAAATGGCAATTCCCGCTGGGATTTATTGGATTTAGTCCGTGCCTGTTATGCCTTGCGTCCGGAGGGGATTCAATGGTGTGTTGATGAACAAGGCGTGCCAAATTTTAAATTAGAAAACCTCACAAAAGCCAATAATATCGCACATGAAAATGCTCATGATGCGATGTCTGATGTTTATGCCACCATCGCCATGGCAAAATTAATCAAAGAAAAACAGCCTAAATTATTTCAATATTTTTTTGATAATCGCGGCAAAAAAGAAATAGAAAAGCTCATTGACACGGCGGAAATGACACCATTAGTCCATGTTTCCGGTATGCTTGGGAATTATCGTGGAAACTGCACTTGGATTGCACCATTAGCTTGGCATCCAACCAATCAAAATGCCGTGATCGTTTGTGATTTAGCCGGCGATATTGGGCATTTATTGACGAAAAGTGCAGATGAATTACGTCATGATTTATACACTAAAAAATCTGAATTAGAAAAAAGGGAAGTGCCTTCGGTGCCTTTAAAACTTGTACATATAAATAAATGCCCAATTCTTGCACCGGCAAAAACCTTATTACCGGAAAATGCGCAACGTTTAGGTATAGATCGCCAATTATGCTTAGAGAATTTAGCTAAATTACGCGCCTCTTTTGATATCCGGGAAAAAGTAACGGATATATTTACCGAAGAACGGCAATTTGAGCCAAGCGATAATGTTGAAACCGAGCTTTATAATGGCTTTTTCAGCCATGCTGATAAAAATAATATGGCAATATTACGTCAATTACCGGCAGAAAAATTAGCTGAACACGGTTTAGCCTTTGAAGATAAACGCATAGCGGATTTATTGTTCCATTATCGAGCCAGACATTTTTATAAAACCTTAACGCGTTCAGAACAGCTCAAATGGCAGAAATACCGCCAACGGAAACTGGAACAGCGTGCTATTGATTTTGAAACCAGCTTGCAACACCTTGCCAATGAACACGCCAATAATCCGGAAAAATTAGCCTTGTTGCAACAAATCTATGACTATGGGGTTAAATTACTCGGTTAAATTGTGACAACATCACAATAAGAGCATATTCGGAAACGAGTATGCTTTTTTCATGCCCAAATACCTCAGTGATTTATATTGTCGTTTTCAGGTTTATTCCTCTCAGGAACCACCACATTTGCTTTATCCTGAGTTGCAAAATAGCTTTTAGAAGTGCTGCTGAAAAAAAATAACTACAATGTTTGCTTCAATAATGTTATTAATCTATTACATTTCTGCATTTAGAATAATTTTGTCAGCCTAATGGGGGGGAGATATGAGGGTAATACTTGTTTTTTTAAAAGGTGCATTAGTTTTTATATTTAGTAAAACTATCCCTAAATTTTTTGCATTCTTTGCATTGTATTTTATCGTTGCCGAATTTACATCAATATTATTTGATTTAATTGGCGCAAATGAAGCGATTTCTAACATATCTCAATTATTCAATGGACTACCAAGTATGGTGCTTTATTTTTTATCCTTATTCAATATTCGTCGTACTCCTATATAGGGTAGGAGAAAGAAATGGCGATTAATGCGTATATTGGAATCCCCGGAAGCGGCAAAACCTATGAAGTCGTGCAAGGTGATGAAGATAACGTTGTCACAAATTTAAATTAAGTGCGGTTAATTTCAACCGCACTTTTTTTATCTCATTATTTTTCGCTTGCGAAAAATGGTAGGGCAAACCGGCGGATTTGCCCGGTAACCTTGCTCGATGTCATTTGAAAAATTGACCGTCTTGCGGTGCTGTCAGTTTTAAAAATCACTGACTATTTACCGCCCCTGCCGAAAAACAAAAATCTTAATGTCTCACTAAAACGCCGTAAAACGCACTATACGCATCTTTACAAAATCTTGACTGATTACCTTGATTAGTCGATAAAATGCGTTATTGAAGCGTTACAGCGCTAAAAATCCGCTTTGTTTGTCTTGTTTAACTAGTATCTGTGACCTGTGCATAACTCTGTGATTTTATTAACCCGTAGCTTTCGCTTACCTGATAACTAATTTCGCATAATGATTTTTCGGATTATGTTGAATTCGAAGTGCAGTATAATTGGCGAAACACCGCACGAGAATTTACACATAATCCGCTGTTATGCGAAATTATAAGTTATTGAATTTATGTCAAATATTACCATTCAACATATCACTCCACGGCATTTTTATGAGGCTGTAAAACTCTTGAAACAAACAGAGCACCATATCAGATTTAGTTATGATACTGTTGAGATCCGTTTTGTTTTTGACAGATTAGAAACAGCAGAGCAGACACAAGCGAGATTTGAGCAAATGGAGCATTTAGGGGAATTTTTGAAGGAACTGACAAATTCATCAGTTCCTGTTGATTTAAATGATTTTGTCCGAAAGTATCGTTATCAACCAAAACAGAGATTTTTTAGTAGGCGTTGATTAGCTGTTTATTTTGATGATTTTAAGGATAGATGGTTTTAGTACTTCATCTTTGCCATTGAATTTTGAGACAGTAGAATAGTAGTCATCTACAATTCTGACAGCAATAACATCAGATTCGCAAGTTGCAGTGTACATTTCTTCTTTAGTTTCAATTTTACCTTGTTGATTTCTATAACGTTGTTCAAAGTGAACTTCAAATTTACTCATAAATTTCTCCTTTTATTTTTCAAATCTTACAATGTTTTTTTGGATAATTTCATCCACTTCTTCATGTGTTGAGTTATTAGGTACTAAAGAAATAAGGGTATCCTTATTTCTTTGAGTAGTTTTTAATTCATGTTTTCTTAGCACATACTCTAATTCATGGTCTTGGCTTTTGTTAAAATATTTGTGATCACTTGGCATATTAGCCTCCTTTTGGTTGTTAAAATTATTCATAAAAAGTTCGGGAGTTCTGTTACACCCGAACTTTGGTGCAATATTCTGCACTTTTCTTATTTCGAGTGATAGCCATTTTGTAGGTTTAACCACTCCTTTAAAAATTGATTACTATCCAAAATATCGTTGATATAGCGTTCATCTTCATAATCTGCAGTCGCTAGTAAATAGTTATCAACGATTAATTTCACTTGTCTTTGGTATATTTCTTTATCAGTATAGATATCGTAAGTTCCCATTTTAGATATACCAACATTTAGGCTAATAAGTTCAAAGTATTCTCTGGCCATTTTTCTAAATAGCATGATCTTTTCTTCATCGCATTGATTTTCAGATATCTCAAAAAAAATATGCTGTTCAAATGCTAGCGTGTGTGGAATAGGAAAATCTAATGTAATGTGTGTTTGTTCAGGTACAGAAAATCCTGCGTTTCCTAATTCAGTAATAATGATGTTGTTTATAAGTTCAATATTCTTTTTACTGAGTTGTCTTGTGTCATAAGACAGTCTGAAATACTTCATTTATTTTCCTTTTTATTTGCGAAATTTATGTAGTCTTCTTCTGTGATGTTTTCTAGACCTTTTTTAATTAAGATTTTTAGGATTTCTGTGTCTTTGATACTCATTTTGGTTAAAACAACGGCTTTCACATGTTCCTCTTGTACTTTTTTCCAGGTCAAATCATCAATATGTTTAGTTGGCATTACTTTATCCTTTACATTACATTTTGAAAAAATCATATCATTTCTTAGAAAAAAAGTTTTTCTTTGTTTATAGGTGTTTTAATGGATTTTTTTATTGACTGGTTAGAAATAGAGCAGGATTTCGGGTTTGATATTCCGAATGCGGTTCTTTGTTCTATTTTTGATTTCGGTATGATTGGGATTCATTTAGATACTGGTGAAATGCAAACAGGCGTGAGAACTGGTACATATCATCATAAAGGCAGTTATTGCGATCAAGTCAGCATAAAAATATCAGGCTCCGTTATTCGTATGTCAGGTAACCCAAGCCGTTGGAATAGACTTGAAAATATTTTGGGTTTTGATTCTATTGATAGTTGTGTCGCTTGCTTTAATTCAATTCTATATTCTCTTCGTTTACCTCAATTTACACGCTGCACTGAAATTTTCTATCGACAAGGAGAGGATGGTTCAAAAGTATCAAAATTTTCCAATGGAGCAATTATTAAACGGCTTGATATTACAACAAATAAGGCTGTAGGTCTGGGAAATGAACGTACATTTTTAAAAGCTCTTTCTCAAATGCGTTATCGAAATTCTATTGGTCGTTTACATACTAATGGCTGTACAGTGGATTGGTTAAGTGCAAAAGGTTCAGCAAATCTTATTTATCCAAGTTGTTATATCAAACACGAAGAGTTACGGCTTCATTCTTACGACAAGATAAAAAATAAATTTGGCGAACATTCTAACGAATTCAAATATTACAAAGATGTTTATGATTATTGTGAGAAAAATGGAGTAGTACGTTTTGAACAAAAACTGAAATCAAGATATTTGCAGCGTGAAAATTTATGTTATTGGGGATTAAGTGATTTTACGAAATTAGAAAACTTACAGGTGGAGTTTATGAACATGTATAAAAAATTAAGTGTGAGCAAATATGATTTGGAAACAATAGCAGAACAATTAGTTTCTCAAGGTGTTGTTGATACTTTAAGAAAAGCGACAACATCAGCTTATTACGCAATGTTATGGGTCAGTGGGAAAGAATTAGGTTTAAGAAATCGCCAATATAAGTCCAACTTATGCTGATTTATTTACTAAGGCTGGAACAGGCGATAAATTGGAATTTGATTACAATGTATCACCATCACCTAATCCAACCCCAAATCCTCGCCCTAATGATGAGAAATTTGATGAAGACGTTGATATGTCAGAATTAGAATACCCTGAATTAGAATCACCGACAGCACGGCAAATTCTCGAACCATTAAAACAATTTTTCCCCGAATTTCAAAAATTACATATTCAAGAGAAAGGGGCTAGTTGTCCGACGTGGTCATTTGATGCATTAAATCGGACTTATACGATAGATGGACATTGTAACTTGTTGGAGAAAAACCGTAATTTGTTTTCATCAGTATTTGTATTGATTTGGTCAATTATTGCGGTGAGACGGCTATTAAGTGCATAGGAGAAAAATATGGGAAATCTTATTTTACGTTTGTTAAGTGGGTTATTAGGTTTTGTATTTAAAGGTGTTGTTGCTAAGTTCTTTGTATTTTTTGCGTTATTTTATGTAACAACAGAATTTGTACCGGAAATTATTAATTTATTTGTCCCACAGGAATTAAACGTTAATTTTCAAACACTATTTAATTATTTACCTAATGATGTTTGGTATTTTTTAGAATTATTTAAAGTGCCTTTTGGTATATCTTTATATCTATCAGCTATGGTTGCTCGTTTCATTATTAGACGTATTCCAATAATAGGTTAGGGGAGATTATGGCAATTTTAGCATATGTCGGTATTCCTGGGAGTGGTAAGTCTTATGAAGTGGTTAGTTTGGTCATTCTTGAGCATTTTAGAAAAGGTCGCCGTATTGTCAGCAATATTGAGGGGGTAACGCAGGAAAAACTGACCCATTACTGTATTAAAAAAGGTGATAAAGAGAGTAATCTAGGTGAATTTATCAGTGTCACGGATGAAATTTGCCAACAACCTGATTTTTTTCCTTACAAAGGGGCAACTGAAACAGTTTGTAATGCAGGCGATTTAATTTGTCTTGATGAAGTCTGGCGTATTTTTCCGAGCGATAAAATTCATGAAAATCATCGCTCTTTTTTAGCTGAACATCGCCATTTTACGCATGAAATAACAGGTGAATGCTGTGATTTGGTTGTTATCAATCAATCTATTTCACAATTACCCCGATTTATTAAAGATCGTATTGAAATGACTTATCAAATGTCAAAGCTGACAGCCTTAGGTATGTCGAATCGCTATCGGGTTGATATTTTTACAGGTGCAAAGACCACAAAGACGAATAGAACACTTCAACTACAACGTAAATATGATAAAGAGATTTTTCAGTTGTACAAAAGCTATGATGGTGAAAATGGGAAAGAAAATGTCGTTGATGGTCGGGGGAATATTCTGAAATCTTTTCAGTTCAAAGCAATGATTGCCTTTGTTCTCATATTATTCATTGTCGGTATTTATGCGTTTAAATCTTTTTTTCCGAGTGAACAAGAAACCTCATCTAAAGCATTAACACCAACGAAACAGGAAGAAAAATCGGTAACCACATCACAAGGTAAAATACTAAACTCGTCTTTTTATCCACCTATTCACCTGAAGTTGTCGGATAAATGGCGAATAACAGGAGAATTAACCAAGAATGGCAATGCTTTTGTTATTCTTGCCGATAATCAAGGAAATCTACGCTTAGAGCCTCGAAGTCAATTTCAATTTAGTGGGCGAATGTTGCAAGGAGAAATTGATAGTCAAATAGTTAATTATTATTCGGGAGTAGAAAAATGAAAAAATATTTATGGGCAATGTTGCTATTATCCTTTGGCGTTTGTGCAAAACATATAGATTTTAAATTGGAAGCCGTCCCATTACCTAAAGCAATATCAATGATTTATGATGAGGTCTTGGAAAAGCCTTATATGCTTGATCCTAAATTGGCTGGAGATACCAGATTAATTAGCTTTCATACGACTGAAAAACAAGACTTTAATCAGTTCATTGAACGCTATTTTGACAATATGAATATCAAAGTATATGAGAAAAAAGGCGTGGTTTATATTGCCCACGTTGAGCCCAAACCTGCCAAAATTGTTAAAAAGAGCTTTGTTTATAATCCCATTCACCGTGATACTGAATATCTTGCTCAATTTGTTCAAGGAGAAGGGGCAGTTTCAGCCAGTGGCGATAAACTCGTTTTTTACGGCACAACTGAAGAGATAGCAAGAGCGAAAAGTGTATTAAAATCTGTTGATACAAAATCTAAAGAGGTTGTGGTAACAGGTTATGTTTTTGAAGTACAAGATATTGAAAAAGAGGGAAGCGGCATTAACTTATTGGCGAAATTGTTATCGGGTAAACTTGGTATTAACATTGGCTATAAACAAAACTATGAAAATTTTATCACTGTCAATGCTGGTAATTTAGATGCAATGATAGAGCTATTTCGCACAGATAGCCGTTTTCAAGTCGTGAGTAGTCCAACTTTAAGGGTTAAATCAGGGTCAAAAGGGAATTTCTCTGTAGGGTCTGATGTACCTGTTTTATCTAATCTCACTTATCAAGATGGAAGACCTATTCAAGCCATAGAATACCGTTCTTCTGGTGTTATCTTTGATATTCAACCAACCATCAAGAATCAAGCCATTGATTTGAAAATTCAGCAACAACTATCAAATTTTGTCAAAACCGATACAGGAGTTAATCAGTCTCCAACCTTGATAAAACGAGATATTGTTACCGATGTTACAGTAAAAAATGGTGATGTGATTGTTTTAGGCGGACTTGCTGAAAATAAACTAACAGAGGGGGAGACTGGATTTTCATTTCTGCCAAAAGGTTGGCTAACAGGGAAGTCAAAATCGAGTACAAAGACAGATATTATTGTTCTTTTGCAGGTGAAAGAGTTATAAACTATAATTTTAGCCGCTAAAATTCATAAAGGAGAAATATAATGAATAAAATTTTACCTATTTTCGCTTTAGTTTTTGGTATTGTTGCTTGTTCAGAGCCAGTAAAAACAAAAGCCTATTATTCAAAAAACTTGGATGAAGTCCGTAAAGTTGTAGATGTCTGCAAAAATAGGGATACGATGACCTCTACTAAAAAGGAAAATTGCCAGAATGCAGCTAGTGCAATTTTGTGGGCTCCAAGTAATTCGGGGCTAAGACCGTAGAAAGATACAACGTAACTTTTATGGAAAGTTAAAAAATAATCTAAACTTGCTTTAGATTATTTTTTGACTTCAGCAACTGGAGCGAAGCGAAAGGCGGTAGTAAAAATGAAAGCAAACAGTGAGTATTTCTATGATCCAATGAGGGCTTTTTATGACGGAGGAGCTGATTATCTTACTGTAGAGAAACATAGGTTAGTTGTTATTGCCAAACATGCTTATGCAACATTATTCAAAATATCTTGTGGTGATTACGGAAATTGTCTAATAGCAACAAAGCAAATAGAGCAAGATATGACGGATTTAACTGTATTTCGTAGATTGTTTGAAAACGCAAAGGAATTTCCATTAGACAAAAACTATATCAAATATCGCTATGAATTAGACTACGATGAACAGATTAAAGGATTGGATAAAATTTTACTAAAATATGTAGAATTTTTGAGTTCTAAATAGAATCTTAAAAAGGCATAAAAAAGCTACGCCCGCAGCTATGCGAGGACGTGGCTTTTTTATGCCTTATTACTTGCTGTTTTTTTTCTCAAAATGCTTTACAAAGCATTGACAATCAACCTCAACCATTCAATAAAACTCCTCAAAAAGCCGTTACAAGGCTTAAAAATCACTTTATTTGTCCTGTTTAACTAGTATTTGTGACCTGTGCATAACTCTGTGATTTTATTAATCCGTAGCTTTCACTTACCTGATAACTAATTTCGCATAATGTATATTATGTTAAATTGAATGTAATAATAAGTCACTTTTGCTTGTTTGATTTTGTTGGTAAGTGAAATCCATTTCCCCCACTATTTTTTAACAGGTAAAAAATGGCTGACTTTTTATTAGAAATAACGCTATTTCGATTTTTGTTGAGGATAACGTTATTCATCTGTTGATTGATGAGATTTTCTAAATGACAAGCAAAATTCAGCTGCTTCGTTTTCTTGGTTTTTAAGGATGAACGCAAGAAGTTATTGATCCACTGTAAATTAAAAGAAAAGAAAGCAAAATAAGAAAATTTCTATGTTCGTTATGTGACGTTGTTACATCGCCTTTCATTACAACCTTAATGAGAATTGATATTGTTATTTTTTTATTTAAAATTAATGAGTTAGTCTATAAATTTTAAAATTCTAGCTTGAAAATTCTCATTTTACTCTCTAAAATGATTGCCCTAGTTCAAGGGGTTTTGTTTATCAACATGAAAAGGAGTGCGTTATGCTTAATCAAGCAATTACAGACAAACTAAACGAGCAAATTAATCTTGAGTTCTACTCTTCTAATGTGTATTTACAAATGAGTGCTTGGTGCTCAAAACACGGTTATGAGGGGGCTGCTGCATTTTTACTTCGTCATGCCGATGAAGAAATGGAACATATGCAAAAGTTGTTCCAGTATGTGAGCGAAACAAGCGGTATGCCACTTTTAGGAAAAATTGAAGCCCCTAAAAATGACTATCAATCACTAAAAGAAATATTTGAAATCACACTTGAGCATGAGAAATTCGTGACATCAAAAATTAATGAATTGGTTGAAGTGACTTTTGCCCACAAAGACTACTCTACATTTGATTTCTTGCAGTGGTATGTGGCAGAACAGCATGAAGAAGAAAAATTATTTAGTGGAATTTTAGATAAGTTGAATTTACTTGGTAATGATGGCAAAGGCTTATTCTTAATAGATAAAGATTTAGGCAAACTAGCAGAATCAACCCTTTAACATTCGCTATTTTCGAGCGGTCATTTAACATTGTGTTTTATGGCCGTATTTTTGTGATTATTTCACAAATTAAAAGAAACGCTTTGCCAAATTCAGCGAACTATTCCACATTAATTCTCCCTGTAGGAAAAGGCTTGGATAGTCTTCCTCCGAAATCGGAGCATCATCATTAATCATCACTATACTATAAAAAGAGTTAGCAATACTCCTAGTAATCAATCCGTTTTATTGAGGGATCAAATCCACCCAAAAGAAAAAGTGCGGTGATGTTAACCGCACTTTGCTCTTCGACTTTGATTGTCTATTTTTTTCGTTCAACCCATTTTCCGCCAATAAAATCAACAATCCATTTTGTGGCCTTACCGTTTTTCTCAGACGTAACGTATTGCTTTTTCTCTTTGCGGCTGAAACGAATAATTGCCTCATTCCCTTCAGGATCGTTTAAAGGGGCATCGGCAAGATAAGCCAATTTTTCCGGCAAGCGATCCCGATATAAGGCAAGTTCTGCGACTTTTGCTGGGCGGGTTTCCCGTGATTTAGGGAAATTATGAGCAGACATAAACACCCCACTTGCCCCATCACGCAATACAAAATACGCATCCGATTTTTCACATTTCAATTCAGGGAAATGTACCGGTTCTTCTTTCGGTGGTGCCACTTCACCGTTTTTCAAAATTTTGCGGGTGTTATCGCACTTTGTACAGGCCATATATTTGCCGAAACGCCCTAATTTTAAATGCATATCTGCACCACATTTATCACATTCAACAATAGGTCCGTCATAGCCTTTGATTTTAAAAGAACCTTCCTCAATCAAATAACCATCACAATTTGGATTATTACCGCAAATGTGGATTTTACGATTTGCATCGATGACATAGCTATCCATTGCCGTATCACATTTTGGACAACGTTTACGCTCCATCAATGCTTTTGTTTCAGATGATTCATCTAAAACATTAAGTAACTCCGCTTCCGGAATTAAATTAATTGTCGTTTTGCAGCGTTCTTTAGGCGGTAGTGCATAACCGGTACAACCTAAAAACACGCCGGTGCTTGCAGTACGAATCGCCATATTTCTGCCACAGGTTGGGCATTTAATATTGGTTTCAACCAAACTATTCGGGCGCATTCCCCCTTCAAGTTCATCCAGTTCCGCTTTTGACAGTTGATTCGAAAAATCTTTAAAAAATTGATTTAATTCTGCCTTCCAATTTGCCGAACCTGAAGCAATTTGGTCAAGCACATTTTCCATATTGGCAGTAAAATCATAATTCATCAAATCACCAAAAGATTCATTAAGTCTATCGGTAACAATTTCTCCCATTTTTTCAGCATAAAAACGGCGGTTTTCCGTTCTCACATAACCACGTTCTTGAATTGTGGAAATGATTGCCGCATAAGTGGAAGGTCGCCCAATCCCCCGCTTTTCCAATTCTTTGACTAAGGCCGCCTCCGTAAAACGGGCCGGTGGTTTCGTGAAATGTTGGCTGGGTTGTACTTCCTTTAATGCCAATTTTTCTGAAACAATTACAGCGGGTAATTCTTGATCTTCAGGATTTTTTCCGATTTGTGGTAAGACTTTCGTCCAACCGTCAAAACGAAGAATTCGACCTTTTGCTTTTAAAGTGTAATCACCTGCGGTAACAGTCAGTGTACTGCTATCATATTGGGCTGGCGGCATTTGACAGGCTAAAAATTGACGCCAAATTAAATCATAAAGACGTACAGCATCTTTATCCATGCCTTCCAAATGTTCCGGTAAGGTATTCACATCTGATGGACGAATGGCTTCATGGGCTTCTTGAGCATTTTCTTTACTGGAATAAAAATTTGGTTTTGCCGGTAAATAGGCTGCACCAAAGTGATTTTCGATATAGCGACGTGCCATATTAAGTGCATCTTGGCTCAAATTTGTTGAGTCGGTACGCATATAAGTAATATACCCCGCCTCATAAAGACGTTGAGCCAACATCATGGTTTTTTTCACGCCAAAGCTCAAACGGGTGCTGGCTGTTTGTTGCAATGTTGAAGTAATAAAAGGAGCTCGTGGGCGTGAGCTGGTTGGTTTAGTGTCTAAATCTGTGACAACGTAATCAGAAACATTGAGAAAATCAACCGCACTTTGTGCCGCTTTCTGATTTTTAGGGTCAAATTTTTTGCCCTGATAATCACTCACCGCCAAGCGAATCGCCTCTTTCCCTGAAGTTTGGGTTAGCACCGCGACTTCCCAATATTCTTCCGGTTGGAAGGCTTTAATTTCCCGTTCACGTTCAACCAATAATTTTACTGCAACGGATTGAACCCGTCCGGCAGATAACCCACGGGCGACTTTTTTCCATAGCAGTGGCGAAACCATAAAGCCGACAACTCGATCTAAAAATCGGCGGGTTTGTTGAGCATTAACGCGATCCATATTCAACAGTTCCGGTTTCTCGAAAGCTTGTTTTATCGCATTTTTAGTAATTTCATTAAACACCACGCGACTAAAACGCGCATCATCACCGCCAATAACCTCTCTTAAATGCCAAGCAATGGCTTCCCCTTCTCTATCCAAATCCGTTGCGAGATAAATGTGATCGGCTTTTTTGGCAAGATTTTTTAATTCAGAAACTACTTTTTCTTTACCCGGCAGAATTTGATAATTCGCTTTCCAATCATGGTAAGGATCTATCCCCATTCGTTTTACCAAGGCATTGCGTTCCTTTTCTGCTTTTAGTTTTGCTTTTTCCTCTGCATTCAGCCCTTTTGTTGAAACGGGTTTCGCTTTTTCACCGGTGCTTGTCCCCACGGTAGGTAAATCACGAATATGCCCAACACTGGATTTCACCACATATTGATTACCAAGATATTTATTAATGGTTTTCGCTTTTGCCGGTGACTCAACAATCACCAAAGATTTCGTCATTTGATTACCTAATTTTTGCTAGCATTTTGTAAAATTGGCGGTATAGTGCAAACTTACGCTAGCAAAATCAAGCTTTTTTTAAAAAAAGGGATATAAATGGATAAACTCAATGCGATTTCTATTTTTTGCAAGGTTGTCGAAACGCAAAGTTTTACACAAGCGGCAATACAGCAAAGTATGTCTGTTGCCATGGCAAGCAAATTAGTTTCTCAGCTCGAAGAGCATCTCAAAACACGTTTATTACAACGTACTACAAGAAAAATTATACCGACAGAAGCCGGTATGATGTATTACCAACGTTGCCAAGGTATTTTGCAGGATTTAGATGAAGCAGATGCAAGCATTAGCAACATGACAACGAGCCTACAAGGTAATTTAGCTATTTCAGTACCACGGGATTTCGGCTTATTATTCATCTCTCCAAATCTCCCGATGTTTATTGCCGCACACCCGAATTTACATGTTGAAGTAGAATTTAACGATAAAAAAATAGATTTGTTTGCAGAAGGTTACGACCTTGCTTTACGCATTGGTTATATGCAAGATAGTTCTCTCGTTGCCCGTAAAATTAGCACCTCCACCCTTCACTTTGCCGCCTCTCCCCGTTATCTGGAGCGATGCGGCATACCTACCACCCCCAAGGATTTAGAGCAGCACGAAGGGTTGCTTTATAAAAGCACATTAAACCAAGTGAACTGGCAAGGCGCAAAGCTAAATCAAACCCAACGTTTTAAAATTCAATCAAAAGTGGTGAGCAATAATGGTTTAGCGTTATTGGATATGGCAAAGGCAGGACTGGGCATTGTGAATTTACCTCGTTTTATTTTAGATGATGCCTTTAAAACCGGAGAATTAGTGGAAGTGTTACCGGAATATAAACAGCAAGAATTGGAAATTCATGTGGTTTATCCAAACCGTCGACATTTACCGGCAAAAGTCAGAGCATTTATTGAGTTTTTAACAAGTTTAGGCCTTTGCTCTGAAATGTAATTTTTACAATCATTAATAAACGTGCGGTTAAATTTTTAGCTGTTTTTGGTGAAAAAATTACGGTGTTATGTCGCACTTGCACAAAACTATTGGCTATCTGTACAACCCAAACATCATTTACATATTTCCCTAAGGACATCGTTTACATTTTGTTGGGTTGCTGGTGCCACTGTGTGGCGGGTTTTATTTTCTTTTCTCGTTCGTCCATTTGACCGAGAAAATGAAAACGGTAAAAAATGTTCCAAATGCCATCGGCATAAGGCACAAACGCCAC
>NZ_MLHL01000091.1 GCF_002000545.1 Rodentibacter trehalosifermentans | reverse complement strand
ACGTGTGGCGATTGAAGCAGGCATTTCTGATTTCTGGTATAAATATGTGGGCTTTGGCGGCCGTATTGTCGGTATGAATTCTTTCGGTGAGTCAGCGCCTGCCGATCAATTGTTCAAATTGTTCGGTTTCACCGTGGATAACGTGGTGGCGACAGCGAAAGAAATTCTTTGATTTGAATAGGGTGGGAGATTTCCCACCCGTTTTTTAGCACTATTATTTAGCGCTTGTTACATTCAAACCTTCACCAATTTTATAAAACTGTCCACCTGCAATATAGTGCAAGGTTTTCAGCTCATCAGTCGCTTCATCAAATTGCCAATGCCCATTGCTAAAAATACGGTCGTCAGCCCAAGCAGTAAGCAGTTCACCAATAAACATATCATGTTTCTCGTGATTTTCAGGTTCAGGAATCACTTTGCAGATAATCCATGCGGCACAGCCTTCTACCAATGGCACATCAAATCCTTCTTGATAAAAGAGATTTAATTTATCTAATTTTGCCGGATTTTCCTTACGGCTTTCCCCCATATCAACGACCAATTCAGCTTGAGCGACAACCGGAATTTGCACCGCAAAATAACCGCTCTTTTCGATTAATCCGCGGGTATAAGCGGCTTTGTCGATGATCACCATCAATTTTGCTTTGGGGAGATAATCCACAGCACACACCCAAGAGGCGGACATTACGTTTTCAATACCGTCCGCTTTGGCGGAAATCATCGTTGTCGGGCCGTGGTTGATTAATCGGTAAAATTTTTCCAATTCAACAGGTTTAATTGCCATTTTTGTTCCTTGTTTTGTTCATTTATTGATGAAGACGATGTGACTCAAACAGACCAAATATCGGGTTAAATTTTATCTCAAAATGTTGCAATTTTCTCCGATATTCACAAATACTTTTAGTTTGAGAAATAATCATACTGCTGAATTTTTCTTCTGTTGGAAGGTGTTGTAATAGGGGACAGTAAAATTTTAGCAAGGTGGATTTCCAGTCATTGATCGGTATTCTTAATTTTGCTAAGATTTGCGCCATTTTTACACAATTTTGTAGGATATTATGGAACATTTTGGTTTTCCTCTTGAAACAATTTTTGTTTTTTTTGGCGTAATTGCCCTTTCGGTTTACCTTGATTTATTCGCTCATCGCAATAGCAAAGAAATTAACGTAAAAGATGCCGCACTTTGGTCTATTTTTTGGATTGGATTGGCACTTTGTTTTTATGTCTATTTATGGCTTCGTTTTGATGTAGAATGGGCAAATTTATACCTTGCCGGTTACGTATTGGAAAAAAGTTTATCTATTGACAATTTGATGGTGTTTGTTGCCATTTTTGCTTCTTTTGGTATTACTGGAAAACTACAACATCGCATCCTTTATTGGGGGATTATCGGTGCGTTAATTTTTCGAGCTGTTTTTGTGGTCATTGGCACGGGATTATTTGCAGCAAGTCCGTGGGTGGGCTTTGCGTTTGCCGCTTTTGTGCTTTGGAGTGGTTGGAAAATGCTTAAAAGTAGTGGGGAAGAGAACAAAGAAATTGAAGATTATTCCCATCACTGGAGTGTGCGTTGGACCAGTACCCTAATGCCGATTTATACCAAATTATCCGGTGAACGCTTTTTTCTCCGTCATGAGGAAATGAGCGCCGAACAACTTGATTCAACAACCCGTCAAGGCTTGCGATATGTAACCCCCGCATTTCTCTGTTTGATGGCAATCGAAACCTCCGATTTAGCCTTTGCTTTTGATTCTGTCCCTGCGGTGATTGCCGTTACTCAAGAACCTTTGCTGGTTTATGCCGCAATGATTTTTGCTATTCTCGGATTACGCAGCCTCTATTTTATTTTAGCGGCATTAACCCAATACCTTGTCCATCTTGAAAAGGCGGTGATTATTTTATTATTCTTTATCGGGTTTAAAATGGGGTTACAATCTTGGAATCACGCCATTGCCGATACAGGTTTTCATATTTCCCCCAATACCAGTTTAGTTATCGTATTAGGCATATTGGCAATTGGTGTGATTGCTTCGCTGATTTTCCCGAAAAAGGAATAAGAAAACTTTGGGATTTATTTCAATGATGACGAAAAAAATCGACACTCAAGGTGTCGATTTTTTGCTATATCTAGACGGAATCTACCTATAAGAAGACAAATTATGATTTGCCTCGAGACTATAAAATTTGTAATTTTATGCTCTGGTTTTACGACGTTCATAAGGAATATGATCAATAATATGATCCATCAATTTATCTAAATTCCACAATTTTTCTGCACTATAACAAACGGGAGTAGTAATGCTCAAACCGGTTGCTTCTTTTATTCTTTCTTTCACTGAACATGCTTTATCATTCAGAAAATTAAGCAATTCAGGTTCTGGGCGGTTATTTTGATAGTCCCAATTTCTGCCTTTCATCGCCATATCCGCTTGGTTAATCGCAACGATAACCCGCTTCGGTTCAATACATTTCAAGACAATTTGCTCTAGTATTTGATAGGCGGTTCCCATATCACGGCTTGAGCCGTCAAGAATAACAAGACAAAGATCAATAAGATAATATTGTTTTTCATCAAAGGTTCTCAGCAGTAAATCACTCAAATTTATTGCGTGTCTTTCGTCTGCTGCCAAGCCATCCCCAAGACCGGCTGTATCATGTAGGCGAAATCTTTCCGCTTTATATTCTGTGATAAACTGTGTTTCTGGCTCAACACCTATCCCCACTTTTGCTAGGGTTTCCCCAAATAAAGTATTTATCGTTGAGCTTTTCCCTACCCCCGTTGCCCCTATAAGAGAAACATCTAGGGGATAATGCAATCCCCTATCGGAAATAATTGATTTAATTTTTTCTAGTTTCTCGTTACGCATTTGAGGAGTAAACTGGTTATGAGATTCTAAGTAGGATAACTTTTCCAATGAATGTAATATTTCTTTAAACATTTTTACCAAAACTTCAACGAACCTAGTTTCTCTTTAACGAAGTCGATTGCTTTATCAATCAATATCTCCACTCCTTTACCAACCACTTTCATCAATGAATCCAAAAAAGAATCCTTAATTTCTTTTTGGTGTTTCTCAACATTTTCATCTTTTTGCCACATTCTTGGATCTTGGTTAATCTCGTTGGCAAAGACAATTCGTTTTTCTTGTTTGGTATGGCGTAAAATAAACGCAAGTAATTTAGAGAGATTATATGGCTGTTGATAGTCTGCTTTGTCCTGATAGCCGGCTGAATAATAGATAGGTGTAACATCTACGCCTGTGGCTTCCAAAATGCGTTTACGGGTAGATACCACTTTTTCGTTAAGAAATTCAATTAATAGCGGCTCGGGTTCATTTTTTTCTTTGTTCCAATTACGCCCTCTCATTGCCATATCTGCTTGATTTATCGCGATTAATAAACGTGTTTTATCTTCACCTAAATTAGGAATAATCACATTTGTAATTAGTTCAAAAGATGTGCCTAAATCACGGCTACCACCATCTAAAATAACCAGTACAAGATCGATTAATAAATTACCTTGGCTATCTTTTTCAAGTAATTTGCTAATAATACCTTTTGAATGGCGAATATCAGCGTCTTTGCCATCCCCCAATCCCGGGCTATCCCATAAAATAATATTACTGAGTTCAAACTTTTTAATATCCATTGTTTCAGGATCAACCCCCATCCCCACTTTTGCCTTATCCATTCCAAATAGCGCATTAATCGTAGAAGATTTTCCTACACCTGTGCCACCGGTGATAAGAATATTAACTTTAGTATCCCGTAATACCGCCGCATTCTGTAAAACTTTCGCCTTATCAGTATCACTTAGTGAAGGATCGTTTTGAATTTTGTTAATGAAATCATTGAGATTGGTCTGTTGCATAATTTTTCCTTAGTTTTGAAATAATACTCGCATTATAAGAATTTAACTCTTACAAAAGAATTTTAATCTCTTTTTATCCTTTTGTGAATAGATACGATCCTCCTAATTCAGAAGGAAATTCGTATGTCAGAAGAAAATGCTTTGATAGCAAAAAATGTTGGTATGATGATTGCAAAATACAGAAAGCAGGCGGGGCTTTCTCAAGCAAAAGTTGCAGAATTATTGGATTTAAGTATTGATGCTATTTCACGCATTGAGCGAGGAAATATAGTGCCAAACGTACTACGCTTATTTGAATTTGCTGAACTTTTTGATTGTGAACCTTCTGATTTTTTAAATCAAAGTCATCGCTTACAAGATCAATCACGCCAATTTGATGAATTACTTTCTCAATTAAATGCGAAAGATCGAGTCAAACTACTAGAGCTTGTGGAAGCCATGGTGGAATGGAAAAAAGAGACGTTTATTCGTTGATTAAGAAATATTATTGAAGTCCATAACTTAGAAAGCTAACAAAAAATCGACACCTCAAGGTGTCGATTTTTTTATAAAGTGCGGTCAAAATTTTGTTTATTTTGCCTGTTCTTTTTTAAAGCCCGATTCCACTTCACGCATATCCGGTAATTGGTGGGCGATACCTTTGTGGCAATCAATACAGGTTTTACCTTCTGTTTTAATTTTCTCGTGCATTTTCGCTGCAACAGAACGTTGCTCACTAAAATTCATTCGATCCACATTATGGCAATTACGGCATTCTTGAGAATCATTGGCTTTCATTCTTGCCCATTCTCTTTCCGCCATTTCCAAACGGTGAGCATTAAATTTCTCTAAGGTATCCACTTTGCCGGTATAGTGTGCATATACTTCTTTTGCTGCAATGATTTTACGTTTCATTTTTGGGCCGAATTCGTGCGGCACATGGCAATCCGGACAACTTGCGCCCACACCGGTACGGGTTTGATAATGGGCACTGTGGAGATATTCCGGATAAGCATCATTCATATGGCAACTGGCACAAAATTGCTCGGTGTTGGTTTTTTCTAGGCCATAATTAAACCCTACCCAAGATAAGATACCGCCAATAAAGGCTAACGTAATAATACTACCGACCGCCATTCGGCTTGGTTTACGAAACCAATGCCAGAAGCGCACAATGAAATTTGGTTTTTTCTCTGACATAGTCTTCCCTCTTAGTTACCGTAGCCTTTCATTGGTTTAAAATCATTTGGCACGATAGGCTCTACGTTTGATTGGGAAACGTGGCACTGTAAACAGAAATAACGACGCGGTGAGGTATTCGAGCCAATATTCCCTTCACGGTCCATAAAATGCGTTGGGCTGATTCGGGTTGCCCCACTTAAACGTGAGTTTTCCGGGCTATGGCAGTTTAAACATTGGTTAACATTTTTTGTCACCTGATAATTTGCAACACTGTGCGGTACCATCGGTGGCTGGTTGACATAATTTAACGCCGATAATTCACTTTGGCGTGGTGCTTTGTGAAATGCCGGTGTCACATTTTCCGGTGATTGGGTTAAATCTTTGCCCACCGGTTGAACCTCTGTTGCCATCAATGAACCGGCAAAAAGTGCGGTCATTAATCCCACTAAAATTTTAGATTGTTTTTTAGTCATATTAATCACTCCCCTGAATGATCGAATCGAGTCGAGAATTTGAATACTTTTTCAGCACAAACGTCAATACAACGTCCGCAGCTAATGCAATCTTTGGAAAGCACCAGTAGGCTTTCGTCTTTCTTACCATGTAAAGGTGAACGCAATACTTGGGGTTCCGGGCAAATGTTATAGCAATCCATACAATTATCGCACTTCGTACGATCAATCACTTTAATTCGGATAAGGCTTTTGCTGCCAATAACACCATACATTGCCCCCATCGGACATAAATGCCCGCACCAACCATGTTCTGCAATCAATAAATCAAAAAGAAAAATAACCAGAATTAACCAAGCCGTTGCGCCTAAGCCAAAAACAAAGGCCCGACCTAATGCCGCCACAGGGTTAATCCACTCCCACAATAACATTCCGCTTAACGCACTACCGATTAAAATCATCAGCAAAATACCATAGCGTAATCCTCGTGAGAGTTTTGCTGTTTGCCGAATCCCCAGTTTTCGGCGTAACCATGCTGCCGTATCGGTGACCATATTCAGCGGACAAACCCAACTACAAAATACCTTGCTCCCCACCAACGCATAAAAAAGCACAATGATGGCGGCACCGATGAGTGTCAGCGAATCAGGCAAATGGCCGCTAGCAAGACTTTCTGCCGTAATGAGCGGATCACTAAAAGGCACGGTATCTAGCAATAAACTCCCGCTGTAATTCCCTTTTAAGATCCACAGACCAAAATAAGGTCCGCTCAAAAACATCGCAAGAATACTGAGTTGGCTTAACCGTCGCCAAAACAAAAAGCGATGCGTATACCACACGCCCCATTTTTCTCTCGCCTCACGACCGGCATATTTCGGTGCGTTTGCCATTATTTCGTTCCTCCTAAAACCGGTGCTAACACAGGTTCAGCCGGCTCCGGCATAGCGAGGGTTTCAGGCATTCGGGTTGGTAAGGAAATCATTTCTTTTGGTGCAAGAGAATGACCGGCTTTCGCTTTTTCCTCCCAACCTAAACGATAGTGTATCCCCAACATTCCTTTCGCCAAATCCATCGGCAGAATTTTTATCGCCGCTTCCTCCAAAACACAGGCTTGTTCGCATTTTCCACAACCGGTACAGGCATCGGAATGAACCGTTGGGATAAACAATGCATGTTTATCTGAACGGGGGTTATGTTGTTTTTCCAAAGTGATCGCTTTATCGATTAAAGGACAAACCCGATAACACACATCACAACGTAGCCCTTGCCAGTTTAAGCAGGTTTCGTGATCAAGCAGTACCGATAATCCCATTCGGGCATCATTAATATTTGTCGCATGGCGATCTAATGCCCCACTCGGGCAAGCATGGGCACAGGGAACATCCGGGCACATTTCGCACGGTTTGTCACGAGCAATAAAATAAGGCGTTCCTGCTTCCACCGGGGATAATAATGAAGCTAAATGCAACATATCATAGGGGCATGCTTGCACACATTGACCACAACGAATACAAGCCGCAGAAAACGCTTTGGTATCTTGCAACGCAAAAGGGGGGCGTAAAGGCACGCCTTCACGAGCAAGGCTCTGATTTTGTTGTAATCCTAATAAAATCCCCACGCCGACAAGCCCGCCCGTGGTACGGACAGTTTCTTTTAAAAATCGGCGGCGTTCAGGATTAAGATTAGGCTTTTTCATTTTCTTTTTAATCATTGAGCGCACTTTACAACATTAACACTCTCAGTGAATGGGAAGAGAGAATGAAGTAAAGTGCGGTTGATTTCTTACATATTTTTTGGCTCCCCCGTTTACGGGGAAGGCAAGATACATTCACCTTGTAAAGGTACTAAGCCGCTTTTTCCACTTTTACCGCACATTTTTTGAAGTCGGTTTCTTTTGAAATCGGGTCGGTTGCATCAAGTGTTAACACATTAGCAAGCTGACCGGCATCAAAGAAAGTGGTGTAAACCAAACCTCGTGGCGGCTTATTGCGTCCTCTTGTGTCTAAATGCGAAATCATTTCACCACGACGGGAGGAAATCTTAATTTTATCGCCATGGCGTAGCCCTCTTGCTTCAGCATCAAGCGGATGCATCCACACTAAATTATTTGGAAATGCACGGTGTAATTCCGGTACACGACGGGTCATCGAACCGGTATGCCAATGTTCCAACACACGGCCGGTTGATAACCATAAATCGAACTCCGCATCCGGTGATTCTGCCGCCGGCTCATATGGAACAGCAAGGATAATCGCTTTTTTATCCGGATAACCGTAAAATGCCACTCCTTCGCCTTCTTTCACATAAGGATCGTAACCTTCACGATAACGCCATAAGGTTTCTTTACCATCCACCACCGGCCAGCGTAATCCACGGGCTTTATGGTAGGTATCAAATGGCGCTAAATCATGACCGTGTCCACGACCAAATTCCGCATATTCCTCAAATAACCCTTTGTGAACGTAGTAGCCAAAGTGTTCAGATTCGTCATTTAATTGACCTTCTGCCAATTCACTTAATGGGAATTTATCGATCTGACCGTTTTTAAACAACACTTCATATAAAGTCTTACCACGATATTCCGGCATTTGTGCAAGTAATTCTTCCGTCCACATTTCATCGGTGGTGAAGTATTTGGCAAACTCCATTAACTGCCACAAGTCAGATTTCGCCTCACCCGGTGCTTTCACTTGCTGACGCCAGAATTGCGTACGGCGTTCTGCATTACCGTATGCCCCTTCTTTTTCCACCCACATCGCTGTTGGTAGGATTAAGTCTGCTGATAGTGCAGAAACCGTTGGATAAGGATCAGAAACAATCACGAAGTTGCCTTCTTTACGCCAGCCCGGTAAACGGTCGGCATTAATATTCGGCCCTGCTTGCATATTGTTGTTACACATCTGCCACAAGACGTTCATTTTTCCATCGTGCATTGCACGATCTTGGGCAATCGTATCCAAACCGACTTTTTCAGAGATCGTCCCTTTTGGTAATTTCCAAATACGTTCAGCAGTTTCACGGTGTTGCGGATTGGTTACCACCAAATCTGCCGGTAAACGATGTGGGAAAGATCCCACCTCACGCGCTGTACCACAGGCTGAAGGTTGACCGGTTAAAGAGAATGGACCACAGCCCGGAATAGAAATTTTTCCGGTTAATAAATGGATATTGTAGATAAGGTGGTTTGCCCAAACCCCACGGGAGTGTTGGTTAAAGCCCATTGTCCAGAAAGACACCACTTTTTTATTTGGATCGGCATAAAGTTTTGCCAAATGTTCCAGTTGATCTTTTGGCACACCGGATAATTCATGCACTTTATCAAGGGTATATTCTGAGACCAATTGCTTCAATTCTTCAAAAGAGGAATCGTACATTTTACCGGCCGTTTTACGGTTAGTGTCCTTCTCTAATGGATTTTCAGGACGTAAACCATAACCGATATTGGTTTCACCCCGTTTAAATTTAGTGTGTTTATTAACAAAATCCCAATTGATCGCATCATTTTGAATGAGATAGTTAATGATGTAGTTCATAATCGCCAAATCCGTTTGAGGCGTGAACACCAAACCATAATCGGCAAGCTCAAAACTACGATGTTCAAAAGTAGAAAGTACGGCCACTTTCACATCAGGATTAGAAATTCGACGGTCTGTAATGCGTGACCACAAAATCGGGTGCATTTCCGCCATATTAGAACCCCAAAGCACAAATGCCTCAGCACGTTCAATATCATCATAGCAACCCATTGGCTCATCCATACCAAAGGTACGCATAAATGCCACTGCGGCAGATGCCATACAATGACGGGCATTCGGATCAACATTATTCGAACGAAAACCGGCCTTCCAAAGTTTGTTTTTCGCATAGCCTTCCCAAATGGTGGACTGACCGGAACTGAACATCCCAACAGCATTCTGACCGTTCTTTTTGAACGCTTCTTTAAATTTTTCCGCCATGGTTTTGAAAGCTACATCCCAAGAAACCGGCACAAAATCCCCGTTTTTATCGAATTTGCCATTCGTCATACGCAACATTGGCTGTGTTAGACGATCTTTACCGTACATAATTTTAGGTAAGAAATAACCTTTAATACAGTTTAAACCACGGTTTACTTCCGCATCCGGATCACCTTGAGAGGCGACCACTCGGCCCTCTTTCGTACCTACTAACACCGCACAACCCGTTCCACAAAAACGGCATACGGCTTTATCCCACTTGATTTCAGTTTCTGCCGCTACAACGTTTTTAACCGGAATGGTTAATCCCGCCGCAGTTGCCGCCGCCATCGCCGCATTGGCTTTCATAAAATCTCGACGACTTAAATTCATTGCCTTCTCCCCCATAATAGGTTGATATTATTTGAATTAAAATTTCAATGATATGGCATTAGCCCGTCTTCTGTACTATCTGAGGCGGGCTGTCTTGTCTCATTTTTATTTTAATCCACTATGTTTTTTCTCATCTTGCTCGTGATACACCAACGAGACATTAATCACACCATCAATATCTTTTATGCTTTCAATATTATCCAACAAAAGATGTTGATCGTGCGATTGCATCACCACCACAAGTTTTCCCGTTTTTTCATCAAAAGTAGGAATTTCCGTATGTTCAACGGTTAAAAGTGCGGTCTGAATTTTTGCTAATTTTCTTGGATTCCCTTGCACAATTAGCCCGACAACGTGCCAATCCTGCTCATTTTCCAAAATTAAATTTGTATTATTCATTTTTTACGATTTTAATTGCATTTACTGGGCAACTTTTTATGCAGGCACCACAGCCATTGCAAGTATCCCCATTCACTGAAGGCTGCGCAACGCCACCCATTTGTAAGTGAAAGCGAATGGCATTCATCGGGCAATTATCTTGACACGAGCGACATTCAATGCGGCGTTGGGTTAAGCAATTTTCACCAATGTCGATTATGTGTTCCCAAGGTTTTTCATCAAGCGGGCGAAAAATAGGTTGCGGACAAACTTCAGCACATTTTTTACAAAAAGTGCATTCACCGTTTTCAAACCTAACTTCCGGAAAACCACCATCACCTTTGATTAAAATCTTTGTTTCACAGGTTGTAAAACAAGTATTGCAACGGGTACATTTATCAACAAATTCACGTTCACCGATTGACCAAGGCGGGCGGATGACATCAACAGCGGGCGTATTTTTTTGCTGAGACGAAACTAAAAATTTACCGCGTAAAAATTGTCTGCGGGGTAAATTTTCAATTGCCATTTTAGTCGCCTTTTATGAATGCTAATCGGTAAATTTTAGGTGGTGAATTATGTCGTTTCTTATAAATAAAGGGAAATTACCTGAAAGAGGTAAATGAACAAAAATTTGACGATTTATTGTGATAGATCAAGAAAATATTCATTCACTGATTAAGCCGACTTAACAAGATAACGACTTGAGAAATAAAAATATCAGAAATATTGACCGCACTTTATTTTTTCTTCTTTTCCAATAATTGATTGCTTTCTTTGATTTTGCTAAAATCCGCCCCGTTTTTTTCTGATAAATCAGAGAAAATGAGTTCGGATGAAGGTAGCTGGAGAGTAGGGAATGAACCCTACGCCGACGATGTAAAATCTTTCAGGCGCACATTAGTGCAGGGACTGTTACTGGACGAACCCTTGGAGAGATTCATTGCACATATATTGTGTAAATGGACGCCGAAGGCGCAAAAGAGCGGTAGTTTTTAACGCCGTTTTTCAAACGCTCAGGCAAAAGGACAGGGGCAAAAAGACAATCTGTATTTTCTTTCTTTTCACGGATGCTTTTCGTCTCCTTGTTGCGTTTATTTGTTTTTTTAGACCACGAGGAATCATTATGTCATTTACGACAATTTTATCTGCCATTGATAGTTTTATTTGGGGGCCTCCCTTATTGATTTTGCTATCCGGGACAGGGCTTTATTTCACTTTACGTTTAGGTTTCATTCAAGTCCGTTATTTACCCCTTGCGATTAGCTATTTATTTAAAAAAGAGCGGGGTGGAAAAGGGGATGTGTCTTCTTTTGCCGCACTCAGTACTGCTTTAGCGGCAACCATTGGAACCGGGAATATTGTGGGGGTGGCGACAGCGGTGCAAGCAGGCGGGCCGGGGGCTATCTTTTGGATGTGGCTGGTGGCATTGCTCGGCATGGCAACAAAATATGCAGAATGTTTACTGGCGGTGAAATACCGCGTGAAAGATCGCCGCGGGTTTATGTCTGGTGGCCCAATGTATTATATCGAGCGTGGCTTAGGCATTAAATGGCTGGCTAAAATGTTTGCTGTATTTGGGGTGTTGGTGGCATTTTTCGGTATCGGGACTTTTCCGCAAGTTAATGCGATTACACACGCCATGGAAGATACTTTCCATATTCCGGTTATCATTACCGCCATTGTTGTTACGGTCTTAGTCGCAATGATTATTTTGGGCGGGGTAAAACGCATTGCCATTGCTTCGTCAATCATTGTGCCTTTTATGGCAATTTCTTATGTGCTGGTATCAATCATCATTATTTTATTAAATTGGGAACGGGTACCGGATGCGGTGATGTTGATTATTCATAGTGCTTTTGATCCGCAATCGGCTCTTGGCGGCGTACTCGGTTTTACTGTGATGAAAGCTATTCAATCTGGGGTGGCACGGGGGATTTTCTCCAATGAATCCGGTTTAGGCAGTGCGCCAATTGCTGCTGCTGCTGCGCAAACAAAAGAGCCGGTTCGTCAAGGTCTGATTTCAATGACCGGTACTTTTTTAGATACCATCATTGTGTGTTCAATGACCGGTATTGTATTGGTTCTCACCGGAGCGTGGAGTAATCCGGACCTTGCCGGTGCAACAATGACTAACGCCGCATTTGCACAGGGATTGGGATTAGATTTGGGGGCGACCATTGTCACTGTCGGTTTGCTCTTTTTTGCTTTCACGACAATTTTAGGCTGGTGCTATTACGGTGAACGCTGTTTTGTGTATTTGGTGGGAACCCGAGGTATTCGTTTATATCGCCTGATATTTATTATTTTGGTTGGGATCGGGGCTTTCTTAAAATTGGATTTAATTTGGATTCTTGCAGATATTGTGAACGGTTTGATGGCATTTCCAAATTTAATTGCTTTAATCGGATTGCGTAAGATCGTGATTGAAGAAACGAAAGATTATTTTGCCCGCTTGAAAACCAATCATTGTGACCAAGATGAAATCGCTTCTCCTAAAGTATAAAATTCAAAAGGATATCTAATATTGATATCCTTTTCTCCAATTGCTCATCATAGCAATTTTTTCTTAAAAGAAAACCGCTAATATTCGGAAATTAGAGCAAGATCATATTTTTGAATATTAGTCTTTTTTTTACCTAGAAAAGACTTGAAAAAGCACCTTGAGGGGATTATTTTGATATTAAATCAAACCGAACCCAAGGGTTCCTAACAATGCGAAGAGGTAAACGCTATGACATTAAATATCACCAGCAAACAAATGGAAATCACCCCAGCCATTCGTGAACATGTGGAAGGTCGTTTGGCGAAATTGGAGAAATGGCATACACAATTAATTAATCCTCATTTTGTGCTGAATAAAGTGCCTAATGGATTTAGTGTTGAGGCTTCTATTGGTACACCGCTTGGTAATTTAATTGCCACCGCAACCGCTGATGATATGTATAAAGCAATCAACGAAGTGGAAGAAAAATTAGAACGTCAACTCAATAAATTGCAACACAAAGGTGAGGCAAGACGAGCAGATGAGCGTTTAAAAGATTCTTTTGAATAAAAGGGCGGTCGTTTTTTACTTCGTTTTTAAACAGGATGCCAAGGTGAAAACCTTGGCATTTTTTATGGAAGTATTGTGTCTTTTATTGATTTTGCTTAAGTGAGCTTTGAAATCAGACTATCGAGCTTTTTCGCAAAGAGGGTTGGGTTTTCTAAATGGGCATTATGACCTGCATGGGCAATGGTGGTTAAATTAAGTTGCTCAGCCTGTGCAAGGGTTTGGAATTTGCTATCTTGCTCACCGCAAAAATAAAAAAATGGCAGCGAACTTGACCGCACTTTTTCTCGGAAATCTGGTTGCTTGGCAAGGCTTGTGGCAAGGAGCATCTTTCCAATATTTTCACCGCAATTGGCTTTTCGTTTTTCAATGAGCTTTGCCCGTTCATCGGCGGTTAAATGGGAAAACACAGGCTGTTGATACCAATCTTTCAGCACCTTTTCCGGGGCTTCCTTCGCAAATCGTGTTGCCCATTGGGCATCATTTTGCCAACGAGCCTGTTTTTCTTCTTCTGTTTTTAAGCCTAAGTTTGCCCCTTCTAACACAACCGCCTGTAAATTCCCTTTTTCCACATGGGCTTCTAAAGCATAATACATGGCAACACGCCCTCCAAGGGAATAGCCCACCAAAACATAGGGTTCATTGTTGACCACTGTTTTTATTTGTTCGGAAAGGTATTTGGCGGTGTCGTTGAAATGGCTGACTTCAATATTTTTTGCCTTTCCGTGGAAAGGCAAATCAAGGGGGATACAGCAAAAGTGCGGTAGATTTTCGATGACTTTTTGCCAATCATAGCCAGTGCCGAGGAGCCCGTGGAGAAAAATAATCTTCATCATAAAAAACAAAGGGCGGAATTCGCCCTTATTTCCTTAGGCGCCTATGACGGCATGGCTGATTTGTTCAATTAAACCTTTGTAGATATTGCTGCCATCATTTGGATTGGTTTTGATTTCAATCAGCGTGGTTTTACGGCGGGTATAGGCTTGTTTTAACACGCTGCTTAAATCTGCCCAAGTGTAAGGGTGGGCGTATTTAATATCAAACATTGCCGCAATTTGTGAAAAATCACCGTTATGCGGCAGGCGGTAAAAACGATCTTTGACCGCCTCATCCACCGGTAGCATATCGAAAATTGCCCCACCATTATTGTTGATAACAAAAATAATCGTCGGTTGTGTAACGTTTTTGAACAGGGCAAGAGAATTGAGATCATACAAGGTTGAAGTATCGCCAATCATTGCTACAACAGGTTGATTGCTTCCTACACCAATGCCGGCAGCAGTGGCTAATAAACCGTCAATGCCACTAGCGCCACGATTAGTATAAACCGGATAGCTTTCAGGGAGTTTGGTCAGCGCATCCACAAGGCGGACAAATAAACTATTACCGAGGAATAAAATTCCATTGTAAGGCAGCACCCGTTCAATGTGGTGGGCAAGTGAGGCTTCGTTTAAATTTCCACCGACTTGTTGCTCGATAAAACCGGCACAGAATTTAGACAATGCCAAAGGTTCCAACAACCAAGATTTTTGGCGAAGAGGTGGGTGCGCCCGTAACCAGTGGTGAGCTTTCGCATTAAAACGGGTATGCGAATGATGATAAGGATCCACGGCTTTTTGTGTGGCTTCGACAATCCAAAACTCACCCTTGAAGGTTTGTAAAAACTGATTAATACGTTTGCTGATAAAGCGTGAGCCAAATTGAATGACAATATCCGCTTGTAATAATTTTTCACGCACCGTTTGGTTAGCAAGCCAAATATCTGCATAAGGGGTCATCGGTTCTACGCCGGATTGAATATCCGTTAAAAGCACCCAGCCCATGGTGGTGGCCCAAGCGTTAATCCCCATGGCTTGTTCTGCCGGTAATTGCCCAACGACAATCACGCCTCGTTTGGTGCGCCAGTGATCCCAATTTTCGTGCATCAGCACTTCTTGTTGTTGAGATTCGTGGCCAATCCAAGGTTTATAATGTGAAAGCCAACGTTGTAGGGGGGCTAACCAGGGGTGGCTGTCGATAGCGCTTTCTTGCGCTTCGTAAAGGGGCTCGGCAAAAGGCACATTAATATGTACTACCCCGGGCTGTTGTGTTTGTTGAAACAAGGCTTGATCAAGCAAAGAGACTAACCATTGTGCACTATAGTCTGTATTAGGCTTAGGAAGATTGACATTAGCAACAGGGTAGTCGCCAAACATATGTTGTTGCAAAATCGCTTGATTGGCACCACATTCCCATAATTCCGGTGGGCGATCTGCGGTTAACACAATGAGCGCCACGCCGCTTTGACGTGCTTCAATAATAGCAGGGTAAAGGTTTGCCGCTGCAGTTCCCGAGGTGACGATGATTGCCACAGGAGAAGCTGTAGATTTGGCGATGCCTAGGGCAAAAAAGCCTAACCCCCGCTCATCAAAATGGCTATAACAGGTTGCTCGTCCCGCATTTTGTAAACGTACGGCTTCAAGCGTTAATGGGGTAGAGCGTGAGCCGGGGGCAATACAGATATGGGAAACCCCTTGGCGTACCAAGGTTTCTAAAATCACTTTTGACCAACAACGATTAAACACGCTTACAGACATTCTTTTTCTCCATCATTATTTTCTGCAAAAAGGGAAATTAATCCCGATGCCTTACGTTCAATTTCTTGCCATTCTGCCAAAGGCTCGGAGCCTTCAACAATTCCCGCCCCGGCAAAAACACGAATCCGATTTCCCTCAATAAATGCAGAGCGAATTGCCACACAAAATTCGGAATAAACCTCACTCATCACCCCTAATGTTCCGGCATACCAGCCCCGATCAAAGGTTTCAATTTCTGATAAGATCATTCTTGCCTGTTGCTGAGGTAAACCGGAAACCGCAGCCGTTGGATGAATGGCTTTGAGTAGCTCGGCATCCCGATAATGGGCGCTTAGATTTGCCCGAATTTTTCGCAATAAGTGTTGGACTTTGCGTAGGGGTTTGAGTTCGACTTCACTCACATCAAAGGATTCCACCATTGGTTTGATATTTTGTGAAATATCTTGCACCACGAGCCAATTTTCGTTCAAATTTTTTTCATCATTTAATAACCATTCGGCTTGTTGCTGATTTTCTTTTAAATCAGCCGTCATAGGCGCTGTGCCAGCAAGGGCTTCGGTGAGAAATAGATTGTATTCACGGGCAAACAGGCGTTCAGGCGTTGAACCTACAAAGGTCGAACGAGGGTTTTCCGCCCATAAAAAATGATAGCAACCTTGATTGTGTTTTTCACTTTCTGCGAGTAAATCGTAAGGATTTACAGGCTGTTTTAAATGAAACACTCTTTCATTGGCTAAGACCAGTTTGGTGAGTTCGCCTTGTTTTATTTCATACAGTGCTTGATTAACCCAATCGCACCACATTTGTTTATTGGCGCCTTGTTCGGTGTACAGGGGAATTTGTTTTGGTAATGGGCAAAGTGCGGTCATTTTTGGCAATGTTTTTAATTGTGCCAATGTGCTTTGGGCAGAGGCTTTACCTTCCACAAAACAACTGATTGTGGTGTGTTGTTCGTTTGTTTCTAACAACAATTGTGGCAAGATAAATTGCCCGCAGCCTTGAAATTGCAACCCGCCGAGCAGTGGAAAATGAAAGTGTTCAATAAATTCTTGAGCCAAATTTAATGAGCTAAATTTCCGAACAGCACCGAGTGCGGCAATAGATTTGTTTTCATCTCGGAAGTGTAAATAAAACTGTGGGTAAGCGCTTTGAGATTTAAGCCATGCCAACAAGCTGACATTGGCGATATTCACTTGAAAACGCTCAATATCTTTTTTTCCTTGTTGCAAATATTGTTCAATTTGCAGGCTTAATTGGCTTGCTGCTTGCTCTAAACTACCCATTATCTCGTTTAAAAATACACAAAAAAATTAGCCCGTATTCTACCGCAGTTTATCTGTGACAAAAAATTTTTTTGCAAAATCTTTTCAAGATTGAAAATTCAGCGTAAATTAACCGCACTTTCTATAAAAATAAAAGGAACCGATAATGCGATTATTCCCCAAATCCGATAAATTAGAACATGTTTGTTATGACATTCGTGGCCCCGTGCATAAAGAAGCCCTCCGTTTGGAAGAAGAAGGCAATAAAATTTTAAAATTAAACATTGGCAACCCCGCCCCCTTTGGTTTTGAAGCCCCGGATGAAATTTTGGTGGATGTGTTGCGTAATTTGCCTTCAGCGCAAGGCTATTGTGATTCCAAAGGGCTGTATTCTGCCCGTAAAGCCATTGTGCAGTATTATCAATCTAAAGGTATACAGGGGGCGACGGTCAATGATGTGTATATTGGCAATGGTGTATCTGAGCTGATTACCATGGCAATGCAAGCTTTACTAAATGATGGTGATGAAGTGCTTGTGCCGATGCCGGATTATCCATTGTGGACGGCCGCGGTGACCCTTTCCGGCGGTAAAGCCGTGCATTATTTGTGTGATGAGCAAGCCAATTGGTTCCCGGATATTGCAGATATTAAGGCGAAAGTGAATGCCAACACGAAAGCGATTGTGGTTATCAACCCAAACAACCCAACCGGTGCGGTTTATAGTAAAGCGTTGTTGGAAGAAATTGTGGAACTGGCCCGTCAGCATAATTTGATTATTTTTGCAGACGAAATTTATGACAAAATTTTATACGATGATGCGGTTCATCACCACATTGCCGCATTAGCACCGGATTTATTAACGGTGACCTTTAACGGTTTATCTAAAGCTTACCGTGTTGCCGGTTTCCGCCAAGGATGGATGATCTTAAATGGGCCGAAAAATCATGCTAAAGGCTATATTGAAGGCTTGGATATGCTTGCCTCGATGCGCTTGTGTGCCAATGTGCCGATGCAACATGCGATTCAAACGGCATTAGGCGGTTATCAAAGCATTAATGAATTTATTTTGCCCGGCGGACGTTTATTGGAACAACGCAACAAAGCCTATGAGTTGATTACACAAATTCCCGGCATTAGCTGTGTGAAACCAATGGGCGCTCTTTATATGTTCCCGAAAATTGATGTGAAAAAATTCAATATTCATAGTGATGAAAAAATGGTGCTGGATTTACTCCGTCAAGAAAAAGTGTTGCTGGTGCATGGTAAAGGGTTTAACTGGCACTCACCGGATCACTTCCGCATTGTTACCCTGCCTTATGTGAACCAGCTGGAAGAGGCAATCACTAAATTATGCCGTTTTTTAGAAAACTATCGTCAATAGGAAAAAGTGCGGTGAAATCAACCGCACTTTTGATGTAAAAAATGGAATCATTGCTGATTCCATTTTTTTGTTTAATGAGTACTTGTACTGGTGGTTGTACGATTTGCCCGTTTACGATCGTTTTCCGTGAGCAGTTTTTTACGGATACGAATCGATTCCGGTGTCACTTCCACCAATTCATCGTCATCGATAAATTCAATGGCTTGTTCAAGGCTGAATCTCACCGGTGTGGTGAGCACAATAGCATCATCCTTGCCGGACGCCCGCATATTGGTGAGTTTTTTACCTTGTAAACAGTTGACGGTTAAATCATTTGAACGGCTATGGATACCAATGATTTGCCCTTCATAGACTTCTACGTTGGCATCAATCATTAATTTGCCACGCTCTTGTAACCCAAATAAAGCATAGGCGAGGGCTTTCCCTGTGGCATTTGAAATTAACACGCCATTTTTACGTTGACCGATTTCACCACCTTTGATGTCGTCATAATGGCTAAAACTGGAATAAAGCAAACCGGTACCGGAAGTCATGGTCATAAATTCACCACGGAAGCCGATTAGCCCACGGCTTGGAATGATATATTCCAAACGCACACGGCCTTTGCCGTCCGGCAACATATCCCGCACTTCACCTTTGCGGATCCCTAAGGCTTCCATCACCGAACCTTGGTGTTGTTCTTCCACATCAATGGTGACTTGTTCGTAAGGCTCTTGTTTTTTACCGTCCATTTCACGATAAATGACCTTTGGACGGGAGACGGCTAATTCATAACCTTCACGACGCATATTTTCAATGAGTACGGAAAGGTGCAATTCGCCTCGGCCTGATACATGGAATTCATCGGGATTTGGGGTTTCCTCCACACGCAAAGCCACATTGTGAACCAATTCTTTATTTAAACGCTCAAGAATTTGACGTGAAGTTACATATTTTCCTTCTTGACCAGCAAAAGGGGAAGTATTAACACAGAAGAACATGGTCACAGTTGGCTCATCAACGGTTAATGAAGGTAAGGCTTCAACGGCATTGATATCACAAATGGTATCGGAAATATTAAGCTCGCCTAAGCCTGTGATGGCAACGATATCGCCAGCATAAGCCATTTCTTCTTCATAACGCTGCAAACCAAGGTGTCCAAGCACTTGACCGACCCGTCCTTGACGGGTTTTACCTTCACTATTAATGATGGTAACAGGTTGATTTGGTTTAATTGAACCACGTTTAATGCGACCGATACCAATCACGCCTACATAGCTGTTGTAATCTAATTGGGAAATTTGCATTTGGAAGGGCGCATCTAATTCCACTTTTGGCGGTTCAACGTGTTTGACAATGGCTTCAAATAACGGGGTCATATCGTCTGCCAATGCTTCGTGTTCAAGACCTGCCACACCATTTAATGCAGAAGCATAAATGATAGGGAAATCTAATTGTTCATCAGTCGCACCGAGGTTAACAAAGAGATCGAAAACTTGATCTACAACCCAATCAGGGCGGGCACCGGGACGGTCCACTTTATTGATGACAACGATAGGTTTTAACCCATGAGCGAAGGCTTTTTGGGTGACAAAACGGGTTTGTGGCATTGGGCCGTCAAAGGCATCAACCACTAACAGAACGGAATCGACCATTGAAAGCACACGTTCGACTTCACCGCCGAAATCGGCGTGCCCCGGCGTATCCACAATGTTGATACGGTAATCATTCCAGTTAATTGCGGTGTTTTTAGCAAGAATTGTAATGCCGCGTTCTTTTTCTAGATCATTAGAATCCATTACTCGCTCGTCTATGTCTCCACGGGTGGCTTCAAAGGTACCGGATTGCTGAAGAAGTTTGTCAACAAGGGTGGTTTTACCATGGTCAACGTGGGCGATAATGGCAATATTGCGTAGTTTGTTTATATCAATTTTATTTGTCATTGTTTTAAAAAGTTATTAATTAGTTGTGTGGAGCGTGTAAAGTAAAGTTCCACGCATGAAAGGGCGAGGATTATACACGAGTTCCATATCGCCCGCTATGTTAAATCGGAAAAATAAATCCAATGAAAACCATAGGGGATTGCGTTATAATGCGCACTGTTTTAATCACCCTTAATGTAGCAAAATAAGAGGAATTTCAATGTCAAACGCAAATGCCATCACTAATGTATTTAAACTGATTGAAGAAAATGATATTAAATTCGTACTTCTTCGATTTACGGATATTAAAGGCAAAGAACACGGCGTATCCATTCCGGTTAATCTTGTGGATGAGGATATGTTTGAAGATGGTAAAATGTTCGACGGTTCATCTGTAGAAGGTTGGAAAACTATCAATAAAGCCGATATGCTTTTAATGCCAATGGCTGAAACTGCCGTGGTTGATCCCTTTGCGCAAATTCCGACACTCTCCCTTCGTTGTAGTGTATATGAACCGACGACCATGCAAAGTTATGATCGTGACCCTCGTTCCATTGCGATTCGTGCTGAAAATTATATGCGTTCTACCGGCATTGCGGATCAAGCCTTTTTTGGCCCGGAGCCGGAATTCTTCTTGTTTGATGATGTGCGTTTTGATGTGTCGATGAACCGTGCTTCTTTCTCCGTTGATGATGTGGAAGCCGCTTGGAATACCAACAAAAAATACGAAGGGGGCAACAATGCTTACCGCCCGTTGAAAAAAGGGGGCTATTGTGCTGTTGCACCGATTGACAGTGCCCATGATATTCGCTCTGAAATGTGTTTACTTTTAGAAGAAATGGGGTTAGTGATTGAGGCGCATCACCACGAAGTAGCAACTGCAGGGCAAAATGAGATTGCAACAAAATTCAACAGCTTAACCTTAAAAGCCGATGAAACCCAAATCTATAAATATGTGGTACAAAATGTGGCGCTTGAACACGGCAAAACCGCCTGTTTTATGCCGAAACCGATTACCGGTGATAACGGTTCGGGAATGCACTGTAATATGTCATTAAGCAAAGAAGGCAAAAATATCTTCCAAGGTGATAAATATGCAGGTCTTTCTGAAACGGCACTTTACTACATTGGCGGCATTATCAAACATGCCAAAGCATTAAATGCCTTCACCAACCCGACAACCAATTCTTATAAACGCTTAGTACCGGGTTATGAAGCGCCGGTATTATTGGCTTATTCCGCAAGCAATCGTTCTGCCTCAATTCGTATTCCTGCGGTAACCAGCCCGAAAGCCATTCGTATTGAAGCCCGTTTCCCGGACCCAATGGCAAACCCATATCTTGCCTTTGCAGCCTTATTAATGGCAGGGCTAGATGGCATTGTAAATAAAATTCACCCGGGTGATGCGATGGATAAAAACCTTTACGATTTGCCACCGGAAGAACTGAAAGATATTCCTGCTGTGGCAGGCTCTCTTGAAGAAGCCTTAAATGCGTTAGAGAAAGATTACGAATTCTTAACTCACGGCAATGTGTTCAGCAAAGAATTTGTAGAGGCTTTCATTAGCATTAAACGCAAAGAAGTGGAACGCTTAAATATGACCCCACATCCGGTGGAGTTTGAGATGTATTATGCGTAATTAGGTGTCAATGTAACTTCAGCGTTATTCATTCTGACAGGTGAGAAAAGTGCGATCGAAATTGACCGCACTTTCGTTTTTTTATTAACATTCCTTTACATTTTTGTTCTTGTGAAAGCTTAAAATAAGAACTAAAATTTTCATGCAAAAGTTATGGGTAAAAATCATTAAGGATTTTAGAGTGAACAATGATCGATCTCATTGAATTAATTAAAATTCTGTGGAATAAAAAATTTGGCTCCTCCTTTCTGCCTGTGTAGGTACCCTGATTGCGGGTGTATATGCGTTTATTGTGAAAGAAAAGTGGACTTCAACGGCAGAAGTGGTTGCCCCTACCTCAATTGATATGGGGAAATATGTCAATGCGAGATTAAATTTGGGGCTGACGTAGA
>NZ_MLHL01000090.1 GCF_002000545.1 Rodentibacter trehalosifermentans | reverse complement strand
ATCTACTTCAGCCCCTAAAAGAATATCTTGCAGAAGAAATAGCTTTACATAAAAATAAGAAAACTATTTGTATTTTGGCTAACACTCAGAATGATAAGATTAAAGTGTGGAAGTATTCTATTGAAGATGATAGTTTTCTTGAAGATGAAAAAACTATTGATTCAATGGAACATTATGTTTCGTTATTTTCAGAAAATAAGCAAAATGACAGAGAATTAGTTCTTAGGAATACTTATGAATTAAATGAGTTATTGCACAAAAAAGATATTGATGAAAAACTTAGAAGTCAATTTGTAGGAACAGCTTTACTTTACATTAAAGATATTGTGAAGAGAAAAAACATTACTTTATCTGATAAAGAATCAGTTAGTTTATTAAAAGCATACTGGGAGGATTTATCAGAAAAATTAATTTGTGCAGGAGTGGAAGAGACTCTTGAAGGATTGTTGAATGGTTCAGAAAATAAAACAAAGAAAATAGAGTTAATTCAAAATAACATTCTTAAAAATCAGAAAGTAAAAAGATTAAAAATATCTGACTGGGTTGAGATTTTACTAAAAATAACTAATGGTATTTATGCTTATATTGATACGCAAAGTGCTGAAGGTCAAGATATTTTAAATCTATTCTTTATTGCTTTTAATAAATATACAGGTAAAGCTGATAAAAATCAGGCATTTACTCCAGATCATATTACAGAATTTATGTGCCGAATTACTGATATGGATAGAACAAAAAGAGTTTTTGATGGCACATGTGGCTCTGGCTCATTCCTTGTTCAGGCATTAGTTAAACAACTTGCCGATTGTAATACTATGAACACAACATCGGAACAAAAAATGTCCTGGTCCGAAACTGTAAAACGAGAGCATATATGGGGAATAGAAATCGAAGAAAATGCCTATGGTCTGGCTACCACTAACATGTTAATACATGGTGATGGTAATAGTAATATTAAAGAAGGTGATTTATTCAATAACAAAAAATTTATAAAATCCGCTAATCCAGATATTATTTTAATGAATCCTCCGTATAACGCCAAACCTATGAACATTCCATTTTCATCTGTTTATCTTATCAATTCAGAATTAGATGAGGATACGATAGAAGGTACATGGCAAAAAAAGCTCTCAAAGGAAAGGAGGATCCAACAAAAGGCTTTGTATTTGTTCAATTTGTATCTAATTGTATAAATGAAATAAATGTTGAATTATTAGAAAAAGGAAAATCAAAGAAGAATGTAAAACTTGCTGTATTATTACCTGTTGCGGCAGCTATTGGTACAAGTTCAATTCTTACTGAAGCTAAACATAAAATTCTTGAAGATAATACTCTTGAAGCTGTTTTTACTCTCCCAAATGAAATTTTCTATCCTGGAGCATCAGCTTCTGCCTGTTGTATGATATTTACTCTTGGAAAACCACATGTAAACTCTGATGGAACAAAATCTAAAACGTTCTTTGGATTTTATAAAAATGATGGTTTCAAGAAGAAAAAAAACTTGGGGCGTATTGAACAATTTGATGAAAATAATAATAGCTTATGGAAACAAATTGAAGAAAAGTGGATTTCAATGTATCGAAATAAAACTATTGTTGATGGTTTATCAGCAATGGCAGAAGTTGATGGAAATGATGAGTGGTTATGTGAAGCATATATGAAAACAGATTATACAACTCTCACAAAAGACGATTTTCAATTGACATTAAATAATTATCTTTCATACAAAGTTAAAACAGGACAAGTTTATGAATCTTAATGTAGAAAACTGGAAACCGTTTAAAATTGGTAATTTATTTTCATTATTTCAAAATGGAAAAGCTAATCAAGGGTTACTTCAAGATGGCTTAGATTGTTTTTATGTAGGAGCAAAGAAAGATGATAATGGAGTAATGTTTACATGTAAACGAGATGAAGAACTTATACAGAAGGGAAATTGTATAATATTTATTTGCAATGGTGAAGGTTCCGTTGGATTTTCTAACTACATGGATGTGGATTTTATAGGTACAACAGATATTGTTGCAGCTTACAATAGTATTTTAAATGAAAATATAGGTACTTTTTTGGCAACAGTTTTTAGTAAAGAGCGACCAAAATATTCATTTTGAAGAAAATGGAAGAAGTATTTAAAAGAAACGGAAGTTTTATTACCTACAAAGTATAATTCTGATGGTACATTGTTAATGGATAGAAATCTTGAATATTCTAAATATGGTTATATACCAGATTGGGATTTTATGGATAATTATATAAAATCTTTATCATATAAACCTTTAACAACCAAAAACAATAGTAGAGAAATTAAGGATCTTAATATACAACTTTGGAAAGAGTTTAGAGTAGGAAAGTTGTTTAAATGTGAAACAACAAAAATGTTAATTAAAGATGAGCTAGAGGATGGCAGTATTCCATTTATCTCTCGTTCAGCAGAAAATAATGGATGTATAGGATATGTCGATGCGGATCCAGAATATATAAATAAGCAATGTTGCTTAACTATTGGTGCAGAAGGAATATATAGTTTTTATCAGGACGTGGATTTTGTAGCAGGTAACAAAGTATATACATTAAAAAATGAAAACCTTAATGTCTTTAATGCAATCTTCATTAGTACAATTCTAAATAGAGATGCTTACAAATTCTCTTATGGAAGAGCTAGAATTTTAAGCAAACTAAAGCAGGAAATAATAAAGCTTCCAATTATAATGAATAAAGATAATCTGCCATTTATAGATATCAAAAGAAGGTATTCTGATGATGGATTTCTACCTGACTGGAAGTTTATGGAAAATTATGTGAAATCTTTACCTTATGGAGATAGATTATAAAAAAATAGCGAGCTTAAGCTCGCTATTTTTATACTTGAAAACTGAGCAGATAAAAGTATTGGTAAAAAGTGTTTTTACACTACTCAAAAATATTTTATATGCTGAAAACTGCTATATTACATTTTATCCACAATATATTTGGAATGTTTTAATTACAAATAAAAACCTTATAAAACCATAAGCAAAACAACCAGTTAAAGATAAAAATAAAACTCTATATAAATGTCTCTGTTTTCTAAGTAATTTATTTATTCTAACTTTATCTTCTTCCCATTGCCCTTTTAATTTTCCTGGAATTTTGCCTTTACCCTCAAATCGTTCAACATCTTGTCTAATGTGATCGAGAACTAATTTTTGGTTAGATAACCCATAACCACATATTATACAATAGAGCATAAGAGCAAGATAAATCAACCAGTTATCTGCTGATTTCAGAGCTGAAGGCACAGCTGTTAAAAATGGTAGTCCTAGGAACTGAGGAAGCACTTTGCTAATCGTATCGTTGATTTTTGTAACAAATTTTTCAGTATTCTCTTCTAACTTTTTAACAAATTTTTCATAGCTAAAGTTTTCAAGGTATAAGGCATATTGAGCTTGTACCGATTCACTAATACGAGCAATCTGTTGAATTACATCTGAAAAGTTGGCATCAGAAGGCAAAGAATCTGATAGCACAAAAGCTAGTATTGATTTTTTCTCATCAGTATGGCTGCTCGTCTCTTCATCATTAAGCCACTCCTGAAAATCAATAATTAATTTACGTTGTTCATCGTCCAAATCTCTGATGAGTTGAATAAATTCGTTTAGTTTAATAGTTACATCAATGGATAATTCAAAGGTCTTTTTGCTAAAGAATATAAGTTTCTTGTTTACCACATCTGTATAAGAGTCCATTGCGATCAATTGTCGCAAGAAATCTCTGACTACTTGATAAGACTTTAAAATAGGGACATTCTCATCGAATGAAGCAAGATTTTCGGATTTTATAAAGTAAGGAGCGTTGGATAATGCATCGTTATTGAATTGAGTTATATCACCTTTTATAAAATCATCTAGCTTATTGAAGAAACGCCCAAATTGGGGTTTAGGCGTTCCAAAAATGAGATTAACTTTTGCCCCAAGCTCAAGCGTATTTTCAGATTCCAACACTGTATTTTCATAATTGTCATCGGATAATAGCTGATTGAGTATATCTAATTGCTGTTCCGTTTGAATACAAAAAAGACGCTTCTCCGAACCAATTAACGGTTCAGATTCACGATAAATTTGTATAAGATCGGAAAAAGTAACGCTCATTATTCAAATGCTTCTAATAATTCTAAAGTTGGATTGTTAACGATAATTTTACCATTATCTGTAGAAATTTGCCCTTCTGAAATTGCTGTTCGATCAAAAGATAAACGCCAATTCTTTGTTTTCCCAACAAAAGTAATCAATCGTTTAAGTGCGGTCTTATCTGGAGTAAAACCATCTTGTACACCTGTCTCCACGTTACTTAGTTTTTCTTGTAATAACTGAGGATCGCTCGGATAAACTCGATTAGTAAACTCCTCAGTATTAAATGATCCGCCATTATTGCTAATATCTGTTAAATAAGATTTCACGTCATTAAAGAATGCTGTTTTTTGCTCTAACTCATAACCTTGTTCACGAGTAAATTCTTCAAGCAAGACTACCAATTTTTTAGTTTCTTCTCTTGCAACAAGAGCATCGTTACAAGATAAAAATTCTTTAAAGTAAACAGATACATCACCTTGTCCTTTAAGAAAGCTAATATAACGAGTTTCATTTGCTTGCCAAGCAGTTAAATCAATACATCCAGCGTATTTGAGATGCTCAATATCCAGCATTTCGTTTTCTAACATTTCCCAGTTTTGAGCAGAGAAACCAACACGGTCAGCTAAAATGGCAATTAATAGGTAATTGCTGTCTTGGTTTTCATAATGTGCGATAAATACTTTTCCACCTGTTGCAAAAGGTTGGCTTTGAATCTTTACTAGAAGAGTATTCATCATTCTTACTGTTAAGCGTTGAAAGTCATCATCTCCCAAATAATCTATTAAGAATCTAGGCATTGGGAAATTGTCTTCATCACTATCAAATGAACCAAACCCTTTACCTGCCCGAACTCTATATGCTTTTGTTAATGTTTCTAAGAAATTATGATGAGCTTCACTTGGGGTAAGTGGACTCGGGTTAAGCTCTAACTCAGCTTCACCGCTTTGTTCTTTATGTAAGATATGGTAGGTAATATGTCTTATTATCATAATAATTGCTTATCTTGCTATGAAAAAATTGAAGTTTCATAACATTATAAGCTAAATTGAAAACATATTAACTAAATAGTTAATTTAAAATACAAGAATGTTTATTCAATGAAAGAAAAATAAAAGATAAAAAGTGGGTAGTAAAATAAGATATACCGCAAAAGAGGTTGTTTTACTTGACGAATCCATCATTTAGGATTACATTCAAATCTCGTTCTTTGGGGAAAAATTCCCACCAAGAATGAGTACAATTTGCCAACGAATCAATTATTTTGTCTTTAGCTTTCCTTCAAATGGGGAAGATAGATAAACCGCAAAAATTGGGCATCTTGCACATTATGGGCGAATGCTGCAATGAGTTTATCTAGGCGTTTAGCTCACAAATTTTCTTGTGACAGTACGGTATTTGAGGCATAAACGCTTTGACTTGAATTTTCAAGTTGGAACATCTCTAGTAGGAGTTTAGAGCGTCTCGAATACCTTACCCTATCTGCTATCTCCTTTTTAATGCCTTAGAAATAATAGAATTAACAGTTGAACTCTGTATTTCAGATTTATTCATATTTGTAGATTTTTCAGCATAACGGTTCAGTATTTCTTCTGCATTCATTTGTTGGTAAATAGCATTTTCGACTGCAATACGAGATTCTGAATCTAACTCAAAATTAGGATCAAAATTTAAGTCTAAATCCTGCTCATCTTCAGACGGTATTGATGTTCTTCTTGAATGTAATACACGCTTTAATGCTTGAGCGGGTGTTTCTTCTTCCATTTTAATAGAAGATCTCGCTGTATGTAATTTTTCTGCAATTTCATTAAGCTCAAGTGAAATAGTATCTACATCCATAATTTTATTTAAAAGTGGATCGGCTTTTATATCTTCGCTATACGCACTGACTAATTTATCAGGATCTTGCGAAAAAGTCCTTAAACGCTCTAATATCGGAAGTGATAACATATCGCCATAGTTCTTTGCGATGAAATGTAAATCAAATAAATCACGCCCTTTTGTTCGAGTATTTTCACCATCAAAGGCGGCATTTAATTTATTGTCAGTAATACGCTCAATGGAAGCAACACGAATACCATTTTGGACTGAAATTTGTTCCGTTGGCGGTGGGTTACGATAAGAAATCTCTATTTTTAGCGAATCTTTATGTCCTGTATCCCGAACGTGGTAATTCACCATATAACGACTGACGGTATCGGTATCCTTTTTTACATTCACCTCATCAATTACAATGCCGTGCGGTGCAGAGCTTTTGATTTTATTAACAAGATTAAGTTTCTTATCAGAGTCGAAATCTAAATCTTCGGAGAAACGATTTAATCCATAACCTAAATAAAGGGCTGTGCCGCCTTTTAAGACAAGGGGCGTTTCGACAAGATTATGTAGAATGGCACTCATTAAGCGTTCATGCTGTTTATCTCGTTCGGTTAAGATTACATTATTGGATTCTTTTTCTTCCATAATTGTAAATTCTCCTTTTCAACATCCGTTAAGTGGGGTTCTAACGCATCAATTAAAGCATAGACAGAAAGTTTATCTTCCTCGCTAGGAAACCAATCATCAAGCATTACCCGTCCAAGTGAACCGGTTTTCAGCACGGCATAATAGAGATAATCCACACAGGCACGCGGGTGGTCGGCTATCCAAACCGGTGTATTCTGAGGATAATATCCCATCTCATTCAATCGTTGCGTACCGTCAATAATACCTTGTTGCCCTAATAAATGATGGGTATTTTTAGACTGATTTTCGCCATAGAGATAGAACTCAAGGGGATACGCATTTTCACTTAACGCAGCCGCACTATGCCAGTCCCCCGTATTTTCAGGACTGATAATGTTTAAGGCAACAATACTACTGACATAGTGATTAGGATTAGTGGGTGGAATATAAAGCATTTTTATCATCTCATTTTTCTTCCATTGACGTAATTATAGCGGATTAATCATCTAAAAACACCGATTAAAAAACCAGCAATCAGTTTCTAAAGGATCTAAAAGATCCTTTTATGGGATTTTTTTAACTCTTTGATATTCTTTAAGGGGCTGACGTAG
>NZ_MLHL01000009.1 GCF_002000545.1 Rodentibacter trehalosifermentans | reverse complement strand
CCCCTGAATCGAAAGGTTTTGGTTTTTTTGTTACTTATCAATGGTTGATCAAAATAGGGTTAAAGCTTTATATTACAAAGTCTTAACCTTATTTTTTGAAAAATAAACAAAAAACTGCCTTTTCTGCCAAAGTTCAAATATCTGTAAATTTTGTATTAGAAATAAATTCCAGCGCTATAGATGTAATACCTGCCTTAAAATATTTACCTTCAAAATGAAATTAAACCCAATAAAAATTTGGAAAGATTATACTGAAGGAAAACAAGCCTATAAACAATTTGCTAATCTACTACAGCCCCAAAAAGTTTATTTGGCTTACTGTTTTTTATTTTTCCCCACGTGCTTGCCATTTTTTCAATCGTTCCAATACAAGGCTTGCCATTGGGTTATCTAATGTCCCTACGTTGAGGGCAAGCGGTTTATTTTGATGGCTTAAAATTGGGCTGATGACACCATGCATCCACGCGTTGAGGGCGGTTTGTGGCGCACTAAATCATCTACTTTACAACAACGCCACTTTTACTTTAGAGCTTTCTTTCTGTTTTTCGGTTGCCTTATCGAAAGGTTTCCAAATCACTTCAGGCAGGTAATTTAATGCTTTACGTTTCGGAGCTGATTCCGAAACTGCCAACGTTTCTTCCGCACTTTGTTTTAGAAGTAGTTCGGCTTGAACCTCTTGGGGTAATGAATTGAAAGAGAATTCAAAACTAATACCTTTAACACCTTCCATTTGTCTGAATTCCCAAGATAAATTTCTTGCTTTTCGAGTTATATTGCTTGACTATTAGGTAGTCCACCGACACCTGCAAGCTCTTTAATAATGACTAGGCCAGATGTCTGATAGCTCAAGTCCCAATGCATCCGCAATTATTTTCTCCCCTTTGGGATAAGGCTTATCTAGGGCATTACGAACAGTAGTTTTTGATAATCCGTTTTCAATTCCGAGCTTAGCCAATGCAATTCCTTTTTTCTCTTGCCATTTTGTGCGAGCCTTGATTAGTTTTAATGCTACCTGCTCAACTACATTTAGATGTAGTTGGCTAACTATGAATTGAATAATATAGTGAATTCATTGTAAAATTAATAGAGAATTTACAATGTTTCAATTATTTTTTAACCATTTGATTTCTAAAATGGTTTATCGTTATCTTTTGGGATTCAATAATGAATTTAAAAGGTGCTTTATGAATTCATCTGAAAAAAGTGAATGGTTCACTGCTTTTGAATTAGAAGGGATCGGAAATTTACCAAAGAAAGCAACGAACATCACAAGACGAGCGACCAAAGAAGAAAAAAGCAAGTAAAAGGAAAGAGAGGGATAGCATACGAATACCACTATTCGTCTTTTCCACTAGACGTGCAAAGACAGCTAGGTTTCAATACAAAGACAGTTGGAAGTGCTGAAGGGGTGGCTCTCTCTTTTATTCGATTCAAGACAGATTGGTGTAGCATCTGCATCAATTGGTCCAAGCTGTACACGTTTTAAAGATAAAGTTTTACAAGTTCTTGAGATAATTGAAAAAAAGTAGAAAATTTAAGTCACGACAATTCTTCTCAGTTTAAGTTAAGTGATGAAGAACTGCGTTTAATTGAAAATTTCAGATTATGTAACAATGATAGGAAAATGCTGTTGATTGCTTCTGCTGAAACATTGGCTAATTAAACTCAAAAGGAACAAAAAGAGAGTTCGGAGCTATTTGCGAATCGTAAAATAGCCTAATACTTTTCGGACAAAACTGCACCGAGGGCATTACCTCTTTTAAAAAACGCCTTAATGTGAAAAGAATAGTAAATGATGCTTGCACAACAAGAATGAATTTTTAATTTTTTGAAAAAGATCATATTTTTAAACTTCGTTTGAACATATTTAAATCGTCTTTTAAACACATTTAAACTGGTGTTTGTGTTTCTCACTTTTAGCGGTTAAATTTGTCATTTAAGGAAGTTTTTCCCATTTCATCATTTCTGTTTTTCCTGCAATAAAAAAGAGGCTTACATTTTGTAAAGCCCCATTTAATAAGGTTTTGAACCACTTAATCCCGCTTAATTTAAGCAATCCCTATTTGTTTCTTTATTTCTCACTTTTAGTGGTTAGTTACAAGGGTGAAATTGAAGCCGATGAGAGTTATTTCGGTGGTATCCGCAAAGGTAAACGGGGCCGGGAAGCCCATTTTGAGCTGTATTTAAAGGAATGTGAATGGCGTTTTAATCACAGTAACTTAAAATCTCAAATTTCTATTTTAAAACAATTAGTTAAGGTTAGTTTGGGTTAGTTATCTAGGACAGCCCCAAATGTTCAGTTATGGCGGAAAACGTGGAAGCTCGTAAGTATGAAAATTAAAAAGTTGGAAGAATAGTAAAAATTGCTATAATCTCCGCTCATTTTCATAAGGAAAAGTAAATATGCTCTCAATTTCTTATTGGCAACGCCTGAAAGTTGCTTTTCAATATGTGATGCCTCAACTTTATTTAACCCAATTTGCCGGCTGGTTTGCCAAGCAAAAATGGGGGGCAATCACACACTTCGCCATTAAAGCCTTTGCGAAAAAATACCATATTGATATGAGTGTTGCGCAAAAAGAACAATTTAATGAGTACGACAGTTTTAACGAATTTTTTATTCGCCCTCTAAAAGACAGCGCTCGTCCGATTAACCAAAATCCGACCGCACTTTGCTTGCCGGCAGACGGTCGTATCAGTGAATGCGGTCATATTGATGACAATCGTTTATTACAAGCTAAAGGGCATTTTTTCCGTTTAGAAGATTTATTGGTGGACGATGCAGAATTGGCCAACACCTTTAAAAATGGTGAATTTGCCACCACTTATCTTTCACCAAGCGATTATCACCGTGTGCATATGCCTTGCGATGGAACACTACGTAAAATGATTTATGTTCCCGGCGATTTATTCTCCGTTAATCCGTTTTTAGCCCGACACGTGCCCAATTTATTCGCCCGTAACGAGCGGGTGATTTGTGTGTTTGATACGGAATTCGGCACGATGGTACAGATTCTAGTGGGCGCCACCATCACTGCGAGTATTGGGACGACTTGGGCAGGCGTGATTAATCCGCCACGTCACAATGAAGTAAAAACCTGGACTTATGAGGGCGAAAGTGCGGTGAAATTCACAAAAGGTCAAGAAATGGGTTGGTTTCAGCTTGGTTCCACTGTAATCAATTTATTCCAAGAAAATAAAGTACGTTTAGCGGATCATCTCACGGCAGGCGAATCGGTGCGTATGGGCGAAATCTTGGCATACAAAAATTAATTTTTACAAAGGAAAACATTATGAATTTTGAACAAATTAAATTAGAAAGCCTTTCCGAAAAAGGCAGTTACGGTATCGGTTTACAAATCGGTCAGCAATTATCAGATAGCCAAATGGATATTACCGTTGAAGCGGTAGCGAAAGGGATTTTTGATGCTCTCAATCACAATCAACCGGCTTTAGACATCAATGATTTAATGCTTTCCGTACAACAACTTCAACAACAAGCAGCGCAAGCTCAGCAAGCGAAATTCAAAGCGGTTGAAGAAGAAGGCAAAGCATTTTTAGCGGAAAATGCGAAAAAAACTGGTGTAAACATTACCGACAGCGGACTTCAATATGAAATTATCACAGAAGGTACCGGTGCAAAACCTTCAGCAAACGACAAAGTTCGAGTGCACTATACCGGTACGTTACCAAACGGTACGGTATTTGATAGTTCCGTAGCACGAGGACAACCTGCTGAATTTCCGGTAAACGGTGTAATTCGCGGCTGGGTAGAAGCCTTACAAATGATGCCTGTTGGCTCGAAATGGAAACTCACCATTCCACATGAATTAGCCTATGGTGAACGTGGTGCGGGAGCTTCCATCCCACCGTTTTCTACCCTGGTATTTGAAGTGGAATTACTGGATATTCTCTGATTTTAATCTTAAAGTTCGGTTAAAAATTTCCCGAATTTCTTGGAAATTATGACCGGTTTTAGAGAAAAACCGGTTTACTCTTCCACAAAGTTAAACCCATTTAATTCAAGGACGAAGTTCTGTATTCCACAGAACTTCGTCCTTTTAGTTTAACCTGAATAACCGATAATTTCCCCGTTAAACAATTCCTTAATCGGCAATAAAAAATCTCCCCTAACCAATTGAATTTTGATTAAACTTCTGGGCAGATCATTTTTTACCGTATATTCCCTTAGAGAAAGATTACATCCAAGCGTTGTTACGAATAATGCCTACGGCAATACCTTCTATTTCAAAATACGGCTGCTCTTCCAAATTCACGACAATAGGCTGAAATTCTTCGTTTTCTGCGTGAAGATAAATCACCGATCCCTTGCGTTCAAAACGTTTTACGGTGACTTCATCTTCAATACGTGCCACCACAACCTGCCCGTTTCGGACATCTTTTGTACTATGAACAGCGAGCAAATCACCATCTAGAATACCAATATCTTTCATTGATTGACCATAGACTTTGAGTAAAAAATCTGCCTGTGGTTTAAACATATCCGCATCAACCCGATAGGTGCCTTCAATATGTTGCTCGGCAAGAATCGGTTCACCGGCGGCGACACGACCGATCAAGGGCAATCCTTCCTGCTCATCGTTAGTGCTATCATCAAGAATACGGATACCGCGTGATGCACCTGAGATAATTTCAATCGCTCCTTTGCGTGCAAGAGCTTTTAGATGTTCTTCCGCTGCATTCGGAGATTTAAATCCCAATTCACGGGAAATTTCTGCCCGTGTCGGCGGCATTCCGGTTGTTTCCAAATGCCGTTTTAATAAATCTAACACTTCCTGTTGTCGGTTAGTTAATGGTTTCATAGCTACTCCTGTTGTTATATACAGAGATTATGTCATTATATACAGAAGATAAGGTGTTGCAACCGTTATTTCTATCTCATACAAAATTTTAAAGGATTATAATCGGTCTAATATGATATTATTGACCCGCTAATTGATAACAAAAGAGAGCCTGATTATGCCGAGTATCGTGAATGCCTATCGTAAACTGTTAGAATTTCCTTTATCGTTCTTAGTAAAAAATAATCCCATTCCGACCAATCCTATTGAAGAACTTCAACTTAATCTTTCCCAGCCTATCGTCTATGTTTTACCTTACACCTCACAAACGGATTTTGTGATTTTCCGCCGCCATTGTTTAGATTTGAACTTACCGGATCCTGCAGAAAAAAATAATGTGCATGATGTAAATTTACCTCGTTATGTGTATTTGGATGAAGGTCGCCGCTTTTTTAAATCAAAGGGAGCAAAAGACGAAACCATCCAAGTATTTAATCAATACTTGGAATTACACCGCTCTTTTGACGATTTAGATGTACAAATCGTACCGGTTTCCGTGCTTTGGGGACGTTCACCGGGACATGAAGATAAAGCAGGTTTACCCAATTTACGCCTATTGAACGGTATACAGAAAACCTTTGCCGCAATTTGGTTTGGACGTGATACCTTTGTCCGTTTTTCCCAAGCCGTTTCGTTGCGATATATGGTAAACGAACACGGTTCCGATGAAAAAATGGCACAAAAATTAGCACGCGTCGCCAAAATGCACTTTGCACGCCAACGTATTTCTGCGACCGGTCCGCGTTTACCGAACCGTAAAGCAATGTTTGGTAAACTTCTGCAATCCGCCGCTATTCAAACGGCGATTGAGGATGAAGCGAAAAGTAAAAATATCAGCCGAGAAAAAGCAGAAAAAGAAGCCTATAAAATTTTAGATGAGATCGCCGCAGATGTGAGCCATTCCAGCCTTCGGGCGGCAGATCGTTTTTTACGTTGGCTTTGGAATAAATTATATTCCGGTATTGATGTGCAAAATGCGGATCGTGTTCGCAAACTCGCCCTTGAAGGTCATGAAATTGTCTATGTACCTTGCCATCGAAGCCACATTGACTATTTATTGCTTTCTTATGTGCTTTATCATCAGGGTTTAGTGCCTCCTCATATTGCCGCAGGCATCAACCTCAATTTCTGGCCGGTAGGTCGTCTTTTCCGTAGTTGGGGAGCTTTTTTCATTCGTCGTACTTTTAAAGGCAATCGACTTTATTCCGCTATTTTCCGTGAATATTTAGCGGAATTGTTCCACCGTGGCTATTCGGTAGAATATTTCATTGAAGGGGGACGTTCCCGTACCGGTCGTTTACTCGCACCAAAAACAGGGATGATGTCGATGACATTACAAGCCCTTCAACATCACCAAACCCGTCCAATTTCAGTCGTGCCGGTTTATGTGGGCTATGAGCATGTTTTGGAAGTGGATACCTATGCAAAAGAATTACGTGGTGCGACAAAAGAGAAAGAAAATGCCGGTTTAGTAATTCGCGTAATTAAAAAACTACGGAATTTAGGGCAAGGTTTCGTGAATTTCGGCGAACCGATTACGCTATCCAATTATCTCAATCAACACTTTCCCGATTGGAAAGAAAATAATAATGAAGATAAACCCCGGTGGTTTACCCCTGCAGTGGATGCGGTATCTCATCAAGTAATGGTGAATATCAACAAAGCAGCAGCCGTCAATGCAATGAATTTAGTGGGGACGGCATTACTTTCTTCACGTCAACGTGCCCTTGCCCGTGAGCAATTACTTGAACAATTGGACAGTTATCAACAAATGTTACAAAACGCCCCTTATTCCGAAGATATGGTCACCCCAACGGACTCACCAAAAGTGATGTTAGAACACGTGTTGAGCCTTGATCGTGTCGGTGTACTGGTCGAAAAAGATAACTTTGGTGAAATTGTTCGTCTTGAACGTACCTCCGCTGTATTGATGACCTACTATCGTAATAATATCCAACACGCCTTTGTTTTACCTTCATTGGTGGCAAGTGTCGTGTTGCATTATGAAGCGATTCAAAAAGATCTCTTATTGGATGCTGTGGCTAAGATTTATCCGTTCTTAAAAGGGGAGCTTTTCTTGCATTTCAGCCAAGAGGAATTAAAGGCGCAAATCGGTAAAATTATTGCGGAGTTCACTCGACAAGAGGTGATTCACAGCAATGAGAATTTCCTCTCTATTAATCGTTCAAGAGTACGAATTTTACAACTTTGGTCTGCCGGCGTGCGTGAAATTTTGCAACGTTACTATATTACCGTGACGATTTTACAAAAAGATCCACAAGTTTCACGTTCGGTATTAGAAAAGGAAAGCCAGTTAGTTGCGCAGCGCCTGTCTGTTTTACACGGAATCAATGCACCGGAATTCTTTGATAAAGCCGTATTCTCTGCCTTTATTGCGAATTTAAAAGAGGAGGGGTATTTTGATGAGCAAGGTCAGGGTAATCTCCCGCTCTTGGAAACATTTTCCTCTATTCTTGAACATCTCATCTCCTCTGAAATCAGCCTTACCATTAAAGGCACCGTGGAAAAAGCGGAAGGAATAGAATAATAGCGAAAGAAAAGTGTGGTTAAAACTCGAGAAGTTTTCGATACCGCCAAAAAAATATAAGGACACCGAAATGGTGTCCTTATTTTCAATATTTTTTCCAATGATTAGCCACGACGGTTTCTACGGGGTTTATCATGGAAAGAGCGGTTAGTTTTCCCGTTAAATTTTCGTTCGTTACGATCAAAACGACCACGCTCAAAATGATTGCCACGTTCTTTTCGCTTACCGCCAAAATCATCACCACGTGACTTATCAGATTTCACTTCCCCCAAGAATGACATCTGCATTTGTTTATTTAACACGCGGGTTTTACCGAATTGTTGAAGCAATTCTTTCGGCATACCCTGTGGTAATTCTACGGTGGAATAATCATCATAAAGTTTGATATGGCCGATATAACGGCTATTAATATCCCCTTCGTTGGCAATAGCACCCACAATATGGCGCACTTCAACGCCATCCATTCTGCCGACTTCGATACGGTATAAATCCATCGGTTGTGGGTTACCATAGCCTTTTCGTTCGCCACGGCGTTCTGCAGAACGTGGGTTTTCACGGCGTTCATTGCGTTCACGACGGCGTTTTTCTATTGGCGGATCCGGTGGCAGAATGAGTTTTTGTTTGCCTTGGAGCAACATTAACATTGCCGCCGCAATATCTTCTTGCGCTTGATCGGCGGTGAATAAATCTTCCAATAAGCTACGATATTGTTCTAAATCGTGATGTTCAAGTTGTTTTGTAATTTTAGTGACAAATTTTTTACGGCGACAATCTTGTAAGATTAAATGATTAGGTAATTCCACTTCATTAATCGGTTTTTTCATCAACTGTTCAATATTGCGTAGCAAACGGCGTTCACGGGGTTCAACGAAAAGTAATGCCCGACCGGAACGACCGGCACGACCGGTACGGCCGATACGGTGAATATAAGATTCGGCATCAAGTGGAATATCATAATTGACCACAAGACTGATACGCTCAATATCAATCCCTCGTGCGGCAACATCGGTGGCAACGACAATATCAAGACTGCCGTTGCGTAAGCGATCGAGGGTTTGTTCACGGAGTTGTTGGGTCATATCACCATTGAGTGCGGCAGAACGGAACCCGTTTTTTTCTAATAGCTCGGTAATATCTAAGGTGCCGCTTTTGGTACGGGCAAAAATAATCGCCGCATCAAATTCTTCTACTTCAAGAAAGCGAAGTAGCGCCTCATTTTTACGCACGCCGTGGACATACCAACAGCTTTGCTCAATATCCGGTGCATTTTCGTTATTGACTTTAATTTTCACCTCTTGAGGGTTGTTCATAAAGCGTTTGGTAATACGACGAATTGGCTCCGGCATGGTGGCAGAAAAAAGGGCGGTTTGGTGTTGTTCCGGAAGTTCCGCCATGACGGTTTCCACATCATCAATAAAGCCCATTCGCAACATTTCATCTGCTTCATCTAACACAATAAAACGAAGGTCGGATAAATCTAATGTCTTTCTGCGAATATGATCAAGAATACGCCCCGGTGTGCCTACCACCACCTGTGCTCCTTGTTTTAGGGCGCGAAGTTGAATGTCATAGCGTTGTCCGCCATAAAGGGTCACAATGCGTATGCCTTGTGCATATTTGACGAATTGTTCGCAAGCCTCTGCCACTTGGATAGCAAGCTCACGGGTGGGCGCCATCACTAACATTTGTGGATATTTTGCTTCTGCATCAATTTGAGCCAATAGGGGTAAAGCGAAAGCGGCGGTTTTACCGCTCCCGGTTTGCGCCATTCCTAATACATCGTTACCGTTGAGTAAATGGGGGATACAGCTTTGTTGAATTGGGGAAGGGGTTTCAAAACCTAAGTCTGAAACCGCTTTTAAGATAAAGTCAGGTAAGCCTAAGTCATTAAAGGTGATTTTGTCAGTCATTAAAATACTCGAATATAAAAAAGGAAAGCTCAAAGGGCTTTCAGGTTTGTTTGTGGTATCCATCTCATCATTTTTGCAGGGGGTATTAAAGCTTATTGAAGATCAAAAGGAGAACCTCTTATTTTCCCCAATAACTTGCAAAGCATGAGAGATTGCGATTAAAGTGCGGGTTAAAAAATCACGGTTTTATGACCGCACTTTTTCCGTCTTTTTCCTCTTCCGTTTGAGCCGGTTTGAGTTTCATCAGCTCAAAGGAGGCAAAACGATACTCAACAAAGTTATAAACCTGATTTGCCATCGCCAGTTTAAATAAAGCCGCCGCTTCATCAACCAGCCCCACATTGAGTTTTTGTTTTGCTAGATAAAAATAAGTTTCCGTAAGAATTTCAGCATATTGTTGCGTGTTTTGGGCAAATTCACCGGCACGCTGTTGTAATTCTTCGACGGAAAGGTGTCCTAAGTAATATTGAACGATATGTGTACCCCAGAAGTCCTCCGATAGCCCCTTTGCTCGTTCAACAAGGTTTTTATGGGCCTCTTGTGGTTTTAATTTTTGTTCGTTCAAATAGAGCCATAAGACACGATAAGGATCTTTTGTATCGGCTTGGTAGAATTGTAAGAAATCTTGTTCGGCAAGATTATAACGTCCTACATAATAAAAATTTAAACCACGGTTAAGGTGGGAGTAGTCATAGCTTGGATCTAATTCAAACACCGCATTGAAAGTTTCCAATGCACCGTCGTAATCTTCCTCAAGCAATAAGTAAAGCCCCAGGTAGTTATACACCGAAGCCATTTTAGGTTGTAATGCAAGTGCTTGGATAAAATCATAACGTGCAAGCCCCCATAAACCGAGCGCATCATACAGAACACCACGCTCAAAATGTAAGGATGCCCGTTCTTCATTACTCATTTTTCCGACAAGCAATACTTGGCTGAGTCGTACAATCATCACTTCTTGTTCAAAGTGAACATTCGGATTCTGTTCCGCCAGCACTACCCGATTTTTAGACACAAAAGCCCCGCCGGATTGGGTACAGCCGGCAAGCAACAATATTGCACATAATCCCAACAAATAGCTGAGATGACGGTGAGGTAACCGAAAATATTGCATTTGCTCTCTTTTGTATCTCTGATTAAAAACAACAAAACTTGATGGCGTGATACCACCAAGTTTTGCGCAATCCTGCTGAGATTATTCTTGCTCGTCTGCAGGCGATTCTTGCGGGATTTCCACCTCTTGTTTTGGTGCAAGATCTTTCATGGTAAGGCGAATACGACCTTGACGATCGATTTCCACGACTTTCACATTGACTTCTTGACCAACTTGAAGGTAATCACTCACTTTCTCAACACGCTCTTCAGCAATTTGTGAAATGTGAACCAATCCCTCTTTATTACCAACGATAGCAACAAACGCACCAAAATCGGCTAAGCGAGTCACTTTACCTTTATAAATTGCACCGGCTTCGACTTCTGCAACGATCTCCTCAATGCGTGACATCACGTTTTTCGCTGCATTGTTATCAACAGCGGCAATTTTCACTGTGCCATCGTCATCAATATCAATAGATGTGCCGGTTTCTTCGGTTAAGGCACGAATGGTTGCCCCACCTTTACCAATGACATCTTTGATTTTCTTCGGATCGATTTTCATCGTATGGATACGAGGAGCATAGTCAGAAATCTCTGCACGAGGTGCAGGAATGGCTTGTTCCATGACACCGAGAATATGCAAACGCGCACTTTTTGCTTGATTTAACGCAATTTGCATAATTTCCGGGGTGATCCCTTCAATTTTGATATCCATTTGTAATGCGGTGACGCCTTCACGGGTTCCTGCTACTTTAAAGTCCATATCACCGAGGTGATCTTCATCACCTAAAATATCGGAAAGCACGACAAATTTTTCGTCTTCTTTGACTAATCCCATCGCAATACCGGCAACCGCAGCTTTAATCGGTACACCTGCATCCATTAAGGCTAGGGAAGCACCACATACCGATGCCATGGAAGAAGAACCGTTGGATTCAGTAATTTCAGAAACCACACGCACCACATAAGGGAATTCGGCAAGGCTTGGCATCACTGCCGCCACACCACGTTTTGCCAAGCGACCGTGACCGATTTCACGGCGTTTTGGTGAGCCGATCATACCGGTTTCTCCCACAGAATACGGGGGGAAATTATAGTGGAATAAGAAATGATCGGAACGTTCACCGGTCAATTCATCAATAATTTGAGCATCACGTTCGGTACCTAATGTGGCAACGGCTAAGGCCTGAGTTTCGCCACGGGTGAAAATGGCCGAACCATGGGTGCGTGGTAACACACCGGTACAAATATCTAAAGCTCGCACGGTATCAACGGTGCGACCATCAATGCGTGGTTCACCGGCGATGATACGTCCACGCACGATTTGGCTTTCAAGTGCGGTGAAAATATCAACGATTTTACCTTCGCTGATTTCTTCATTTTCTGAGGTAATTTGTGCGATAACATCCGCTTTAATCGCATCAATTTGCTCGTAGCGGGTTTGTTTTTCAGTAATACGATAAGCATCGCCCAAACGGGTTTCTGCTATGGCTTTCACTTTATTGATTAAATCTGTGTCCGGCTCAGGGGCAACCCAATCCCAACGTGGTTTACCCGCCTCTGCGGCAAACGCTTTAATGGCTTCAATCACCACTTGTTGTTGTTGATGACCGAATACAACCGCAGATAACATTTGCTCTTCGGATAAAATATCCGCTTCAGATTCCACCATTAATACGGCTTTATCCGTTCCTGCGACAACAAGATCCAAGCGGCTTTGTTTTTGTTCTGCCATCGTTGGATTTAATACGAATTGATTGTTGATAAAGCCAACGCGCGCCGCACCGATAGGGCCATTAAACGGCACACCGGATAGGGATAATGCTGCAGAAGCACCAATCATCGCCACTAAATCCGGGCTAATTTGCGGATTAACGGAAACAACGGTAGCGACCACTTGGATTTCATTGAAAAAACCTTCCGGGAATAATGGACGGATAGGGCGGTCAATTAAGCGGGCGATGAGCGTTTCACCTTCAGAAGGGCGACCTTCACGTTTGAAGAAGCCACCCGGAATACGACCGGCGGCATAAGTACGCTCTTGATAATTAACGGTTAATGGGAAGAAATCTTGACCTTCTTTTACCTCTTTTTTCGCCACAACGGTAACGAACACGCTGGTGTCGTCCATACTCGCCATCACAGCAGCCGTGGCTTGACGTGCCATCGCACCGGTTTCTAATGTGACGGTGTGTTGACCATATTTAAATTGTTTAACAATTGGATTCACAATGTTTTCCTTTTATTTTGATATTAAAAACAACGCTTTATTTTCCAGATTGCGACTAGCAAAAGAAATCTTTAAGAAAATTGACCGCACTTTTGAGAAAAATTTCTTTTGTTAGCCGCACGCTAATACAGAAAATAAAACTGGCACATTATACAGATGTTTTAGGCTGATGGGTAACTTTATTTCATCTCACCAACTTGCTATGATGAGGCAATTTTTATTCATTCATTAAGGAGAGAAGATGATTATCAGCAGCCTAACCAACCCCAATTTTAAAGTAGGTTTACCCAAAGTGATTGCAGAAGTCTGCGATTATCTCAATACCTTAGACCTCAATGCCTTAGAAACCGGCCGCCATGAGATTAACGATCAAATTTATATGAACGTAATGGAACCAGAAACTGCAGAACCAAGCAGTAAAAAAGCGGAATTACATCACGATTATTTAGATATACAAGTGTTGATTCAGGGAATGGAAAATATTGAAGTAGGGGCAACTTACCCGGATTTAGCCGCCTATGAAGATTACAATGAGGCTGATGACTATCAGCTCACCTCAACAGAAATTGAAAATAAATTTACCGTCACATTAACGCCTAAGATGTTTGCCGTATTCTATCCTTACGAACCCCATAAACCTTGTTGTTTAGTGAATGGAAAGGCGGAAAAAATTAAAAAGCTCGTGGTGAAAGTGCCGGTTTCGTTAATTTAGTTGTTATATCAAGTGCGGTCAAAATTTTCTCACTTTTTGATCTGCACCCAAAAGTTGGACTAAACTTCAACTGATGAAGGTGCAGATTATTTATGGACAAAATACGTACTTAACGTGAAGTGAATCCCACTCCTTGAATCAAATCCCCTAGCATTTTGGGGATAGATCATTTGTAGTTTGTTTTAAGCACAAATAACCAACAACGGCGGAAAATGTAGATCCGAGCAAAATACCCAGGCGGGATAATGTGTTTACGCTTTCACCGGCATCCGCATCAAATGCAAGGCTGGCAAGGAACATAGACATCGTGAAACCGATACCGCACAGTATAGCGACAGCAAAAATTTGTTTAAAATTAATTCCTTCCGGTAGTTTTGCAATACCTAATTTCACTGACAAATAGCTAAAACCAAACACCCCAATAGGTTTACCAAGAATCAAGCCTAGTGCGATAGCAAGCAATAGCGGGGAAGTTAGCATTGAGAAATCCAATCCTTCAAAACTCACGCCCGCATTGGCAAAGGCAAAAAGCGGTAAAATGAGAAACGATGTCCAGGGGGCAAGTAAGTGTTCAAAATCTTCTAATGGCGTTTCGCCTTTTTCACCTTTCAATGGGATACAAAAACCGATAATGACACCGGCCAGGGTGGCATGTACGCCGGATTTGAGTACGGATGCCCATAAAACCGTGCCGACCACCATATAAGCGCAAAGAGCGGTAACTTTAAATCGATTTAATGCGATCAACAATACAATAGCAATAGCGGCAAAAATGAGGGCTTGAAGACTTAACCCATGGGAGAAAAATAAGGCAATGACGACTATCGCACCTAAATCATCAATGATAGCCAGAGCTAACAAAAAGATTTTTAACGGCAGTGGAACCTGCTTGCTTAAAAGTGCCATAATGCCAAGGGCGAAGGCAATATCCGTTGCCATTGGAATCGCCCAGCCGTTAGCGAGGGTCGGATCTTGACGGGCAATAAAGACATAAACTAATGCAGGAACGAGCATTCCACCCACTGCAGCAAAAGCAGGAAAAATGGCTTGTTGATAAGTAGAAAGCGAGCCTTCCAATAATTCACGCTTAACTTCCAACCCGACTAAAACAAAAAACACCGCCATAAAACCGTCATTAATCCAGTGAATGAGGGTTTTATCAATAGAAAATGCACCAATTTGAATACTTACAGGCAGGTTTAAGAAATCGTGATAAACAGGATTTAAAGGTGAATTCGCAAATAAAATAGCAATAAGTGCCGCACAGAGCAGTAAAATCCCGCCGGCAGATTCAAGTTTAAAAAATCGCTTTATCAATTGTAACACTAAAATTTCCCCAAAAAATAAAAAAACAATAATAAAAATAATAAGGGGGTGAATACTACCATATTTTTTATTTTCTGAGGAAAATATCGCACATTAAAGTGCGGTCATTTTTACGGGTAATTAGGATATTCAATATGTGATTGAGGTCACATTTCTTCACTTGAATGTTAGGGATATTTTACACTTTATAGTAGAATGAAGCCCTTTTGGTCAATAGAGAAGATTATGTTTACCCGTAAAGATATTGTTGTTTTAGGAATGATGATTTTTGCGCTCTTTTTAGGAGCAGGAAATATTATTTTTCCTCCCATGGAAGGATTTACTGCCGGTACTCAGTGGGCAACAGCCTCTCTTGGTTTTGTTTTAACCGGTGTATTTATGCCCTTTATTACCTTGGTTGTTGTTGCAATAGTCGGGCGTGGAGAAGAATTGACACGCGATTTGCCTAAATGGGCCGAAGTAGTTTTTTTAGCCACATTGTATCTGGTGATTGGCTCTCTGTTTGCTATGCCGCGTGTCACAAATGTAGCTTATGAAATGGCATGGTTACCATTAAATATCGCAGAAGATAATTCCACTAACCATCTTATTTTTTCGTTGGTTTTTAATATTATCGGTATGCTTTTTATGCTTCGCCCGAATACGATTATTTCAACTGTAGGAAAATTTATGACACCGGCATTATTGGTGTTATTAGTAGTAGTGGCGGTGAATGTGATGGTTTCGCCTCTCTCCGATATTGTTGAACCGACCAAAGCTTATGCGACAAATCCGGCGATAACCTCAGGTTTAATTAGCGGTTATCAAACAATGGATGTACTCGCTGCGATAGCCTTTGGGGGGATTGTGGCACGAGCTTTGGCAGTGCGGAACATTTCCTCTACTTCGCAGGTGATGAAATATACCATTTCTGCCGGTTTGATTTCAGTGTTTTTATTAGCTGTGTTATATTTTTCGCTATTTTATTTGGGAGCAACGAGCGAAAAAGTGGCTGAAAGTGCGACTAACGGCGGACAAATTTTCTCCCGTTATGTGGATGCTTTATTTGGTTCGGGTGGAACTTGGATTATGTCGGGTATTATTATTTTGGCAAATCTGACGACACTTGTGGGCGTAACCAGTGCCTGTGCAGATTATTTTGCTAAATTCCATGTTCGTTTATCCTATTCGTTTTGGGTGATAGTTTTTACAGCTTTAACGACAACAGTCGCCCAAACCGGCTTAACAGAACTACTCCGCATCACTATCCCGGCCTTATTATTAATCTATCCTGTAGCTATTATGTTGGTTTTTTTACAGATCATTCGACATAAATTACCCAACATTAAATTTACTTATTATTTCACCTTATTGGCAACAGTGAGTTTTAGTGCTTGTGATAGTTTGAAAAATATGGATTTATTGCCTCAACCTATTGAAAATAGCTTAAATTATTTGCCACTTTATGCAGATGGAATGGGATGGTTAATACCAGCTTTTGTTGCTCTCGGATTATCGTTGATTCTTAGCCCAAAAACGACTTAATTCATTTATAGTTTAAAAAATTAGTAAAGAAAATAAGGGATGAAATTTTATTTCATCCCTTATTTTTAATACTATTAAATTTAGGGGTTGTCCTAGATAACTAACCCAAACTGACCTTGACTAATTGTTTTAAAATGGAAATTTGAGATTTTAAGTTACTGTGATTAAAACGCCATTCACATTCCTTTAAATACAGCCCAAAATGGGCTTTGGGAATACCATTAAATTTGTACAAATGGCGTTTTGTCTGCCTCCAAAAATTCTCAAGTCCGTTTATGTGGTTTTGCTTTTCTGCGAAGTGTATGTTGTAATTAATGCAAAAATAATTAAATTCACTCACATCAAGCACATCACAGCTTCGATAGAAATCGGTGTAAAAATACTATCTGGCTTCAATTTCATCCTCAAACATCTCTAAATAAGGGCTGTTTTGATAGATAGGCAATCGTAAACGATGGAAATAATAAGCCGCAGTGGTTTTTATTTACGTTTACCAACTCTGTGGCGGTATGAGCTGTGATGCCTGCCACAAACAGAACGATGAGTTTATGCTGACTTAGTCGACTTCTTCTCATTTGGCTATCTTAACCTAAATGGGCGTTTTAGTCGTTACCTAGGACTGCCCCGAACATTTTAATCATTATGTCTAAAGACATTAAAAGTGCGGTTGATTTTCTTCCCGAATTTCAACCGCACTTTGCTTTCCCTTTCGGAAGAAAGATAAAAACTATTCTGCTTTTACACCAAGATTACCGATTTTGACCCCCAATACGCCAAGGGAGACAGCATCTAAATAATCCCCTAAAAACTTAAAGAGTTCTGTTAATTCCTTAAATGAGCGTTGAATTTTGATTTGCTCTTCCACTCTTCTTACAAATTCATAGCGAATACCGTTTTCTTCAAAATGCGCCGTAAGGGTTAAATAAACGGTTTCAAAAAAATGGCTATGCGCGCCCTCTTCGCCCGGATCGCTAATACGTACATTCCATGTTGTATTGAATAATATTTCTGTTTTGTTTGACATATTTACCTCACATTGCTTTTTTTATTTTAAGAAAAACCCGATTATAAAGTTTCTGAAATCAAAAAGTTTATAATCGGGCTTTTCAAAAAATTTCCCAACGTGTTTTGTTTTGCGTTGGTAGCTGCCTTTTCCTTTGCGTTTTTTCTCTACACGCTGACGGAATAATTTGTCGTGTAACAATGCCATAATCGCATTATCTTTTACCACACCTCTTGTGTGCTGATAAACAGGTTGATTTTCAACCGCACTTTTTTGTTTCTTTTTCATCATTTTTCCTTAAAAAAGCCGTGAAGGAATTTTCACGGCGGGACATTATACGCATAAACGGCAAAATTACAAAATCGTCAGCACGTTTTCCGGAGGTCGTCCGATCTTAGCTTTTTCCCCTTTCACCACAATAGGACGTTCAAGTAAGGCGGAATGTTGGCTGAGGGCATTGAGCAAATCTGCGTTGGTTAATTCGGGATTATCGAGATTAAGGGTACGATAAAGCTCATCTTTTACCCGCATCATTTGGCGAATATCGCTGATGCCTAATTTATCTGCAAGCTGTTGGAGTTCGGCAACGGAATAGTGTTTTTGTAAATAAAGTTCAATAGTCGGCTGAATACCTTGTGCTTCCAATAATGCCAAGGTTTCCCGGCTTTTAGAACAACGGGGATTATGATAAATCATCACAGACATAGAATTTCCTTTGGTTGGCTATAACTGGTGAGGATTTTAACTTATAATGATGAAAAATTCTCACCGGGATGTTGATTATGTTAGAAATGTTGAAAAGTTGGTATGCACGCCGTTTAGGTGATCCGCAAGCAATAGGGCTGGTGGCAATTTTACTTTTCGGATTCATTGCCATTTATTTTTTCGGCGATTTAATTGCCCCTTTACTTATCGCCATCGTCCTGGCTTATTTATTGGAAATGCCTATTCATTTTCTCAACAAAAATCTGAAACTCCCCCGCATGGTCGCCACCATCATTATTTTTGGTGGATTTATCGGGCTGGCAAGTATTTTCTTTCTTATTCTTGTGCCAATGTTGTGGAATCAAACCATATCTTTACTCAGCGATTTGCCTGCGATGTTTAATAAATTAAATGAATGGTTGCTTGGCTTACCGGAAGATTACCCCGAATTGATTGACTATTCGATGATCGATGCCTTTTTTACTTCCGTGCGTGAAAAAATTCTTGGCTTTGGCGAATCAGCCGTCAAACTCTCACTCGCTTCTATTATGAATTTGGTTTCCCTTGGCATTTACGCTTTTTTAGTGCCATTGATGATGTTTTTTATGTTGAAGGATAAGGGGGAACTTTTACAAGGCGTGAGCCGTTTTTTACCCCGCAACCGCCACCTCGCTTTCAAAGTATGGACTGAAATGCAGCAACAAATTGCCAATTATATTCACGGAAAATTGTTGGAAATCGTGATTGTTACTTTGGTGACTTACGTGATTTTCCTTATTTTTGGCTTAAATTATCCGCTCTTATTATCCGTTTCCGTGGGGCTTTCCGTGTTGGTTCCCTATATCGGCGCAGTGTTGGTGACGATTCCCGTTGCACTTGTTGCACTCTTTCAATTCGGCATTAGCCCGACTTTTTGGTATATCATTATCGCTTTTGCGGTGAGCCAACTTTTGGACGGTAATTTACTCGTACCTTATTTATTCTCTGAGGCAGTGAATTTACACCCGCTCATTATCATTATTTCAGTATTGATCTTTGGCGGATTATGGGGATTCTGGGGGGTATTTTTTGCCATCCCACTTGCTACACTTGTGAAAGCGGTGGTAAATGCCTTGCCGGAAGGGGAATGAAAGAAAAAGGGCGGTTAAAAATTCCGACATTATGTCGCGGTTGCACAAACAAATTTTCACCTTGCACAAGCCGTGCAAGGTGAATTAATCCCAGCCCTTTTAGAGCTGTGGAGAGCCACAAAGTGGCTCAGATAAATTAACGCCATACGACTCGTATGGCGTGAAAAATGAAAATTGTGCATTTGCTGCATAATACTGTTATTTTTGACCGCACTTTTACCTTTCTAATTAACATATTTTCCTAAAATCCTTCGTTGCACGTAATTTTTCCCCTAAACCATCGCAAATTTCAGTCTGCACATTGACGTGAATTTTTCCCATCAATTGCTTTTCCTTTGTTCCAACTGCTCAATTTTTGCTTTACTTTTGTTTTTTTTTTGTACGATATTCGCGTTTTTATATTTAAAAACAAACCCATAGTAAATTGTATTTAACCTTTGGAGGTCATTATGAAATTGACAGTGAAAAAAACAGCAGCTGCGGCACTCATTGCTTTAATATTGGCCGGTTGCAGGATAGATAGTAGTAGGGAAAAGGCGCCTCAACCGATTGAACCGGCTCCAACGGTACAAGCCATTGATTACAGTAAACAAAGCGTGCAACAGCTTGAACAAAGTGCCACCACCGCACAAAAAGTATTAAGCGAGAGTCAAACCAAACTCACTCGAGTAGAAACGGAAATCACGGAAATCAACCGCCGTATTACCTTGCTTAATGAAGAAATCAGCCAACTGGAAAAAGCGGAAACGCAAGATGCCAATGCATTAAAAGCAAAACGTGATGCGTTGGCAGAAGCCAACCAAACATTAATCGTGCAAAACAAAGTGTTAGTAGTGGCACAGCAAGATGTGAAACAAGCACAAATCAACGTTATCAATGTGCAAAATATTTTGGTGGAGAAAAAAGCCGAGCAAAATAAACCACCGGTGGTGATTGTGCCAGACAATCCGTCTCAACCGGAACAACCAAACCAACCATCCAATCCAACCCAACCAGAGCAACCAACAGAACCAACTCAGCCATCTAAACCAATACAACCCGAACAACCGGCAGAGCCTACAAAACCAAGTAAGCCTCAAGGGGTTTATCCTAGAAACTCACAAGGAGGTACTGGAAATACTATTCTAGAGCAACCATCTAAACCAACCCAACCAGAGCAACCAACAGAACCAACTCAGCCATCTAAACCAATACAACCCGAACAACCGGCAGAGCCTACAAAGCCAAGTAAGCCTCAAGGGGTTTATCCTGGAGACTCACGAGGAGGTACTGGAAATACTATTCCAGAGCAACCATCTAAACCAACACAACCCGAACAGCCGATGAAGCCCATAACTCCAGAAAATCCATCAGTTAACTTAGAAGGGAAACAATGGCGACAAGGTACCTCTTACTTTTATTCAAATGATTTTAATAGCTGGTTTTTTAGAGGCGATGCTGGATATGTAGAGGGGTATAATGGTCCTAGAGGTGAGGATATTATAGGCTATAATAATAGAGGTTATATTGAAGAACTAGATTTTGATGCATTTGCAAAATTGCCTCCTGCTTCGGATTTTTACGGTTGGCATGAAGGATCTGTTAAGGATGAGAGAATTTTGGGGATTGAAATTCAGGAGTTGGATAAAAATGGGAGAATTGTGAAAGCAACTCGTCCAGAAAAATTTAACATAATGTTTAAAAATACGCCTTATACAACCTATGGTGCATTATATACTAATGAACATGATGTGAGGCTATTTATCCTAACTGGAAGTCATGCCTCGCTATCAAAGTCAGAGTATAGTAATACCTACCCTGTTGGGGAATTTTATGTAAATGACCATGGCGTTCAAACTGATCGTATTGATTTTATTGATGAAGTGAAAGGTTCTGCAACTTACAAAGGCGAAGTACTTGCAAGAGCGCACAGTCTAAAGACAAACTCCTCCTTAGTACCAGAATATTATTCACCAACAAAACCATTTAAAGATGGTGAAATCACAATTAATGCTCACTTTTGTTCTCGACCTGAGAATACTTTTACAACAGCAACGTTAAATAGTAAGACACTAGGCATTAGAGAATTTGAGCAGGCTAGAATGGATATAGGCACAAATTCTATTCGATTTGTCAATGAGGGAAAGAATTTATCAGAAGGAGAAGAGCTTAAACTCCGTGGGCAATTTTTCGGTAAAAATGCTTCCGAAGCCGTTGGTCATATTACGTATAGAGGGAAGAAAGATATTAGCCCTACAAATAAATTTCAACACTATAACGCCATTTTTAGTGCCGAAAAACAACCAAAATAATATTTATCTGGTGTGATAAATAAATATTTTATGAAAGAGCGAATAATTATTCGCTCTTAATTTATCGAATTAATATTTTGTTGAATAACTATGAAAACACCAAAAAAACTAACCGCTCTTTTCCCCCTATTTTTCACCCTACCAGCAATGGCAAATAATCTTGCCGAGCCGGAGCAAAAAATTAAAGTGGCAGCCCCGGAAAAACCGGCACAATCAGTGGTGGCTCTAGGGCAACAAGCTGCGCCAATGAATATCACCGAGGCGGATTTAATGCAAAATCCTGTTCTCACCCATCAATTACTCAGCCAAGCCATTTACGCCCGAGATCCGGCGTTGATTGAAAAATTGTTGGCAATTTACAAAAAATTTCCCAACCACGATCCCTTATTAGTGCAATTTGGCGAGGCAAAACAGGCGGCATTGACGGGAGAATTATCCCAAGCCATTCGCCTTTATCGGGCAATGTTGGCGGAGCGTGCGGATCTCAACCCGGTGCGGATTGAGCTTGCCATTGCGTTGTTTAACGACAAACAAAACACCGCCGCCGAAGCACAATTCCAAAAAGCCCTGAGCGATCCGGCAACGCCAGCGCCCGTGCGTCAACTTATCAACAGTTATTTGGAGGCATTACAGGAACGTGATTCTTGGCAAATTTCTGCCAGCGCCTATTATGTGCGTGACACCAATGTGAATAACACAGGCGACAGCCGTGATATTGAACAAACGGGCTATGTGAAAAATGACGATATGATGCCACAAACCGCTCACGGCATAGCCTATAATCTTTTGCTCGGCAAAGATTTCAACCTCGGCAACCGCTATTATCTTGCCTTTGAAAACGAGTTGTTCGGCAAAAGTTATTGGGATAATCACGATTATGACGATATTTATAACCGCACTTCCCTTGGCTTGCGCTACAAAACCGCACAATCCACCCTCAGCCTGTTACCATTTTATGAAAAACGTTGGTACGGTGGGGAAAGTTATCAATGGGGCAATGGCGCGCGATTGGAATTAAGCCATTGGCTTAACCCGAATTGGCAGCTTTCAACAGCAATGGAATACACCAAACAACACTATTTCGACAGTAGCGCGCAAAACGGCAACACCAAATTAGTGTCCTCCACCTTGGTGTGGGCGAGAACGCCACGCCAATTTTTCTACCTTGGCGGCGATTTCAACCGTGAAACCACCAAAGTGAAACAATACGGCTCCGACACCAAATCATTCCGTCTTGGTTGGGGGCAGGAATGGGGCAAAGGCATTTCCAGTCGTTTGGGTTTGGGCTTTTCACAACGCCATTATAAAGATCAAGCGGTACTTGGTGGGTTGATTCCTTTGGGGAAAGTGCGCAAAGATCGCATTTTCAATGTTAATCTCACTCTTTGGAAACGGGATTGGCATTTGTTCGGTATCACACCAAAATTGCAATTTTCCTACCGCAAACAAAAAAGCAACATCCCAAGTCTGTATTCTTACGACCGTCAAAACCTGAATTTGATTTTTGAGAAATCTTTTTAAATTGATGGGAATGGCAAGTGGTGAATAAGGTTCACCCACATTGTATTTTTAAAGGGAATTTTTCGACATTATGTAGCGATTGTAAAAATTAATTTGGCGATATTGAAAAAATAAAGTTTGTTATGTTTTATAGTACGGTAAAATCAACAAAAATCCGGTTTGAGCAACCGCCACATAATACTGAAAATTCCCTTAAAAACGCCCGCACTTTTTTAATATTCCAATAATAAAAAACCTCTAGCCATTATGGTTAGAGGTTTTTTGTATCATTTAACCCAATCTGGGCTCATTATGAATAAATTATTCAGCAACAACAATCACGTTTAATGATGCAAATACTTCACCGTGAAGTTGGAAACGAACATCGTGATCACCAAGAGTACGGATTGGGCCGTTTGGTAAACGAACTTCGCTTTTTGCAATCTCAACGCCGGCTGCAACCACAGCTTCAGCCACATCACGGGTTGTAATTGCACCGAATAAACGACCTTCATCACCGGCTTTAGAAGCGATAGTCACAGACCCAAGGGCTTCTAAACGTTCTGCACGGTCAACAGCAGCCGCTAACGCTTTCGCTGCTTTTTCTTCTAACTCGGCACGGCGTGCTTCAAAATGTTCGATGTTAGCTTTTGTTGCCATCACTGCTTTACCTTGTGGGATTAAGAAGTTACGGGCAAAACCTGATTTAACATCAACTTGATCACCCACATTACCGAGGTGAGCGATTTTATCTAAAAGAATAACTTGCATTCGACCTTCTCCTTATTAATGATGATGAGCATCAGAGTAAGGTAATAACGCTAAATAACGCGCACGTTTGATCGCACGGGCTAATTGACGTTGGTACTTCGCACGAGTACCGGTAATGCGGCTTGGTACAATTTTGCCGCTTTCAGAAATGTAGTTCTTTAATGTAGCGATATCTTTGTAATCGATTTCAACAACATTTTCCGCTGTAAAACGGCAGAACTTACGACGACGGAAATAACGTGCCATTTGGCTGTCTCCTAATCTATAAATTCGATTTGCTCGGCATGTAATACTAATTGGTTTACCCCTTTTGAGGTGCGATGTGAAGTAATAAACCCCACAACCAATAGTTGACTGCCGACCGTAATGCTTTGAGTTTTCTTAACTAATTGATTACCACTGGCTTGAATGGGCATTTTTAACCACGCTTGGCGTGGTAAGTCGGTTTCGATTTTTTCAGAACGATGTTCTAACCAAAATTGACAATGCTCAATCCCGCTTGGGCTTTTTAATCGTTTCGGTAACTGAGTCACAATGCCCATTAACGAAAAGCGATTATCAATTGTTGAATTACTCTTCAGCATCCTCAAAATCGTTGTTTTCAACTTCAGTTAAAGGCTTACGATCTTCTTTAGCCTTAACCATTGGGGACGCTTCTGTTACGGCGTGCTTAGTGTGAATAACAAGACTGCGTAATACAGCATCGTTATAACGGAAAGTCGTTTCTAGCTCGTCGATGACTTGTTGAGGCGCTTCTACATTCATAAGCACATAATGTGCTTTGTGTAATTTATTAATTGGGTACGCTAATTGGCGACGACCCCAATCTTCTAGGCGATGAACTTGACCACCGGCTTCTTTTACAGAACCTGTGTAACGTTCAATCATACCTGGTACTTGCTCGCTTTGGTCCGGATGAACCATAAACACGATTTCGTAGTGACGCATGAATGCTCCTTACGGGTTAATCAGCCTTTGACGGAGACCAGCCACCAATCTGCAAAGGCAAGGAACGAAAATTGAATGTGGCTAAGGGTTGCGGATTATACCGAAAATTTTGTTTTCCGCAATAGAGTTGAAGTCTTTTTAAGCAAAAAGAAAGCCGATAAAAATCGGCTTCACAGAATGAAATGAATTAACGGCTACGGAAAACGATTCGCCCTTTGCTTAAATCATAAGGGGTCATTTCTACGGTTACTTTATCCCCGGTTAAAATACGAATGTAATTTTTACGCATTTTGCCTGAAATATGTGCCGTCACCACGTGGCCGTTTTCCAATTCTACGCGAAACATCGTATTCGGTAAGGTTTCCAAAATCGTGCCTTGCATTTCAATACTATCTTCTTTTGCCATTGTATCCTCTAAAAAATAATGGGGTTTTATGACCGCACTTTGGGTCAATTTTTGAAAAAACGCGCGGATTATAGCCGTTTTTGGGCTTATGCGAAAGATGAAAATAAAACTGAGCAGAAAAAAGTCAATCTACTCTGGATTTGCAACGATTTACAAACCGGAAACAGGGTCTATAATAGCCGCACTTTTATAAAAGATTGTGTATTATGAATTCAAAAAAACACTTAGGGCATACCGCCCGTAAACGTTTCGGGCAAAATTTTTTGCACGATAATAATGTGATCCAAAACATTGTGGCGGCAATTTATCCGCAAAAAGAACAATTTTTAGTGGAAATCGGTCCCGGGCTTGGCGCACTGACCGAACCGGTTGGTGAGCAAGTAGACCATTTAACGGTGGTAGAACTTGACCGTGATCTTGCTGAGCGTTTACGCCACCATCCTTTTTTACATCAAAAATTAACGGTGATCGAAACCGATGCGATGCAATTTGATTTTGGACAACTTTATGCGGAACAAACCCGAGAGCCAAAACAAAAATTGCGGGTATTCGGCAATCTGCCTTATAACATTTCTACTCCGTTGATGTTCCATCTATTCCAATATCATCACCTCATTCAAGATATGCATTTTATGCTCCAAAAAGAGGTGGTGAAACGTCTTTGCGCCGCACCAAACAGCAAAGCCTACGGGCGGTTAACCATTATGGCACAATATTTTTGCCAAGTAATGCCGGTGCTGGAAGTGCCGCCAAGTGCATTTAAACCTGCGCCCAAAGTGGATTCTGCTGTGGTTCGTCTTGTTCCGCATACCACCTTACCTCACCCTGTAAAGGATTTATATTGGCTTAACCGTGTTTGTTCGCAAGCATTTAATCAACGTCGTAAGACATTACGCAATGCACTTTCCACGCTCTTTTCAGCGGAAAATCTGACCGCACTTGGTATCGATTTAAACGCACGCGCAGAAAACCTCGCTATTGCCGATTATGCCCGTTTGGCGAATTGGTTGGCAGACAATCCGCCGATAGAAGGTAAACAAGATGAAATTGTGGCTTTAGACGAATAAAAGAGCGGTCAAAAATGGCAAATTATTTTGTAGGTGATCTGCATGGTTGTTTTGATGAATTACAGCTTTTGTTGGAAAAAGTGGAATTTGAGCCGACACGGGATAAACTTTACCTTGTGGGCGATTTGGTGGCTCGGGGCGATAAATCCCTAGAATGTTTACGTTTTGTCAAATCCTTAGGCCAGGCTGCACAAACGGTGTTAGGCAATCACGATTTACATTTCATTGCCACCACACTTGGTATCAAAAAAGTGAAACCCCGTGATCGTGTAGACGCCATTTTTAATGCGCCCGATTTTGAGGAGCTGGTGGATTGGTTGTGTCATCAACCTTTATTGGTTCACAACGAAAACCCGGGGGTTGTCATGGCACACGCCGGGATCTCACCCGATTGGGATTTGGCGACAGCAAAAGCCTGTGCAAAAGAGGTGGAAGAGATTTTACAAAACGGCGATTTTGCCGCCTTGCTTGCACAAATGTACGACAACTCACCGAATCGATGGTCGCCTGATTTGCAAGGCATTGAACGCCTGCGCTACAGTATCAATGTATTCACCCGAATGCGTTTTTGCTATTGGGATCATCGTTTGGATTTTGCTTGTAAAGCCCCACCGAAAGCCGCACCGGCAGAACTGACCCCTTGGTTTAATCTGCCAAATCCCCTTTATCAACAAATCCCGATTGTTTTCGGGCATTGGGCGAGCTTGGTGGACGAACCCACGCCGCAAAATATTTACGCCTTGGACACGGGCTGTGTTTGGAACAACCGAATGACAATGTTGCGCTGGGAAGATAAGGGCGTTTTCACGCAAAGTGCGATTAAAAACTACAACGATTTTTAACCAAGCCGTTAAAGCCTCATTTACTTTCTGGAAATTTAATCATGCTCACTTTATCCGAAAAATCTTGCGATCTTTTCAATATTCCTTTCTTTCAATTTGCTCAAATGAAGAAATTTTGTCCTGAAGAAATTCCGGCGATCAAGGCACGTTACAAAACGGAATGGGAAAATTGGAAAGCCATTATTCAGGCTGTATCGGTGCAACTTGGCGCGCCATTTGCCAAGCCGCACATTGAAAGCTGGACGAACGGATGGCAAGTGCGGGCGCATTTTTTTGCATATTTTAAATATGAATTTAATCAAAACTCAGCAGCAATTTTTTCTGTTCTATTGAATCGCCGCCGCCTTTCCGTGAGTTTGGATTGGCATTGTTACCGCGCGGATCGCTCGCAAATTAATCTGCAACAATATAACCGGTGGTGGGATGATTTCGATTTTGAAGCCTTTTCCCATTGGGATATATGGCGTGGCGATGAAAGCGAATATGCGGATTTTCGTCAGGTTAATCGGCTTGCGGTGGAAGATTTATCTTTGCGTTCTGATGAGGATTTTTGGTGCATTGGTCGTAATATTGAAAAAAATGCATTACAGAATATCTATCCTGTTGATTTTATAGCCAATACCATTCGGCAATTACAACCGCTTTATGAACGTTGCCACCGATAAGTGCGGTTATTTTGACAAAAGTTTTTCTTATCATTTCTTGAGTTATGCTATCATTACAAAGATTTAACATTTTTAACAATATTTTATTTAGGAGAGCAGTATGAAGAATGTCGTTATCGTTGGCGGGGGGGCCGGCGGAATTGAATTGGCGACTTTTTTAGGCGATAAACTGGGTCGCAAAGGACAGGCAAAAATCACCCTTGTGGATCGTAATGCCACCCATCTTTGGAAACCTTTATTACACGAAATTGCCACAGGCGTGATGGATGACGGCGTGGATTCATTAAGTTATCGGGCCCACGGTAAAAACCATTATTTTAGCTTTGAACAAGGCTCAATTACACGCATCAATCGTGAACAAAAATATGTGGAGTTAGCCCCGGTTTATGGACAGGAAGGCGATATGTTGGTGATTGCCCGCCGTATTCCTTACGATTATCTTGTGATGGCGATTGGCAGTAAATCTAACGATTTCAACACAAAAGGTGTAGCGGAGAATTGCATTTTCTTAGACAGCTCCGAGCAAGCCTTACGTTTCCAACATAAAATGTTGGAACTTTTCCTAAAATTTTCTGAAAATCGTGTGTTGGATGATATTGGCGAAGCCGAGTCAAAACAAAAACTGGTGGATGAAAACAAAGTTAATATCGCCATTGTAGGCGGCGGTGCAACAGGGGTGGAATTGACCGCAGAGCTTTACCACGCCGCAGAAGATTTATCTTCTTACGGTTACGGAAAAATTGACAGTTCCTGTCTGCAAGTGACATTAGTGGAAGCCGGACCTCGTTTATTACCCGCATTGCCGGAAGATCTCTCTGCCGCCGTATTGGATGAACTGCATGAAATGGGTGCCAATGTAAAATTGAATACTATGATTACGGAAGCTCAGCCAAATACACTTGTGACAAAAGAGGGCGAAGAAATCAAAGCCGATCTCATCGTTTGGGCTGCGGGTGTACGCACATCGAAAGTGACCCATAATTTTGACGGCTTGGAAATCAACCGTATTAATCAATTGGTGGTGAAGGGCACGCTACAAACCACGGTCGATGATAGTATTTTTGCGATTGGCGACTGTGCGGCTTTGATGCAAGAAAACGGCAAATTAGTTCCACCACGTGCTCAGGCAGCACACCAAATGGCAAAGGCTTGTGCAAAAAATATCTTTGCAATTTTTGAAAACAAACCGCTAAAACCTTTTAAATATAATGATAAAGGTACGTTGGTGTCACTTTCCAGTTTCACTGCACTGGGCAGTTTAACCAATAAATTTGGCAAAAACCCATTAACCGTACATGGTAAATTTGCGCAATTTGCTTATGTTTCCCTTTATCGCATGCATCAACATGCTTTGCATGGCTGTATCAAAATCGGGTTGATTATTTTGGTTGATAAAATTAACCGCTATTTGAAACCGAGATTGAAGTTACATTAATCCATAAAAAAGTGCGGTCAATCTGACCGCACTTTTACGCAATAAAAAGCTATGCAAATTTTAGCGAAAATTAACTTTTGCAAGAATTTCCTTTTTTCATTACTTTACCAAAATCATTTTTGGCATCCGGTTTTAAAAGATTATTCGGCGCACCTTTTTGTACAGGGTAAATGGAATCCATTTGCCATTGATTCCAGCCACCGTCATACACGGCGGTATTTGTCCAACCGGCGAGCTGCGTCATAAACCAAGGCACGCCGGCACGCCAGCCCGTACCACAATAAAAGGCTAATTTATCATTTTTTTCAATGCCTTGGGTTTTCCATAAAGCAAATATTTCATTTGGATTGCGCAACGTTCCATCGGGATCATAATAATCCGCCATATTGGACGAATCCGTTCCGGCAAAGCCCCAAATTGCGCCCAAAGGCTCACCTTTTCCCGGAATATAATCATAGCCGCTGATTTTTCCTACATATTCATCCCAAGCCCGATTGCTGATTAACTTCAATCCCTGTTTTTGAGCGGCGATAATTTCTTTTGGGGTTTCAATATCAATTGCGGGATTGGCTGGAATTTTTGCACCAAAAACGGTTTCTGGTGCAGGCGTATTCATTGTGGTCTCTGTGGGCAAATTAGCATCCATCCACGTCGAAAGATTACCGTTTAACACTCTCACATCTTTCACGCCTGCCCATTTCAACGCCCAGAATACACGATAGGCCGCTAATTGGTTATCAGAATATAAAATAATCGTTTTATCCGCAGTGATACCATTTTTTAATAAATTTTGTTCAATCACCTCCGGTGAGGATAAATTCCAAATGGGACCGTTTTCAATCCAATCTGTATCGAAGTGATAGGCCCCCCCAATATGTTGAACATACCCCTGCGATTTCTCCAAAGGCCCCCAAGAAACCTCAAAAACGGCAAATTGATTATTCTCGTAGGTTTCCGGTTTTTCTCCGTTAATCACCGCATTAACCCAGTCAGGCGATACGCTATAATGGAAATTTGGAAAATATTCCAAAGGATAGCCCGCATTGGCATAGCTCACAAAATCATTAAAAACGAATGTTTTGTAACCTTTGGCAGCGAAATCCGCACTGATACAAGCAAGATTATCGGGATTAGAATCGTAAAAAACCAAGGTTTTATCTTTTGTGATGCCTTTAGCTGTCGCAAAAGATTCAAATTTGTCCGGTGCGATGGCATCCAACCAGGCACAAGAAAACGACACAGCACCAGGAATATGCCCGCCGCGTGTCGCATTGTTATCTTTAAAACCGTTGTAAAAGCTGTCTTGACGAGAATCAATAATCACATAATTCGGATTATTTAAATTCTCTAAAAGTGCTTTGGTTTCAATGGTTTTCACTTGATTATCTTCACATGCGGCAAGCAAAAATAGCAGACTTGTGCCCAATAAAGTGCGGTTAAATTTCATTGTGTTTTTTCCTTTTATCTTTTGACGAGCCATTTATTCGCTCCCCAACATCCCATTAAAATACAGCCCGTTGCCAACCAACCTTGCCAAGAAAAATAAGCTGTTGCCACTAATGCATTAGTAACCGTACAACCGCCGGCCAGTGCCGCTCCAAACCCCATCGTTACACCACCTGCAATGCGGCGTAAAGCCTCTTTTGGTTCAGGCATTCTTAACTGAAAATCACCGCTTAGTTTCGCCATGATAAACGCCCCCAGCGGAATGCCTAAAACAAATAAACTCCCCCAGTTTAAATAGCGTTGTTGTCCAATCACTAAATATTGCACAACATTGGCGGAGGGCACGGCAATGCCATAGCCATAATTACGGCCGGTTTGTGCACTGAGATACCATGCCAAAACGCCCAATCCTCCCATTAACAATCCGCCGAGATAAGGATTCCAATCACTTTTAAACGTGCGGTTAAAAAATGAAAGATTTTCAGCACGACTGAATTTTTCTCGGCGAAAAAATAAAATGAGGGTAAAAAACACTAATATGCCCACTAACCACCAAGGTGAAATCGCTAACGTTAAGTAGATGTTATCCCAGGGGGGGCTTTGTTGCGTCCAACGGCGGATAAAATGATGAAGACTGCCGCTTTGTGTTGATGCCAAGGTTATCGCAAAAGCCACCAAGGCTAAAAAACTCCCAAGTGCTCCTTCTGCTGAACGAAACCAAGCACCACTTCCACAACAGTTGCTTAACACCATTCCCACACCAAATAACAGCCCCCCAACTACGGTGGCAAAAATCGGTAAAGGGGTTTGAGGAATGGTGAGAAGATCGAACTCAGCAAGCGTAAAAAAGCCCACTGATTGCACACTTACGGCGATGAAAAGTGCGGTTAAAAATTGGAAATTTTTTTCAAACAATAAACGGCGAAAGCCTGAAACAAAGCAAAATTGTGTTCGCTGAAGGAGGATTCCGAAAGCAATCCCAACTAAAAGACCCGTAAACATTGATTAAACCTTAATACTGATGTTTAGATATGAGGTGACAAAGCGTAGCATATAAAAATGCGGTTGAAAACAACCGCACTTTTTTATGACTTATTCTAAGCGTTTCGCTACTTCCAACCAATCCGCTTTGAATTCACGGCGCATATTATTGATCGCATCAATAATATCATGGTGAACAAGCTGTTCGTTTTGGATCCCAACACAATAACCGCCTTTGCCCTGAAGTAGAATATCCACCGCATAAACCCCCATGCGTGAAGCCAAAATACGGTCAAATGCACAAGGTGAACCGCCACGTTGAATATGGCCTAATACGGTTGCGCGGGTTTCGTGTCCTACACGTGCTTCAATTTCTTTTGCAAGGGAATGAACATCCGTAATTAATTCAGTGATCGCAATGATCGCATGGCGTTTACCCCGAATAATACTGCGTTCGATTTGCTGAACTAACTCTTCACGATCAAATTCCATTTCAGAGGCAACGATATATTCACAACCACCGGCAATACCTGCAGAAATAGTTAAATCGCTACAATGACGTCCCATAATTTCTACGATAGAAATACGCTGGTGGGAACTTGAGGTATCACGTAAACGGTCAATCGCATCCACCGCCGTTTGTAGTGCGGTTTGATAACCGATGGTGTAATCCGTTCCCGCCACATCATTATCAATCGTGCCCGGAATACCGACACAAGGGAAACCGTGTTCTTCCGTGAGAAGTTTAGCCCCCATATAAGAACCGTCACCGCCAATCACCACTAAGGCATCAATGCCGTGCGAACGTAAAATCTCCGCACATTTTGCCCGCACTTCCGGATTTTTAAACTCAGGGAAACGTGCAGAACCTAAAAATGTCCCGCCACGATTAATCACATCAGAGACACTATAACGGTTTAATTGCTTAATTTTATTGTTATATAAGCCTTGATAACCATCATAGATACCAAAAACATCCAAACCTTCCGCTAATGCCGCACGTACCACGCCACGAATGGCAGCGTTCATCCCCGGGGCATCACCACCACTGGTTAATACTGCAATTTTTTTAATCATATACGACCTACTTATTAAGTTAAAAATAAAGAAATGTTGCTAAGGTTACACGATTCAGTCTAATGGCTCTAGAAAAAATTTAAGAAATGTCTTCACCTTTTGATCTAGATAAATTTTCTGTTGATATTTTGACAGTGCCACTGCCAAGGCATGTTATCAATCTGTTTCATTTCCTTTGCAATGAGGTATTTCTGCAAATACCGTAAAATTTTTTCCCTACTTAAATGTCGGCTTTTCTTCACTTTTTGGGAATATTGAAATTGTACAAAACCACATGTTGCCATTTCTTTTCCCCTCATCATATTCACCTGCCAATAAGGATCTTTTTCCGTCGGTGCGTAAATTACATAGCCTTTTAATCCTTCATCCCTATTGGTTTTGCTGTTTTTGATTGGCGTTAATTTGAATGATGCTACTTCCGTGTTGCGATAAACACGCTCACGCAAAGTAATTCGATCTTTAATATCAAGCTGCCTTTCATTACGATCCAACAGCAATTCAATTTGTGACTGCCATTTTTCTAAAGTGTCCGGTTGACTAGCATAGACATAACGTGCCACCGAGCCTAAATCTTGCCCGGCGGCTTTATGATAGTGTTTGTTTTGGTATTGAATCTGCTCAGGGATATCCAGTTGTGAAGGTTGACTTACACAGGCTGAGAGGAAAAGTGCGGTCAAAATAACAATAATTTTATTCATAATGCTCCCGCTTAAAGATCCATTCTTTTTCATTAGAAGCCGCTTCATCAAACCAATAACCACCTAAATCGAAATCTTTTAATTGTTCCGCTTGGGTTAAACGCTGTTGAATCATATAACGGCACATCAACCCTCGGGCTTTTTTCGCATAAAAACTCACTACTTTATATTGACCGTTTTTGTTATCTAAAAAGATCGGTTTGATGATTTGTGCGTGAAGTTGGCTTTCTTTCACCGATTTATAATATTCGTCCGAGGCAAGATTAATCAACACATTCTCACCTTGTGCATCAAGGGCTTGCTGGAGTGATTGGGTAATCACATTTCCCCAAAATGCATAAAGATCCTTGCCTTTTTTATTGGCTAATTTTGTCCCCATTTCCAAACGATAAGGCTGCATTAAATCCAGAGGTCGAAGTAAACCATACAAGCCGGAAAGCATACGCAAATGAGATTGTGCAAACAGGATATCATCATTAGATAAGGTATCGACATCTAAGCCGGTATAAACATCGCCTTTAAACGCAAAAATGGCGGCACGTGAATTCTGTTCGTTGTGTTCCATAGTCCACTCGGCAAAACGTGCGGCATTAAGCCCTGCCAGCTTATCGCTGATAGACATTAAAGAAGCAATGTCTTGTGGAGAAAATTGGCGACAAATATCAATTAATTGGGCACTGTAATCGGTTAAGTGCGGTTGAAAAACAGGAAGTTTTCTCACCGCACTTTCAAAATCGAGGGTTTTTGCGGGGGAAATAATGGCTAACATAGTCTCTCCTTAATAGAATGCACGCCATTCTAGCATATTTCTATACCCGTTTATAAAGCCCATTTTCATTAAGAATCAGATCCTGTAACTCTAAATCTAAAAGCTGCACCAACAACACATCTACCGGCAAACCAAATTCCTGTGCTAGATCATCAATACTCACCGGCGTGTAGCCGATTCTCGCATAAAGTTTAGGATGACTTGGTGCCTCAACCACTCTACGAGGATCCGGTGGTGGGGTATAGGTTGCGGTTTCTACTTGGTTAAAATCGATTTTCGTTTGGCTATGAATAGAATGTTGATAAAGCGTATCAAGAATATCTTTCACATCTTCGACCAGCATACCGCCTTGTTTAATCAATCGGTTACAACCCCGGCTAAATTCACTCATCACACTTCCGGGTAACGCAAAAATTTCACGATTTTGTTCCAAAGCGTAACGTGCCGTAATTAGGGAACCACTTTTTTCCGTTGCCTCAATCACCAATGTTCCCACCGAAAGCCCGCTAATAATCCGATTACGACGTGGAAAGTGAGCGGCAATTGGTGGTTGGTTTGGCGCAAATTCGGACACTAACGCACCATTATTTTCAATAATCTGTTTTGCTAATTCACGATGTTTTGCCGGATAAATTTCGTTTAACCCACTTCCCAATACCGCAATAGTTTGTCCTTTAATCTCCACTACCGCACGATGACTGTGTCCGTCAATCCCTAAAGCTAATCCGCTTGTAATGGTAAAACCGGCAAGGGATAATTCTGTGGCAAAATATTTTGCCCACTGTTCCCCATAAGCGGTGCAATATCGACTACCCACCATGGCCATTTGCCGCTGTGAAATCACCGTCACATTGCCTTTTACAAATAATAAAGGAGGAAAACTTGAAATTTGTTTCAATAAATAAGGGTAAAACGGTGAAAAATAATTCACTAAATGATTTCCCTCTTTCTCCGCCCAAATCAGTGCCGAATCTATAAATTTCCTTTCCGGTTTAAACCAACGGCGAATTTGAATAGCACTCCAGCCCATTTGACGAAAAGCCGTTTCATCATACTGTAATAATTCTTTTAACGTAACATTCGATAAAATTCTCTCAATTGCCACGCTGCCTAATTTAGGCACTTGCATTAAACGAAGTAAAGTTTCGTTTATATTGTTCATTTCTTTTCCCATTCCTTCAATAAAGGTTTGATTATGTAATAAATAGAAAAATGTGCGAGTTTTTCGCCGCACTTTTGCGATCTGTGTCTCAAAAATAGAAATCAAAGTCAGGTAATCCGCCCACCTTTCTCTATCTGCTCAAAAATCCGCTCCCTCAGTTTTTTCTCAAAAACTTGCAAAACCACTCTTTAATAGCTTGACACAATCGTTTTTTTTTTTTCAATAGGCGGGTTTTATTTCACTGGTTTTATGTTTAAAAATGAAGCAATTATGGTCAACCGCTAAATTCTCAATTGGGCTAATAGCCGGCACACTTTTTGGTATTGTTATGGCAAATAGTATTTACATGGATTTTCTTTCAGGAAAACTACACGAATGGCTATCAGGAATAGGGGCATTAATCGCTGCCATTTTTTCCGGATTAGCCTTAAGAAGCACCTACAAAATATGGAAAACCGACAAAATTTTAAGATGTATTAGGGAATTGAAAGACAATTATCGTCAACATTTTATACCGACTTTTAATCGTTTTAATACGGATTATGACGATATTGAAGAATATTACTCAAAAGTGTGGCATACCAATTGGAATATTGAATTTTATTTAAACCGACTTGATGAGATTTATGTGGTTTCACAAAGTAAAACTCGGAATATTATTCAAGACTTCAAAGATGACCTCACCAATCTACACCAAAGATATAAAAGAATAAAAACTACTTTATCTGAAGGATTTCATAGTCAACAAACACAAGATGGAAATTATTTTATTTATGATGTTCAACCGGATATTGATGAATTTATTCCTTTAATTAACGAATATGCACAAAAACAAAAAGCGTTTTTAAAACAACTTAACAAGGAAATTAAATAAGAAGGTATTTCAAATGAAACTAACCAAACTTTTCACCGCACTTTTTGCTTTTTCTACCACCACAAGCCCTATTGCTTTGGCTAATTACGAAAACGATGAAGCTCAATTTCTACAAGGAGTTAAAGCTATTGAGAAAGGTGATTATCAAACAGCGTTTAGTTTATGGAAACCGTTAGCAGAACAAGGTGACGTAAAGGCACAAGATAATCTTGGGTTTATGTATGCGGAAGGGCAAGGTGTAAAACAAGATTATGTTGAAGCTGTAAAGTGGTTAACAAAAGCCGCCGAACAGGGGGCAGTAGTTGCACAATCTAATCTTGGTAGTATGTATGTCCATGGACAAGGGGTAAAACAAGATGATGCCGAAGCCGCAAAATGGTACACAAAAGCCGCCGAACAGGGGTATGCAGTTGCACAATATTATCTTGGTTTTATGTATGTCAGTGGGCAAGGGGTAAAACAAGATTATACCGAAGCGGTGAAATGGTTCACAAAAGCCGCCGAACAGGGGTATGCAAATGCGCAATTTAATCTTGGTGTATCATATGAAAGAGGAGAAGGCGTAAAACAAGATGATGCCGAAGCCGCAAAATGGTACACAAAAGCCGCCGAACAAGGCAATGTGGAGGCGCAATTTCATCTTGGTATGTCGTATGAAGGAGGAAAAGGGGTAAAACAAGATTATGTTGAAGCGGTAAAGTGGTATAGAAAAGCTGCCAAACAAGGGGATGCAAATGCACAATCTAATCTTGGTGGGATGTATGCCAATGGACGAGGCGTAAAACAAGATGATGTCGAGGCGATAAAGTGGTACACAAAAGCCGCTGAACAGGGGAATTCAGTTGGACAATATAATCTTGGTTTTATGTATGTCAGTGGACGAGGGGTAAAACAAGATTATACCGAAGCGGTGAAATGGTTCACAAAAGCCGCCGAACAGGGGTATGCAAATGCGCAATTTAATCTTGGTATGTCGTATGACAGAGGAGAAGGGGTAAAACAAGATTATACTGAAGCGGTAAAATGGTTCACAAAAGCCGCCGAACAAGGCTATACGGAGGCGCAATTTAATCTTGGTGTGTCGTATTATATAGGAGAAGGGGTAGAACAAGATTATATTCAAGCCAAAAAATGGTATGAAAAAGCGGCGGAACAAAAACATGCCGCAGCTACCACAAATCTTGGTTATCTTTATGAAAATGGCTATGGCACAAGACAAGATAAACACAAAGCCCGTGAGCTTTATGGTAAAGGTTGTGATTTAGGCGATCAGAACGGCTGTAATAATTACAATAATATGAAAGATATGTTTTTAGTCGAAAGTGCTGAAAGTATGGCGGAACGCTGGGAAAGAGAACGTAAAGAGGAGAAAGAGCGTGAGGCAGAGTTTAGAAAAGAATTTGCAAAAAATCTCATTGAAAAAGGCAAGGCGGACTTTGAGGTAAATTTAGCCAAAGTAAAAAATGAGCCTAAAAATGCAGAAGCTTTGTATCAACTTGCACTTAATTATCATGGAGGATGGGGGGTAGAAGAAAATAAACAGCAAGCTCTTGAATTTATAACGAAAGCAGCTGAAATGAATAATCAAGAAGCGCAATATTGGTTAGGAAAATTTTGGTTGGGTTGGAGAACTCAAGAAGATAACGAATATTTTGGTTATAAAAAAGATATTCCTAAAGGTCTTGATTATTTAACCCAAGCCGCGAAACAAAATCACTCGGCAGCACAAAATACACTGGGATTGCAATATTTAAACGGTAAAACCGTACGACAAGATTTATATAAAGCCAAAGAATTATTTGGACTGGCTTGTGATAACGGTAGCCAGGACGGATGTCAAAATTATCAAGATGAAAGATTGCAAAACCTTCCAAACCCGCTTGAAAAAATATTTGGTGAATATTGGGCTGCTATATTGGGTGGCTTCGGGGCGTTAGTGCTGGCACTGATTGCGTTTTTACTTGGCAAAAGATCAAAAAATAAAAAGGAAAATTAAAACCTCGGAAAAGAACCCTTCACCTTATGGAAGGGTTCTTTTTTCATAAAGAGCTAAATTCGATGAGAAAGGAAAAAACGACCGTTTTTTCTACTGCACTTTTGCCTAAAAAGCGTAAAAACAAAAAAATTGATGATTTTTTTGTAGCCTTAGAAATGAATAAAAAGTAGAGAAAAAGCAAGGTTAAGCTAAATTATTTGGCATTTTCATCTGTAAATGAAGAGGTTTTTAGTTTAATCTTCTAGATTATTTCGGTAAATATCTAAAATTAAAAGATAAAACGCTAAAAAAGCATTTGACAGCGTTTGATTTATTCGTAACATAGCAAGGGTTTTACAACGAATTTTCATAGGATTTTTATGTTTTCTTCTGTTTTTTTATCCCTCAACCTGCTGCGCTCACATGCTTTGTGCGGCTAAGTTGTGGATGAAAAACAAGTCAATGTAAATCCTCTTCATTCAACCAACCCGCACTTCAAAAAGTTGCGGGTTTTTGTTTAAAAAATTTTGCAAAAAACAACCGCACTTTTGGCGTGATTTTAGAAGGACATTGTTATGACAGATCGTGTGATTATTTTTGACACCACGTTGCGTGATGGCGAACAAGCATTAAAAGCAAGTTTGACCGTGAAAGAAAAATTGCAAATTGCCTTGGCGTTGGAACGCTTAGGGGTGGATGTGATGGAAGTGGGTTTTCCGGTTTCTTCCCAAGGAGATTTTGAATCTGTGCAAACCATTGCACGCCATATCAAAAATTCGCGTGTGGCAGCGTTATCCCGAGCAGTGGATAAAGATATTGATGCTGCCTATGAAGCCTTAAAAGTGGCGGAAGCCTTCCGTATTCACACCTTTATCGCCAGTTCTGCCTTGCACGTGGAAGCGAAATTAAAACGCACCTTTGATGAGGTGGTAGAAATGGCGGTAGCGGCAGTAAAACGTGCCCGTAATTACACCGACGATGTAGAATTTTCCTGCGAAGATGCCGGTCGTACCGGTATTGATAATATTTGTCGTATTGTCGAGGCGGCAATCAACGCCGGGGCGACCACCGTTAATATCCCTGATACCGTAGGTTATTGCTTGCCAACGGAATACGGTAATATTATTGCGCAAGTGCGTAACCGAGTACCGAATATCGATAAAGCGGTGATTTCCGTGCATTGCCATAACGATTTGGGTATGGCAACTGCCAATTCCTTAACCGCAGTACAAAATGGGGCACGTCAAATTGAATGTACGATTAATGGTATCGGCGAACGTGCCGGTAATACCGCCCTTGAAGAAGTGGTCATGGCGATTAAAATCCGTCAAGAATTGTTCGGTGTGGATACCCGTATTAACACGCAAGAGATCCACCGTGTCAGCCAAATGGTGAGCCAGCTTTGCAATATGCCAATTCAACCGAATAAAGCCATTGTGGGTTCTAACGCTTTCGCCCATTCTTCCGGTATTCATCAAGACGGAATGTTAAAAAATAAAAATACCTACGAAATTATGTCGCCGGAAACCATTGGGTTGAAAAAAGAGAAATTGAACCTCACCGCCCGTTCCGGTCGTGCCGCAGTGAAAGGCCATATGGCGGATATGGGGTACACCGAGCAAGATTATGATTTGGATAAATTATACGATGCGTTTTTGAAATTAGCCGATAAAAAAGGGCAAGTGTTTGATTACGATTTAGAAGCCTTAGCCTTTATTGATATGCAACAAGGCGATGAAGATCGTTTGGTATTGGATAAACTTTCTGCGCACTCGACCAAAGAATACCCTGCCACCGCCTTTGTTCAACTACAATTAGACGGCGAAAAATTAAGCACCTCCTCTATCGGTGGAAACGGCCCGGTCGATGCCGTCTATAATGCGATTTTGACCTTAACAGGCTTAGACATCAAAATGTCCCACTACCACCTCACCGCTAAAGGCGAAGGCGCAGAAGCCCTAGGCCAAGTAGATATTGTGGTAGAACACGAAGGCAGAAAATTCCACGGTGTGGGATTAGCCACAGATATTGTGGAATCCTCCGCATTGGCGTTGGTGCATGCGATTAATGCGATTTATCGAGCTCATAAAGTGGCGGATATTAAACATCATAAAGCAGTCGGGGCTTAATCCCGTTCAGGTTTCGCCCTGAAGGGCGAGTTACTTTTCTTTGCTTTGCCAAAGAAAAGTAACCAAAAGAAAGGCAACCCTGCTTTGCCTTAATCCTTTGTTCCATTGAATTTGCTTAACGGAAATTTTCTAAACTCGCTACGCTCAAACAAACGAAAATTTCCTACAAATTCAATTACACAAAGGCGGCAAAGAAGGGAACCCATTTTGTTCTTTCTACGAATAAAGTGCGGTGGAAAAACAAACTTAAAATCAACCGCACTTTTAAAATAACGCTCCGATAAATTTGGGGCCCCATATAAATTGCCTTTGCGACTTTCAATTTTTAGGAAATTTTCGTCTGTTTGAGCCGCTTGCGGCGGGTTCAGAAAATTGCCGTCAAGAAAATTGAAACCAAGCAAAGATCAGCAATTTAACTGGGGTGTGTTTCTTTTGCCTACTTTGCTTTGCACAAGCAAAGAAAAGTAGGTCGCCCATTGGGCGAAACTCAATACATAAAAATAGGAAAAACCCAAATGAAATCATACAACATCGCCGTCCTCCCCGGTGACGGTATCGGTCCTGAAGTGATGGCCGAAGCACTCAAAGTCCTCAATAAAATCCAAGAGAAATTCGATGTTAAATTCAACTTTAATGAATTTTATGTAGGCGGTGCGGCAATCGATTACTGTGGTAGTCCATTGCCTGCAGAAACCTTAAAAGGGTGTGAAGCCGCAGATGCAATTTTATTCGGCTCCGTAGGTGGCCCAAAATGGACAAATTTACCCCCTGATCAACAGCCGGAACGTGGGGCATTATTACCATTGCGTAAACATTTCAAATTATTCTGTAACCTGCGTCCGGCAACCCTTTATAAAGGATTAGAAAAATTCTGCCCATTGCGTGCGGATATTGCCGCAAAAGGGTTTGATATGGTGGTGGTGCGTGAGCTTACCGGTGGGATTTATTTTGGTCAGCCGAAAGGGCGTGAAGGTGAAGGGGCACAAACCAAAGCCTTCGATACCGAAGTCTATTATAAATATGAGATCGAACGCATTGCCCGTGCAGCATTTGAGGCAGCCATGAAACGCCGTAAACACCTCACCTCGGTGGATAAAGCCAATGTGTTACAGTCCTCTATTTTATGGCGTGAAACCGTCGCAGAAATTGCCAAAGACTACCCTGAAGTCACCGTTGAAAATATGTATATCGATAATGCGACCATGCAATTAATCAAAGCACCGGAATCTTTTGATGTGTTGCTCTGCTCGAATATTTTTGGCGATATTATTTCCGATGAAGCGGCGATGATTACAGGCTCAATGGGAATGTTACCTTCCGCCAGTTTGAACGAAGAAGGCTTTGGTTTATACGAGCCTGCAGGCGGTTCTGCACCGGATATTGCAGGAAAAGGTATCGCCAACCCGATTGCTCAAATTTTATCAGCAGCGATGATGCTACGTTATAGCTTCAATTTAAATGAAGCGGCTGATGCCATTGAAAATGCCGTACAAAAAGTTCTGGCAAGCGGCTATCGCACCGGTGATTTAGCGGATGATTCAGCGCCTGTTTCCACGGCGGAAATGGGAACGTTAATTGCGGAAGCAATTTAATCGTAGGGTGTGTGAACCCTTGGGTTCACGCACGAATAACCTAAAATAAATTGGTGCGTGTGTGGATTGTACCAATCCACACACCCTACAAGTGTGGTCAAAATCTAACGTATTTTTCAACCGCACTTTCTCCCTCATAAAACAGAGAAAAAATTATGGCAAAAACACTTTATCAAAAATTATTCGATGCTCACATTGTTTACGAAGCACAAGGCGAAACGCCAATTTTGTATATTAATCGCCATTTGATTCACGAAGTGACTTCACCACAAGCCTTTGACGGCTTGCGTGTAGCAGGTCGCAATGTGCGTCAGGTGGGAAAAACCTTCGGCACGATGGATCACAGCATTTCCACTCAAGTGCGTGATGTGAATAAATTAGAAGGTCAGGCAAAAATTCAAGTATTAGAACTGGAAAAAAATACCAAAGCGACGGGTATTCAATTGTTCGATATGAAGACGAAAGAACAAGGGATTGTGCACGTCATGGGGCCCGAACAAGGCTTAACCCTACCGGGGATGACCATTGTTTGTGGGGATTCCCACACGGCCACTCACGGTGCATTCGGTGCATTGGCATTTGGTATCGGTACCTCTGAAGTGGAACATGTTTTAGCCACCCAAACCTTAAAGCAAGCACGGGCGAAAAGCATGAAAATAGAGGTGCGAGGTAAGGTTGCACCGGGTATTACCGCCAAAGATATTATCCTTGCTATCATCGGTAAAACCACCATGGCGGGCGGCACAGGACACGTTGTAGAATTTTGCGGTGAAGCCATTCGTGATCTTTCCATGGAAGGGCGAATGACCGTTTGTAATATGGCAATTGAAATGGGCGCAAAAGCCGGTTTAATTGCACCTGATGAAACCACCTTTGCCTATTTAAAAGGTCGCCCTTATGCACCGAAAGGGAAAGATTGGGATGATGCAGTGGAATACTGGAAAACCCTAAAATCCGATGATGATGCAGAATTTGATACGGTTGTCACCTTAGACGCCAAAGATATTGCACCACAAGTCACTTGGGGAACCAACCCGGGGCAGGTGATTGGCATTAATCAGTTAGTGCCTAATCCTGCAGAAATGGACGATCCTATCACCCGTGCATCTGCCGAAAAAGCCTTACAATACATTGGTTTAGAAGCGAATACGGATTTGAAGGATATTAGCGTAGATCAAGTCTTTATCGGCTCTTGTACCAATGCCCGTATTGAAGATTTGCGTGCTGCTGCGGCTGTGATGAAAGGGCGTAAAAAAGCCGATAACGTGAAACGTATTCTCGTCGTGCCGGGTTCAGGGCTTGTCAAAGAACAGGCAGAAAAAGAAGGCTTAGATAAAATCTTTATTGAAGCAGGTGCCGAATGGCGTAACCCGGGATGCTCTATGTGTTTAGGGATGAATGATGACCGCCTAGGCGAATGGGAACGTTGCGCCTCCACCAGCAACCGCAACTTTGAAGGTCGTCAAGGCCGTAACGGCCGAACCCACCTTGTCAGCCCGGCCATGGCGGCGGCTGCGGGTATGTTCGGTAAATTTGTTGATATTCGTGATGTGGCATTAAATTAAAGAGGAAAATAAAATGGCAGGATTTAAACAACTTTCAGGCTTAGTCGTACCATTGGATGCGGCAAATGTGGATACGGATGCCATCATTCCTAAGCAATTTTTACAAGCCATTACACGAGTAGGCTTTGGCAAACATTTATTCCACGAATGGCGTTATTTAGATGCAGAAGGTACACAACCGAACCCGGAATTTGTGTTGAACTTTCCACAATATCAAGGGGCAACCATTTTACTTGCGCGTAAAAATCTCGGTTGCGGTTCTTCTCGTGAACACGCCCCTTGGGCACTGGCCGATTACGGTTTTAAAGTGATGATCGCCCCAAGTTTTGCCGATATTTTCTATAACAATAGCTTAAACAATCATATGCTACCAATTCGTTTGAGCGAGCAAGAAGTAGAAGAAATCTTCCAATGGGTATGGGCAAATGAAGGTAAACAAATTCATGTGGATTTAGAAGCCATGACAGTGACCGTAGGCGAGAAAATCTATCACTTTGAATTAGATGAATTCCGTCGCCATTGCTTATTAAATGGCTTAGATAATATCGGGCTTACCCTTCAGCACGAAAACAAAATCGCCGAATACGAGAAAAATATCCCGGCATTTTTGCGTTAATACATTCAAGTGCGGTGAAAATTCTCGGCATTTTTTCACCGCACTTTCTGAAATTCCCTGATAGCGTTTGACAGCTTTTCCCCTTCCCCCTATTATCTCGCAGGTGACTTGACACTTATCATTACAAGGAATAATGCAATGATTGCTTACACCTTTTTAGCTTTATTTACTATTGCGGCAATAATTTTTATCATCAATTCCCATTACCGATGGACTTATCTCTTTGCCATTTCGTTATTTGTTTTCTTCTTCGGCGGAATGCTTGCCCTCACCGGGCAATGGCAACGCGCGCTTAATTTCGCCTCCGTCCTCTTTGTTGCATTGATGTTATTCCACCGCTTGAAAATCCATTATTACAAACAGCCCTTACTCATTTCCGATTTTTTTCTTGTGGTGGATTGGCGAAACTGGGAAACCCTTATGCACTATAAAGGGGCATTAGTCGGCGTGATAGGCTTGCTCGGCTTACTTGGCTATGCGATTTTCGGCTGGTCAGATGTCGAATCCTTAGGCGCATTCGGGCATCTTTTCGGAGGGATATTATTTCTCTGCAGCTTTGCCCTTATGTGGCATTATTCCAAAAAACCTCAGGCTTTACAGGTTTGGTTGGATTCTTTACCGGACGATGGACGTGATGTCTTTTTAAATTTACCGATGTCTTGCCGGGGGATATTCTTTAAAGTGCCACAATTCCTCGGAGAAGGTGAAAATTTTACGAAAAAAATGACCGCACTTTATGCTGAGCAAACAGAGCAAGCACCCACCACCAAACCGGATATTGTGGTGGCGTTGTTAGAATCCACCCTGAATCCGCATCAATTTGCTTTCACCCAACAAAATATTCCCCCTTTACCAATGTTTGAACAGCAAAATGATACGGTATTTATCTCGCCATTACGGGTGCATACTTTTGCGGGGGCCACTTGGCGATCGGAGTTTAGTTTTCTTGCCGGCGTGCCTTGTACAGATTTTGGCGCATTAGCCAGTGGCGTGTTCTATTCTGTTGTGCCACATTTACAATCAAGTTTTGTTAAAAATTTACGGGCACAAGGTTATTTTTGTGTCGCACTTTCGCCTTTCACCAAAGGTAACTACAACGCAAAATCCGCTTACGATCATTTTGGTTTTGATTTAATGTTACAACCGCAAGATTTAGGCTACCCTGCTCCTTTGAGTAAAAATTTGTGGACGATCAGCAGTGAAGAAATGATGACATACACCAGAATGATTTTAGAAAAACAGCACCCTTCACTGGAAAACATTAATCAACCTTTGTTTGTCTATGTGCTCACCATGCGTGAACACGGCCCTTATCGTTTGGATATGGAAAATCGCTATAACCTTGCTATGCCGGAGCTAAGTGATAAGAGTATTTCCGCGCTCAATGATTACACCCAACGTATTGTTGCCCTCAATGACGCCATTGAAAAAATGGATGACTATTTACACCAACGCAATAAGCCCTTTGTTTTTGGTTATTTTGGCGATCATCAAGTGGCCTTTGATAACGCTATTCCTGCCAAAAAAGGCGATTTACCTTTGCCGGATTACATTACCCAATTTGTGGTAAGAACGAATGTTGATACCACTTTTAAACAAGAACAGGATTTTCTCGATCTTGCTTTTGCCGGCGGGGTATTGCTGGATGTAGCAGGGCTAGCGGCACAAGATGATTTTATGAAAGCGAATAAAGCGATGCGTCATTTAAGCAAGGGCAAATTGGAAGACAGTGCTGATAGCCAGTTGGTCAATGATTATCGCCACTATCTCTACCAACAATTAAAAATTACACGATAATGTTAAATTGTTGCAAAAACTTGTCGAATTATTATCCAATCTTTCATTATAATGAGAATGAGTTTTCAACAATAAGGAGCTTATATGAATCTAAAAACTCTCTTGGCATTAACGTTAACAGCTGCTTGTACATCGACTTTGGTCAATGCACAACAAGCCACCGATAAATCCATTGAAGTCAAGGTGCAACAACTTGACCCGGTAAAAGGCAATAAAGATGTCGGCACAGTCACGATTACCGAATCCGCTTATGGTTTAGTTTTCACACCAAACTTACAAGGGCTAACAGAAGGTTTACACGGTTTTCATCTTCACCAAAACCCAAGTTGTGAACCAAAAGAAAAAGACGGCAAACTCACCGCAGGTCTCGCCGCCGGTGGTCACTGGGATCCAAAAGAAGCCAAACAACACGGTTACCCCTGGCAAGATGATGCCCATTTAGGGGATTTACCGGCATTAACCGTATTACATGACGGCACCGCAACCAATCCGGTGTTAGCTCCACGCATTAAACATTTAGATGAAGTGCGTGGTCGTTCCATGATGATTCACGCCGGTGGAGATAACCATTCCGATCACCCGGCGCCACTGGGTGGTGGCGGAGCTCGTATGGCGTGTGGTGTGATTAAATAAATTGATTTTTAGAAATGCAAGAGATAGCCTTGACAAATCTAGCAGTTACAGTTTTAATTTCCCCTAAATTTTCATATAAAACAGATGAGGTCGTCATGAAAAAACTCTCACTCGCTACAACTGTAGCAATATTACTGGCAAGTCTGGTTGGCTGCTCAACTCAAACCTATATTGTGTCTGAACAACCCGCTCAAGAAAAAGCAAGTTTCGATAAAATGCAACATTTCTTTGTTGCCGGCATTGGGCAACAAGTTGAAAAAGAGACCAATGAGGTTTGTGCCAATGGCAGCACGGCTAAAGTACAAACACAACAAACTTTCTTAAACGGGTTATTAAATATGATTTCTTATGGCATTTATAGCCCGAGAGATATGAGAATCTATTGCAAAAAATAAGGAATGATATGATGAAAAAATTTTTAATGACGCTTTTAGCCACTACCACCTTACTACTTTCTGCTTGTTCAACTCAAACCGCCTATGTAAAAAGCCAAACCGGTAAATTAACGCTTGAAGATAACCAAACGTTCTTCCTATTTGGTGTCGGTCAAGAAGAAACGGTGAATGCCGTAAAGGTTTGCGGAAGCGAAGAAAAAATTGCGAAAGTTGAAAGCGAATTAACAGGCAAAAATATCTTATTGGGCATAGTGACTTTGGGTATTTACACCCCTCGTACGGCTCGTGTTTATTGCCAATAATTTAAAAACAAATGAAAAAAAGCTAAGGAATAAATTTTATACCTTAGCTTTTTTATTGGATATTTGACACTCCCCAGCGTTCTGTCTATCATCAGCCCATTGCTCATTTCTTTTATTAACCATTTCAACTATGCCAAAAACTATATCACATAATATGCAAACACAGGCTTTCAACCAACTCAAAAATGCCCTTGCCCAACGCATTTTAATCCTTGATGGTGCGATGGGGACGATGATCCAAAAATATAAACTGACTGAAGCGGATTTCCGTGGCGAACGGTTTAAAGAAAGTGCGGTTGATTTACGTGGTAATAACGATTTGCTTACCCTCACACAGCCACTGTTGATTTCCGCTATTCATGAAAAGTACCTTGAAGCGGGGGCGGATATTATTGAAACCAATACCTTTAGTTCCACCACTATTGCGCAAGCGGATTATGATTTACAAAGCATTGCTTATGAGCTGAATTTTGCCGGAGCAAAATTAGCACGTCTTGCCGCCGATAAATATACCAAGCCTGAAAAACCTCGTTTTGTTGCGGGCGTTCTTGGACCGACTAATCGAACTGCATCTATTTCCCCTAATGTGAACGATCCGGGCTTTCGTAACGTCACTTTTATGGAATTGGTCAATGCCTACTCAGAAGCCGCTAAAGGTTTAATTGAGGGCGGTTCAGACATTATTATGATCGAAACCATTTTCGACACGCTCAACGCCAAAGCTGCCGTTTTTGCCATTGAAACGGTGTTTGAGGAGCTGGGCGTGGAATTGCCTATAATGATTTCCGGCACGATTACCGATGCCTCCGGGCGAACCCTTTCAGGGCAAACTACCGAAGCCTTTTATAATTCCCTCCGCCACGCCAAACCGCTCAGCTTTGGCTTGAACTGCGCCTTAGGCCCGAAAGAATTACGACCTTATGTGGAAGTGATGGCGAAAATTAGTGAAACCTACGTTTCCGTTCACCCTAACGCCGGCTTACCTAATGCTTTTGGCGGCTATGATTTAGGCGCGGCTGAAATGGCAGCACACTTAAAAGAGTGGGCGGAAAGTGGCTTTGTCAATATCATTGGCGGCTGTTGTGGCACCACGCCCGAACACATAAAAGCCTTTGCTCAAGCGGTAGAAAACATTCCGCCACGCCCATTGCCTGAAATTAAAACGGCAATGTGTTTATCAGGGCTTGAACCGCTAACCATTGATGATGACACGCTCTTTGTCAATGTAGGGGAGCGTAATAACGTAACGGGATCGGCAAAATTCAAAAAATTAATCAAAGAAGAAAAATTTGCCGAAGCTATTGAGATCGCCATCGATCAGGTGGAAAACGGGGCACAAGTGATTGATGTGAATATGGACGAAGCCCTACTTGATTCACAAAAATGCATGACCCGTTTTCTCAATATTATGGCGACCGAACCCGATGCGGCAAAAGTGCCGGTGATGATCGATTCCTCTAAATGGGATGTGATTGAAGCAGGTTTGCAAGCCATTCAAGGAAAAGGGATTGTCAATTCTATTTCGTTAAAAGAGGGCGAGGAAAAATTTATCACCCAAGCAAAATTAGTGCGTAAATACGGTGCAGCAGTTGTCGTGATGGCATTTGATGAAGTGGGGCAAGCGGACACCGAAGAACGCAAAGTAGAGATATGTACCCGAGCTTACAATATTCTAGTCAATCAAGTGGGCTTTCCGCCTGAAGATATTATTTTCGACCCCAACATTTTCGCCATCGGCACAGGCATTGAAGAGCACAACAATTATGGCGTGGATTTTATCAACGCCACAGGGCGGATCAAACGCACTTTACCGCATGCCAAAATTTCAGGCGGGGTGTCGAATGTGTCCTTCTCTTTCCGTGGTAACAATGTGATGCGTGAAGCCATTCACGCCGTCTTCCTCTATCACGCCATTAAGCAAGGAATGGATATGGGGATCGTGAATGCAGGGCAGTTGGCGATTTATGACGATCTCGATCCTGAATTGCGTGATGTGGTGGAAGATGCTGTGCTCAATCGCCGCCCTGATGCCACAGAACGTTTATTGGATATTGCCGAGAAATATCGCCATCAAGGTAACGAAAGTGCGGTCGATTCTATCGCAGAATGGCGGACTTGGGCGGTGGAAGAGCGTTTAAAACACGCCTTGGTGAAAGGGATCACCACCTATATTGTGGAAGACACCGAAGAAGCCCGCCAAAAACTCCCATCTCCACTGGAAGTCATTGAAGGGCCTCTAATGGCAGGTATGGACGTGGTCGGTGATTTATTTGGGGACGGTAAAATGTTCCTGCCGCAAGTGGTGAAATCCGCCCGTGTGATGAAGCAATCGGTCGCCTATTTAGAGCCGTTTATCAACGCCACCAAGCAAAAAGGCTCATCAAGTGGTAAAGTGGTGATTGCAACCGTCAAAGGCGATGTTCACGACATCGGCAAAAATATCGTCAGCGTCGTGTTGCAATGTAATAATTTTGAAGTGATTGATCTGGGCGTGATGGTGCCTGCGGATAAAATCATTCAAACGGCGATTGACGAAAACGCGGATATTATCGGCTTGAGTGGTTTGATCACGCCGTCCCTTGATGAAATGGAATACTTTTTAGGCGAAATGAACCGCTTGAAGTTGAACATTCCCGTGATTATCGGCGGGGCGACCACCTCCAAAGAGCACACGGCAATTAAACTTTACCCGAAATATCAGCACGAAGTTATTTACACCACCAATGCTTCCCGTGCCGTTACCGTCTGTGCCGCGTTGATGAATCCAGAAACGAAAGCAGAATTGTGGGCGAGAACGAAAAAAGAGTACGAGCAAATCCAGCATGCTTTTGCCAACAAAAAAGCGCCTCGCAAGCAGTTACCAATCGAGAAAGCCAGAGCCAACCGCTTTGATGCGTTCAGCGGCGAGTGGTCGGATTACCAAGTGCCTCATCCAAAATATACCGGCATTGTGGAATATAAAAATGTGCCGATTGCCACGTTACGCCAGTTTATCGACTGGTCTCCGTTCTTTCGGTTATGGGGCTTGATGGGCGGTTACCCTGATGCCTTTGACTATCCTGAAGGGGGCGAAGAAGCCCGCCGAGTGTGGAATGATGCCCAAAAAGTGTTGGACGAATTAGAGCAAAATCACAAGCTCAACCCAAGCGGTGTGATGGGGATTTTCCCTGCTAACAGCGTGGGTGATGATATTGAAATCTATCAAAATTCTGACCGCACTTCTGTTATCGGCAAAGCCTATAATCTGCGTCAACAAGGCGAACGGGGCAAAAACAGCAAAAGCCCGTATAACCTTTGTTTGAGCGATTTTATCGCAAGTAAAGAGAGTGGTAAGCAAGATTGGTTCGGCATGTTCGCCGTCTGTGCGGGGATTGAAGAACACGATTTAGTCGAAGGCTACAAAGCCGCAGGAGACGACTACAACGCCATTTTACTGCAAGCCGTTGGCGATCGCCTTGCCGAAGCAATGGCGGAATATCTGCACTTTGAACTTCGTACAAAAATCTGGGGATATAGCAAAGAAACCTTTGAAAACGACCGCTTGATCCGCGAAGACTATGTCGGTATTCGCCCCGCCCCTGGCTACCCAAGTTGCCCAGAGCACACTGAAAAACAGATCATCTGGGATTTACTGGAAGTCGAACAACGCATTGGTATGAAACTCACCGAAAGCTATGCCATGTGGCCTGCCGCCAGTGTGTGTGGCTGGTATTTCACCCACCCTGAGAGTAATTATTTCACTCTTGGTCGCATTGATGAAGATCAGGCAGTGGATTATGCCAAACGCAAGGGGTGGAATGAGAAAGAAATGGTGAAGTGGTTGGGGGTGGCGATGGGGTAGAGATATCAAGTCGAAGGCTGAAACATCTAATGTAATGGCGAGTTAAAACCCGCCATTTTTATATGAAAATGGTTAGCTATGCGTTAGTAATCATTCTTTTAGCATAATCCTCTTCTATTTCCGTTATCTTCTTAAAAATTTTATCAAATCCGCTATAATCAAAATCAGAAGAATGTTCTTTTACGTAATTTGCAAAACTGCCTTTCTTAAACTCTATACCTTTAAAATTAATATATTCTTTTTTACCTTGTACTGCTTCAATTCTATTGCCTTCAAATGAAATCAAATTTTCTATACAACTCATGTTTTCTATTGTTTTATGATGATTTTTACTCTTACCTTTTGGCTCTAGCAATAGTACATATATATTATCTCTTATAAACACATATTGTTGATCGATTTGAATTTTATCTAGAATAAATCTACAATCATCTAAACCATCATCATAATCCAATATAAATATAACAGGATGCTTAGGTATGACTCCAATCTGTTTATAGCTAATAAATTTATCAATTTTTTCTTTTACATTATGAATAAATGTATTAACTGAAGATGCACATCCTAACAAACCTATTTTTTTTAATCCATTATTTATTTTCTGAAATTTAATGTTACTATTAATATTTAATTTTTCTTTAGCACTACTAAAATATATTGGATCTGTAAATCCTTCTGGAAATATAGTTGTCTGATCCACATTTATAATATACTTAAAATAAATCACACTCCTCAGAAGTTTCATTTGGTGATCTGCGCAGGTAATATTATTTTTATCAGATTTCCAATTGTCATTAATAATTTTAATTAACTCCTTTTGCTTTTTCTCTTTATATTTTATTCTTTCATTCATATCTAAAGGAATAGAAAACTTACTATCATAGTATTTTATATATATACTATGGTTTAATCTTCCCATTAGTTGGGTTATCTTACCAACATTATCATTAAGTCGAAAACTTCCTGTCGACAATAAAGAATAAACCATTGATCTATTAGTTCTTCTATATTCTAAAGTAACATTTCTCTGTTTATTTACAACAATACCTGTAACAGTTTGTCTATCGTTAGAGTAGCTCACTCTTGTTTTTTCTGAATTAATAGTAAATCCAGAATCTGTCAAAATATTAATAACTATTTCTCCGGCCACCCATTTTTTATTATTTTCACACCAATAAACAATATTTTTATCAAATGCCTTATTTGATGAGAGAGTTATATCATCTGCATACCTAGAATAAGTAAAACGATATTTTTTAGCCAACTTTAGAAATCTAACGTCCATTATATTTCCAATTAACGTCGCCAAGATAGGAGATAAAGGAGAACCTTGAGGTAAAATTTTATGGTAAGTAGCTAACCTAGCTATAATTTGGGAGACTTTTTCATTTAATTTAAAATGACTATCATTAGCTAAAAAACCTTTAATTCTACCGTAATGAATAGAATCAAAGAAATCTTTAATATCTATATTTAATATAAACTTCTTATTCTTATGCAAATCAGCATTAGATAATATTGACTTATCTCTCTCAAAAGCATGATTACAAGCAAGATAATTAGCATTATCTAGTCTAATTTCATTTATGCAATTAAATATAATTAATGAAAATTCTTTTTGTATATATTTTAATGTTGGTTTTGGAGAGTGAATTCTCCGTAAAGTTCCATTCTTCTTGGGTATATCGAACTCTTCATATTTTAAATCATCACTTAGATGATACACTACATATCCAAATTCTTTTGCGGTTACCTTTAGCTTAAACTCTGATACCAGATCAGCAATACAAGTGCATTTTCTTAATCTATCAATATATTTAGCCATTTTTAACTCATTTAGTAGTTAGGAGTGGGTATAGATACTCATTAGTAATGCTAAGTAATCGAAGTATTAAAATACTACGATAATTATATACATCAACTCTTGACATTTTATGTAACCACTTCAGAAACAAAAGTGAAAAATCTATCTATACCCACATTGATTATTATTCTACATAATAAAAAATTTTATTCAATATCATAATCCCCTAGTGCGAGCGATAGATTTTAATAATTTGCAAAATATTAAGCAAATTTGATCGCTTGTAAACCATTCCTGTATTTTTCTATTTTGCGATCTCCATCGAAAAATCCCACATTTCCATTCGACAATTCCCCTACAACCAGTTACATTTATTGGAAAATTTATAAGGAAAATTTTATGACAACACTTATTCGCAACAGTACCGCTGAATTTCTGATTTTCACCAATCAAACTGGAAATCAAAGTATTGAAGTACGGTATGAAGATAACGAAATTTGGCTGACGCAAAAGCGAATTGCCGAATTATTTGAAGTTTCACTACCAACTATTAATGAACACCTAAAACATATTTTTGAAAGTAAAGAATTAAACGCACTTTCAGTTATTCGGAATTTCCGAATAACTGCCAGAGACGGCAAAAACTACAACACCAAGCACTACAACCTTGATGCAGTGATCTCCGTTGGGTATCGGGTCAATTCCGTGCGAGCAACGCAATTTCGCCAATGGGCGACACAAGTGCTGCGTGAGTTTGCACAAAAAGGCTATGTGTTAGATCGTGAACGTATGGAAAACGGTACTTTCTTAGGCGAAGATTATTTTGAACGTTTATTGGAAGAAATCCGTGAAATTCGCCTGTCAGAACGCCGTTTTTATCAGAAAATTACCGATATTTACGCCACAGCGGTGGACTACAATAAAAATGCACCTACGACCAAGACGTTCTTTGCCAGCGTGCAAAATAAATTACATTACGCTATTCATCAACATACCACCGCCGAATTAATTGCAGAACGCGCCGATAGTGATAAGCCGAATATGGGGCTAACGACTTGGGCAAAGTCCCCAGATGGAAAGATTTTAAAAAGTGATGTCTCGGCGGCAAAAAATTATTTGAACAATGAAGAATTGAAAGATTTAGGGGCTATCGTCAACGCATTTTTAGATTTAGCCGAACGCCGAGCCAGACGACAAATTCCCATGACAATGGAAGATTGGGCGAAACGATTGGATATTTTCTTAAATGCGGACGAATTACCCATTTTAGACGGCAAAGGCAAAATCAGTTTCGATGATGCCAAATTATATGCTGAAACAGAATTTGAAAAATACCGTGTGATTCAAGATCGCAATTTTGAAAGTGATTTTGATCGCTTGTTGAAAAATCATTCCAAGACTTAAGAAATAAACAATATGGTTTCTAATTTTTTATATTTTCCTATAAATAGGAAGTCAATTTCCAAGCGTCATTTTCTCAAACTTGCACTCTCTCCGATTTTCGCTATCATACCCACCTTATTTTCTCGGTACTCATATTGATATGAACAAACTTAAACAACTTTTCCTTTTTGCTACGCTCTTCGTTCTCTTTGCCTGTACCACACAACCGCCGAAGAAGCCTGTTAAAACCCGTTTCTTAAAAGAAAATATCACCCAAGCGGAACTCAATAATCCCACCGCTTATAAACGCTATTACTATATTTGTAAAAATGCCGAAACCCAATCCACTTCTTATTTAACAACCTATTTCCCGCTTTCGAGAGAGAGCCGTTTGAAAGAGAATTTTGGGATTTATTTTCAGTTAGATGGGGGCAAGGCAGTGCCGTTTGATCATATTGAGAACCGAGCGTTAAATATGCGTGGTTCGAGATTTGAGGTCATTTACCGTTCCTATCAGCCGATTGAGGGGAGTGTTGTGGATTTAGTCGCGCGCCAGCATAGTTCGACTTATTATAAAAACGATCAAGGCACGCAGGTGCGTTGGCTGAGTTGTAAAGAAGGTTAGCGGTTGCATGGTTGATTTCCTAAATGGGAAATCAACGTCCAATTTTCCTAACAATCCAAGAAGTTGGGATTAGCTTTCCAACTTCTGTACGCACAACATTTCTTTTCGCACTAAATCAAATTCAGCACGCACGCCAAAGGCTTTTGCAAGATTTTCCGCATTTAGCACCGCTTGCGTTTCGCCACTGGCTAGCACTTTGCCTTTATCCAGCAAAATCACTTCATCACAAAATTGATACGCCAGTGATAAATGATGGATTGCCACCACGCACGTCTGTTTGGGTGTGAGGGATTTAAGCTGTTCCATTATATCGATTTGATAATAAGGATCGAGCGGGGCGATCGGCTCATCAGCAAGCAGTAATGGTGCATCTTTAATACAGCACCGCGTCAGTTGCACACGGGCTTTTTCACCGCCTGAAAGTTGCTGAAAGGGTTTATCCAATAAGGCAGAAACAGAAAATCGCGCTGAAATCGACCGCACTTTTTCCTGCTCTTTTGCAGGAGGAAGGGGGTAAGATAAGCCCAAAGCGATCACTTCATAGGCGGATAAGTCCCACTGAATTGCCGTATTTTGGGCAAGGTAGGCGAGTTGTTCGTTTTTTTGCCGTGGTGTCATTTCACTTAATTTGTAATGATTAAGCCAAATTTCACCGTTTGCAAGCGGTAAAATCCCGGCGATGCTTTTCAACAGGGTTGATTTCCCTGCGCCGTTTGCCCCCATGATGCCGACCAGTTTTCCCGGCGGAATATGACAATTGACATTCGTTAAGCCATAGGGCTGGCTAACTTGTTTAACGTTAATCACGGGCAAGCCTCCGCTGTTGTGTCAGTAAAATCCAAATCAACACCGGCGCACCAATAATGGCAGTAAATGTACCGATATAAATATGTGAAAACAGGGGAATATATTGCACGCTGAGATCGGCGATAAGCAGTAATAAAGCACCGATCAATGCACTGCTCACATAAAGTTGAGAGGGGCGTTTTTTGAGTAATATTCGGGCGAAATGAGGGGCGATTAAACCGATAAAACCGATAGTACCCGTTTGTGGAATGGTTGCCCCTACGAGTAATGCCACGCCTAATGTGGTGATAAAAAAACTCCGTTTGGGATTAATCCCCATTGTTGAGGCGGTTTCTTCGCCGAAAGTGAGAAAATCAATATAATGCCGTTGCTGAAAAAGGCAAAAGCAACCGAGCAGTATAATGGGGAGCGATAAAATGATCGTATCCATTTTTGCCCACAGCAATGAACCTTGTAACCAGCGATAAAGCTCTGCCAATGCCCACGGGCTTTCGGCGTTGGAAAGTAGTAAAGCCACCGCGGCGGAAAGTAACATATTCACCGCCAAACCGCTTAAGATCATTGCTGTTGTGCCGTGATTTTTAGCGATAAAATAGACCAGTAAAAAACTTGTCAAAGCGCCCGTCACTCCACCAAAAATCAAGAAAGTTGTTGGCACGGAAAAATAGTAGAGTAAAAATACGCTGACCGTGGTTGCACCGGCACTGCTGCCGAGAAGCCCCGGACTTGCCAACGGGTTTTGGAAAATTCCCTGCATAGCATTTCCTGCCATGGCGAGGCTTGCACCGGTCAGCAATGCCAAGCCAATGCGTGGAAAGCGGATATCCCACAGTACGATTGCACGCATATCCGTCAGCACACCATCTGCATTTTTTAGAGAGGCAAAATTGCCAAGTTGATGGCAGATGGCGAAAGCAACAATAAGAAGTAAAGTGCTGGAAAGGGTTAGGTTGAGTTTTTTAATTTTGGTCATTTTTATTTTTACGGTTTAATCTCAATTTCCGCATTGTGAATCACAGCTTGGAAGAGTTCATCAATTTCTTCGTTGGTAACGGCAATACAGCCGTTTGTTCAATCGTAACGTAAATGTTGGCGACCAATATCAAAAGATCGATTTGGCAAACCATGGATTTTAATCAATCCGCCTGCTGATTTACCTTGTGAGGCCGCGTAGGCTTTATCTTGGGTATTTGGATAGGAAATGCCCAAATTCTTATGGTAGTGACTATGTGGATTGCGTTCATTAATGCGGTAGATGCCTTCGGGCGTTTTTTGATCGCCCTCAAATTGTTTATGTTCAACTGGGTTTCCACCAAGGGAAACCGGATAGATTTTCATCAATTTGTCTTTGTCATACGCCCACATTTGTCGTTTGCTTTTGAACACGACTAAACGTGTAATATTGGCATTTTTAGGTAGGGGTTGCATATTTAAAACTTGCGGATCCGCTTCTTTTTCGCCTTTTAGTAGGTTATCGGGCATAGGTTTAGGTATCGAAAAAGCAGCACTGAAAATGATCATCACAAGCAACAATACTATAGGTATTATTTTCTTCATTTTACTTATCCTTAATGTAAAGTCGGTGCTTGGTTATAAATTAGTTCCGCCCCTTTCCATAGTCCATGATCAAAGCAATAGGTGTATTTCATTGGAATGTGAAAGTGCGGTTGGTTTTTAAAGAGATTTTGCAAAAGTGGATGCTTGAGTAATTCCGTCCGTTCGTTATAGCTTTGTTGATCGGAAATTTCAATTAATATATTCGGTTGAGCAAGTAATACTTTTTCGAGCGAGAAATTTTGTTCCGTTAACGGCATTTTGAGTGGAGTCAGTCCGAGCAAGTTAAGTAGTGTGGAATATTGGGGAAAATAGCTCTCAACAATACCCGTGTCGGAAATCATCAAGGTGTTGGTAAACTGTAGGTTTAGGCGTGTATTTTGCGATTTCAATTTTTCCACCAGTTGTTCAGCGTGTGTTTCGTTACCCGTAAGTTTACCCAGTTGTAAGATTAAGGTGAAAAGTTCTTCGGGCGTTTGTGGGGTATCGTTAATCTGCACGATCTTCGCTCCGAGCTTTTTCAGATCTGTCACCAGTTGCGGATAAAAGGTTTCGTTGATAAGCAGAGTTTTGTCCAAATAGGGTAACAGTGCCGCCAGTTGTGGTTCAAGCGTGGGTTTGTCTGTATTCACTTTATCCAACATCATCAGCGGTTTTTTAGAATAGGGCGATTGTGCCGCAATTTGTTCAGGGTGGGCTAATTCTGCCAAAAGTCTATCGCTGCAAAGGGTTAGTGAAACGAATTGTTCGGCACAGGCAAAAAAAGAAAGGAAAAGTACGGTGAAAAAAGTGAGATATTTAAACATAATGATGTGGCAATTTAAACGGTATCGCATAAATATCGGTTTTTATTCTCTTTGATATAAATTTTGCGATAAGGCTCGCAAAAGTGCGGTCGGTTTCTTGTTTATTTTTATAGGAATAGAAAAAATATTGACGTTGATTGTATCAACATTCTCACTATTAACAAGGAAACGCTATGAAATTAATGAAAACCTTAATTAGCTCACTGATTTTAGGTGGCGCATTATTCGCTTCATCTTCATTTGCGATGGAAAAAGCGACTGAAACACTGGCAGCACAAACCGAATCCGTGGAGAAAGTAGCCGCAGAAAAAGTTGAGGATAAACTCAACATAAATACGGCAACGGCAAGTGAAATCCAAAAAGCCTTAACGGGAATTGGTGCAAAAAAAGCGGAAGCCATTGTGCAATATCGTGAAAAACACGGTAATTTTACTCATGCCGAGCAACTACTTGAAGTTCAAGGTATTGGTAAGGCGACCCTTGAAAAAAATCGTGATCGCTTAACTTTTTAAATATTGAAATCGTTTAAAGGTCGCAATGCGCGACCTTTTACTTGCTAAATAGATTATTTACTGTAGTTTACACAAATAATCTGTGCTGCATTATAAAGCGTGGTATTTGGCTTTAGGCGAATACTGTATTTATCTTGTTTTTTTGGTGCGGCACGCAGTCCTTCACCCCAAAATTCATCATAGAAATCCGTGCGCACTTGCGTTAAACGGTAATTTTTACAATTTAAAATTTTATATTGGCGAACGGAACGGGCGTAGCGTTTTGATTCTTTCGGATAAACATACAATCCTTGGGCTAAATTGATCACTGCATCAAAATGAACCTCTTGAGGCTCTTCGTTATCAATCCAAATTGAATCCGTATCAATATAATAATTGATGTCTTTTACCAAGCGTGCATAGCCTTTGCGATCTTCCGTTGGTGGGGAAAGCTTAACGTCTTGAGGCTCAACCGTTTTTTGACTTTGAACGGTACAAGCAGCAAGTAGTGCCATAGGAAAAATTAAAGCCAGTTTTTTCATTATTTACTCCTTAGCCTAATGTTAGCCGGCTATTAGCTAGAATTTAACGGTATGTCCGTAGCCTTCTAAAATAGATTTTATATGATCTAGCGATTCACGGGTTGGTGGTACGACATCCTCAAGCTCATAATCAAAACCGAGAGTTTTCCATTTATGCGCCCCAAGGCGGTGATAAGGTAATAACTCGACTTTTTCGATATTTTCCATCCCTTCAATAAATTGCCCTAGTAAATGAATGTCGTGATCGCTATCCGTATAACCCGGCACGACAACATAGCGAATCCACGTTCTTTGATTGCGTTTTTGCAGATATTTGGCAAATTCCAGCGTTCGTTTATTAGGTACGCCGATCAAATTTTGGTGAACCTTATCGTTGAGTTCTTTCAAATCCAGTAATACCAGATCCGTCACATCCAATAATTCGTCAATAACAGGATCATAATGGCGAACAAAACCATTGGTATCGAGGCAAGTATTAATCCCTTCTTTTTTACAAGCACGGAACCAATCCCGCACAAATTCCGCCTGAAGAATTGCTTCACCGCCCGAAGCAGTCACCCCACCGCCTGTGGCATTCATAAAATGGCGATAACTCACTACTTCTTTCATTAATTCTTCAACACTAATTTCTCTGCCGCCGTCTAGATCCCATGTGTCACGGTTATGGCAGTATTTGCAACGCATTAAACAGCCTTGCATAAATAAAATAAAGCGAATCCCCGGACCATCAACTGTACCGCAGGATTCAAAGGAATGAATTTTTCCTAAAACAGACATACACCACTCACAATCAAATAATATAGCTAAATTTTATCAGAATATTCGATAATAAAAAATGAGCCTGAGTTGAATCAGGCTCATCATCATTTTATACGTCCGCTAAAGTGCGGTCGTTTTTTTCAATGTTTTTTACATTGATTCCGTGAAAGTACGGGTAATCACGTCTTGTTGTTGCTCTTTGGTTAAAGAGTTAAAACGCACCGCGTAGCCTGATACACGAATAGTTAATTGCGGATATTTATCCGGATTTTCCATTGCATCCAATAACATTTCACGGTTCAATACGTTCACATTTAAGTGCTGACCACCTTCAACGGTTGCTTCATGGTGGAAGTAACCATCCATTAAACCGGCAAGGTTACGGCGTTGTGCTTCCGGATCTTTACCTAGCGCATTCGGTACGATGGAGAAGGTATAAGAAATACCATCTTTTGCATAAGCAAACGGAAGTTTTGCCACAGAGGTTAATGAGGCGACCGCACCTTTTTGGTCACGACCATGCATTGGGTTTGCACCCGGTCCGAACGGCGCACCTGCACGACGACCATCCGGTGTATTTCCTGTTTTCTTACCGTACACTACGTTAGATGTAATGGTAAGAACAGATTGAGTAGGTACTGCGTTGCGGTAAGTTTTGAGTTTTTGAATTTTCTTCATAAAACGTTCAACTAAATCACAGGCAATGTCATCAACACGGTTATCATTGTTACCATATTGTGGATATTCGCCTTCAATTTCAAAGTCGATAGCTACATTAGAGGCCACCACATTACCGTCTTTATCTTTAATATCGCCACGAATTGGTTTCACTTTAGCGTATTTGATCGCAGAAAGTGAGTCTGCCGCCACAGAAAGACCGGCAATACCGCACGCCATAGTACGGAACACATCACGATCATGTAATGCCATTAATGCCGCTTCATAGGAATATTTATCGTGCATATAGTGGATAATGTTTAGGGCTGTCACATATTGTTTTGCCAACCAATCCATAAAGCTATCCATACGGGTCATCACCGTATCAAAATCTAATACTTCATCAGTGATTGGGGCAGTTTTCGGACCGACTTGCATACCTAATTTTTCATCAATACCGCCATTGATTGCGTATAACAAAGTTTTCGCTAAGTTTGCACGGGCACCAAAGAATTGCATTTGTTTACCCACTACCATTGGCGATACACAACAGGCGATAGCGTAGTCATCGTTGTTGAAATCAGGACGCATTAAATCGTCGTTTTCATATTGAACGGAAGAGGTATCAATAGACACTTTCGCACAGAAACGTTTGAAGTTTTCCGGTAACTGTTCGGACCAAAGAATAGTGAGGTTTGGTTCCGGAGAAGTGCCCATATTGTAGAGGGTATGTAAAATACGGAATGTATTTTTGGTAACTAATGTACGACCGTCTAACCCCATACCGGCGATGGTTTCGGTTGCCCACATTGGGTCACCGGAGAATAATTGATCGTATTCAGGGGTACGCAAGAAACGAACCATACGTAATTTCATCACTAAGTGGTCAACTAATTCTTGTGCTTCCACCTCGGTGATTTTGCCTGCTTTTAAGTCACGCTCGATATAAATATCAATGAAAGTCGCCGTACGACCGAATGACATTGCCGCACCATTTTGCGATTTGATTGCCGCTAAATAGGCGAAATACATCCATTGAATGGCTTCTTGTGCGTTAGTCGCAGGGTTAGAAATATCGTAACCGTAACTTGCTGCCATTTGTTTCATTTGAGCAAGGGCACGATGTTGTTCTGCAATCTCTTCACGTAAACGAATAGTGGCTTCAAGATCTACGCCATTCTCAAGATTTTCTTGTAAAGAAGAGAATTGTGCATATTTATCTTTCATGAGGAAATCAACACCATAAAGTGCTACGCGACGATAATCCCCAATGATACGACCACGACCATAAGCATCCGGTAAACCGGTTAATACACCGGATTTACGGCAACGTAAAATATCCGGCGTATAGACATCAAATACCCCTTGATTATGGGTTTTACGATATTCGGTGAAGATTTTTTTCACTTCAGGATCAAGTTCACGACCATAAACTTTACATGAACCTTCCACCATTTTGATACCACCGAATGGCATAATGGCCCGTTTTAACGGGGCATCGGTTTGAAGACCAACAATTTTTTCTAAATCTTTATTGATATAGCCCGGTGCGTGAGAAGTAATGGTTGATGGTGTATGTTCATCAAAATCTAATGGCGCGTGTGTACGGTTTTCAATTTTAATTCCTTCCATCACCGATTCCCACAGTTTTGTGGTGGCTTCGGTCGGACCTGCTAAGAAAGAATCATCACCTTCATACGGTGTGTAGTTTTTTTGAATAAAGTCGCGTACATTGACATTTTCTTGCCAATCACCACCGGTGAAACCGGCCCAAGCAACTTTTTGCGCTTCATTAAGTTCTGACATAGTCATTTCCTTTGTTAATTAATAAAAATAATTTATTTCAATTTCCTAGTGGGATTTTGTTAAGTAACGTTGGAATAAACCAATACAAATTGCCCCACCCACAATATTCCCCAACGTTACCGGGATTAAATTTTTTACAATAAAATGATAAACATCTAAATCAGCATATTTTGCTGCCTCGATGCCTAGCTGCTGCCAAAATTCAGGGGAACTGTAATGCGCCGTGATAATTCCCATCGGAATCATAAACATATTCGCCACGCAGTGTTCAAAACCTGATGCAACAAATAAACCAATCGGCATAATCATAATAAATGCTTTATCAACAACCGTTTTACCCGAATAAGACAACCAAACAGCCAAACACACCATGATGTTACACAAAATGCCCAAATTAAATGCTTCAAACCAAGTATGGTGAATCTTATGTTGTGCCGTATTAAGAATTGTCAAGCCCCATTGTCCGTTTGCTGCCATCGTTTGGCCTCCAAACCAAATCAGAGCAACAATAATCAATCCACCGACAAAATTACCAAAATACACGGCAATCCAGTTACGAATCATTTGCCATGTCGTAATTTTTCCACTAACTCGTGCAATAAAAGTGAGTGTTGATGAAGTGAAAAGCTCAGATCCTAACAACACTACCATTATCACCCCAATGGAAAATACTAGCCCTCCCACTAATTTAGTCATCCCCCAAGGGGCACCTGCGGAGGCTGTCTGTGTGGTTGTATAAAAAACAAACGCTAAGGCAATACATGCTCCAGCGTTAATTCCTGACATAAAAGAAAGAAATGGACGTTTTTTCGCTTTATAAACAGCCGCATTTTCTGCAAAATCTGTTGCTTCAACCGGCGTTAATGCTACTGTGGAAGAATTTTTAACCTCTGACATAGTACAACCAAATATGATAATTTATTTTTAATATTATAATCGTGGATATTTTACTCTCTTAGGTATGCTTTGCAAGATATGGCTAAGTGTTATTTCAACAAAATTTGATATTTTGCAAGTTTTGTTAAGTTTTTCTCATTTTGAGAATAAAAAAGGCTTGGAAAATCCAAGCCTTGTACTCTTCTCTCTGCGAAATTAGTCGCCTAAACGCTCTTTAATACGTGCAGATTTACCTGAACGTTCACGTAAGTAGTAAAGTTTCGCTTTACGTACCGCACCTTTACGTTTAACGGTGATGGAATCTACCACTGGTGAGTGAGTTTGGAATACACGCTCAACACCCACACCGTTTGATACTTTACGTAAAGTAAATGCAGAGTGCAAGCCACGGTTACGAATTGCAATAACCACGCCTTCGAATGCTTGCAGACGACGTTTACTTCCTTCCACAACCCATACTTTAACTTCTAAAGTATCACCCGGGCGGAAGCTAGGTACGTTTTGTTTTAGTTGTTCTTGTTCAAGTTGTTTAATAATGTTAGACATTTTTTTGATCCTTAATTGATCTAATGATCCTAGAATTAACTGAATTTACCGTTACTTTCCGTTTTCACTTCTTTTAACAGCTTACGTTGTTCGTCAGTCAGAGCTAGGCCTTCTAAGAGCTCCGGGCGACGGCGCCACGTTCTTTCAAGCGACTGTTTTAACCGCCACTTGCGAATTTCTTCGTGGTTCCCCGACATCAGCACGGGTGGAACGGTTAAGCCTTCTAACACTTCCGGTCTGGTGTAATGCGGGCAATCAAGTAAACCTCCGACAAAAGAATCTTCTTCTGCAGAAGCTTGTTTGCCTAATACACCGGGAATAAACCTTGCAACGGCATCAATCAATGTCATTGCCGGCAATTCACCGCCGGTTAAAACGTAATCACCGATTGACCATTCCTCATCAATTTCAGTTTGAATCAACCGTTCATCAATCCCTTCATACCGCCCGCACACCAAAACCAATTTTTGATTCTGTGCCAGCTCTACGACACCGGATTGATCGAGTTTACGTCCTTGTGGTGAAAGGTAAATCACCTTTGTATTTTCTCCCACAACCGCTTTTGCTGCGTGAATAGCATCCCGTAAAGGCTGCACCATCATTAGCATTCCCGGTCCCCCACCATAAGGGCGATCATCGACGGTTTTATGCTTATCCTGCGTAAAATCACGAGGATTCCAGCATTGCACTTGTAAGAGATTGTGTTTTACGGCTCTACCAGTTACCCCAAATTCCGTAATGGCTTTAAACATTTCGGGGAATAAGGTAATTATTCCGATCTGCATAATTCAGCCTTATGTTGTTTAAAGCAGACGACATTACGTTCGAGCATACCTGAGATTAGAAACCAGCGTCCCAATCCACTTCAATGGTTTTTGTGGTGAGATCGACTCTTTTAACTACTTGTTCATACAAAAACGGAATTAACCGCTCTTGTTTTCCAAAAGCATCTTTGCTATTAGCTTTGACGACCAGTACATCATTTGAACCGGTTTCCATCATTTCCGTAACCGTTCCCATGGTATAGCCTTGAAGGTTGATGACTGTGCAACCGATTAAATCGTGCCAGTAATAATCGCCTTCTTCCAATTTCGGGAATACAGAAAGATCCACCCCAATTTCAACATTCGCTAAAACCTGAGCGGCTTCACGATCGTCAGTGCCTTTTAACTTCACTATCAATTCGTGATTGTGATGACGCCAATTTTCAAGCTCAACTGGCTGCCATTCCCCTTTGATTTTCAAAAACCAAGGTTGATAGTCAAAAATGCTTTCGGCATATTCGGTTGATGAATAAATACGCAACCACCCACGGATACCGTAGGTTGAGCCCAATTTGCCCACAACTTCAATGCGTTGCTGTTCCATATTTTTCACCTATTCTCTACTCAAAAGCGAATTAAGCGGCTTTTTGAGCTTCCTTTACCAAACACGCAACGCGATCAGATAATGATGCACCTTGACCTACCCAGTGGTTTACACGGTCTAAGTTAATACGAAGACGTTCAGCATTACCTTGTGCAATTGGATTGAAAAAACCTACACGCTCAATGAAACGACCATCACGAGGTGAACGGCTGTCTGCAACAACGATTTGATAAAAAGGGCGTTTTTTAGCTCCGCCACGAGATAAACGAATGGTTACCATAACCTTCCTCTAATTATTTGATGATTAAAAGAATATTTCTAAGCTCGAAAGTCACTTAAAAATATAGCTTACTTTTTTCTCTGTATATATAGACAAAAAGCCTGGGAATTTTACACTTTTCGAACAAAAAGGCAAGCTAAAATCCCCTAAGAAAAGTATAAATTCACTATAAAAAATGACCGCACTTTGCTTTACCTATTTCAAAGTGCGGTTAGTTTTCAAGATATTTTTAGCCCACCACAAATGGGAGATAACCGGCACGGATAGCAAATGGGATAGAAGTAATCACCACGCCGAGGATCAATACGATAAGCAGGGTGAAATTACCACCCCATACTCGGTATGGAAGGGTTGGGTGAAGACGACGAGCTTTCCAAACAAGGCTGACCGGCAATACCACCGCATAAAAAGCAAACATTTGACCGGCATAGCCTAACGCTAAAATAAACCCTTCCGGATAAAAAAGAGCGAATGCTAACGGTGGAATAAATGTTAATAAACCAAGGGAAATACGCCCTGCTGAAAGGTTAAATGAACGTTTTAACAGATCTTCGATACATTCCAATAGGCCTAATCCCACGCCTAAAAATGAGGTGACTAACGCTAAAGTGGAGAACAATTTCACTGCACTTGCAATCACCGTGCTTCCTGTAATGGCAAGGGTTGCTTTTACTAAACCGTTTAACGTGGCATCGTCTTTTAGAATCTGTAAAAACTCATTTTGGGTGAGCAAACCGTGTGTAGAAAGTTGCCATAAAATATAAGCACCAAGCGTAATTGCCGACCCCACTAAAATGGAAATTCGCAGAGCTTTAACGTTACCGTTCAAATATTTATTCAAGCTCGGAATAGAGCCGTGAAAACCAAAAGCGGTAAAAAAAACCGGGCTGGCGGAAATGATTAACGCATTATCAATAGGAATAGCCAATAAATTGTCCATTTTGATTTCCGGTAACATCAAGCCTAATACCACCGCAAAGGCCGCCAGCATAACGAAAAATAAAACCCGGTTGATTTTATCCACGCTGTGAGTGCCGATCACAATAAATGAGCCAAAAATCAAGGTGAACAATACAATGCTGATTTGATTGCCTATCCCTTCCGGTAATAAACCGCTTAGTAAAGAACCGCCTCCGCTCACATAGGCTGCGATTAAGGCGTAGAGGAAAACAATGAGTACGGCTGTGGCAACAGCCCGTCCGAATCGACCAAAATATTGTTCGGCAAGCGTACCTATCCCCGCATCGCTTTCTGCGGTTTGGTAGAGTTCCACAAATAATAAAGCAGTAAACGTCAACAACGCCCAAAGCCCTAATAATAAAACCAACGTAAAGCCAAATCCGATTCCGGCGGAAGTAAGCGGCATGGCCAGCATACCCGCCCCGATCATTGTGCCGGAAACCAGCAACGTGCTACCAATGGTTTTGTTCATCGTTCTTTCCTCATTTGTAACGTAAAATTTACAAAGATTGTATTTCAAAATTTACACACTGTAAACACCTTCAAAAATATCCTTAGAATTCACCGCACTTTCTCGTTACAATAGCCGACAAATCAACTAAGACATAAAAAACAGGAGCTCTTATGATTTATAGTATGACAGCCTTTGCCCGCCTTGAAGTGAAAAAAGACTGGGGCAATGCGGTGTGGGAAATCCGTTCCGTCAATCAACGCTATTTGGAAACCTTCTTTCGTCTGTCGGAACAATTCCGTGGCTTGGAAAACACCTTGCGCGAAAAACTCCGACAAAATCTTACCCGTGGTAAAGTGGAATGTGCTTTACGCATTGAGGCGAAAAAACAAGTTAATGGGGAGCTAAATCTCAATAGAGAATTGGCAAACCAAGTGATTCAATCTTTGCAATGGATTAAAACTCAAGCGGGTGAAGGCGAAATTAATTTAACGGATGTTTTGCGTTATCCGGGCGTGGTGGAAACCCAAGAGCAGGATTTGGACGCTATTAGTCAAGATTTATTGGCGGCCTTTGATGAATTGCTCGCTGATTTTATTGCAATGCGTGCCCGGGAGGGGGAAAAATTACAAGATGTCATTCAGCAACGCCTAACTGCCATTTCTGTGGAAGCAGACAAAGTGCGGTCACAAATGCCGGCAGTTTTACAATGGCAACGTGAACGTTTGCTACAACGCTTTGAAGAAGCGCAGATTAGCCTTGATCCGCAACGCATTGAGCAAGAAATGATTTTACTTGCGCAACGTGTGGATGTAGCAGAAGAACTCGATCGCTTACAAATGCACGTGAAAGAAACAACGAATATCTTGAAAAAAGGCGGGGCGGTCGGACGTAAATTGGATTTTATGATGCAAGAACTCAACCGAGAATCCAATACACTGGCGTCAAAATCCATCAATGCGGACATCACAGCTTCAGCGGTGGAATTGAAAGTGTTAATTGAACAAATGCGTGAACAAATTCAGAATTTAGAATAGGAGAACAGGATGGCTCAATTTATTCCACTCAATCATTATCAGCTGATTGAAGCACACGGAGCGGATGCCGAAACCTATTTACAAGGACAACTCACCACCGATGTGATCGCATTACCGAGTGGCGCTACCACACTCACGGCACATTGTGATCCTAAAGGGAAAATGAATGCTATTTTTCGCTTATTCAAAGTGAGTCAAACACAGTTTTTTTTATTGGTGAAAAAAGATTTACTGCCAAGTGCGCAAGATGCCTTAAAAAAATACGCCGTATTTTCTAAAGTGAGTTTTGATTTGCGTGATTGGCAAATTGTTGGTGTGATAGGGGAAAAATGCGGAAAAATTCAACCGCACTTTTCATTGGACATTGATGAACAACGGACGATTTTGCTCAATGAAACGCCATTATCCCTCACTTTTAATGCTGATGAAAAAGACTGGGAGGCGGCAGATATTCAAGCCGGCTTGCCAAATTTAACCGACAAAACACAAAATGAATTTATTCCGCAAGCGTTGAACTTGCAAGCCATTGAACAGGCGGTTTCTTTCACGAAAGGCTGTTATATCGGGCAGGAAACAGTGGCACGGGCAAAATACCGTGGGGCAAATAAGCGCGCTATGTTTATTCTAAAAGGCGAAACACCATCACAACCTACTATCGGTGAAGCCATTGAAATGCAAATTGAAAATAACTGGCGAAAAACCGGTACGATTACAAGTGCGGTCAATATTGAGGGCATTTTGTGGTTGCAAGTGGTCATGAACAACGATGTGGATACCCACCAACTTTTCCGTTTGCCGGAAGACGGTTCTCCCCTTGTGATTCAACCTCTGCCTTATGTGTTAAGTTAAAATGAAAACGCAATATTATATCGGGATGATGTCCGGAACGAGTTTGGACGGCATTGACATCGCATTAGTGGATTTTTCCTTTGCTCAGCCTAAATTGCTGGCGACGGATTTTACTCCGATGCCCCAACATTTACGGAAAAACATCACCGCTCTTGTTCAATCGGGCGAAACCACGCTTCAACAACTCGGTGAATTGGATCATCAGTTAGGGCGGCTTTATGCCGATTGTGTCAATGTTTTCTTACAGAAACATCAACTTTCTCCGCAAAACATTCAAGCCATTGGCTGTCATGGACAGACCGTATGGCATTCGCCAAAAGGAGCATTCCCTTTTACTCTGCAAATTGGCGATATGAATTTGCTTGCTGCCCTCACCGGCATCACCACCATTGGCGATTTTCGACGCAAAGATATGGCATTTGGCGGACAAGGGGCTCCCCTCGTCCCGGCCTTTCACCAAGCTCTATTTTTCGATCCCCGGTGTGCCACCGTCGTATTAAATATCGGCGGTATCAGCAATATTTCCCTCTTAATCCCCAATCAGCCAGTGGTGGGTTTTGACACCGGACCGGGCAATACCTTGCTTGATCAATGGATCGAAAAACACAAAAACGTCGCCTATGATAAAAACGGCGATTGGGCAGCCGGCGGAGAGGTTAATGAAGCTTTACTTAATGCTTTGTTAGACGAACCCTTTTTCCGGCAACCGCCCCCAAAAAGCACGGGAAGAGAATTATTTAATTTGGCTTGGTTGGAACAAAAAATTCAAAAATTATGTCAAAATTCCACCGCACTTTTGCCGCAAGATGTGCAAGCTACCTTGGTGGAATTAACGGTGTGTAGTGTTGCAGAAAGTTTAAAACTGATTCGCACCCCACTGCCTAAACGGCTGCTTGTTTGTGGTGGTGGGGCGAAAAATACCTTGATGATGCAACGCCTTGCCGACCGATTGCCGCAATGGTCAATTCATACCACCAATGAGTTTGCCATGGATTCGGATTATGTCGAGGCAGCAGCCTTTGCGTGGCTCGCCTACCGCAGAATGCACAACCAACCGGGGAATTTACCTGAAGTGACCGGTGCAAAAAGTGCGGTCGGTTTAGGGGCGGTTTTTCCGATGCCTTAACTTTATATTAAAATCTCCGGGAGAAATTTCTACCGGCTTGTCAAAATAGCGCGATGATGAACAAACCACTAATTAATACTCTTTCAACCTTAATAACGGAACAACGAAACCCCCATTCAATGAACATCGATCAACTTTCCCCATTGGAAATCGTGTCCTTGATGAATGAGGAAGACAAGCAGGTTCCCCTTGCTATTGAACGAGTGCTACCCCAAATTGCTCAAGGGGTGAAAGCCATTGTGCGTGCCTTTCAGCGAGGCAGGCGGCTTATTTATATCGGGGCAGGCACCAGCGGACGGCTAGGTGTATTGGATGCTTCGGAATGCCCTCCTACTTTTGGGGTGAGCGGAGAAATGGTGAAAGGTATTATCGCCGGTGGCGAGCGTGCGATCCGTCATCCCGTTGAAGGGGCGGAAGACAGCCAAACCGCCGCCGTGGAAGATTTACGTGCCATAAATTTTTCTGAACAGGACGTGTTGGTAGGCATTGCCGCCAGCGGTCGCACGCCCTATGTGCTGGGCGCATTAAATTACGCCAAAGAATTAGGCGCAAGCACTATTTCCATCGCCAGCAATCCCAATTCAGTGATGGCGCAAGTGGCGGATATTGCTATTGATACGGTGGTGGGGGCGGAAGTGCTGACCGGCTCAAGTCGCCTTAAATCCGGTACAGCACAAAAATTGGTGCTGAATATGCTTTCTACTGCCTCAATGATTTTAATGGGGAAATGTTATGAGAATTTAATGGTGGATGTGCAAGCAAGCAACGAAAAACTCAAGGCACGTGCCGTTCGCATTGTGATGCAAGCTACCGATTGCAATGAAACCACGGCGGAACAAACCCTCATTAGTGCGGAACAAAACGCTAAACTGGCGATTATGATGATCCTTAGCGGCTTGCCAAAAGATGAGGCAAAGAAATTATTGGAAAAAGAGAAGGGATTTTTGCGCAAGGCCTTAAAAAAATAAGACGAGGGAAACGCTCAAAGTGCGGTGAATTTGACCGCACTTTGAGCCACCTTTAAATTGCAGCGATAATTATGACCAAAACTGTTCATTGCGCCATTCAATTTTGTGTGCCAATTTCATAAATATTACTAATCATAAAATGGGCAATGCGTTTGGTTATCAGCCATTTTCCCTCCACTTTCCGATAACTGTCTTGATAACGCACACTATGGTTATGCAACATTTGTTTGCCATCTTGTTCGCTGACTAATTTCACCTCACAGTAGTTGATGGCATCTGCCGTGGTATCGCCGGTAAAGGTTACGGTGTGTTGCCCGTTCAGATGATAAACAGTATGAAAACCGGCTAAAAAGTCGCTAAATACCTTCTCAATTTCCGCTCGCCCTTTCATATCCGCAAATAATTGCCCGCCAATATAAGTGGTGACTTGCGCATCTTCAGTAAATAATGGCATTTGTTCTGCCACCCGTTTTTCATCCGCCAAATTAGAAAAGGTATCCACCAAATCTTTTAGCGCTTGGCGTTCGATAAGTTGGTTCATTGTCATTTTTTTCTCCTATAAAAAGTTAAATTTTTGCAATGCCGATACTTTGACGGCTGCCTAATTGCTCATCGGCAACCAATTTGCCGATAAAATCCGCAATACTTTTGCGTGAAACGCTATGTCCTTCAAAGGCTTCCCCTTTGTAGGTAAGGGAGTACTCAATTTCCGAGCCGTTGGTAATGCGCACGTTTTCCATTATGTATTGAATGAAAAACTTGCTAAATTCACGCATGATTATCCGGAAATCCACTTAGAATTAGTGGTGGAGGATCGCTTTATTGATATTGTTGCCGAGCGTTTTGATGCTGGAATTCGACTGGGACATCATGTCGCCAAAGATATGGTTGCTGTGAGAATTTCGGAGGAACTACAAATGTGCACTGCCGCCAGCCCCGATTATCTCGCCAAATATGGTATGCCGAAAACGCCTTATGATTTAATGGAACACGAATGTTTGATTCACCGCTTACCGACCAGCGGTGGCAATATGGTGTGGGAATTTTGCAATCCAAAAGCGAAAAAACATATTGTCAAAATTCAACCGCAAGGACGGCTGAAAACTAATCAAGGCTTTCTACATAAAAATTATGCTGTCAATGGTTTGGGGATTTTATGGACACCGCAGGATGTGATTCGACAGGAAATTGATAGCGGAAAACTTGTTCCGATTTTGCAGGATTGGAATATGAGCTACGAGGGATATTATCTTTATTACCCCAATCGCCGCCAAGATTCGCCGCTATTTAGGGCATTGGTTGAGGCATTACGAATGTAAAAAAAAATGCGGTCAAAACCGACCGAACTTTTTTCGTAGCGTAAAATATCGTTTCACGCATGGGAAAATCGGTGCGTAAACGATAAATTATTTACGCATGCTTTTGCCATCCCTCACATCGTTTTTTGGACAACACCCAAACATTCTCTTATATTCTCGGCTAAATTGGCTGGCACTTTCATATCCCACCTCAAAAGCGGCTTCACTTGCTAGGCGATTTTCCTGTACGATCAATCGCTTTGCTTCCATTAAACGTAAAGATTTTTGATATTGAAGTGGCGACATCGTGGTGATTTTTTGAAATGGCTATGAAAGCCCGAAACAGACATACCGCATAATGTTGCAAGAGAATCAATCGTAACAGATTCTTGATAATGTTGGCGTAAATACGTCGTTGCTTGGGCGATTTTATGCATATTTGAATCAATACTTGCCATTTGTTTGAGTTTTTGACCTTGTTCACCTGTTAGCAAACGGTAGTAAATTTCTTGTTGAATCAAAGGTGCAAGAAAATTAATATCTTTTGGATTTTCATGCAAGAGTAAAAGTCGTTCAAAAGCCTGTTTTAAATCTTCATCGAGTATCCGGTTTCCAAAGCTGTCTTTATGGTCATATTTCGGGATAGAAAGTGCGGTTTGTTTCAAAAGAATTTTTTGAACAGTTGTAATATTAATTTTCATCGACATCACTAAAAACGGTTCATTGACCGTGGCTTTTTTTATTTCGCCACACATTGGTACATTGACAGGACAAAACATATAGTGCTGACTATTAAATTGGTAGCATTGATCGCCAAGTTGGATGAATCTTTCACCGCTTAATACGATACAAATACTGGGTTCTTGAATAATCCCCACATAAGAAAAAGGTCGATCGGAATGACGGATAATCAAACCTTCAATAGGAGAAATATAGTTTGTATTATGAGGAATAACGTTCAAAACCCGCTGAATAAATGAAGATGAAAACATAATTTTTGTAGAAATAGGCAAGAGTTTTGTAGGAATGTTATATCACTTTAAAAGCGGACACAATAAAATGATTGCATCTTAAATCGCTTCATACGGAGAAAAACAATGAAAATTTTTTACAAAACTTCAGCAACGGCAACAGGCGGACGTGATGGGCATACCCAAGTCGATGATCATTCAATCGGTTTCGATTTAGTGGGCTTTCAAAATGAAAGTGGTAAACAGGGAACGAATCCGGAGCAGCTTTTTGCGATGGGCTACGCAGCCTGCTTTGATAGTGCAATGAATCATGTTGCGCCAACACTAGGCTTAAAACCAACGAAATCTTCGACTAATGTTGCGGTAGGCATTGGTCAGAAAGCAGATGGTGCATTTGGGTTGGATATCGACATCACCATCACCGTTGCCGGTTTAAACGAAGAGGAAGCCCGCACACTTATCACGCGAGCTCATGAAGTTTGCCCTTATTCCAATGCTACGCGTGGCAATGTTGATGTTCGCTTGCATGTCAGTTTAATTCAAACATTTGATTTATAAAAGTTTTTATGGTGGGTTTAACACCCACCATGAGATTAGTTATTTTCAAGTTTCAAATGTTTCAACCTTAAAGCATTCGTCAAAACGGAAACGGAGCTGAGTGCCATCGCTGCACCGGCGATGACGGGATTCAGATAGCCCAATGCCGCAAGGGGAATGCCCAAAACGTTATAAATCGAAGCAAAAAAGAGATTTTGCTTAATGTTTTTCAGGGTCGCTTGTGCGATAAAAATCCCATCCGCCAGTTGATTGACCGATTGTCGCATTAATGTTGCGGAAGCCGTTTGCATTGCCACATCAGAACCGGATTTCATGGCAAAACTCACATTGGCCATCGCCAAAGCGGCGGCATCATTAATGCCATCGCCCACCATCGCCACGGTTTTCCCAGCCTGTTGCAAGGCTTGAATTTTGGCGGCTTTATCTCGTGGGCTAAGTTTGCCGAATGCGGTTTTTATACCTAGCTGATGTGCCACATAATTCACCACGGATTGGCGGTCGCCACTCATTATCATCACTTCAATATGGTGCTGTTTTAAGCGTTCAATTGCCAATTTACTTTCTTCACGTAATGTATCCGTGAGGGCAAAAGCACCGACAATGTGACTGTTTAGGGAAACCGCAACGACACTGGCAATCTGCCATATATCATCCTGTTGGGCGGGTAAATTGAATCCACAGAATTCAGGGGATCCTACTTTTACCTCGCCCATTCCTTCGATCTCAGCGGAAATTCCTGCGCCAATCTCCGTTTTCACCGAAAGTGCGGTCGGAATGGCGAGATTTTTTTCCATGGCTTCACGCACAATGGCTTTGGCGAGAGGGTGGGTAGCATATTGTTCTACGGTAGCGGCGAGGCGGTAGAGTTCCTCTTCGGAAATGGCCGCACTTTCGGGTAACCACAGCGCGGCGATGTTTAACTCACCTGTTGTCAGCGTACCGGTTTTGTCTAATACCACCGTATCAATATGTGCCGCTTGCTCCATCGCTGCAGCATCCTTAAACCAAATACCGTGGTTCACCGCCTTGCCCATTCCCGCCATAATCGCCGCCGGCGTGGCAAGCCCCAAGGCACAAGGACAGGCGATTACCAATACTGCCACCGAATGAATAATAGCGGTTTTCACCTCTGCCGTTACCCACCAAGTCAGTAAAAAGGTAAGTGCGGCGATAGCAAGCACGACCGGGACAAAAATTCCCGCCACTTTATCGGCAAAGCGCGCAATAGGGGCTTTTGTTCCCTGAGCCTCGGAAAGCGCTTTCATCATATCGCCAAGCAAGGTTTGGTGACCCAACTGATTGGCACGGTAGGTTAGACTGCCTTCTGTGACCATCGCACCGGCAAGCACTGTACTTCCCGCCTGTTTCATTTCCGGCAATGATTCACCGGTTAAATGGCTTTCATCGCACCAACTCTCTCCACTTTCAACTTCCCCATCGGCGGCAATACGTTCACCTTGATTCGCACGGAGCAAATCGCCGATCTTTACTAGGTTAAGCGGTGTATTTTGCCAAGTTCCGTTACGGAAAATTTCCACTTGTTTTGGCGTGAGTTGTAGCAATAATTCCAAACTGTTGAGGCTGTGTTTTTTGGTTCGTTCTTCCAAAAATTTGCCCAAGCTCACAAAGCCTATCACCATCACAGCCGCTTCAAAGTAAATGTGGTGTAATGCATCGTGTCCTTGTGCGGTATAGTAAAACAGCATATAAGCAGAATAGAAATAAATGGTGAGTGTACCGCAACTCACTAACACATCCATATTCGCCAAACCGCCTCGAATACTGCCGATTGCCGCACGATAAAACGGGATTGCCAAGACAAATTGCACAATACTCGCCAAGACAAATTGCCACATTGGCGGTAGCATTAAATTGTGATTACCGATAAGCATTCCCACCATACCGATTAAAAACGGGATATTAATCAGCAACAATAACCAAAGCCGCCAATGGGATTTTTTTTCCTCTTTTTGAATGCGTGGCGTGTCGGTTTTCAAAATGCCTTTAAATCCCGTTTTTTGAATAATATCAATAATATCGGTTTCACTTGCCTGTGTAGGGTCGAATGCGACTTTGGCTTCCTCCACGGCAAAATTGACACCGGCTTCTTTGACAAAGGCTTTTTTATTCAGCACTTTTTCAATTCGATTGGCACAGGATTGGCAAGTCATTCCCTCAATTTGAAGGGTGATGGTTTTACTCTGTTGCATCAAAACCCGCATCCTCAATGGCTTCAATTAACCGTGTAACGGAAATTTGAGCATCATCAAATTGAATATCGGCATAGCCGTCAAGTACAACATTCACTTGCACAACGCCCTCTAACTCTTCCAATACTCGAGTAACACTTTTTACACAGCCGCCACAATGCATCCCTGTTACGGTTAAACGAACATCTTTCATTATTTTCTCCTGTTTATTATTGAATGGTTAATGAATCGTGGCATACTATAAACCTTAACTTAAGGTGAAGGTCAAGGGCTTTTTTATGAACATCAGTCAAGCGGCAAAATTGAGCGGGCTCAGCACAAAGCAAATTAGAGATTATGAGAAATTGGGGTTGCTCAAACCGGCACAACGGAGTTTTTCCGGCTATCGCCACTATGAGGAAAAAGATATTGAACGATTACATTTTATTCGTCATTCACGTGATGTTGGTTTTTCTTTACAACAAATCAAACAGTTGATTGCGCTGCAAGATAATCCGAATCGCAGCAGCCGAGAAGTGAAAACCTTAACCTCGCAGCACATCAATACATTAAAGCAACAGATTAAACAATTAGAGAGAATGGTGGAAGAATTACAACGGTGGCACGATACCTGTCAAGGCAATGATTGCCCTGAATGTGCCATTTTGGCGGGATTAAATAACGAGAAAAATTAATAGTCCCAAGTTTCGGGAATAATTCCTAAACGACGCATAATCTCTTTTGCATCTTCCGGGATTTCATCATGACGATCTTTCATTAAATCGGTATCGGTCGGAAGGGGCTGACCGGTAAAGGCGTGGAGAAACGCTTCACAAAGTAATTCACTATTTGTGGCGTGACGCAAATTTTTTAACTGGCGGCGGGTGCGTTCATTCGTTAAAATTTCTAATACTTTAATCGGAATGGACACGGTAATTTTCTTTACCTGCTCACTTTTTTTTCCATGTTCCGCATAAGGGCTGATATATTTGCCGTCCCAATCTGCCATAACGCACCTTTTAATTCAAAACCAAATAAACGCGATTATTCTAAATAAAAAACAAATAAATGACAATCTAGACGGCTAAACGACCGCACTTTCCCCGCCTTAATAAAAATCAGCTTTTTGCCTCACGAACCGCTGTAGAGGCAAAGGTGATTTTATCCGGGCGATAGCTGATGCTGCCGAATTGAAACAGGCGCCCATCGGATAAATAAGTGGTGCTGGTTACGCTCACCACCATATTATACTCGCCAAGATCCATCACGTTTTCTTCCTCTTCATTAGCATAGCGGAAAGTAATTTCCCGTTGGGAATGGCTGATTTTTAAGCCTAATTCGCTTTCTAAATAGTGGTAAATTGAATGTTCAGCGATTTCTCGGTTAATAAAGGGCACAATACGGCGGTCGAAGTATGAAATTTCATATTCCACATTTTCGCCATCAATCGTACGAGTGCGGCCTATACGGTAAAAATCAATCTGCTCATTGACATTAAAAACGCGCATTAATTCTTCTTCACCCTGTACAATATACAAACTGGTTAAAGTTGTTTTGATTTGATGAGATGAAGTGCGGTTTAATTCGCCAACTGTTTTAATTTCAGAAAGCATTTGCGGTTTGGGCAAATGACGTTCCAAAACAATAGAATTTCTACCTTGCTGTTTTTGGATATAGCCGTCTATTTCCAGTAGTGAAAGGGCTTTTCGGATAGTATCTTTTGAAAAACCATAATGTTGCATCAATTCACTTTCACTCGGTAATTCTTGCCTTGCAATTAAGATACCATTGGTGATTCTTGTTTTTATATCGTGATAAACTTTTCTATATTTACTCATATCCTGCTTCTGTCTGCTTATCTTAGATTCCATTCTCTTTTCTTATAGAATAACATAAAAAAACTAACTTATACGTATAAATTTTGATTGAAATCATATTTTTCCGTTAATGATAAAACTTTTACGTAAAAGATGTTGCATGAAGATAGATTTCGGTTAAAATTGGCGGCAACCTTTACTCCTAGGAGACATAATATGCTTACTCGTTCAAGCGGTATTTTAATGCACATCACTTCTTTGCCAAACCCGTATGGCATTGGCTCTTTCGGGCAATCTGCGTATGATTTTGTGGATTTTTTGGTTGAGACGAAACAAACTTACTGGCAGATTCTGCCATTAACCACAACAAGTTATGGAGACTCGCCTTACCAGTCTTTCTCTGCTATTGCGGGTAATACGCACTTAATTGACTTTGATTTATTGGCAAAACAAGGGCTGTTAAAAGCGGAAGATTATGTAAACGTGAATTTCGGCGATGATCCAACGCAAATTGATTACGAGCGAATTTTTTATGCCCGCCGCCCGGTGTTGGAACAAGCGGTCAGAAATTTTGTAGGAAATGCAAAATTCCAAGCCGATTACGAAAACTTTGAAAAAAACAACCGCACTTGGCTTGAAGATTATGCTGAATTTATGGCGATTAAAGAGCATTTCGATAATAAAGCGATCCAAGAATGGGAAGATAAAAAAGTGGTCGCACGTGAGCCTGAAGCTCTTGAAAAATATCGCTCAATGTTGGCGGAAACCATTCAATATTTCAAAGTGACGCAATATTTCTTCTTCCAACAATGGCAAGCGTTGAAAGCCTATGCGAATCAAAAAGGTATCAAGATTATCGGTGATATGCCGATTTATGTGTCGGCGGATAGCGTGGAAGTGTGGACAAAACCTGAACTTTTCCAATTAGATGCAGAGCGTAAGCCGCTTTTCGTAGCGGGTGTGCCGGCAGATCAATTCAGTGAAACAGGACAACTTTGGGGAAATCCGCTTTATGATTGGGCTGAGCATAAAAAACAGAGCTATGCTTGGTGGATTTATCGTATTGCAGAAAGCTTTAAAATTTATGATGTGCTTCGTATCGACCATTTCAAAGGGTTCTCTGACTACTGGCAAGTAGATGGCGATGCAGAAGTAGCGAAAGACGGTAGTTGGCAACCGGGTCCCGGTTATGCGTTGTTTGAGGCGGTGAAACAGCAATTGGGTGATTTACCGATTATTGCGGAAGATTTAGGCAACATTGACGATAAAGCAAGAAAATTATTAGCCGATTGCGGTTATCCCGGTATGAAAATCTTGCAATTCGGCTTTGAAGATGTCAGCGGCGAAAGTCTCGATAGCCCACATCACAGTATTCCGCATTCAATCACTTATACAGGCACCCATGATAACGATGTGTTGAATGGTTGGTATGCAGATTTGAAATCGGAACAACAACAATATATCAACGCTTATACTCATCGAGGAGAGAGTGAAACACTTTGCCAAGCCATGATTCGCCAGCTTTTCGCAACAGTGAGTAACACAGCGATTGCGACAATGCAAGATGTGTTGGATTTACCAAGAAGTTCAAGAATGAACGTGCCTTCCACTATTGGCGGCAACTGGGAATGGCGTATGCTTGAGAGCGATTTAACCCAAGATAAAAAAGATTTTTTAACTCAAATGACTTCGTTATATCAACGGGCAAATAAGGAAAGCAACAATGATTAAATTTAACCAATTTGTAGCAAGTAAAGCCAACAAAACATTAGATCAATTAACTGACAGAGAAATTTACGTTCAGTTATTAAATTACGTAAAAGAGATTTCAGCAAATAAAGCCAAAAATACTGGTAAACGTAAGGTCTATTATATTTCTGCTGAATTCCTAATTGGTAAATTATTATCCAATAATTTAATCAATCTTGGTGTTTATGAAGAAATTAAAAATGAATTAGCGAATGCAGGTAAATCATTAAGTCATATTGAAGATATTGAGCCGGAGCCGTCTTTAGGTAACGGTGGTTTAGGTCGTCTTGCCTCTTGTTTTATTGATTCTATGGCAACGCTTGGTTTAAATGCAGAAGGCGTAGGACTAAATTATCATTGTGGTTTATTTAAACAAGTATTTAAACGCAATGAGCAACATACTGATCCAAATTTCTGGATTGAAAAAGATGCTTGGTTAATCCCAACAGATATTAGCTATGATGTGCCGTTTAAAAATTTCACTTTAAAATCTAAATTAGATCGTATTGATATTTTAGGTTATAAAAAGGAAACTAAAAATTATTTGAATTTATTTGATATTCAAGCGGTAAATTATCATTTAATTAAAGAGGGTATTGACTTTGATAAAACTAAAATTGAAGAAAATTTAACACTCTTCCTTTATCCTGATGATTCTGATAAAAACGGAGAATTATTACGTATTTATCAACAATATTTTATGGTTTCCAATGCAGCACAATTATTGATTGATGAAGCCATTGAGCGTGGCAGCAATTTACACGATTTAGCCGATTACGCTTATGTACAAATTAACGATACCCACCCTTCGATGGTGATTCCGGAGTTAATTCGTTTACTCACTGAAAAACACAGTATTGATTTTAATGAAGCAGTGGACATTGTGCGCAATATGGTGGGTTATACCAACCACACTATTCTTGCAGAAGCGTTAGAAAAATGGCCGCTTGCTTATTTGGATGAAGTGGTACCACACTTAGTTACTATCATTAAAAAATTAGATAAATTAGTACGTGCAGAATATCAAGATCCTGCGGTGCAAATTATTGATGAAAATAACCGTGTGCATATGGCACATATGGATATTCATTTCTCCAACTCGGTAAATGGCGTTGCCGCATTACATACTGAAATTTTGAAAAATTCAGAATTGAAAGCGTTCTATACAATTTATCCGGAGAAATTTAATAATAAAACAAATGGTATTACTTTCCGCCGTTGGTTGGAGTTTTCTAACCAAAATTTAGCCGCTTACATTAAAGAGCTAATTGGTGAGGAATATTTACAAGATGCAACGCAATTAGAAAAATTACTTGCATTTGAAGATGATAAAGACGTGCATCAAAAATTAACAGAAATTAAATTCCAGAATAAGTTAGCGTTAAAAACTTATCTTAAAGAAAATAAAGGTATTGAATTAGACGAAAATTCAATTATTGATACACAAATTAAGCGTTTCCACGAATATAAACGCCAGCAAATGAATGCACTTTATGTAATTCATAAATATCTTGAAATTAAAGCAGGTAAATTACCAAAACGCAAAATTACCGTGATTTTCGGTGGTAAAGCAGCACCGGCTTATATTATCGCTCAAGATATTATTCACTTAATTCTTTGCTTGTCAGAGTTAATCAATAACGATCCTGAAGTGAGTAAATATTTAAATGTGCATTTGGTGGAAAACTATAATGTGAGCGTAGCGGAAAAATTGATTCCTGCAACAGACATTTCTGAACAAATTTCCCTTGCCTCAAAAGAAGCATCAGGCACAGGTAATATGAAATTTATGCTCAATGGTGCATTAACCTTAGGTACAATGGACGGGGCAAATGTTGAAATCGCAGAGCTTGCCGGAGCGGAAAATATTTATACCTTTGGTAAAGATTCTGAAAGCATTATCAAACTTTACGAAACCTCAGGTTATGTGTCGAAAGATTACTATAAAAATGACGAAAACATCAAAAGAGCGGTCGATTTTATCCTTGATTCTGCTTTAGTGAAATTGGGTAACAAAACACGTTTAGAGCGTCTTTACAATGAGTTATTGAACAAAGACTGGTTTATGACCTTAATCGACTTTAATGCTTATGTGGAAGCGAAAGAGCAAATTTTGGCAGATTACGAAGACCAAGATAGCTGGAATAAAAAAGTGATTTGCAATATTGCGAAAGCAGGCTTCTTCTCGTCAGATCGCACCATTGCTCAATATAACGCTGATATTTGGCATTGTGAGGGTTAAGGGGGCGGAATGAAATTACTGACCCTCAATGTACACGCTTGGTTGGAGGACAACCAAGCAGTCAAAATCAATGAACTTGCTCAAACCATTGTGGAAAAAGGCTATGATGTGATTGCTTTGCAAGAAGTCAATCAGCTGATGTCGGCTCCCGCTATTTCAGGGGCTTTAAAACAAGATAATTATGGCGTGATTTTATTACGCCAAATTAACCGGCAAGTTGAGCAAAAATATTCATTATTTTGGAGCAACTCACATATTGGCTACGATAAATATGACGAAGGCATTGCATTTTTAACCCGCTTGCCTGTGTATGATGTCGATCCCTTTTATTGCAGCCAACATCAACGTCTTGATTCCATTCTTTCCCGCAAAATTCTTGGGCTCACTGTGGAATATCAAGGACAGTTGGTGGAGTGCTACTCTTGCCATATCAATTTGCCTGATTGTAAAGAAGAGAATCAGCTTGAGAACATTCGCAATATTGTGGAACGTACGCAAAGCGATAATCTCAAAATTTTAATGGGTGATTTTAATACCGATGCAATCGGCAATCCAAAAGCCTATGAACAAATCAAAGCGTTAGGGCTGCTTGACACCTATAAGCTTGCCGAGCAAAAAGATTCCGGTGTTACAGTGGAAAAAGAGATTGATGGTTGGCGTGACTATAGCGAAGAGAAGCGATTAGATTATATTTTTTTAAATCAAACAAAACGGGTTTTATTGAGCCAAGTGATTTTCAATGGCAAAAATAAAGCCGTAGTTTCCGACCATTTTGGTGTGGAAGTCGATCTTATTCTTTAGGAGTACATAATGAAAAAACTGCTGAGTTTTGAATTTTGGCAAAAATTTGGTAAATGCCTAATGGTGGTGATTGCCGTAATACCTGCTGCCGGTTTAATGGTGAGTATCGGTAACTCATTACCGTTACTGAGCGATGCAGAATGGGTGTCACGTGTAGGGAATATCATCGCCCAAATAGGTTGGGGGATTATTGGTAATCTTCACCTTTTATTTGCCCTTGCCATTGGTGGTAGCTGGGCGAATGAGCGTGCAGGCGGTGCATTTGCTGCTGGTTTAGCCTTCATTTTAATCAACCTTATTACAGGGCATTTCTTCGGTGTGAAAATTGAAATGCTCGCTGATCCAAATGCTCACGTCAGTACTTTTTTTGCAGGTGAAATTCCGGTTGCAAACTACTTTGTGAATGTCCTCGGGCAACCTGCATTAAATATGGGGGTGTTTGTGGGGATTATCGCTGGCTTTGTAGGGGCTACTACTTTCAATAAATACTATAATTTCCGCAAATTACCCGAAGTATTAACTTTCTTTAACGGTAAACGTTTTGTTCCGTTTGTGGTGATCTATCGTTCAGTTGTTGTCGCAATTGTATTAGCCTTCTTCTGGCCGTTAGTTCAAACAGGAATCAACCATTTTGGTCAATGGATTGCAAACTCGCAAAATACGGCACCAATTCTTGCTCCATTTATTTACGGTACTTTAGAGCGTTTATTATTGCCTTTCGGGTTGCATCATATGCTTACTATTCCAATGAACTATACCTCATTGGGCGGTACTTACACTTTCTTAACCGGGGCACATCAAGGGGCTCAAGTATTTGGTCAGGATCCGTTATGGCTGGCATGGATAAGCGACCTAATCAACCTTAAAGATGCAGGCAATTTAGAACAATATAACCAATTGCTTTCAACGGTGACTCCTGCACGTTTTAAAGTGGGTCAAATGATCGGTTCTAGCGGTATCTTAATGGGTTTAACCCTTGCGATGTATGTGAATGTAGACGCAGACAAGAAAAAAGTTTACAAAGGTATCTTCCTTTCATCCGCACTCGCCGTGTTCTTAACCGGCGTAACAGAGCCAATCGAATATATGTTTATGTTCGTAGCTCTTCCACTTTACATCGTATATGCCTTAATGCAAGGTGCCGCATTCGCCATGGCGGATATCGTAGATCTACGTATGCATTCTTTCGGTAATATCGAATTTTTAACCCGTACTCCAATGGCGGTGAAAGCGGGCATCGGAATGGACGTGATTAACTTCATCTGGGTATCAATCCTATTCGCTGTGGTGATGTTCTTTATCGCTAACTTTATGATTAAGAAATTCAACCTCGCCACTGCTGGCAGAAACGGCAACTACGATGCGAAAAACGCAGATGAAAGTTCAAGCGATGAACCAAAAGTAGCGAACGCCAGTGCTCAAGTGATACAAATTGTGAATTTACTCGGCGGACGCAATAATATCGCCAATGTGGATGCTTGTATGACACGTTTACGCATCTCCGTACACAATGCTGAGTTAGTCGGCGATGAAGCCGGTTGGAAACAAGCTGGTGCGATGGGGCTCATCGTTAAAGGTACAGGGGTTCAAGCCATTTACGGGCCAAAGGCTGATGTACTGAAATCGGATATCCAAGATCTACTTGCTTCAGGTGAGGAAATACCGAAAGTTTAAGTGACCTCAATCAAGTAAAAGTGCGGTCAAAATTGATCTGCACCTCAAAAGTTGGAGTAAATATCAACTAATTAAGGTGCAGATTTTTTTATGACTAAATATAACCAACTCTTTGCATAAGTTATTGACTTTTATTTTTCGCTGACACATTGATATTTTCAGTTAAAAGCGACGGCATTGGGGCGATGTATATTACCCAAGTTTGTTATCATGGAGTCAGTGGCAAATAGATTTGGTTTATTCTGTTCAAAAATATGCACCGAATAATCTTTCAAAACCTGATGTCCCAAAATGGTTTTGGTAAAGAGATGAAAAAAGGGAATTTTTGTAAAAGTTAATTTGATCTGAAATTTACTCTTTTTTATTGTGTAAAAGTGTGATTTCCCTTTGACTATTTTGTTTACAAGGGGTAATATTCACGCCCTATGCAAAAGGTAAAACTACCCCTCACCGTTGATCCGGTTAAAGGCGCACAACAGCGAATTGATTATGAAGGTTGTTACACGATTAATCAGTTGGTGCGGTTAGCTGAATCTGTGGTAAATGTGCTTAGCGAGGCACAGGTAACATTATCGTTTTATATTGATCCGCAAAAATTAGTAGTGATGAAAGGGAAAGCACAAGTTGATGTTGAATTAGAATGTCAGCGTTGTGGCGAGCCGTTCAGACAGACATTGGGATGTGATTTTCTTTACAGTCCGGTGGCTAATTGGGATCAGGTTGATGTATTGCCGGAAATTTATGAGCCGATTGAAGTTAATGAGTTTGGCGAAATAGATTTACTTGGTGTGGTGGAAGATGAGTTAATTTTAACACTACCACTTGTACCAAAGCATTCATCTGAACACTGTGAAGTGTACGCGCAGGAACAGGTTTTTGGCGAATTGCCGGAAGAGTTGGCAAAAAAACCGAACCCGTTCGCTGTATTAGCTAATTTAAAACAAAAGTAAATTAAATTTAGGAGTATAGCCAATGGCTGTTCAACAAAATAAAAAATCTCGTTCACGTCGTGATATGCGTCGTTCACACGATGCGTTAACTACTGCTGCGGTGTCAGTGGATAAAGCAAGTGGTGAAACTCACTTACGCCATCACGTAACTGCAGACGGTTACTATCGTGGTCGTAAAGTGATTAATAAGTAATTTTTACTTATAGGTATTCACTTGAGTCGTCTAACCTTAGCGTTAGATGTGATGGGCGGGGACATTGGTCCCCGTATTACTCTCCCAGCATCTCTCTTAGCGTTGGAAAGTGATCCGATGCTCTCTTTAATCCTATTTGGCGATAGCCAACAAATTTCCCCTTTCCTTGAAAACATTCCGAAAGCCAGTTTAGATCGTATTCAAGTCCATCATTGCACACGCACTATTGATAATAATCAGGGAATTTCCTATGCATTGCGTCATAGCAAAAATACCTCAATGCGTTTAGCCCTTGAGGCGGTTCAACACGGTATGGCGCAAGGTTGTGTCAGTGCCGGCAATACCGGGGCGTTAATGGGGTTATCAAAGATCTTATTACAACCTCTCAAGGGGATTGCCCGTCCAGCTTTGGTTTCTTTGATACCAACTGTTGGCGGTGAAAAATCGGTGATGCTGGATCTTGGTGCAAACCTTGAATGCAGTGCAGAAAATCTTTATCAATTTGCTATAATGGGGAGCATTTTTGCCGAGCATCGGCTCAATTTAGTTTATCCCAGAATCGGATTATTAAATATTGGTGTAGAAGAAATTAAAGGACATCAATTTATTCGTGATGCTGCCAATTTATTAGAAAAATCGACCGCACTTAACTATATCGGGTTTGTGGAAGGTGATTTATTATTAAACGGTAAAGCGGATGTGATTGTCAGTGATGGTTTTTCAGGCAATATTGCCTTGAAAACCTTAGAAGGTGCTGCCAAAAATGTTTTATCTTTATTTAAAGGACAATCTAAACATTATTGTTTAAAGCCTATTTTTTGGGGAATGCGTTATTTGTTTAAAACACAGTATCAACGTTTAAAACGTATTAATCCCGATGAATATAATGGGGCATCGCTTATTGGATTGACTGCGGTGGTGGTAAAAAGCCATGGCAGTGCAAATGTAAAAGCTTTTGCTCACGCCATTGCTGATGCCGCTTTCCAAGCCCGTCAGAAACTTCCTGAAAAAATTTTGGCGGGGTTAACCCGTTATTAATGACTGAAATGATTGATTATGAATAGCAGAATTTTATCTACCGGTAGTTATTTACCAAGCCAAATCCGCACCAATGCGGATCTTGAAAAAATGGTTGATACTTCAGATGAATGGATTGTCACCCGCTCAGGTATTCATGAACGCCGTATTGCCGCTGAGGATGAAACCGTGGCGACAATGGGGTTTGAAGCGGCGAAAAATGCCATTCAACGTGCGGACATTAATCCTCAAGATCTTGATCTCATTATTGTGGCCACCACAAGTGCATCACATGCTTATCCGAGTGCGGCTTGCCAAATCCAAGGAATGTTGGAGATTGATGATGCCATTTCTTTTGATTTAGCGGCAGCTTGCACCGGTTTTGTTTATGCCTTAAGCGTTGCCGATCAATTTATCCGAACCGGAAAAGTAAAAAAAGCCTTAGTGATTGGTTCGGATCTTAACTCCCGCAAATTAGATGAAACAGATCGTAGCACCGTGGTGCTATTTGGCGATGGTGCCGGTGCGGTGATTTTGGAGGCAAGCGAGCAAGAAGGCATTATTTCAACGCATCTGCACGCATCGGCGGACAAAAATAATGCCTTGGTTTTACCGCAATCCGAGCGTGGCGTGGTAAAATCCGGTTATATCGAAATGCAAGGTAATGAAACCTTCAAACTTGCCGTGCGTGAACTTTCTAATGTAGTAGAAGAAACTTTAGCGGCAAACAATCTGGATAAAAAAGACTTAGATTGGCTTGTGCCGCATCAGGCAAATTTACGTATCATCAGTGCAACGGCGAAAAAATTAGATATGGAGATGTCTCAAGTGGTCGTCACTCTGGATAAATATGCCAACAATAGTGCGGCAACCGTGCCGGTGGCATTAGATGAGGCTGTGCGTGACGGGCGTATCCAACGTGGACAGTTGTTATTACTAGAAGCCTTCGGTGGTGGTTGGACTTGGGGTTCTGCATTAGTGCGTTTTTAAATAATTTCCTCAATAAAAAACAATAGAGGTATTAATGGATTTTTGGCAAGGTTTTTTCATTATCACAAGTATTCATATTCTTGCAGCCATTTCTCCTGGACCGGATTTTATCTATGTTTCCCAGCAAACTTTAAGCCGTGGAAGAAAGGCGGGGCTCATTTGTGCCTTAGGTGTGGGATTAGGTTTTGGTATACATATTTTATATTCAATATTGGGTTTAGCGGCTGTCATTGCCTCAGCAAGTTGGTTACTCACCCTGATTAAAGTATTGGGGGGGACTTATTTGGTTTATTTAGGCTATCAAGGCTTAAAGGCAAAAGCCAAAAAAGAAGTGGTAGAAATCAGTAAAGTAGAGGCAAAACCCGAATCGGCATTACACACCTTATGGAAAGGAGTTTTGTGTAATGTGCTCAATCCCAAAGCACCAGTCTATCTTGTTTCTGTTTTTACCGTTGTGCTTTCGCCTGATATGCCAATTTGGCAACTTAGCGTTTATGGCGGATGGATGATGTTCTTACTTTTTCTTTGGTTTGCCGGCGTTGCGTTCTTACTTTCTATTCCATCGGTGAATAGTCAATTTCAACGGGCAGGTCATTGGATTGATCGTATTCTTGGCGGTTTAATGGTTGGACTGGGCATTAAGGTCATTTCAAGTTAAAGTGCGGTCAATTTTTTATAAGTTTTATATTTAGAGGTGAAATAAAAATGAAAAAATTTGCAATGGTATTTCCCGGACAGGGATCGCAAGCCGTAGGTATGTTGGCTGAACTCGCTACAGAATATGCTATCGTTACCGATACCTTTAAACAGGCCTCTGAGGTTCTCGGCTATGATTTATGGCAACTTGTGCAACAAGGTCCTGCTGAAGAGCTGAATAAAACCTGGCAAACCCAGCCGGCACTTTTGGCCGCCTCTGTTGCGATCTATCGGGTATGGCAAGAAAAATATCCTCATTTAACACCGTCTGTGATGGCCGGTCATAGTTTAGGTGAGTACTCTGCTTTGGTTTGTTCAGGTGCGCTAGACTTTCAAGATGCTATTAAATTGGTGGAGTTACGAGGAAAACTCATGCAACAAGCCGTGCCTGAAGGTAGTGGTGCAATGTATGCCATCATTGGTTTGGATAATGAAGCGATTATTAAGGCTTGCCAGCAAGCAGAGGAAGGCGAAGTGGTCTCTGCGGTGAACTTCAATTCACCGGGGCAGGTGGTGATTGCCGGTGCAAAAGCGGCAGTAGAACGTGCTGCGGTATTATGTAAAGAAGCCGGTGCAAAACGGGCATTACCTTTAGCAGTGAGTGTTCCATCGCATTGTGCATTGATGAAACCGGCAGCAGATAAATTAGCCGCCACCTTAGAAAGTATTGAGGTAAAAACGCCGCTTATCCCTATTATTAATAATGTCGATGTGGCTAAGGAAGAGGAAAGTGCGGCCATTCGTGAGGCACTTATCCGTCAGCTTTACAGCCCGGTGCGTTGGACAGAAACTGTCGAAAAAATGGCTCAAGAGGGCGTTCAAGCTTTAGTGGAAATCGGGCCGGGTAAAGTATTAAACGGTTTAACCAAACGTATCGTGGGTGATTTACAAGCAACATCAGTCAATGATCTTGCCTCACTGAATACCATTGAAGAATTTTTAGCGTAAAAGGAAGAAAATATGCAAAATAAAATTGCGTTAGTGACTGGGGCAACGCGTGGTATTGGCCGTGCTATTGCCGAAGAATTGGCATCAAAAGGCGCCTTTGTGATTGGTACGGCAACCTCTGAAAAAGGGGCAGAAGCGATCTCTGCTTATTTAGGGGAAAAAGGCAAAGGCTTAGTATTAAATGTTACAGATAATGCCGCTATTGAAGCCGTATTAGAACAAATCAAGAAGGATTTTGGCGACATTGATATTCTCGTTAATAATGCGGGCATTACTCGTGATAATCTTCTTATGCGTATGAAAGATGAAGAATGGTTTGATATTATGCAAACCAATTTAACCTCGATTTATCACCTTTCTAAAGCAATGTTACGTTCTATGATGAAAAAACGCTTTGGACGTATTATTAACATTGGTTCAGTAGTTGGCTCAATGGGGAATCTGGGGCAGAGTAATTATTGTGCGGCGAAAGCGGGTGTAATTGGTTTCTCAAAAGCCTTAGCAAAAGAAGTGGCTTCTCGTGGTATTACTGTAAATGTCGTAGCACCAGGTTTTATTGCCACAGATATGACAGAAGTATTAACTGATGACCAAAAGGCAGGAATTTTATCCAATGTGCCGGCAGGTCGTTTAGGTGAAGCGAAAGATATTGCCAAAGCGGTGGCTTTCTTAGCCTCTGATGATGCGGCTTATATCACCGGGACTACGTTGCATGTCAATGGTGGCTTGTATATGAGCTAGTGCTTTTCGCACTCTGTGTTGGGGGCATTTCCCTGATAAAATCATAGCCAAAGATTTTAGATAATGTTAAAATCTGCCCCGCAACCTGATTTGGTTACGCCTTATGCGTAGTGTAAAGGTCTGTAACTATTTTTTCTGTATGTATTTTTATTTGCGCTTTTTGTGGTGTAACCACTCATGAAAAAGTTGCAAAGCCGTTAAAAATCCATACACTACTAACCCTCAGCAATGAGTTATGACAACATAGGAAAAACAAATGAGTATTGAAGAACGCGTAAAAAAAATCATCGTTGAACAATTAGGTGTTAAAGAAGAAGATGTTAAATCTGAAGCTTCTTTCGTTGAAGATTTAGGTGCGGATTCTTTAGACACAGTTGAATTAGTAATGGCTTTAGAAGAAGAATTTGATATCGAAATTCCTGATGAAGAAGCTGAAAAAATTACCACTGTTCAATCAGCGATTGACTACGTTCAAAACAATCAATAATTTCAAGTTAGGCGGCTTTATTAAGTCGCCTAATTTTTTATTTAAAATCTTGATAAAAAATGACCGCACTTTTTTAAGTGCGGTCATTTTATCGGATAAATTTTTTGTATAGCATTAAATCGCCCAACCGCCGGCATAGAAAACAACCAGAGCCACCGCAATACATATCGTACCAATATTCAAACGTTTGAAATCCCCGCTCACGATACGCCCAATCACTAATGCGGCAAAACCCAACATAATGCCGGTAACGATATTGGCGGTGAGAACAATAAATACCGCACAAATTAATCCACTCATCGCCCCCACAAAATCATCAAAATCCAATTTACTCACGTTGCTTAGCATTAATAATCCCACATACATAAGGGCGGGAGCCGTTGCGTAACCCGGAACTAAAAAAGCAAGGGGTTGAAAGAAAAGCATTAATAAAAATAATACGCCGACCACAACGGCAGTAATGCCTGTTTTTCCGCCTGCTGCCGTGCCGGCTGCCGATTCAATATAGACCGCTGCAGGCGCTGTACCGAATAATCCTGAGAATAAACTACTGACGGAATCCGAGGTTAGGGCTTTGCCGCCATTGATGATTTGCCCGTCTTTATCCAACAAATTCGCTTGCCCTGCTACGGCACGGATTGTTCCCGTTGCATCAAAAACGGCCGTCATTACTAAAGCAAATACGACAGGTAAAATTGCCGGCTGTAATGCCCCTTGTACATCTAATTGCAAAAATAATGAGTTTTCACCAAAAGTTGGCATTTTGAACACTTCACCGTTGAATTTCACATTGGGATCAAAGATTAAACCGATAATCGTAATGGCAATAATCACCCATAAAATACCGCCTTTTACTTGCATTTTTTCTAAACCGATGATGAATGCCAAGCCGATTAAAGACATCATTACGGGAAACGAGGTGAAATCGCCTAATTTCACCGGTAAACCGGCTTGATTACTCACCACTAAATTTACCCCGTTGGCGGCAATTAAAAGTAAAAATAAGCCAATACCGATTCCCGCCCCGTGGGCGATACTGGAAGGAAGATTACGTAAAATCCACGCTCGAATCCCCGTTGCGGAAATTAAGGTGAACGTAACCCCCATTAAGAATACCGCACCTAATGCAACAGGAATGGAAACGCCTTGACCGATAACCAAACTAAAGGCGGTAAAGGCGGTAAGGGAAATGGCACAGCCAATTGCCATCGGCGCATTCGCCCATAAACCGATTAAAATCGAGCCTAATCCTGCCACTAAACAAGTGGCGATAAAAACTGATGCGGCAGGGAAACCGGCTGCACCAAGCATATTGGGCACCACAATCACAGAATAGACCATTGCAAGAAATGTGGTTAAACCGGCAATGATTTCTTGGCGAAGGGTTGAACCCCGTTTTTGCAGTTCAAAGATTTTTTCTAAATTAGACATATTGCCTCTAAAGATAAGTCGGAATGGAAAGGGGCTATTTTACAGAAACAAAAGAAGATGTAAACGTTTGCGTAACTAAAGTGCGGTCGTTTTTAAATGAAAATTTAGGGCGACAAAATCACCTAAAAACTGCTATACTCTCGCCGTTTTTAACTCAATGAAATAAGGAAAGACAATGGCTGATTTTAACCAAATTTTAACTCCGGGTGATGTGGATGCCGGGATCATCAATGTGGTAAATGAAATTCCGGAAGGCAGTTGCCACAAAATCGAATGGAACCGCAAAGTCGCCGCATTCCAATTAGACCGTGTAGAGCCTGCAATTTTTGCCAAACCAACAAACTATGGTTTTATTCCGCAAACATTGGATGAAGACGGTGATGAATTGGATGTGTTATTAATCACTCGCCAACCGCTTGCCACAGGCGTATTCCTTGAAGCGAAAGTGATTGGTGTGATGAAATTTGTCGATGATGGCGAAGTGGATGATAAAATTGTTTGTGTCCCGGCGGATGATCGCGACACCGGCAATGCTTATAACAGCCTTGCTGATGTGCCGGCGCAATTAATCAAACAAATTGAATTTCATTTCAACAACTATAAAGCATTGAAAAAACCGGGAAGCACAAAGGTGACACACTGGGGCGATGTAGAAGAAGCGAAAGAAGTGATTCGTGAATCCATCAAACGTTGGAACGAACGTTAATTTAGATTATTCGTTGTAAAAGGCAGCCAAAGCTGCCTTTTTTTAACCCTACTTAATACATTCCTTCACGTTTTTCCCCCGTACCGATATAAATATTTTTACTTGAGTGCGCATCATTTTATGGGTTTCATAATCGATAGAGGATTGTTTAATATCATCGCCCGTTCTCTGATTGACATATGGTGCTAAGTTTTGAACGTTTATTGTGCCCTGTAAACAACATCGATGTTATCAATAGATTTTGCCATTTCAAGGCAATGCATTAAAAATGTTATAAATTTATGACAGTTTTCAAATTTTGGGACGATGAAGAATGGGTAAGTTATTTTTATGCAAAAGTGCGGTGAAAAAATACCTCAATTTCCACCGCACTTTAGGGAGATTAGAACTTATAGGAAGCAGAGAGTTTATAATTGCGACCGGGTTCCAAATCCACTGCGCCATAATATTGTGTACTATGATCTTTATAGGCTTCGTTAAAGATATTGTCTATCCCAAAGGTGAGCTCTAATCCTTTAACTTGCATCGGTGCCCAAGAGATATAGGCGTTGCTGACGGAGTAAGAGGATTTCTCCGAATAGCCGGGCACATAAACCGGTGCTCTTCGACTTCCTACATTAGTTTCTTCATATAAATTGATGCCTCTTACCCACATGGTGTTCCAACCTAATTCAAGTTGTGCCTTCGGGATCACATAATTGACAAAAAGATTATAGCGATCGCCACTATCAGGGAAGGCTGCATAGCCGGAAGAGCCTTTAACTTGTGAGCCTACATCCGTGGTTTGTTTGCTTCTCGCTCGTGCATAGCTTAAGCCAAGAGTAAGATCTTCAAAGCGATATTTCGCAGAAGCCTCAACCCCTTTTAATCTAACTGCACCAATGTTTTGATAGCCGCTAAACCCGCCTAAGTTAATATTTTTATTAATATTGTCATAATCCGTTTGGAAATATTTTGCGGTGATAGAGAATGAATCATCACCACTAAAAATATTATCCTTGGCAAAATTAATTCCTGCCTCTTTATTATCACCTCGAATTGCCTCAAGCGATGGAGAATACGCACGAGAGCCATTCAGTGTGACCTCTCCAGCATCAGGTCCTTTAAATAATTCGGTATAGTTGGCAAATAGTATGAGATTTTCAGTGGTGAGATATTTAATCCCTAAAGCTTTGGAAAAACGGCTATAGTGTTTATCAAATGTTGGAGATAAACGGGCTTTATGATAGTCATAACGCAACCCCGGAGTGATCACAAAGTCGCCTAATGCGATCTGATCTTCTAAATAAATGGATGTACTGTCAACTTTTGTTATGTAGCCATTTGGTCCTTCACTGTAAGCCCGTGCTTTTGTATTAAAATATTCTCCACCGAATAAAACCATATGATGTGTTGCACCTAAATCCAATTCCGATGTATTAGAAAGTGAGCCACCCACTGTTCTGATATTGGTTTGTAGCTGCCCCATAGAGGATGTTTTGGAATCGGTGTTATAAGCATTGGCTTTAATATTCACTAATGGATTATTAACCGGGTTGTATCCATAAGCAAGCGTGTAAGTTTCACGTTTAATCCCGGTATATGCTTTACCATGGTTTGCGTTGATGAACCCCTCTTCTCCAGGTTGGGGTACATCGCCTAAACACATTCCAAAGTTTGCCCGAAAACAACTTAAAGCGGTATTGTTATAACGCTCTGCGGAGAATTTTACCCATTGATCCGGGCTAATGTTATATTTTGCTTTGAAAAGATAATCTTGAAGATGACCTTCATTTTGATTTTTTAACCCATTGCCATCTTTACCATTTTCTTGATGGCGGTAATTAAAATAGCCTAATAAATCCAATGCACCGGCACGACCATACAGCATAGTTGTGGTTTGATGGGAATTACCGTTGCTCCCCCAACCATATTTCACTTTTCCACCGAAATTTTGACCTTCTTCAAGCATATCCGCCGCATCAACGGTTTCAAATTTAATTGATCCTCCTAATGAACCGGCTCCGGCAACAACAGAGTTGGAACCGACATCAATATCCACACGTTTTAAAATTTCAGGGTCGATACCATAGTTTCCGGAATGATGGAATGCATAGCCATTTTGGCGCGCACCATCAACCGTCACCGTTAAGTATTCTTCCGATACACCGCGAATATTATAACGCTCGACAACCGAACGCCCGCCGTTCACATTGACACCCGGCACAGTGCGCAATACATCTGACATTTTTGTCGCTTGGCGAACTTTCACCACACCTTTTGCGGCTACATTGGATACTTGGGGGGAATAGTTGTCACTCACAACGTCAATCGTATCCAGTTGATCGGAATTTGCTTGCACATTCAACACGACAAATACGCTTAACGGGAGCAACGTAAACTTGATTTTTTTCATATTTTTATCCTTAGATTACAAATTTGATAATTATTATCGTTTTTTTTTGCATTTAATGTCAAGCGACCCAAATGACAAAAATTAAGCATTTATTTTTTTCTCTTCACTTGCAATCTCAATAAATCTGCGTATTATTCGCCTCTGATTTTTACTCTCGGGTTCCCTCACCCCGATTTTCTATTCAAAAAGGTAAATATGAACATTAATTATCCAATTTTTAATGCGCAACAAAAGCGTAATGCGCTCATTTGGTTGAGTTTTTTCCATATTCTCATTATTGCGGCAAGCAATTATTTAGTGCAAATTCCCTTTGAAATTTCCCTAAAACTGACCGTACTTGGTGCAGCACAAGATTTTTCATTTCATAGCACTTGGGGAACGCTCACATTTCCTTTTATTTTTCTTGCCACGGATCTCACGGTGCGCGTGTTTGGTGCCAAAGAAGCCCGTTGGATTATTTTTATCGTGATGATTCCTGCCCTCATTGTCAGCTATGTTATTTCCGTGTTGTTCTCCAATTCCCAATATCAAGGCATAGAGGCGTTAGGTGGCTTTGATATGTTTGTTTTCCGCATTGCATTGGCGAGTTTTTTGGCTTATGTGGTGGGGCAATTATTGGATGTGACGGTATTTAATCGCTTGAGGCAGCTCAAAACGTGGTGGATTGCACCAAGCTGTTCGATGACGTTAGGCTCCATGGCGGATACTTTTGTGTTTTTCAGTGTTGCCTTCTATCAAAGCACCGATCCTTTTATGGCGGCACACTGGACTGAACTGGGATTTGTCGATTATTTATTCAAATTATTTATCGGCATTTTATTATTCGTTCCCGCTTACGGTGTGGTATTGAGTGTGATTTTGCGTAAACTTCAACGGTTAAGCGACACAAAATCGGCTTGAGTACCGATAAATCCTATTATCATTATTTTTGACAATACCGGCTGAAGAAAAAGTGCGGTCAGAATATACGGCATTATGTAGCAGTTGCACAAATAGATAATTTTTCGCTCCCTCCTTTTACAGGGAGCGAGGCGGCACCTTAAGGGGGATTGCAACAAAGTTGCAAAAACTCAGTGAAAAGTAACCGCTCTTTTCCCCCCTCCGCCTGCGGGTACAACCTGATAACATCCTTTACATCATAACCCAAATACATCGTTTACATTACAATCTTGTAAACTTGCATCAAAATTCTCGTGGAGAAATAAGATGCCTTGGAAAGAAACGAATATAATGGAACAAAGAGTGTTATTTATTAAAGCCTGGTTGTCCCAAGATTATACAAAAACCAGTCTGTGTCAGCAGTTTGGCATTAGTCGTCCAACGGCTGATAAATGGATTAAACGCCACGAACAGATGGGATTTAATGGCTTGAAAGAGCTTTCTCGAAAGCCTCATCACCGCCCCAATGCGACACCACAATGGATTTGTGATTGGTTGATTACCGAGCGGATTAAACGTCCCGATTGGGGAGTCAAAAAGC
>NZ_MLHL01000089.1 GCF_002000545.1 Rodentibacter trehalosifermentans | reverse complement strand
CTACTTCAGCCCCTAAAATAATTTTAGACGAAATGCGATTATTCCCTAATGGTGCGCACGATGACACGATCGATGCTTGTGCTCGTGCATATAACGAACTAATGAGCGGTTCTCGCTCTTTCTTTGGATAACATTATGTTTGGATTTGGTAAGAAAAAAGACGTTAAAAAAGAAACAGTGCGAGAAAAGGGCTCATTTTGGGATGGTAAAAAGTTTATTTATTCACCCCAGCAAAATTATTTTCTTAATGTGATTTCCAATTTGGTAGATCGCAATAATCACCAAAGCAATAATTTAGGTGAATTGGCCCAAGATAGTGATGATTCGTTTTCTTTGAAAATGAGTTTTTCCGCACCTGAAGCAGTGAGCGTTCAGTTGGCGAACTGGTTTGCATCTCAATCTTTTATAGGGCATCAAATGAGTGCTATGTTGGCGCAGAATTGGCTAATTAATAAAGCTTGTTCTGTGCCGGCAAGGGATGCAACACGAAATGGGTACGATATTGTTTCGACTGATGGGACAGATATTCCAGATGAGGTAATTAAAGCGTTACAAAAGTTCGATAAGAAATACAAAATTCGTCATAACTGTGAGCAATTTGTCAGAATGGGGCGGATCTTTGGCATTCGTATTGCTATGTTTGTTATTGATAGTGACGATCCTGATTTCTACGAAAAACCATTCAACATAGATGGTGTAGCTGAAGGAGCCTATAGAGGTATTGCACAAATCGATCCATATTGGTGTGTGCCACTTCTTGTTGGAGGAGAATTATCAAATCCTACTAATATTCATTTCTACGAGCCGACCTATTGGAAAATTGGCGATAAGAAAATTCACCGTTCACATTTAATGATATTTCGTAACAGTGAAGTTCCTGACTTGCTAAAACCTATGTACCAGTATGGTGGAGTTCCTGTTCCTCAATTAATTATGGAAAGAGTCTATGGAGCAGAACGGACGGCAAGTGAATCGTTAAATTTGGTGATGTCAAAACGAACAACCGTTTGGCTCACCAATATGGCGATGTTTATGGCTGATGCTGAGATGAATTCTGAAAAATTCAGAACTTGGATCAACTATCGAGATAACAATGGCGTGAAGTTGGGCGATAAAGAAGGCGATTTATTGCAACAATTCGACACGACTTTATCCGGGCTTGATGATGTCATTATGACAAATTATCAACTTGTTTCTGCTGCTAATGTTCCGGCGACTAAACTTCTTGGCACAACGCCCAAAGGATTCAATTCAACTGGTGAGGGTGAAGAGAAAAACTATCACGAGGAATTAGAAAGCATTCAAGAGCATGATTTAGCTGATTTCATTGAGCGACATCATTTGCTTGTAATGAAATCGGAAGGACTTCCGTTAATTGAAACATCTGTAAACTGGCGACCTGTTGATAGCCCAAGCTCTAAAGAGTTGGCTGAACGCAATAAATTAAAAGCTGATACTTACTCTGCTCTTGTAATGGCTGGTGCGATAGATGGTTCTGATGTTCGTTATCGTTTAGCTTCCGATCCTGATTCGGGTTTTCATGATATGGGTGAGAAAGACGATGAGAGCTCGTTATTAACAGAACTAGGGATTGATGATCAAACAATTAATTCAATTAACGAGTTGAGTGAAAAAGTATGAAGAAAACCATCGAAGGTAAGCCGCTAATAGTGAGTGCGTCAATTGGCGAACAGTATGCTAAGAGTATTAAAGCTGTTATAAAGGCCATGCATAAAGAAGCTTTGATTGGTATTAAAGAATGCTATGTGGTTTATGCACAGGATAGCGACTTACCTAAAAATGGCAATTTACTATCACAAATTAGGATATTGTTTAATCGTCTTTTAAAAAAAAGGGGGCTGAAGTAGATTAG
>NZ_MLHL01000088.1 GCF_002000545.1 Rodentibacter trehalosifermentans | reverse complement strand
GCTTTCTAAATCTTGATAATCGCCTAAAAACATCCGTCCCGTCAGTTGGTTGATTTGCTCTCGCACCAAACGCTGTTCATAATAACCATCGCCTAAGCGTTTAACGAGACATTCAGTTTGCCTATATCCGTACTATTGACGCCGTTTTGTACCTCTTTATTTTTTTAATTTAATCAACGCTTAAACAATGAAGCCCAAAATCCTTTTTTAGTTTCATCTTTTTTCTGCTGTGTCTCTTCCATTCTTTGCTTAACATCATTCACCCAAACCTGATGAGATTTATCAAAATTGAACCGTTTCATAAAGTCATAGGGGATCTTATATTCCGGCAATGGATTGATTTCTATCAATTCTCTTGGGGCTATAGGACTATCAATACCCAAATCAAAACCATGTATACCCAAAGTAAATTTAGTTAAATTAGACATCAAATTGTTTATGGTTTGAGCCCCTTTCAATATACCTGCTCCTCAGTAGATTACTGATAAAGTTTCTAATGCATCTTTTGTTGATTGAGAAACTCTACTATCAAAGGAATCGCTAATGACTTTTGGTTTTGTCACATATTGATACTTTAAATCCGAATAAAATTTTTCTCGTTCTGATTTATCCACACTGCTCTAAGACCAGCGACTCGGCAAATCAGAACAATATTTATCATCTAACGCATAAGCATAGCCATAACTTCCCGCTCTACCGCTTCCTGTCTGGTGGTATAAGTTTCTACCGTACTTTCCCATTGTACGTTTTCAATTTAGCCATTAATTTACATAGAATTAGAACTAACCTCTAAGAATTGTTTATCGGTTATTATTTTTTTTAATAAATAATCTACACTTTCTTCATCCTGCCTATCAAACTCATAAATAAATTCGGATAAATAGTCACCCACAGGATATTCATATTTATATAACACTACTGAAAGATAATCCTGAATCTTGAATAATTCATAAATAATTTTTTTATCATTAGAAGATCGAATTTTAAAAATCAAATCAGTTATATTTCTTTTATAGTCAGAAAGAATTCTATCAATCTCGGCTGTAATATTTGAATAAACATCTAATCTATCCAATAACACATCATAATTTTCCATTTTTCGTTCCTTTTATTGGTTGAATATGCCATATTTCTTTTGTCTGTGGATTATAGATCATTTCTAAACCATTTGATTCATATCTATAAAAACCTACCTTACCACGATCATCAGGCGTTATTTTAGGATTAGATTGGATGATTTCCCTAGCTTGAATAAATGGAGCTTTACGACCATTATTCCACAATTTCTCATAGTAATTTTCTGAAATCTTCATACCATCAGCATGGTAATATCCATCTTTCTTAAAAATAGATTTTGGTGAATAAGGTTTTATATCAATTTTTTTATTTAGCTCAGCATTATACTTTGAACTATTTGTTCCAATCTTTGTCGATCTACCAATTTCACCTTTAACTCCATTATTGTCCACTTTCTTTGTAGATACGTCTTGAACTACACCTTTCGGTAACGCCTTTCCAGCATGATTCAGCGCAGCCATTCCTACTAATGATCCAGTAAATTCCGCACCGGCTCTAAAAGCATAAATCTTACTTAAGATACTTTTTGCTTCATCTAAAGAAATATTTTGTCCTTGCGCAAAGTTAATCGCTATCTTCTCAAACTCAACCGAATCAGCATCCTTACCTTTAAGAATTTTCTCTACATTTTGATAGTCATTTGGATAAAGCTCTTTGAATTTCAGGTTGTAACTTAAATTCTGTTCGTAACCAAATTTGGCATAATTCGCTTCATTTACTAAAGACAGACAGGATTGGCTACTTACACTTCCGGAACAAGCCATTATAATGGCTCTATCTCGTTCCGAATCAAGTTTCTCAAGCTGAGAAAGTCTTACTTTTTCTTCCTCTGTAGCTTGGTTATTTTTAACCTTGCGTTCTAGAACCGCTTTTTCTTCTGCCTCTTGTCTAAATAGATAATTATTCTCCACCGCCCTTTTCGCCGTCTCAGCCCCAGCTGTGGCGGTGAGGAACGTGCCGCCTTGTTGGTCTGTGCTGCCATTGGCTTTCGCTGTCAGTGCGCCTGCCAATCCACCTGCCACTTGGCTCAAGGTGCTGATATTCTCTTTCTCACTTGCCGTTAGTTGGTCCGGCGTTTTGTCATAAAGGGCTTTAGTCAGTATTGTCGCCGTGGCTTCACCCGTTACGCCTGCAACCGCCCCCGTCAGCGGGTCTTTGCCCGTGACTTGGAACTCTACCGCCGAAAGCAAGGCGTGGGCTATCAGGTTGGTCGCCTTGTCTTTCGCCGTGTTCTCCTTCGTCATATCGTGGATTTGCTTGTTGAGATAAGGCGAAGCAAGCGCCACGATTGCACCATTGGTGTCGTTTTGTGCCGCTGCTTGAAGGGCTGCCGTCACTGCACCCATGCCATTTGGGCTGCCTATGCCATAAGTGCGGTCGATATTCTCTTGGATTTGGTTGATTTGTTCTCCAAGCTGTTGGGCTTGAGGGTGGTTTTTGCCATACTTCTCTTCCAGCTTAAACTTCTCAAGCCCGAGCTTGTTGATTTTCTCCCGCTCTTCATAAGTCGCAATACTGATGGCATTGTTGGCAATCTCCCCTATCACTTTCGCCATTTCCTGCCGCTCTTGCACTTGTTGTAGGTCTTGTTTATCTACCTGCTGATTGGCGTTTTTCGTGTCCCTCGAAAGTGCGGTCAGATTTTCCGGTGTTTCGGTGTCAATACGGATGTTTTCACTGATAGCCGATTGGGTTGTGCTTCGTTCCTTCTCGTGACGATTGCCCAACAAACTCAATGCGCTACTTATCGCTTGCATGGGATTAATTCCGTTACTGCCTGCGCTGATACTCGCACTTTCCGTTTTGATTTCACTTCGGTTTTCGATATCCGTATGGCTAATTGAGCCTGTCTTAAAGCGGTTTTTCTCTTGGGTTGCTTCGCTTTCAATAATAGCGCCATTGAGTTGGGTGTGGTTATGGATTGTGGCGTTCATTCCCTCTTCGCCCACTTGAATGCCGGTTTGTTCTTTCACTTGGGCATAATCCACGCTTGCCTTGCTATACGCCCCATTCACCGAAGCCCCACCGCCCGAACCATAGGCTATCGACCCACTTGCCCCAGCACTGGTTTGTTTGGATTCGTATTTCTCCGTATCTTGGCGGCTGGTGAGCGTCAGGTTTTGAAGGTCCGCCTCCCAACGTTTTGCTTTAAGATTGGCGGCTTCAAGCGTTAAGCCCCCTTCTTCACTATTCGTGATGAGTTTCTCTGCTTGAAGACGGCTGTTTTGCCAATGTTCGCTATCCGAGTTCGATTTGCCTTGAGCGGTATTCACCGAACTCTCTCCGCCCAAGCAGTAGCTGTTGCCGTTCGTGCCAATAAACACACTCACACTGCCACCTACCGATTGAGTTTTCGTGCGTTGCTGCTCTTCGTCTTTTACGCCTTTAACCTCAATTCCTTGTTTGCCTGAAAGCGCCATCAGCTTAGCATTCGCATCCACCCCTTCAAAGGTCAGTTTTTCATCTCGGGCTTTCACATTCAATGTGCCGGTGCTCAGGGTTGATTTTTGATGGCTAATGCTTTGGCTTTCACTGCTCTGCGTTTGTTTTTGATTGCCGTAGCTCACACTGATTTTGACACTCGGGCTGGCGGTTGTCCCCGTCCCTTGCATTTCCCCTGCCTGTGATGCGTCCAAGGTTTCTGTTACTTTACCCACATTTTGTGCCGCCATCGCCACTTCTTCCGCCGCTTTCATCGCATAAAGCGCTTTCAGCTTCGGATTGGTGACCTGCTCACTGCGTTTTATGCTGCTATAGGCTGCTTGTGCCATATCCATCACCGGCGTACTCACCGCAAGGGTTAAACCCGATTGTTGATACTCATGGAGTTCATTTGTGTTTATCAATCTTTTTCGATGTTAGAAAATGTATTGGAAGTATAACCAAATGTATTTTAAATGACATAATTAAAGACTCCTTAATAAGCATTGTATAATGGATATGCTTACTTCCCACATCAAACTCTATAAGAGTAAACCCTAAAAAGATAAGAAAAGATAAACCAAAGAAAGAAATAGAAATAGAAAATAAATTTTTCATTGTTTATCTCCTTGTTTCTTACTATCGTGGTTTTCATATATTCCTTTTGCTTTATCACTTAGACTACCCCCAACAACTGTATTAAAGAATATTTTTGGGGCTGACGT
>NZ_MLHL01000087.1 GCF_002000545.1 Rodentibacter trehalosifermentans | reverse complement strand
AATCTACGTCAGCCCCATATTTTTTGTATAGTACTATTCTTCCAAGAATATTCAGACACAATTCCAAAACCACTAGCAATACCAGAGCCAACCATCTCAGTCTTAATCTGTTTCTCAGTAGCCCCCGGCTTATTAACCTCATACACAAAATCAACAGCCACACTATTCAATGCCTGCGCACCCGGTTTTAATTTTGAAAGAAGAGGAACTTTAATCGCATCTTTAACACCATCATAGACCGCATTTTTTAGTTCTTCTTCATTCTTATATTTACCGTTATATACATTGTAAGATATATCCCCTTATACTTAAAATTATTCAACAAATTTATGGTTTTCATATTCCCAATCAAAATATCTTCTTAACTGATTTAAGACATCCTCCCAATCTTTTCCATGAATACTATTTACAAAATATTTAATTTCTTTCTCTATATCATCTATATCATCTATATCATCACTTACAATAAAGCATTTGGAACAAGCTAAGAATCTAGACTTTTTAGCATATTGAATATTAAATACATCAACATAAAAATAGTCTGCCCCTATATCTCCTTTTTTGCCTATAGATAAACATAATGGGATATAATACTCTGGTTCACACATAATTAATTGTGCTTCTAATTTAGATGAAATCCCATTAAATCCGATATCTTTTAAGTCAGCTACAATCATTTAATCTTCCTTAATAACATCTAAATGTAAATTACTATCAGCTTTAAAACCTTTAAACTTCCCATCTTTATAAACTGAAGTTCCACGCTCAAAATTTACTTGCATTCCTGTTACAGTGTGAACTGAGTTAGTTTTAAACTTAGGTGGTCTAAATTGTCTAGTTCCATCTAAACTAATAAGAGATCCATCACTATTTTTTATCGCATTATCACCCCCCCAAATACGGGTTAATTCATCTACCTCTTTGACAGTAAAAGCTTTACCTTTAAAAGTAAAATTTCCTTCCCCTGTAGCAGCATGAATTAATTCGGGTCTTAGTTTTGCTATATTATCTAAATTTTCTTGTATTAGCTGTTCCTTCAACTTAGGATACAACGCTACATTATCAGCACCTGTTGATATCCTTGTCGTTTGATTTTCATACCCTGTCGTTTTACCAACAATCGGCAACTTAGAATTAGAGTTTGCCCAATTAGGTAGCCCCGTTTTTTCAACCCCTTTCTTCACCAACGCCGCCGATTTCTGCAACAACTTCGCCCCAGCCGCACCAACAACCATGCCGCTAACCGGGGTTGAACCAAAGTTACCCAAAATATAGCCTTGCATTTCGCCTGCTAACGCAGGGTCATGTTTTACCGCATATTCATATTGCTGATTCCATTCATCCATTGATACATAGACTTGCTCTATCACTTCATTCGGATGGGTGATTGCATAAGCAAGCGATTTTACGGTTTCATCAAGATTTAAGATAGCTTCCGCCGTTTCAACCACGTTATCTTTAACGCCTTTCGATTTGCCTTGTTGCATTGCGTCATAATAGGCTTCTGCTTTTTCTTCATCGCCGTTGAAATATAATTTCGCAAAGAGTTTGATATCATCCAAGCGCTCTTGATGAGGGTCAACATCAAAGAAATTATTCTCCACCGCCCGTTTCGCCGTCTCAGCCCCAGCTGTGGCGGTGATGAATGAGCCACCTTGTTGCTCTGCGATATTATTTGCTTTGGCAGTGAGTGCACCCGCTAAGCCTCCTGCAATCTGACTTAACGTGCTGATGTTCTCTTTTTCATTCGCGGTAAGCTCACTCGGTGCTTTGTTGTAAAGGGTTCGGGTTAAGATTTCTGCCGTGGCTTCACCCGTTACGCCCGCAACGGCCCCCGTGAGTGGGTCTTTGCCCGTCACTTGGAACTCTACCGCCGAAAGCAAGGCGTGGGCAGCCAAGTTTGCTGCCTTGTCTTTTGCTGTATCGCCATCTGTCATTTCGTGGATTTGCTTGTTGAGATAAGGCGAGGCAAGGGCCACGATTGCGCCATTCGTGTCGTTTTGTGCACTCGCTTGAAGGGCTGCCGTCACCGCACGGATTGCCATACCATTCGGGCTACCTATGCCATAAGTGCGGTCGATATTCGCTTGGATTTTGTTAATTTCTTTACCGGCTAGATAAAATCAACAAACTGATGATCTTCATACTCCCACTCAAAGTATTTTCTCAATACTTTCACAATATCTTCCCAAGTTTCACCTTCAATAGAATTAACTAGAATCTTCAATTCTTTCTCTAAATCATCAAAATTATCAAAGTCAACTACTATGCTATGTAATCCAATCATAAATTTTTCTTTTCTTACCCAGCCAATGTTAAAAACATCTACATTAAAGTAATCACCGCCTTCCGATCCTTTAATCCCAATGGAGAGATATAGAGGTAAATAATAAGCTGCTTCAAGCATAGCATGTTGGGCTTTATCCCTTGTCCATTCTGGACCATTAAAATATATTTCTTTTAAATCTGCATATAACATTGTTAATTGTTCTCTATATTAATATGTAAATTACTATCTGCTATAAATTTGTTAGTTTTAGGATCTATAGTTCCTCTCTCAAAATTAGCCTGAACACCAGTCTCAGCATAAGATGAATTTGGTTTCATAGTGGGTGGTCTATATCTCCTTGTTCCATCCGCACTAGTAAGACCTCCATTACTATTGCGAATAGCACCATCTCCGACCCATTCGCGTGCAAGTCTATCTACCTCTTGACGAGTAAATATTCCATTAATCGTTAGATTTCCTTTACCAAAGGCAGCGTGATCTAATACGGGATTCTTAGTGACTACATTCTGGAGATTTTCTACAACTAATTGTTCTTTTAATTTAGGATACAACGCTACATTCTCAGCACTTGTTGAAATCCTCGTTGTCTGAGACTCATATCCTTTCGTCTTTCCAACAATCGGTAATACCTCATTAGCACTCGCCCCTTTCCCTACAACCAAATCTTCAACTTGGCGATAACGTGAACCATTGAGTCCGTTATACACCATTGTCGGTGTCGCTTTAATACCATAACGAATTGGTACTCTTTTCGCATTTGCCGCCCTGCCTCCTCCAACAGCCACAATGGAATTCATCATCTCTTCTGAAAGCTCTGCGAAATTTTGTGGAAGGCGTGGTTCTTTATCTAATTCATTTTGAACTTCACGATACACCACTTCATCCGCTTTCCAGTCATTTTGACTTCTTCCCCAACCTAAGAGTGTTTGGTGTTCTTCCGGAACATGCTTCATCGCGTCATTAACCTGTTCTTTATAGCCGTAAACAGGGAAACTGTAATTTCTTACTGCTTCTCTATCAAGATAATCGCGTTTAAAGATATTCATTGCACCTTCATAGGTTGTGCGAGGGTTGGCTGTATTTCTTTCTCCTTTGCCATATTGTGTTCGACTACTTGCTGTTTCAATAATGTAGCGCTCTAAGAAACGGTTAAAATCCATTTCTTCTACGCTAGATAATTTTTCACCTTTCTTAATTTTATCAAGCAGCCAATCACTGCGTTGGTCAAAATAACCCAGCTCAACAATTTCTATTTTCTCTTCTTTTGAAAGCTCCTCACCTCGTTGACGTTTTTGTAATAGATAATTTAGGCGCGCTCTTGAAGATTCACTCAAGAAATTATTCTCCACTGCCCTTTTCGCCGTGTCCGCACCTGCCGTTGCAGTAATGAATGCGCCTCCTTGTTGCTCACTCGTGCCATTGGCTTTCGCTGTCAATGCGCCTGCCAATCCTCCTGCAATCTGACTCAAGGTACTGATATTCTCTTTCTCACTCGCTGTCAGTTGGTCCGGCGTTTTGTCATAAAGGGCTTTAGTCAGTATTGTCGCCGTGGCTTCACCCGTTACGCCCGCAACGGCCCCTGTCAGTGGGTCTTTGCCCGTCACTTGGAACTCTACCGCCGAAAGCAAGGCGTGGGCAGCCAAGTTTGCTGCCTTGTCTTTTGCTGTATCGCCATCTGTCATTTCGTGGATTTGCTTGTTGAGATAAGGCGAGGCAAGGGCCACTACCGCACCATTGGTGTCATTTTGTGCGGCGGCTTGAAGCGCCGCTGTCACCGCACGGATTGCCATGCCATTCGGGCTGCCTATGCCATAAGTGCGGTCGATATTCTCTTGAATTTGGTTGATTTGTTCTCCAAGCTGTTGAGCTTGTGGGTGGTTTTTGCCATACTTCTCTTCCAGTTTAAACTTCTCAAGACTGAGCTTGTTCATTTTCTCCCGCTCTTCATAGGTGGCAATACTGATGGCGTTGTTTGAGATTTCCCCTATCACCTTCGCCATTTCCTGCCGTTCCTGCACTTTCTTCAAGTCTTGTTTATTCACTTGCTGATTGGCGTTTTTCGTATCGCGCGAAAGTGCGGTCAGATTTTCCGGTGTTTCTGTGTCAATATGGATGTTTTCACTGATAGCCGATTTTGTTGTGCTTCGTTCACTTTCATGGCTGTTGCCCAAAAGACTCAACGCACTGCTCAGCGCTTGCATTGGATTAATTCCGCCACTACCTGCACTGATACTCGCACTTTCCGTTTTAATTTCACTTCTGTTTTCTATGTCCGTATGACTGATTGAGCCGGTCTTAAAGCGGTTTTTCTCTTGGCTTGCTTCGCTTTCAATCATGGCGCCATTGAGTTGGGTGTGGTTGTGGATTGTGGCGTCCATCCCCTCTTCGCCAATATGAATGCCTGTCTGCTCCCTCACTTGAGCATAATCCACGCTTGCCTTGCTATACGCCGCATTCACCGATGCGCCACCGCCCGAACCATAGGCTATCGAACCGCTTGCACCCGCACTCACCTGTTTCGAGTCGTATTTTTCCGTATCTTGACGACTGGTGAGTGTCAGGCTTTGAAGCTCTCCTTCCCAACGTTTTGTGTTGAGGTTTGCCGATTCAAGGCTTAAGCCCCCTTCTTCACTGTTGGTGATGAGTTTATCGGCGTTGAGTCGGCTGTTTTGCCAACGTTCGCTATCTGAGTTCGATTTGCCTTTAGCTGAGCTCTTTCAAGCTGTTTGATTTTCGTTGCCATCTCTTTCTTTTCGAACTCAATTAACTCAATTTTCTCTTCAAGTGCCTTTTGCAAAATTAATTTTTAGCTTGTCATTGATCATTCTTATCTCTCATAAATAAAAAAATAAGAAAAATGTAGCAGAAACAAAAAATTAAATCTTTTTGCAACTGCTATATAATACCGAAAGAATCAACCTCACTTATTTTTACTCAATTAAGTTTAAATCAAGAACAATACTCTTTTCAAAACAAACAAATTATTCTCTTTCGCAATTAAAACGATAACTATCATAAGGAAACAGATTAGAATAAATTGATATAAATTTATCTTCCATATTTTCATCACCTTCATGATATAAATCCCAATCAAAATCAATAATACTATTCGGTGCAATTAGTATCCTCATTCCATTTAGATAAAATCTTTTGCTCCAATTAGTAATATCTCCCCCCTCTTTAATACAAAACTTTCCTAACTCAACTAAAATTGGGGTATTATCCTTATCTCTAAGAATATTAGCATATATAATATTTTCATCTATTAATACGTTTAGCCCAAAGCAAAAGTATTCTTTATCCTTTGTAATTGAAACATCACTTTCTTTAGCAACTATAATCATGGTTTAACAACCCCTTTAACTTTAAAATCTTTAGTCTCATAATCTACTTTTCCAGTTTTTACATTTTTGTAAAAATGAATTTGCAATGACTGCCCATTAGACAACTTAATTGATTCTGTCGTCATTTTTTTCCAGTCCTCTATTCTAGAACCATCTTTTGTTAATATCTTAACTATTGATGGATTTTTTATAACTCCGTCAGTAAGGTTGATTATTCTAGAGTTATTAATAGCAACATCAGTTAATTTACCATCAACAGTTAGTATATTTGCATCTTTAAAAGCTAATTCAGCTCTTAATTGAGCTCTTGTTTTATTACTCGTTGCAGGATATCCCTGAACATTTATGTTAGCATATCCATCTATATTGGACATAGCAGACGATTTATCATTAACTTTATTATTAACCTCCAAAGGGCCCACATCATCTACTTTCTTCGTTGTTGAAGATGGTGCAGTTTTACTGCCACTCATTGCTTTTCCGACGGCTTTTCCTACGACCAAGTTTATGACCGTCTCTACAGGATTGTCTATCGTATTTCTTAGCATATCTGGCGTCAACGGCGATGCCATTTGAGAAGACATATCTAATAGTTGTAAATAAGTTTCTCGTTCTTCAGGCGTCATACGACCCGAACTGACTTGTCTATCCGAAAATACTTTTTCAGCTTCTACAAGATATGCGTCTTGAAGTGCACCCATTGTAGTTAAACGATGCCCATAATACCCATAAGGACTTGTCTCCAAAAATCCGGCTTTGCTCTGACCTTTATTTGCTATTTGTCCGTCTTTCGCACCGTCTAACATTTTTTGATTAATAAAAGACGTTTTGAACAAATGATATTCTTGTTCTGTCAACTCTCCTGATTTGTACATCCCAAAAACAATCTCGCTACCACGGCGCTCGGTTGCCTGATATTGCGCAATGATTTTATCTCGCTCTTCCGGTGTTTCAGCTTTATTAAAGGCTTCTTGGTATTTATCAACATCTTCCACACCATAGGCTTTCAACTTATCAAAGAGGGCTTTTTCCTTCGCATTTAATTTCTTCTCTGAATACTTATTCAATAAGAAATTATTCTCCACCGCCCGTTTCGCCGTGTCCGCGCCTGCCGTTGCAGTGATGAATGAGCCACCTTGTTGCGCTGTGCTGCCATTGGCTTTCGCTGTCAATGCGCCTGCCAATCCTCCTGCAATCTGACTCAAGGTACTGATATTCTCTTTCTCACTCGCCGTCAGTTGGTCTGGCGTTTTGTCATAAAGGGCTTTGGTGAGGAGGGTTGCAGTGGCTTCACCTGTCACCCCAGCAACCGCTCCCGTTAGAGGGTCTTTGCCCGTCACTTGGAACTCCACTGCTGAGAGAAGAGCATGGGCAGCTAAGTTTGCCGCCTTGTCTTTTGCGGTATCGCCATCTGTCATTTCGTGAATTTTCTTGTTGAGATAAGGCGAAGCAAGTACCACTATCGCACCATTGGTGTCGTTTTGTGCTATAAAACAGATCAAAATCACTCATATACAATATTTATCATCATATATATATTTCAATAATATATTTTCATTCCTTTTAAGGAGCCTGATAGAGTTCCCATCTTTGCAAAAAAATGTCCCCGTCTTATTCTTATATCCAATTTTTGTAATAAATCTCTCATATTCAGACTCATCACCTAGTAACAATATATTAATTTCATAATATTTAAACCCATCTACTTTTAATATATCCTTAGATAGTCCTTCTTTTTCAAAAAAATAAATCAATCTTTCTCCTGCTTGTAATTTATATGTAGCCAATCGTCCTTTATCACTACATGAATGAATTATCGTTACACTAAAAAATATCAAAAGAATAGCAGATATAATTACATTTTTTAGTTTTACCATTTTTTCATTACCTCGCCACCGAAAGAATATCCCTCTCCTATTCCAATTCCTATCATCTGATGAGTTTTATTTGATGGGCCTATAGGTAAAGTACTACCTACACTGGCACAATAAATAACATAACATGCTTTACCTCCAATGCTTGCACCACCTAATATATTATTTATTGATGGACCAATATTTTTAATTTCCTCGTGACTTAAAGTAGGTATCCAACCAACTTCAACTCCGAATCCAAAGCTTGATGATGAATGTGCATCTGAAATTACTGATAAACTTGGAACTTGTGAATAAAATAAATCTCCAGTTCTCGTATTGATAGCAATTTTCCCTCCAAATTTATATATGCCAGCGTCAATGGCAATATATTGAGGTATCCCTAATTCTTTAGCATCTTTTGTTGCCTGCTCATTAATAAACTTAGTAACCTCATCCGCTTTAGCTTTAACCTGAAGCGATTTCACATACTCTTGATCTGTAGATCCTATAAAAAATGTATTATTTTCAACCGCCCTTTTCGCCGTCTCAGCTCCAGCAACAGCAAGCGCCATTCCTCCGCCATTTTCTTTACTCGTGCCATTGGCTTTCGCTGTCAATGCGCCTGCCAATCCTCCTGCAATCTGACTTAACATGCTGATGTTCTCTTTCTCACTCGCCGTTAGCTGGTCCGAGGTTTTGTCATAAAGGGCTTTGGTGAGGAAGGTTGCAGTGGCTTCACCCGTTACTCCTGCAACGGCTCCCGTCAGTGGGTCTTTGCCCGTCACTTGGAACTCTACGGCTGAAAGCAAGGCGTGGGCAGCCAAGTTTGCCGCCTTGTCTTTTGCGGTATCGCCATCTGTCATTTCGTGAATTTTCTTGTTGAGATAAGGCGAGGCAAGTGCCACTATCGCACCATTTGTGTCGTTTTGTGCTGCAGCTTGAAGCACTGCCGTCACCGCTCGAATCGCCATGCCATTTGGGCTGCCTATGCCATAAGTGCGGTCGATATTCTCTTGAATTTGGTTGATTTGTTCT
>NZ_MLHL01000086.1 GCF_002000545.1 Rodentibacter trehalosifermentans | reverse complement strand
CACTGATGGCCGATTTGGTTTGGCTTCGTTCACTTTCATGGCTGTTGCCTAACAAACTCAACGCACTACTCAGCGCTTGCATTGGGTTAATCCCCCCACTACCTGCACTAATACTCGCACTTTCCGTTTTAATTTCACTTCGGTTTTCTATATCCGTATGACCGAGTGAGCCAGTCTTAAAGCGGTTTTTCTCTTGGCTTGCTTCGCTTTCAATAATAGCGCCATTGAGTTGGGTGTGGTTATGGATTGTGGCGTTCATTCCCTCTTCGCCCACTTGAATGCCGGTTTGTTCTTTCACTTGGGCATAATCCACGCTTGCCTTGCTATACGCCGCATTCACCGAAGCCCCACCGCCCGAACCATAGGCTATCGACCCACTTGCCCCAGCACTGGTTTGTTTGGATTCGTATTTCTCCGTATCTTGGCGGCTGGTGAGCGTCAGGTTTTGAAGGTCCGCCTCCCAACGTTTTGCTTTAAGATTGGCGGCTTCAAGCGTTAATCCACCGTCTTCACTCTTCGTGATGATTTTATCGGCGTTCAGGTGACTGTTTTGCCAACGTTCGCTATCGGCGTTTGATTTCCCTTTCGCTACATTCACCGCCCCTTCCAAACCAAAGCCGTAGCTGTTGCCGTTCATCCCCACAAAAACACCCACACTGCCGCCTACTGATTGGTTTTTCGTGCGTTGGTGCTCTTCGTCTTTCACGCCTTTTATTTCAATGCCCTGTTTGCCTGAAAGTGCCATCACTTTGGCATTGGCATCCACGCCTTCAAAAGTCAGTTTTTCATCCCAGGCTTTCACGTTTAATTCGCCGGTGCTAAGGGTCGATTTTTGATGGCTGAGACTTTGGCTTTCACTTGTCTGGGTTTGTTTTTGATTGCCGTAGCTCACACTGATTTTGACACTTGGGCTGGCGGTGGTCCCCGTGCCTTGCATTTCCCCTGACCGTAATGCATCCAAGGTTTCTGTTACTTTACCCACATTTTGTGCCGCCATTGCCACTTCTTCTGCCGCTTTCATTTGATAAAGGGCTTTGAGTTTCGGATTGCTCACCTGTTGACTTCGTTTTACACTGTTATAGGCGGCTTGTGCCATATCCGTCACCGGTGTGCTGACAGC
>NZ_MLHL01000084.1 GCF_002000545.1 Rodentibacter trehalosifermentans | reverse complement strand
GTCAGCCCCAAAATAAATTATAAAAACCTTTTATAATTTATTTTTCCAAACTCTAAATAATCTTTCATATTTTGCTCGATATCTTCATTTTCCCAATTTGTATTGTCTTCTCCTGCTTTATGATAGTTATTTTTATCAATAATAAACTGATGATATATATTTAAAGTTTTTTTCTTTGAAAATTCGTTTTGGCATATCTTTATATAATTATTGAAATTTAGTGATTTCACATTATCTCTTTTTATGTGGGGAAAATTCTTTTCAAAATTTTGATATATGTTATTCAATCCTTCATCGGTAAATAATCTAGTAATCGGTGATAAAGCAAGATCTAATTCTAGATAAGCGTTGTAAAAATTTCCATTATTTTCTATTTTTAAGTATTTATCTAAACAATGAAGTATCCCTAAATATTGAAACTGGTTAAATACAATAGGATCATTTTTTAATTTTTGTTTTACTTTAGTAAACAATTCATTATTTGAAAATGCAGTTTGACTAAATGAAAATAATATTAATAAAATAAATTTTTTCATATCATTTAAGATCCTAGAAATAAATAACTGATGCCACTCAATAATAGCTATGCTCTTTTCCACCTATAAAATCACCATTAAGCGATAGCGTGACATGATCGATTGCTCTAAAATCACGAGAAATCTTAGGTATCATAGCGTATATTCCTTTACTAATAATATCTTGATATGTTTGGGGATTTTATTATTTTTCTACCTATATTGTATTGTTCCCGAAAGGTTTTGGGTGTGCATTGTTCATTTTTTTTGAAGAATTTATTGAAATGGGTGGCTTCTTCAAAGCCGAGTTGTAAGGCGATATGTTTAATCGATTGTGAGGTATGAACCAGCAGACGTTTTGCCTCTAGCAGCAAACGCTGATTAATGAGTATTTTGGTTGGCAATCCGGCATAGGTTAAGCAGGTTGTACTCAGCGTTTTTTCGGAACAAGCCAGCTGTTTGGCATAAAATTGCACTTGGTGCTGTTCGCAAAAATATTGCTCCAGTAGCTGAGAAAACTGTTGCCAACGGGGATTTTGCTGTTTAACCGTACAATGATTATCGACATATAGTGTCTGTAATAAGAGCATAAAACTCTGTAATTGCGACTTTAATAAAAGGGTTTCATTTCGCTCTCTCCAATTGAAGTAACGATATTGTTTTAACTGTTTTAGTGTGGGTTCAAGCAATTCAGATTGTTCCGTGGTTACAAAATGTCGCTGTGGCAATATTTGTTCGATCTTACCCCACTGAGGTGAGAGCCATTCGGCAGGAAAAGACATTCCCCAGCCATCCCAACCTTCCATGGACAAAAAGTGGTGAACTTGCTGAGGATAAATCAGTAACCATTCACCGGCACATTGTTGTACCTTTTTAAAATCCAATTCATGCCAACATTCACCTTTTGTGACCCATAACCACACATAAAAATCAAAGCGATGTTGCCCACTAAGTTGTTGGCGAATTAATTCATCCGCCTGTAAATCACTTTGTTTAAATTCACTGAACAAACATATTTCCAATATGGGTTGAGTATGTGTAATTTTTTCAACGATATTTCCGTTTTTTACCATAAATATTGCTATTTTTACCTTTTTATATATTTTATTTATCGAATAATATCATAGTGTCAACATTGAACAAAATAAGGAATGAAAATGAATAAAACTGCATTAATTACCGGTGCATCAAATGGGATTGGCTTGGAATTAGCCAAAATTCATGCACAAAAAGGAGGCGATTTAGTATTAGTCGCTCGTTCGCAAGAAAAACTCAGTCAAATTGCGCAAGATCTCAAACAACAATTTGGTGTCAAAGTTTGGACTATCGCTCAAGATTTAGCTCGACCTCAGGCGGCTCAAACTATTTTTGATGAAACTGAGGCAAAAGGTATTCAAGTGGATATTTTGATAAATAATGCCGGTGTCGGTGGGCATGGGCGATTTTTTGAACGTGATCTTGCCAAAGAAGGGCAAATGATCCAACTTAATATCACCGCTTTAACCGAATTATCCCATTTGTATTTGCAGGCGATGATCGCCCGTAAAAGCGGGAAAATCCTTAATGTTTCATCAACCGCTTCATTTATGCCCGGTCCGTTACAGGCCGTTTATTATGCGACAAAAGCTTATGTCACTTCCTTTAGCCAAGCTATTGCCGAAGAAGTGCGAGAATTTGGCGTAACCGTGACCGCACTTTGCCCAGGTGCAGTTGCTACGGGATTTGTGGAAGCCGGTGGATTGGAAGATATTGAGGCATGGAAGCATGCGAAAAGCCCGCAATCTGTAGCTGAATATGGTTATCAAGCCATGTTAAAGGGGGAATTGGTTGCGTTTAACGAAAGCAAACTCAAATTCGCCCTAGAATGGATTATTCCTTTTTTACCAAGAAAAATGGTATTGAAAATGTCACGGACTGCGATGGAAAAAACAAAGTCCTGATTGCTTTTAAAATGTTGAGCTGCGTTATGGCAACTCATGGCCCACAATGATTTCTAATTGATAAGATGCGGTCTCATTTCTTCGGGCTTGGGCTCGCATCATATAAACCTGAACCTGATATTCTCCGGTTTCTTGTGCGACCCCTTCAAATTGGTCGCCTTGTACACTGCCGTTAAAAATAGCTTCTTTTCCTTGAGGGGGCAGGATATTGAAGTAAGCATGGGGGAAAAATGTCGCCATACTGATGTTTAAATTCTGCCCTTTTTTCACAAAAAAAGGATAGTTTGCAGTTTCATAGCCGGTGATTTTCCCTGAAAAATGTTGTGCTTCTGCCATTTGTGGTTTCACTTCTGTTTGTTCAACTTTGGTGTTCATCGCACAGCCACTCAGCCAAAAAAGAAGCGTTAACAGTAGGATTTTTTTCATCATTTTTCCTTCATTTATCAGACAAAAAGAAAGGCAACATGAGTTGCCCTTTCTCTTTTGAGCGAAAATTAGTGACCGCCGCAGCCACAACCGCCATGTCCGTGATGATCTTGTTTATGACTGCCGCCACAGCAACCTTCATGTCCATGATCGTGATTATGATGATGACCGCCACAACCACAGCCGTGACCTTCTTCGTCACTATCATGGTGATGATGACCATGTGCACCATGAACATGACCATGGGCGATTTCTTCTAAGGTGGCTTCACGGGTGGCGACCACTTCAACGGTGAAGTGTAATTCTTGACCGGCTAACATATGGTTACCGTCCACCACCACTTCATCTCCGTCTACTTCGGTAATCACTACAGGAATTGGGCCAATATCCGTGTCGGCTAAGAAACGCATACCCACCACTAATTCATCAACTCCTTGGAACACCTCTTTAGGTACACGTTGCACCATATTTTCATTATATTCGCCATAACCTTCTTCCGGTTGGACACGAACTTCAAATTTATCGCCTACTGCTTTGCCTTCAAGGGCTTTTTCAAGACCAACGACTAAATTATGATGACCTTGTAAATATTCTAAGGGTTGATTGGCCGGTGCTTCGTCCACTAATACACCATCTTGGGTGCGTACTTGGTAAGCAATGCTCACCACGACATTTTTTGCTACGTTCATGAGGTTTCCTTATTGTGTGAAATTGTTGTCATTGTATAGAAGAAAGAGGAATTGTATAGGAAATTAATCCTTAAGCAATTCAATTTGTGCGTTTGCCCGTACTCGTACCGCTTCTTTTCCACTTTCTAAAAGTGCCTCAGGGGCGGCATCGGCAGATAGCATGGCGACTTTGGCGGCGCGTGGTGCAGCATAAGGACGGATAGATACAGGCTCGTTTACCGAGGAAATGTCTAAATTAAGAATGCGGTAATTTTTCATTTGTAATGACTGTTGAATTAATGTGGCTTTATTTTTAAATTGTTCAATCACCGCTTGTGTTAATTCGCTTTCTACACCCATGAGTTTTTCAGGGGAAATAGTTGCATTCACATCTTCAATGGCAAGAATGCCATCAAGGGCGTTGAGCACATCTGATAAGGCTTGGAAATCTTTGCTTTCTAATGTGAGATCCGCTCGGGCAATCCAACCAGTTTTCTTCCCTTCGTTGTCGTAACGAACGGAGGTTTGACGGGAATTGCCTTTAATCTCCACCGCACTTTGTTTTTGAACGATACCCACGGCTTTATTTAAACGCTCTGAAATTGTCTTATTTAAGTCAGCTAAATTTTTGCCGTCCACTTGATAAAATAAACGGACATTCAGTAAATCACGTTCTATGCTTTTTTCCGCTTCGGTACTAAAGGAAACCAAATTAGCTTGCTGGGTAACAGCGTTTTCTGCCAAGGCAGATGTTGCCAAGGGTAAGGCTAATAGCGCAAGGCTGAATGCTTTTAATTTCATAAATTTCTCCAAAAATTATTCACCAATTACTAAAGCGATTTATCCACGCCTTTGGTGCCGTAGGCAAACCAACGTTCAAAAAGGTTGTTTTTATGACCGCACTTTTATAGCGCAGTCTGATGATTATAAAAGGCTTATTGAATGAGTGAATTAATGTAAACGTGCTTCTTCGACCTCGTCGTCATCAAAAAATTCACCATCATTGCCGTATTCGTCTTCATCGGCATTCGGATCTTCAAAATAAGTCCCCCAGCCGTCATAAGTCCCTTTGTGTTTTTCAATGAGGGGTAAAAGTGCTTTTTGTTGGGCGTCAATAATTTCCGGTTTTAATTCCACTTCACTGATGATATCAAAACAGAAAATCGCCTTTCCATGCTCATCCTCAAATTCTTCCGCCTCTGAAACTTCATAGCCGGCTTTGAATGCTTCTAGCGCAATTTTTTCCAATAAATCAAAATCATCATGTGCGATATGATGCTCAATAATATAAAGGGCAGAGGGATCGCTGCCGTCATTTAATAAATCGGTGATAATTTCGCGTGTTTCTGCTTGAAGTGCGGAAAAATCCGTCATGATGAATTCCTTAGTTGGCGTGAAAAGTGCGGTTATTTTAGTGGATAAATCCCCAAAAGTCGCATAAAATTTCGCAGATTATTTTCAACCTAACCTCATTAAAACCATGCTTGCACCACTTCCTTACCTCAGCTTAAAAACACCGCCAAAATCCACCGCACTTTTAAAACAACACTGTGCAGATTTTGTGGTGAAAGAAGATCTGGGCTATGAAATGTCTGGTGAGGGGGAGTTTGTGGCGTTGAAGGTTCGCAAAACAGGGTGCAACACCTTATTTGTGGGGGATAAATTGGCGCAATTTGCCGGCGTGTCGGTGCGGAATATGGGGTATGCCGGTTTAAAAGATCGTCAAGCGGTGACAGAACAATGGTTCTGCTTGCAAATGCCGGGGCAAGATACACCGGATTTCAGCGGTTTTGAATTAGAAGGGGTAGAGATCTTAGCGGTCACTCGTCATCATCGCAAAATCCGCACCGGTAGTTTACAAGGCAATTATTTTGATATTTTGCTGCGTGATGCCAAAGAAAACGAGGAATTAAAGGCTCGTTTAGAGGTTGTGGAAAAGGTGGGGTTTCCCAATTATTTTACGGAACAACGCTTTGGCCGAGATGGGCATAATCTCACACAAGCATTACGTTGGGCAAAAGGCGAAATTAAAGTTAAAGATCGCAAAAAACGCAGTTTTTACCTTTCCGCCGCTCGTAGTGAAATTTTTAATTTAGTGGTGGCGGCACGCATTGAACAAAACCTTGCACAACAGATTTTGCCCAATGATGTTGTGCAATTAAACGGCTCACACAGCTGGTTTAAAGCCGATGACACAGAAGACTTAGATGCCTTACAAGTGCGGTTAGAAAATCAAGATATTTTGCTCACCGCACCGCTTATTGGGGAAGAAAATCCGCAGGCTTCAAATATTGAAAATGCCATTGTGGAACAACATGAGGTATTCTCATCTTTAATGAAACAAGAAAGAATGAAAGCGGCACGCCGCCCGCTTTTGATGCGCCCAGCACATTTCCAATGGCAGTTTGTTGAGGAAGGCTTAAGGCTCTCTTTTTATTTGCCGGCAGGGAGTTATGCCACGGCACTGATTCGGGAATTAGTCAATTATAGTGAATTAAAATTTCGATGATACTGCCTAAGCCCGCCTTGCTGTACTTTGTACTATCTACAGCGGGCTGACTTGTCTCATTTTAATTCACTATATTAAGGAAGAAGTATAATGCGAATTTTATTAAGTAATGATGATGGTTTTCACGCAGAAGGTATTCAAATTTTAGCGGCAGAATTACGCCAATTTGCAGATGTGGTGATTGTCGCACCGGATCGCAATCGCAGCGCCGCCTCCGGTGCATTAACCTTGGTTGAACCCTTACGCCCTCGTCATTTAGATAATGGGGATTATTGCATTAACGGCACGCCGGCAGATTGTGTGCATTTAGCCTTAAACGGTTTTTTATCCGGTCAGGTAGATTTAGTGGTTTCGGGCATTAATGCCGGGTGTAATATGGGAGATGATACCCTTTATTCCGGCACTGTGGCGGCTGCATTAGAAGGGCGCCATTTGGGTTTGCCTTCCATTGCTGTTTCACTAGATGGCCGCCAACATTATGAAACCGCAGCCCGAGTGGTGGCAGATTTAATTCCCAAATTGCATAATCAATTATTAAATCCTCGAGAAATTATCAATATTAATGTACCGGATTTGCCTTATGAGGAACTCAAAGGCTATAAAGTTTGCCATTTGGGTTACCGTTCATCTGCGGCAGAGGTGATAAAACAAGAAGATCCTCGTGGTGAAGCCATTTATTGGATTGGTCCTGCCGGTTTGCCGGAAAACGAGCAAGAGGGTACGGATTTTCATGCCGTAAAAAATGGCTATGTATCCATTACCCCTATCCAAGCGGATATGACAGCACATCATTCAATTCAGGCTTTACAAGATTGGCTGGAACGTGAATAATGCACGTTTTTTGATTAAATGATAATTAGAAGGTGAAGGGAATGAATATTTTTGGCTCCATGTACGATAAAACCATGGCGTGGTCGACACATCGTTTTGCGGCGTTTTGGCTATCCTTTGTGAGTTTTATTGAAGCGATCTTTTTCCCCATTCCGCCGGATGTGATGTTGATCCCTATGTCGATGTCAAAGCCAAAAAGTGCGGTCAAATTGGCTCTTTATACAGCGATTGCTTCTGTTCTTGGCGGTATGGTGGGCTATGCCATCGGTTATTTTGCAACAGATTGGGTACAGGGGATTGTCCAGCAATGGGGCTATGGTGAACACTGGGCAACAGCGATAAGCTGGTTTGAGCAATGGGGGGGATTGGTAGTTTTCGTGGCAGGTTTCAGCCCTATTCCCTATAAAGTGTTTACGATTTGTGCCGGCGTCATGCAAATGGCGTTTTTGCCTTTTGTAGTCACGGCATTTATCTCTCGAGCAGCACGTTTTTTGTTGGTGGCAAAACTTGCTGCTTGGGGCGGAGAAAAATTTGCAGCAAAATTACGTCAATCCATTGAAATTATTGGCTGGGCGGTGGTTGTGCTTGCTGTGGTGGCTTACTTTATTTTGAAATAAATAGGATAGGTAATGAATAAATATTTATTTATGTTGTCTATGGTGTTTGTGTTATCTGCTTGTGCTTCGCAAGAAGCCCAAGATCCGAATGTGTTACCCAATGGTATTATGCAGCCTGTTGAAGGCACAGGCGCCGTTGCAGGAGGCAGTTTTATGCCGGAAATCGAACAACAAACGATGCCAAATACCATGAAATAAGAAGGAAAAATAAATGAAGAAATCGTTTTTATTATTGCCTCTGAGTGTGACAATTTTAACTGCTTGTTCATCGAATACCCAAGCGCCAATTGAAAATGCCGGTGGGGAACTTTCACCGGGTATTATGCAGCCGGTGGACAACAGCAGTAGCGGCACTTGGCAGCCGGAAATTCAACAAAATACTATGCCAAGCGTCCCCACACAACCGACTTATCAGTCGGTACAACCTACAACATCGGCGCCTGTACACCCTCAAACTAAAACGGTAACCAAAACCGTGTCAGATTGTACAAACTCAAGCCCAATTAATGTGCCACGCAATCCGAATACCAATGCCCCGGATTACAGCCAAATTCAAAAAGGCTCATATAAAGGGAGCACTTATAAAGTCAATAAAGGTGATACGATGTTCCTTATCGCTTACTTAGCCGGTATGGACGTTAAAGAATTGGCGGCATTAAATAATATGTCAGAGCCTTACAGCTTAAGCGTTGGGCAGACCTTAAAAATTGGAAAATGTACCACAAAAACGATCACAACTACCGTGCCGGTAAATAATTCGGCACCGGCTACCCCGGCAGTGACTTATACCCCAGGCGCAAATGGGACCCAAATTGGATCTGATGGAACGGTGATTGGTCCAATTAAATCAGGCGTAGGTGTGGCTTCTAGCGCACCAAGCCCGACAATGCCAATCAATGTTCCAACCACACCGGTAGCAACAGGGAATACCACGCCGGTGAATGCCAATGTGGTGGAGCCAATTGCCTCAAATATCGCCTGGCAATGGCCTACAAATGGAAATATTATCCAAGGTTTCTCAAGTACTGATGGAGGTAACAAAGGGATTGATATTGCAGGTTCTCGTGGACAATCGGTGAAAGCCGCAGCAGCAGGGCGGGTAGTTTACGCCGGTAATGCATTGCGTGGTTATGGTAATCTTATCATCATTAAACATAACGATGATTTCTTAAGTGCCTATGCCCACAATGATAAAATCCTTGTTAGCGATCAGCAAGAAATCAAAGCAGGGCAAGAGATTGCGAAAATGGGTAGCACCGGCACCAATAACGTAAAACTTCACTTTGAAATTCGTTATAAAGGTAAATCGGTGGACCCGATTCGTTATTTACCAAGACGTTAAACTAATATCAGTATTATGTAGCAGTTACACAATAGATAATTTTTCGCTCCCTCCGTTTACTGGGAGCTAGGCGTCACCTTACAGGGGGATCGCAACAAAGTTGCAAAAACTCGGTGAAAAATAACCGCTCTTCCCCCCCTCCGCCTGCGGCACCTCCCCCCGTAAACGGGGGAGGGAAGATATCCAATAGTTTTGTGCAAGTGCTACATAACACCGACTAAGATGAAAAGAGCGGTCAAATTAACCGCTCTTTTTGTCGTATTCATCAATAAAAAATCCCCTTGTGGGGATTTTTTATTATTCGGCTTTTTTAGTCGCTTTCTTTGTCTTTTTCACTGCCGATTTAGCCTCGGATTTGACCGCACTTTTCTTGGTTGTTTTTGAGCTATCGGATTTTTTCGTCGTGGCTTTTTTCTTTGGTTTTTTCACTAAATTTGCCGATTTCCACTCGTTTAATTTTTCCAACAAGACTTTACCCATTGGGCTTGGATCGCCGGTAAAGAGGGTTTTTAATCCGTTATTTTCAATAATATGGTGGCGTAAAGCCAAGCGTTCTTCGTGGTTTTCCGCTAAACGAATGGCTCTTTCTACATAGTCATCCACCGTATTGGCAATCAACCATTCCGGTAAGCCCAGGCGTTTGAATAAGCCTTCATCAATATGTTCATGCACTTCTGGGCCGGTTTTACAAACGCCCACCAAACCAAGAGTGACCATATCAATAATACCGTTTGTGTTGCCAAATGGGAATGGGTTTACCATCATATCGCAGTTGTGCAAAATTCGCAGATATTGATGATAATGCGAGTGCGGATGAGCCGTGGCATCATCACCTAAATAAGATTTAATAAAACGCTCCACATAAGGATGGGTAATGCCACTGGACTGACCCAGTGCAAAGTGGAAGTGCACTTTTACTTTGGCACGATCACGAATGGCTTTTAACGCTTCCAAGAAATACGGGTTTAATTTCATGGTGGTTGAGGCGATACCGATATTCACTACTTCCGGATTTTTGCGTAGGCGATATTCTACGTTTTGTGGGGCAAGGGCTGACGGCACATAAGGCAATGCATCTTTTGGCAGTCGTAATAGGGTTTCGCTGAAGCAGTCTTCTGATCCCACATAATCGTCTTCCACAATCACATATTCGATGAAATCGGAATGGGTCGTGGCCGGGTGTCCGAGGGCAATCACTTGGATTGGTGCAAGGCGGGTATTGCTGGCAAAAATGGTGGTAAGATCCATGCCGATACTTGGCATATAAAGTATTGCCGCACCGTTTTCCTCACAAATTGATTTTATAAACTGCAATTTTTCAAGGACGTTATTGCCTTTCATTAAATGAAATTCATCAAATACCGCTCTGCCGGCGTCATCCACCGCTTCGCCGCCAATACCGATTAAATGAAAACGCTCACGTGCCGCAGTCATTGAGGTGGAGTGGGTACGATAAATGGAATGTGCGGAGTGGAAATGTTCTAAAAGTACTACCATCACCGGTTTTCCATTGCGTTCACCCAATTTGTTCACATCACGATCTGTCCAGCCTGAAGCAAGAAGATGGCGGCGGATCACTTGGTTTAAAGCTCGTTTTACATTATGTTTATTGGCTGCCACGTCATAGCTACAATGCATATAGACATCGTGAGAAATACCACTCGGGAGATTGTTAAGGTTTTCAAGTTGAACTAATTTTTCAGGGTACCATTGTAACAAGGCACCACGTTTACTAAATGCCGGCTGTGTACCGATAAAGCGGGGCGATTGTAGCGCAAAGCAAAGTGAGGCACATAAATCCGCATCAATTTCCCATAAAGCATCTAAATTAAGATTAACGTTGGATTCCGGCAAATAAAGAATACAGAATTTGATTAATGATGTCTTCGTTGAAGTATCTAAATGAATATCTAATGGATTTTGAGGTGCAGGATTGGTGTTATAGGTTTGTAAAATATGGTCTGCATTCACAAAAGGGGAAGAAGCAAAAATCATATTCAACCAACGTTGTAAAACAAGGAAACGTAATGCACCCGATGGAGAAATATCTAATTTGGGATCGCTGAATAGTTGCGTGATAGCGACAGCCATACGGGTAGCAAAGTAAATATTTTTATCTTTGTCCAGATTTTCAAGTTGTTGTGGAACGTCAAGTTCAATATCTTGAATGTCGCCAAAATTTGAATCAATTTTACCGAGAATATCAAGCAATTCTACGCAAGCTACTTCATAGTTCTTAGCGGCAACTTCTTTTTCAAAGCGTATTACACTTGGTTTTTTTACTTCAGACATTTTGTTTCCCTTCTTCTTTTTTATTAACAGGTTCCCCACAGATCGTATTCGTCTGATTGGGTAATAGTTACTTTAATCACATTGCCAACCTTGACCTCGCTGCCACTGATATTGTCAATATAAACCACACCATCAATTTCCGGTGCATCGGCTTTTGATCGCCCGATGATGCCTTCTTCGTCAATTTCATCTACCAACACATCCAAGGATTTGCCGACTTTTTGTTTCAATCGGTCGGCGGAGATTTCTTGTTGCAGTTGCATAAAACGGTGGAAACGTTCCTCTTTGACTTCTTCCGGTATTTGATCTGCCATCTCTGTTGCGGGGGCGCCTTCCACCGGACTAAATTTGAAGCATCCCACGCGATCAAGCCGGGCTTCTTTTAAGAAATCCAGTAATAATTGAAAATCTTCTTCCGTTTCCCCCGGAAAACCCACAATAAAGGTGGAACGCAGGGTTAAATCCGGACAAATTTCACGCCATTTTTTGATGCGTTCCAAAGTGCGGTCAATACTGCCCGGTCTTTTCATTGCCTTGAGGATTTTTGGGCTGGCGTGCTGCAACGGGATATCCAAGTAAGGTAATAATGTACCGTCAGCCATTAATGGAATTAAGTCATCTACGTGAGGATAAGGATAAACGTAATGCAACCGTACCCAAATCCCCAACTTCCCTAACTGTTTACAGAGTGTCATCAAATCATTTTTAATCGGCATACCGTTCCAAAAGGCGGTTTTTACGCCTCCTTCTTGGCGTTTTAAATCCATAGAATAGGCAGAGGTATCTTGCGATACCACCAACAATTCCTTCACGCCCGCCTCCGCCAAACGCTTGGCTTCATCCAATACTTGGGTGATAGAACGGCTTTCCAAATCCCCCCGCATAGAAGGAATAATGCAAAATGTGCAACGATGGTCGCAACCTTCTGAAATTTTCAAGTAAGCATAATGCTTCGGTGTGAGCTTTACTCCCTGTTTCGGCACAAGACTGGTGTAAGGGCTATGGGCAGGTTTCGGCACATACTTATGTACCTGTGCCATTACTGCTTCATAACTATGCGGTCCCGTCACTTCCAAGACTTTCGGATGTACTTCACGGATGCGGTCTTCTTTTGCACCTAGGCAACCGGTCACAATGACCTTACCATTTTCTTCCAACGCTTCACCAATAGCCTCTAGGGATTCTTGCACTGCACTATCAATAAAACCGCAGGTATTCACAATCACCAAATCGACATTTTCATAGCTCGGTACAATGTTATAACCGTCCGTGCGCAATTCCGTTAAAATCCGCTCGGAATCCACTAAATTCTTCGGACAACCCAAGCTCACAAAACCGATATTCCGGCTTGAATTTTGCATAAATTTATCTCTATTTTAGTCATATCTTTAAGCGCGCAATTCTACCTTCTTTCTGATTGAAAGGCGATAAATTAAAGGTAAAGGATTGTAAATTAATTGTATTTTCACGTAGCCCACATTAGAATTTCTGCCTAATTTTATGAATAAAATCACACTATGGAAAATTCATCCCTCATTTTGACCGCACTTTTAAGTTCTCATCATTTAATTATCCTCGGTAAAATGTTTTTAGCCTTGCTTTTGGGGAGCATTATCGGCTTGGAACGTGAGTTAAAACACAAACCCGTGGGCATCAAAACCTGTTCAATTATTGCCATCACCACCTGCGTGCTAACCATGGTTTCCATTCAAGCCGCAGAGCATTACGCCCAAGTGTCGGAAAATATCCGCACCGATCCCATGCGTCTTGCCGCACAAGTTATCAGCGGAATTGGTTTTCTCGGCGCCGGGGTGATTTTACATAAAAAGAATGATGCTATTTCCGGTTTAACCACCGCCGCAATCATTTGGGCGGCGGCAGGTATCGGCATCGCAACAGGTGCAGGTTTTATTTTTGATGCACTTATTGCAACGGCAATGATCTTGGTTGCTGTGCGTTTCAGCCCGATGGTGCAACGTTTGGTACGCCGTAAAGGTCGTAAAAAGAAAACCAAAATTATCATTCATCTCAGTTCATCCGCCTCTCTTGCGGTCATCACGGATTTATTAATTCAAAACGATTACCGTATTGAAAATCTTTCTGTCAAGGATTTAGCGAATAACGAAATTCGCGTTCAAATTCGCTGCTTTGCCATCGACAACACGATGATTAAAGATATTTATACACTATTAAAAACGGAAGACGGCGTGTTGAGTGTGGAGTTGTTTGAAAACTAATCGAATGAAATTCTGTGTAATTAATTTTTAGCGTGAAAAATGACCGCACTTATTTAATTCACAAAAATACTTGATTTTAACCACACTATCTTGTAATTAATAACCCTATTCAAACACAATATAAACAAAGGAAAATACTATGAAAAACGTTGGTTTTATCGGATGGCGCGGAATGGTCGGTTCCGTATTAATGGATCGTATGGTGCAAGAAAATGATTTTGCAAACATCAATCCTATTTTCTTCACCACTTCACAAGCAGGGCAAAAAGCCCCAGTCTTTGCCGGCAAAGAGGCGGGCGAACTCAAAAATGCTTTCGATATTGAAGAGCTGAAAAAATTAGACATTATCGTCACTTGTCAGGGCGGTGATTACACCAACGAGGTTTATCCGAAATTAAAAGCAACCGGCTGGAACGGTTTTTGGGTGGATGCGGCTTCCGCATTGCGTATGGAAAAAGATGCTATCATCGTGCTTGATCCGGTTAACCAAAAGGTGATTGACGAAGGGCTAAAAAACGGCATTAAAACCTTTGTGGGCGGTAACTGCACCGTGAGCCTGATGTTGATGGCAATCGGTGGTTTATTTGAACGTGATTTAGTGGAATGGGTCTCCGTGGCGACCTACCAAGCCGCATCGGGCGCAGGGGCAAAAAATATGCGTGAATTGCTTTCCCAAATGGGGTTATTGCGTGATGCGGTGAAAGACGAATTAGCCAACCCCGCTTCTTCCATTTTAGACATTGAACGTAAAGTAACCGCAGAAATGCGCTCCGCCGATTTCCCAACAGAAAACTTTGGTGCAGCATTGGGCGGCAGCCTCATTCCTTGGATCGACAAACTGTTACCGGAAACCGGACAAACCAAAGAGGAATGGAAAGGCTATGCGGAAACCAACAAAATTTTAGGGTTAAGCGATAACCCAATCCCAGTGGACGGTTTATGTGTGCGTATCGGTGCATTGCGTTGCCACAGCCAAGCCTTCACCATCAAACTGAAAAAAGATTTACCGTTGGCGGAAATTGAACAAATCATCGCTTCCCATAACGAATGGGTGAAAGTGATTCCAAACGACAAAGAAACTACATTGCGCGAACTTACCCCTGCAAAAGTCACGGGAACATTAAGCGTACCGGTCGGTCGTTTACGCAAACTCGCCATGGGGGGCGAATACCTCGCTGCTTTCACCGTGGGCGACCAACTCCTTTGGGGTGCTGCTGAGCCGGTTCGCCGCATTTTGAAACAGTTGGTGGCATAATAACTATTTATCACTAGGGCGTTGTTGACGCCCTTTATTTTATAGATTCCTATGATTCGAGAACCCCGTTTTTGCCAATTTGCCTTGGTGGAATTGTTGCCTTTTTTTGAACGTTTCCCCACTCAATATCTTATGGGCAAAGGCAATGTTCGCATTGCCTATCGTCATTTTGTTCACGAGGAAAGTGCGGTCAAAAAATTGATGATTTTAGTGAATGGGCGGGCGGAAAATATGATGAAATGGTCGGAGCTTGCCTACGATTTTTATCACCAAGGCTACGATGTGTTGTTGTTCGACCATCGTGGGCAGGGCTATTCTGCTCGGCTTTTGCAAGACCCGGAAAAAGGGCATTTGGACGAGTTTCGTTTTTATGTGGAAGATATGCAAAAAGTGATTGAAAAAACGACCGCACTTTTTGACTACCCAACCCAACATCTGGTTTCCCATTCTCTTGGTTCGCTGATTGCCGCTTATTATCTGGCAAATTGCGATCATCGCATTGAAAAAGCGGTGCTTTCTTCCCCCTTTTTTGGCGTGCCGTTAAAACATCCTATTCGGGACGAACTGATTATTGCCGCAATGAATTTATTGGGGCAGGGCGAGCGTTATGTGTTCGGCAAGGGAGCGTATAAACCGGCGCATTTAGAGCGTAACGAATTGAGTTTTTGCAAAACCCGAATGAAATGGATGAATCGAATTAACCGAAAATATCCCCCCCTTCATCTTGGCGGCCCCACTTTTCGTTGGGTGCATTTGTGTCTCAATGCCATAAAACGCCTACCGACAATTGTGCCACGCATTAAAATTCCCGTGCTGATTTTGCAATCGGAAAAAGAAAAAATTGTGGATAACAAAACTTTGCAAAAACTGACCGCACTTTTCCCTAACGCCTGTTGTGAACTGGTTCATCAAGCAAAACATGAGATTTTATTCGAACGGGATGGGTTGAGGGAAAATGTGATAAAAAGCATCGTTCAGTTTTTTGAAAAACCATAATTGTTGAACGTGGTGTTCCTCATTGGTTTTTTTATTCTAAAACAGCTCATCAGACCTCTATTTATTCGCAGATAAATGTTAAAAAAATATTGCAAATTGAGCCTATTACCCTACAATCACTGAGCCTCAAATACTAAGGTTCTTCCCTCTTTGAGTGTGGCGATCTCGCTGTAGGAGATCTGGTTTTATTTTCTGTTACAAGGAGAATAAAAAAATTATGAAAAAATTGACCGCACTTTTCAGTTCAAGTGTACTTCTATTCGGTATTCACAATATCGCAGCCGCTAACGACAATACGGTGTATCTCTATACTTGGAGCGAATACGTGCCGGAAGGTTTATTGGATAATTTCACCAAAGAAACCGGTATTAAAGTCATTGTGTCCAGTTTGGAATCAAACGAAACGATGTATGCCAAACTTAAAACACAGGGCGAACACGGTGGTTATGATGTGATTGCGCCGACCAGCTATTTTGTTTCCAAGATGATACGGGAGGATATGCTGAAAGCCTTAGATCATAAAAAACTTCCCGTCATCAAAGAATTAGACCCGAATATGTTGGATAAACCTTTTGATAAAGGCAACAAGTATTCATTACCACAGTTATTTGGGGCGACCGGCATTGCCTATAATACGGATACTCAAAATCCTACCCAGTTTCAATCTTGGGGTGATCTTTGGAAGCCCGAATTTAAAGGTCGCCTACAAATGTTGGACGACCCAAGAGAATTGTTCAATATTGCCCTGTTAAAAATAAACAAAGATCCGAACACACAAGATCCAAAGGTGTTGGAAGAGGCTTATCAAGAATTGCTCAAATTGCGTGGCAATATTTTGGCATTTAATTCGGATAATCCTTCCAGCAGCTTTATTTCAGGCGAAACGGAAGTGGGTTTACTGTGGAATGGATCTGTTCGCATTGCCAAAAATGAGGGTGCGAAAATTGATATGGTTTATCCGAAAGAAGGTACGATGCTTTGGATTGATAATTTAGCCATCCCTAAAACCGCTAAAAATGTGGAAGGGGCGCACAAGTTAATCAATTATTTGCTGAGTGCTGATGTAGCAGAAAAACTCACTTTGCAAATTGGTTATCCTACTTCTAATCTCAAAGCATTAAAACGCTTGCCAAAAGAATTAACAGAGGATCAGGCTACATTTATCGCCCAAGATGTCCTCGATAGAAGTCAATGGCAACTAGACGTTGATGATGCCATTGAACTGTATGAAGGCTATTATCAAAAATTAAAAGCCGCTCAATAATATTGATGGTGGCAAACGAAACCGCACAAAAGTGCGGTTTATTTTTGGTTGGTTTTCTCTATAAAGGGTTTCGCATTCGTGATCCCCTCCATTCCTTTTATTATTTCAACGGTTGTTAGGAGAAATATTTTTATAAAACTGTCTCCAAAAAAACCAATAATCCCCTTTGCTTATCTAAACTCAAATTATTTAAGTGATAATTCAATCGACTTTTCACATCATTTTCGTTTATAGGAATAAATTTTTTTCTACCATTTTCAATTTGATCGGATAAACAATCAATAAAAAAACCAACCAATCGGCGTATTAAGTAAGGTGGCGATTTCAACAAGGTGGGAAACATTGATTTTATTTTCCCCACGTTCATAGCGGGAAAGTTGCTGTTGGGCAATGCCGATTTGTTCCGATAGTTCTGCGGCACTTAACCCAACTTCTTTGCGTTTCTGTTGGATTCTTTTACCAATCAATCTATCTGTTTCCGTCACTGAAAGTTTCGACATTTTCTAGCCCTAAATCATCTTTTATTGCTATTTTGTAACTGTTTTACTCTTTTAAAAACATCTGTTAAAGTACATTTAATCTTTTTTATACATTTAAGGAGTTATTATGGTTTCTCAACAAAATGTGATTGAGGCTTTCTATCGCTTGTATCAGGCTTATCATCACAGACATTTCACAAAAACGCTCAATTTCACTCAAAAAACAGAGCAAGAGCTACTTCCAATGGTCAGGTGTTATCTTCTTGGTTATTTTGATCATCTTGAGCCGGAAGCCAAAGTACAGGTTACGAATAATTATCAAGGTCGTCTTGATTTCTTTATTGACAATGTTGCTGTTGAGTTTACGGTCCGCTCAAAGAATAAAGGGGCAAATAACCTTAAAGCTGAAAATAATGTGCGTGAAATTAAAAAACTAATGAAACATCCAAATCATTCTTTAATGATTTTATTTGACTTCAAGAAGGGAGTAACGGAAAGAGAAGTAGAGAAAATCCTAAAAGAATACCGAAATATTCCCTCTTTAGGGCGAGGAAATCCCCATAGATATCCATTTACTGTTGTTTATTTTTATCAAGATGAAGATGGGGATTTGTGCTATTACCCAAGAAGGATTCGGGTAAAAAGACGTCCTGTCAGCTTAAGTGAAGATAAAGATATTATTGAAAAAATTAACGTGATTAATCATAAAAACTTAACTGCTAGAGAATATGATAATGGAGAGCTTATTCATGACTATCCTGTAGAGGTGAGAATTAAAGATAATGAATTAACGGTTGAATATCAAGATGATGAAGGTAATTATTATCAATATAAAGGAGAGAAAAAGAAGAGAAATATTTATGAGTTAATCTCTACCGAAAGCTCTAATGATAAAGCCACAGTATCTTTATTTATTGATGAAGATGATCATACATTGACTATTGAGGGAATTCTCATAGAAGGTGGTTCTAAAAAAGAATGGATTATTGAAGAGAAATAGATTAACAAAGTATAAACTGCGTGGAGTTAAATAATGAAAAACAACCAAATTAATGTACCTTCTTTATATTTCTTTAAAGAAAATTATCTAGACTTTGAGAATGCCCATCATCAAATGCTTATTGATATAAATAATGCTTTTAGAAAACTTAATATTCCCGGTTTAGTGGAATTTATAGGGGCTTCACTAAGTTTTATGAAATTTAAAGTGGTAGCTATAGAAAATGAAGATTTTCCTATTCTTAATTATTATTTTGAGGGAGAAGTGGAAGAAGAATTAGCAAAAATTTTACGTGTGCCTACCATTAGATATTATGATTTCAGTATTTTAGAAGTCCCTTATCGCAAAGAATTAAGAACAATACCCAATTTTTCTAAAGTTGATTTCGCAAAATTAAAAAATAGCACAGTGACTTTACCTGTTTTATCCGGAATGATAAGTGAAACAAATTATATCGTGTCGGATTTAGCTAAATTTCCTCATTTACTGATAGGGGGGGCTACTAGGAGCGGAAAATCTAATTGGATACATTCAATGATTTTGAGCCTTTTGCTTAATTTCAAACCTGATGAATTAAAACTAATGCTAATAGACAATAAAGGTGTTGAGTTCTCTCCCTATAATGATATTCCCCACTTACTATCCCCAGTTATTACAACGAATGATAATACAATAGATGCTTTGAGTTGGTGTGTAAATGAAATGGAAAGGCGATATATTCTGCTCGTGAAAAAAAGCGTTCGCGATATTACTGGATACAACGAGAAAGTAGATAATAAAGATAGATTACCTTATATTGTTGTTGTGATTGATGAATTTGCGGATGTAATGCTTTCAAAATATAGACAAAAAATTGAGGAATCAATCGTTCGTCTTGCTCAAAAATCAAGAGCAGTAGGAATTCATCTAGTGATTGCAACACAAAATACAAGTACAGATATTATTACGCCTCTCATCATAGCCAATATCCCTAGTCGAATAGCTTTCTCTATGTCATCAGAGGTAGATTCAAAAGCTGTATTAGGGTATTCAGGCGCAGAAGCTTTAATAGATAGAGGTGATTTTCTCCTTACTGATCTAAGGACGGGAGAACCTACACATCTTCAAGCTCCTTTTGTTAAAGATGAAGATATTGAACAAATAACTAAATATTGGCGTAAACAAGGTGAACCTAATTACATTGAGATACCCAAATATCAAGAAAGCGTTAATTCAGATGATGAATTAGATCCTTTATTTGATGAAGTTGTTCAATATATTCGTGAAACTAAGAGTTGTTCTGTTAGTAAAATACAACGTCGTTTTAAGATAATAGGTTTCAGCAGAGCTGCTAGAATACTCGCCCAGCTTGAGCAAAAACAGATTGTTTCTCCTCCATTAAATGGAAAACGATATTTGTTGTGATATTAAGTTAAGGTGGAAATTTTCCACCTTTTCTTTAGATTTTCATTAAATTGTTTCAATAATCTTATAAAACATCGTAGTCGCTACTCTTATCACTAGAAGAAAGCAAAATGAATCTAAATCACGAATATATTAACGCCTGCAAGGATGATTAGAATTTGTCATTTTACCTATTGCGGAATATGAAGATTTATTAATGAAGGTAAACCCTTTGATTTCGTAACGTCTCGCTTTTGGTGAGCATTTTCCATCTAAAGTACCTGAGATAAGGGAAAAATAAGGTCAAAACCGACCGCACTTTCACCGAATGTTTCGGGGATAAAGGATTAGGATTGGCTTTTTCCTCTTTCAACCTCTAAAATAACCTACATTTTTCGGTTAATACCGCCGTCTATTTTCTTATCAAAAAAACAGGTAACTCAATGATTTCAGAAGATAATTTTTCTCAACATACGCCCATGATGCAACAATATCTCAAACTCAAAGCAGAAAATCCGGATATTTTGCTGTTTTATCGTATGGGGGATTTCTACGAGCTGTTTTATGATGATGCGAAAAAAGCGGCAGCTTTGTTGGATATTTCCCTCACCAAACGGGGGCAATCGGCAGGGCAGCCGATTCCGATGGCGGGTGTGCCTTATCACGCGATAGAAGGGTATTTGGCGAAATTGGTTCAATTAGGCGAGCCAGTCGCAATTTGTGAACAAGTGGGGGATCCGGCTACGAGCAAAGGACCGGTCGAACGCCAAATTGTGCGTATTGTGACACCGGGGACGGTGAGTGATGAAGCCCTGTTACCGGAGCGGCAAGACAATTTGATCGCCTGTGTTTATCAGGAAAAAGAGAAATTCGGTTTGGCGATGTTGGATATGACATCGGGGCTTTTTCAACTGTGTGAACCGGAAAATAAGGAAAGCCTGCGTGCGGAATTACAACGTATTTCACCGGTGGAATTGCTGTATTGCGAAGATTTCAGTGATATGGTCATTATCGAACATTGCAAAGGGTTGCGCCGCCGCCCTATTTGGGAGTTTGAACTAGGCACGGCAATTAATTTGTTGAACCGTCAATTCGGCACGAAAGATTTGCGGGCCTTTGGGGTGGAAAAATCGCCCCTTGGTTTGAGTGCGGCGGGCTGTTTATTGCAATATGCCAAAGAAACCCAACGTACTGCATTGCCCCATATTCACCGTATTAGTGTGGTGCAAAATCAAGATTATATTCAACTGGATGCCGCCACCAGACGAAATTTAGAACTCACCCAAAATCTTGCCGGGGGAACGGAGAATACGCTTGCTTCTGTATTGGATAAATGTGTGACGCCAATGGGAAGCCGTTTGCTTAAACGTTGGATCCATCAACCTATTCGCGACACGCAAAAACTGCGCCAACGCCAGCAGGCGATTACAGAAATTTTAAATTTTGATTTGGTGGATGAATTACAGCCTTATTTAAAGCAAGTGGGGGATATGGAACGTATTTTAGCCCGTGTGGCATTGCGTTCGGCCCGTCCACGGGATCTCACCCGCCTGCGTAGTGCCTTAGCGCAACTTCCCGAACTGCGGTCGGTCGTTCAACAAAAAACACCGCCGTTTTTAACCGCACTTTTCAATCAAATTGCTGATTTTAGCGAGCAATGGGATCTTCTCCAACGTGCGATTATTGAAACCCCTCCGCTTTTAATTCGTGATGGCGGGGTGATTGCAGAAGGCTATAACTCAGAACTGGATGAATGGCGAACCCTTTCTGATGGGGCGACCCAGTATTTAGAAAATTTGGAAAAACGTGAGCGGGAAAACACGGGGATCGATACCTTAAAAATCGGCTTCAATGCGGTTCATGGTTATTATATTCAAATCAGCCAAGGGCAAGCCCACAAAGCCCCGATTCATTATGTGCGCCGTCAAACCTTAAAAAATGCGGAACGCTATATCATCCCGGAACTGAAAGAATATGAAGACAAAGTGCTGAAATCCAAAGGGGCGGCGTTGGCGTTGGAAAAACAGCTTTATGAGGAATTATTCGATTTATTGCTCCCGCATTTAGGGGCATTGCAATTGGCAAGCCTTGTGTTATCTGAATTAGATGTATTGGTGAATTTGGCAGAACGTGCCGACCGGTTAAATTATGTGATGCCCACTTTCTGTGATGAAATCAGTATGCACATTGAAAACGGTCGTCACCCGGTGGTAGAGCAGGTGTTAAAAGCCCCTTTTATTGCTAATCCCGTTGAACTTAATCAAGATCGTCATTTGCTTATTATTACCGGCCCGAATATGGGGGGGAAAAGTACCTATATGCGCCAAACGGCACTGATTGCATTAATGGCGTATATAGGGAGTTTTGTGCCGGCAGATGAGGCAAAAATTGGGCCGATTGATCGCATTTTCACCCGTATCGGAGCCTCTGATGATTTGGCTTCCGGCCGTTCCACCTTTATGGTCGAAATGACGGAAATGGCGAACATTCTCCACCAAGCCGGCACACAAAGTTTGGTTTTAATCGATGAAATCGGACGAGGCACTTCCACCTATGATGGGCTTTCTTTAGCTTGGGCATGTGCCGAGTGGCTGGCAAAAAATGTGCGTTCGCTCACCTTATTTGCCACCCATTATTTTGAATTAACGGCGTTGCCGGAACAATTTTCAGGCATTGTGAACGTCCATTTAGATGCCCTTGAGCACAACAACACCATTGCTTTTATGCACGCAGTTCAAGAAGGGGCGGCAAGCAAAAGCTATGGTTTGGCAGTCGCCGCTTTAGCGGGTGTTCCTCAACCGGTGATTAAACTGGCAAAACAAAAATTACTGCAATTGGAGAGAATATCGGGTCATGCGGCGGATCAACAAATTCAAGCTTTGCGTGAAGCCCATCAACACCAAGGTGAACTTAGTTTTGAACAAGAAACCGATGCTCTGCGTGAGGCTATCGAAAAGCTCGATCCTGATGAACTTAGCCCGAAACAGGCACTCGCCTATTTATATCAATTAAAGAAAATGGTGCATTAAAACCGCCAGAAAAATGCGGTGTTATGTCGCAC
>NZ_MLHL01000083.1 GCF_002000545.1 Rodentibacter trehalosifermentans | reverse complement strand
ACTTCAGCCCCTTAAATAAAATTTCATTCGCCTGTTTCTCATTAAAGCCCTTGATAACGTCCCCTAAATAAACCTGCGGATAAATAAGGAACTTCTCCTTATCGTTTCGTTCATTGACTAATAACCGATAACCCGCCGTATCATTCGGCTCTTTCTGATTCGGATTAAGAGGAATTTCAATAAAGCGTGATCCATATCTTAAAAGCCAGCCATTCACCTGTTCAATAATCTGCTTTTCTTCCCTTGAATGTAGCCCGTACTCGTTCACCCATTCATTAAAGCTGTGTAAAAGTGCGGTCTGATTTTCTGTCGTTTTCCAGCCGGTGAAAGGGCTTGCCAGTTGTAGGGCAGTTTCCAGTAAAGCAAAACGACCTGCCACTCGTTTAACCTGTGGACTGGCGTCATTCGGTAACATGGCTTGCCATTGTGCAGCATAACGTTGATATTCAGCCACCACCGCTTGTTTATTTCCCAATAGCCACATAATCCACGCTTTGCCCATTGTGCCGTAGTATTGGCGTGTCATGGCGTTTAAATGGTCGGCGTGGGCTTTGCCATTGCCAAAATGATAAAACGTGCCGGCGGGCGTGATAGGAATGTTTAACAATCGCACTAATTGCCCGGCATTGGTTCGGATGTTGTCTTGTTTTAAATAAAGCTCTAAATCCTGTTCCCCGGTGGAAAAGGCTAAAATGCGCCAGCGGTTTAATTCTCGGTTTCCGCCTTCCTTTGCCCCTTGGATTTTCCCCACGCCATTAAATAACGCATAGGCAGTTTGCTCAACGTGCTTTTTGCTTGCCCCTTGTCCGATTTCATCAAGGGGGATAAAGCCGTCATTTCGTGCGGCTGCCTCGTTAATTAAGCCTAGGCTTGTGCCGTTCCACGAAAGGCGGATTAAATCAGGCTCACCATAGATTGAACTGGCAATATTGGCGATAGTCGTTTTCCCCGCACTGGATTTACCGAATAAATGCACCCCAAAACTCTCCGCCCCGATTAAGCCAATCAAAGGAGCGGCAAGAGCGCACGCCACGCCCAACATCATGGAATGATTGCCCTCGATATATTGCCCAATTTCCCTTTGCCAGTCACTTAACGTGCCTTTGGCTTGATACCCGGCGGTGGTGGCTGATTTGTTGTTGAAGTAAACGGGTTGATTCGGTTTCCCCAACACTTCACCATTTGGCAAAATATAAGCGTTAAAATCTGCCTGCCAGCCGGTTTCATTTACAATCTGATAAATGGGCTTGTTCTGGGTATCTTGCAGAAAATCCGCTAAGTGCGGTTTCAAACGTTGGCTATTGGTTATTCTTACGCCTTTTTGTTTGAGTAATTGCCAGCCTGCACGCTCGCCAATTTCAGCCCACGGGAGAGCGATTAAAGTCGGTTCGGTTTTGCCCTGTGCTTGGAAAGAGAGCATAGAAAAATAATCACTCTCGGAAATCCCTACGCCCACCACATCCACACAATCTGCTAGCCATTCGCATTTATCGACCATTTCGCCTGTGTCCTTGTCTAACTTCGGAATCACCCTAAAAAGCCCCTCTATGCCGTTCTCCTTGCGTTTTTCGGTGTAAGGTTGATGATTATCTCGGCGAGGATTAATTGCCGGCATAATCTCCCCGTGATAGGTTTCTCCCTTGCGTAACCGTTGGATATATTGGCTCACATTTTCCAATAGTTCCCCCGCCTCATTGCAATAAATCACATTCTCGGCGGTGGTGGTTCTGGCAAGGTGTAAATAAATCCGCTCCATCGTTTCAGCCGGGAATGATTGCCCGTTGTTGGCTTGAATTAAACGGATTGACTGGGCGTTTTTGGGCGCAAGGCGATATTCTTCCACCTGTTCCAATATTTCAGCATCCACCACCACGCAAGGGAATTTAGCTGCGGTTTCACCTAAGGTATTTTCAAGGGTGATTTCATCCGCACTTTTGCCTAATTCGTTAAAATGCTTGGCGATTTCCATTGCTTGCACGCCTAAACAAATCGTAACAAGGCTTTCCCCGGTGAAATCTTGCTGTTTCGCATAAGGGGCATATTTTAGTCTAGCCATTGTTTCCCCCTTGTTTTTTTATCACCACCGCTTGATAGACTTCATCATTCAAGGCTTTTTCTGCAAGGCTTAGGGCTTGAGATGGGTTTTCCGTTGAGCCTAAAACAATCGGCTTTTGCTGACTGTAACCAATAACTTGATAGCTGGTGTTATTCATCACAGCCCCCTTTTTTATAGTGTGCAATTTGTGCAAATTCTTTTTTAGGGTCTTGAAAAACTTGATTTTCTATTCGCTCAATATTGAGCCGGTCGATTTGTTCAATCACCTCATTGAATTTATAAATCAAGTAACCGTTGGCTTGATTAAAGTCTTTCAGCGTGCCGGCATTGTCTTTCGTGAGGGTTACGCTTTGGGATTTCGCCAATACATTAAATAACTTTCCACCTGCCTTTAACCGTTCGACTAAATCTGCTATTTCCGACCGCATTTTTAGCTTGTGGTGGAAATCATCAGGGTAAAGTTCAAAACATCGCTTGTTACTCTCTGAAATCAGCTTAAATTGCCGTGTAATTTGAGCATAGGCGAACGCTAAGGGATTAAGTGATAATTTCCCTTTGTGTTTCCCTTTAGTCGTTCCTTGCGTTTCCTGTTGCGTTTTTGGGGTTTCCTTAATTTTATGAGACCGATCCAAATTTGGATCGGCGTTATTTCCAACTTCCTCAATTTCCACCCGCTCCACGTTGCGATAGCTAAAATCATCAGGATTTGATTCAACGTAGGCTTTGATTTCTTCTGCCCGGGCAAGGGTTACGCCCTCTGCACAAGTAAACGTGCGTCCGTCTTGGTAGTGTAGGATTACGTTATTCATCACCTTTCCCCTCTAGCTGTTGAATTGCTTTCTCTAGGTAATCCGTGATAACTTCTGCTACGTCACTCTCTACCTTATCTCTTGTTGTTTCTGACAAAAGAATTGATACGCCACGGGCTTTATAGATTGCCTCTTTGATAGCTGAAATTTGTTCAAAGGATAGATTACACATTGACTTTGCCTCCCTGTTTGATTGCCTCGCTTAATTTGTCATAGCTTTTATTGGCATTTTGTAGCAAGGTTTGAGCCGTCCATAAGGTATTGGCTAACACTTCATTGCTTACTGAAATTTCATTATTCACTGCAATATCAGCGGTTAAATAATCAATAATGGCTTGTGCTTGTGTAAGGTGTTGATGAAGATCATCTTGTAGGCGGTTAATCATTTTTCACCCCCTTAACAGCAAAGAAAGGACATACAATCGCTTTGGCTTGCTCTAGGCTATCGGCTTTAATTCGCACGGTATAGCAAGGGAAAGATGAAATAGGTTTTGATGTGTTGCGTAAGTCTAAACGACTTATGGCTTTGAATAGATAGATCATATCGATAATTCCAATGTTATATTTTTAGGAACTACCGCTAGACTTCTCACGGTCTGGCGGTAGAGCGTAACAGGGTGAGAAACTGCGAACATTGGAACACAGCCAACCACAAAGGGTTGCCTATTACGCTCTACCATTGAAAGAATGATCGGTTTTTGGTTGCATGAAACAAAACCCGCCATTATTTGAGGTGTGCGAGTGTTACGCATAAAAAAACACGCTTTGGGCGTGCTATGCGCCAATGTTAAATAATTCAGCTTCTCACGGCTGGCAATCTTTTTTTCAGACTGCCTTTTTACTCTATGCCTATCGTGGGAAAGTGTCAAGCGGTAAATTATTTTGGTTTTGTTTATCCGGCAAAACTGAAAGCGATAATCAAAAGGCTGATAAACATTAAAAATTGGATGATTTCTTCTAGCATTTTTGCCCCTATTTGATGAGGTAATACCCAAAGGCAAAAGCCACCGCTAATAGTGCAATGCCACCACAACACAAAAAGAATTTAATTCCGGTTGAGATTGTTTGACCTGCTTTATCTGCGCCGTTCTCGCTCATATTTCCCCCTATGCTCACTGTTGTTAATAAATTGCTAATAAATCGCACAATGCTATAATTTGGCTTGGATTTGTTCGCACTGTGCGGAATTAAAAGCTCTGAATGGTTGGTTATTCGGGGCTTTTTTCTTGCCATTATTCCCCCTATGCCGCTAACGCCCATTTACGCAAGGAATAAAGGGCAGATTGCTCTAACTTGGCTTTGCGTTCGTGATAGTTCATGCCTAACTTAATCATCACTGCATTTTCTGAAAGCAAGTCATCAATGAGCTTTAATTGGCTTTCGGTTAAATGGTCTCGGATTTCATCATCAGGGGAATAGCCGTTATCTTTAAGCCATTTCTTACGACTTGCACCCAGTGCCACCACATAAACAAGGTTATTTTCTCGGCTGTAAATGTGTTCATCTTGCTTGCCAGTGCTTTCAAGGTGAAATTTAATTGCCTCATTCATTCGGTGTTGGTCGTGTGAAAGTTTGGTTTTAGTCGTTATCCAATCTTTCATCTTGTTAAACTGGGTGATGTATGCCTCTTTGAATTGCATTGCTTTCTTTCCGGTAAAGCCCATTGTTAAGAGAGTAAAGCCATCGTGGGTCATTAGGTACATTGGGCGTTTTTCGCCTTTATCATCGGTATATTTAACCGCCTTAAAATTCAGGGCGTTAAATTCTTCTGAACAGCCTAAATTTTTAATGCTCTGCAGTAGGTTGTCGTGTCGTTTCCCAAAGTATTGAGCGACTTTTAATGAATCGGTCATTGCCACGGTCTCTTTATGAAAGACTTTTGGAAAGACTGCCTCTAGCAGTAGCTCTTGATTAGTGTTCATCTGTCATTTCTCCTTGTCGTTGTTCCATTCGTTTTAGCTGTTTTTTCAAAGCGTAAAGCTGGGTTTCTAACGCCTCATTCTCTCGGCCCAATTTTCGCCACGGCTCTAATTCACTCTCTAAGTCGTGTATTTTGAGTTTTAGTACGTCCACCACCTCACTTATCGGATAAGGCTCAAAGTCGCTGTATAGGCTCAAAAACGTGAACGTATCAGACGATTTCCGGTAGTGATTAATGGCTTGTTTCAGCAGTAAATCATTGTGTTTGGCTATGGCGCATTTCATTTTTTTACTCATTCTTATTGTCGGGTTGTTTTAATAAAAGTGTTTCAAGCTGTCTAAGTTCATCATCAGAATAAACTGATAAATCAATCGGTTCTTTTTCTTCAGTTTGTTCAATGCTTATTAATTGCTTATCAAGCCCTAATAACTTAGCTTTACCCATTGTCGCCTGTGTCATTGCATTGGCTTGTTCTTTCTCTTTTGCTATTTGTCTTGCTTCTTCTAGCTCAATCAAAAGATCGTCAATGGTTAATTTATGCCGTTCCTTATGCTCCGCTTGTAATGCCTCAATCCTTGCCGTGATCTTGCCGTCTGCCAGTAATTCAGCGGCTTTGCGGTGAACGCTTTCCTGTTTCATATTCTCTGCGTTGTAAGCTTGGCGATATGCCTCACTTGCATTGCCTAGCTCAATGTATTTCAGGCAAAAGGTTTCTTGCTTTGGGGTGAGGGTAGTCATTTAGTAAAACCTCCCTTAACGTCCACCACAGGCAAATAAAGCAATTCATCTTTGGTTTCGTGGTGGATAGCCAGTCTTTCAAATTCGTGTCTTAATGCTTGAATATCCATTAAAGCAAGGTTTGCCATTTCATTAATCAGATCGAAAACCTCATTAGGTTTCATCGGTGTTTTTGTACCGTCAGGGTTAAGAGTTGATGCCTTGCCGGTAACGGCTGAATTTGAAAATGCCTCAATACGGCTAATCATCTCCTCAATGCCCGCCAGCGTTGCGCCTTGTTGTTTTCTCTCGTTGGTTGGTGTCATTGCATTGTTCATTGTAAAAATCGCTCTATGCTCGTTAAATTAAGGATTTTGATTAGCCTTTAATGGCTAAAATAAAATTGGCTAAATTGGGTAATTGCCACAGAATCAAAGCGATAAATCCGCCTGCGCCTAACATCAATAAAAAGCACTTAATCCCGCTTGAAATGTTTTCCCCGTATTTATCTGCTCCTTGTTCGCTCATGCTTCCCCCTATGTTGATTTGCGTAAATAGATTGCTCATGAATGGAAATCTGCTAAAATTTCGTTGTTGTTCCGCTTTTGGCGGTGTGATTAGCCCTGAATCTTGGATTGGTGTGATTCGGGGCTTTTTGTTTTGTCTCATTCGTGAAATTTTCCCTCTTTTGGGCTCACTTCATTTTGGTGTAATACATAAACGCCCACCCGGTGAGTTAAGCCTGTGCTGTCGGTTTCATCTCGATAAAAGGTATCAATCGCATAACCTTTATCCCGTAGCTCCTTGATTCGTGCCGGCGGGTAATAAATCCCCTTGGCTCTTAATTCATGGGTGCTATGCGGTCGTTCCTCTAAGCTCCGCAGAATAAAAAGCCGTTGTTCTTGGCTGCTGGTGGTGTTGATAGTTTCCATAATGCCGCCTTATGCTCGATTCTCGGCCAGCTTTGCAATGTAAGCGTTAATCTCGCTTTCAAGGTAGCCAACGGAATTTACGCCTAACTGGATTTTCTTCGGGAAGTCTGGGCGATAACGTTTAGATTTTGGGTTTTGCCAGTCGGAAAAAGTGGATTTACTCACCCCAAAGCGACTAATGGCGTCATATCGTCTGATAATGCTGTCTTGTTGGTGGGCGTTTTGTGCTGTTGCAGTTTTCATTAGCATTGTGTTTTCTCCATAAATGATAGTGATTAAGAATTGATAAGCCTGTGTGGGTTATCGTTGTGTCGGTGGGGATTATGGGAAAATAAAAAGTGTTTGGGGCAATTTTGAACAAATGAACTAGTTCAATGAACAAATGAACTAATTTTTAGGGATTTTGAACAAATTTAGGCAATAAAAAAGCCGGTATTGAACCGGCTATTGATTGAGATATTTTTTGGGGCTGACG
>NZ_MLHL01000082.1 GCF_002000545.1 Rodentibacter trehalosifermentans | reverse complement strand
ATTAACGGCATTGAAAATTTTTGGAGCCAAGCCAAGCGGATACTCCGAAAATATAATGGAATCGACCGAAAAAATTTTCCCTTATTCTTGAAGGAATGTGAATTTCGGTTTAACTTTGGAACACCAAAAGAGCAACTTAAAATGTTGCGAAAATGGTGTGGAATTTAGGGCTAATCTACGTCAGCCCCTAAAATTAAACCTAGATAACATAGATAAATATAAAACTATTAAAGATAATAACGTTAACTTTAAAATTTTAAAAAAATCACTTTTGTTCATTAGATTTCTCCTTATCGTAATAATCATAAATTTTTTCAAATGAATTAGTAAGAACCTCTCTTACGAATGGAGAACCAGACCAACCATAAAAAACACGGTCTGAACTAGCCCCAACAATAGAACCACCGCTTGTTTTAACAACATCATATTTTCCATCCTTAGCCCAATCTCCCATAATGCCTAAACCTGTCGCAGGGATTATCGGCATGCCAGCAGTTGCAGCGGCTAAAGCTCCCGAATAAACCACATTCACACCTGAATTTTTTAGATTATCAAGCGTTAATAGTTTTCCATTTGCATAATCATATGCTTCAAACCCTGATTTAACACCTGCTGAGGTTGCAGCACCTTTTAACACGCTTCCCACAGGTTGCTCACCCATTGATTTTATCGTGTTCCGTACATATCCTCTCACACCATTAACACCTTTTCCTACCATATCCGCATAAGCTAATTGCCCATTCACATAGGCTTTATTCAGTGCATCATTCACAACCGGTAAAGCTTTATTTAATTGATTTTCTGCTTTCATTGCAGAAGCAAATGCTTTATCAGCAACTTTTTCTACGTTACTCACACCTTTAATTAAAAGTGAATTCCCTACAGTTCCAAATAATAATGCAGCTTCAGACGTTGAACGTTGCCATTTAACATCAAACGAATTCTCTATCGTATTCGGATTTTGTATATGTTCAGCGTACAGTTTTTGATAGAAAATTTCCCTATCCGATCTGTCTTTCGTTGTCCACCGACTCGGTAAATCAGAACGATATTCATCGTCCAACGCATAAGCGTAGCCATAACCTTTTATAATTACCCGAAACAATATCTTTCACACTTCGATTAATTTCATCAGGTGTTTCTCGACTACGAACACTTTCCGAGACATAGCGTTGAAGATAGTTGCCTAATCTACTCCATTCACCATCCGTCATTCTTTCAGGGTGATTTCGAGCCTTATCCGAAAGATAATCACTGATGTGGTCATCTTGTTCATAAGAAATAAATTCCATTATCTCTTTTTGTGAAGCCTTACCCTCTTTTATTTTTTTCTCAAGAGCCTCTCGTCTATTTTGAGAAAGTGTACTCAAGAAATTATTCTCCACCGCTCTTTTCGCCGTTTCAGCTCCCGCAGTGGCAGTGAGGAATGTGCCGCCTTGTTGGGCTGTGCTGCCATTCGCTTTTGCAGTAAGCGATGCTGCCAAGCCCCCTGCCAATTGACTTAAAGTGCTGATGTTTTCTTTCTCACTTGCGGTGAGTTGCGCTGGTGTTTTGTCGTAAATCGCTTTAGTGAGGATTTCTGCTGTGGCTTCGCCCGTCACCCCTGCAACCGCGCCCGTTAATGGGTCTTTGCCTGTGAGTTGGAACTCTACTGCAGAGAGCAGTGCATGTGCCGCAAGGTTGGCGGCTTTATCTTTGGGGCTGACGTA
>NZ_MLHL01000081.1 GCF_002000545.1 Rodentibacter trehalosifermentans | reverse complement strand
CAAGCCAAGCGGATACTCCGAAAATATAATGGAATCGACCGAAAAAATTTTCCCTTATTCTTGAAGGAATGTGAATTTCGGTTTAACTTTGGAACACCAAAAGAGCAACTTAAAATGTTGCGAAAATGGTGTGGAATTTAGGGCTAATCTACGTCAGCCCCTAAAAAATTATTAAAAACTGACCGCACCTTTTGCCAAGGTGAAACATGATCCGCTGAATTTTACTTAAAATTTTCCCCAAATAACAAAACCAATCACTTAATCTTTACAAAACTTTACATATTCTATTCCACCGCCGAGTCACCGCAAAATTTGTGGCGTGGGTATAAGCTTTCGGAAAAATTGATACTCCGTAAAAAAGTACCCGCCAAAGGCGGGCACTTGTGTTTTTATTGAATCTTAAACTATGCCGTTTTGATATAGTTGAGTAGCACTTCATTAATTCGGGTTTGCCAACCTTGCCCCGTTGCTCGGAAGGCTTGGATCACTTCGGGGGATAATCTGAGCGTGACGGATTGCTTGGTTGGCGCTTTTTGTTTTCCCCGCCCCGTTCTGATTTTCCCTTGTTTTTCCATCTCTTTTTGATGCGCTGTGACCATGGCAACAAATTCAGCGGGCATGACGTCAGCTAAAGGTTTCATAAGGGCAAAATCATCCTCAGTTAATTCTCTGACTTCACCATCAATATCAGTAAGTGGTTTTCTCTGTTTCATATTTTTTCATCTCTCGTTTATTTGCTTTGCGAAAACTAATTACTCTTACACCATTTTGAACAGGCGTAAAATAAAGAATATGTAATCGCTCACCTAGATAACCCGTTGCGGTAAAACGCGGCTCTGGATAGTCAAAACGAACATCAGGCACAATCTCAGTCGTTTGCCATTCAAAGAAAGCGGCTTCATCAAAGGATAAACCGCGCTCTTCAAAGGATAAACCGCGCTCTTCAAAGGATAAACCGCGCTCTTCAATGTTTCGCTGTGATTTTTTCGGGTCATACTCAATTTTCATTGTTGTCACCGGTTATTTTTTCTTTGCTATATTGTAACAACACAAAATAAATACTTAAACTTTTTTTGTAACTACATTTTATTAATTATTCATAACGTGATATGTTTCTTGATGAGCGAATATCAGGGTATCATGATAATTGTGGCGTTGGTTGAATTTTGAAGGGGGGAGACATATAATTCGGAGGTGTGAATTGGAATGAGGAACAAATAATGGGATTAGAGCAAATATCCGTACCGGTAGGTCAAATAAAGCAATTCGGAAATTTTGGCGTACCGTACATTGTGGGTGAACCCAAAGAAATTTTAGATGATGGTGATGTTTTGGTTAAAATCACCCTTCTCCAAAGCGGAGAAGAAGATTTTTATAAATTATCCAGTTTATTGCTCGACCCGGAGGCGGAATAATGTTTGCTATCGCTTTTGATCTTGTTGTTAAAGATACTCAGGAAAATCACCCTAAAGGTGTACAACAAGCTTATACCGACATTGGGGCAACCTTGGCAAAATACGGTTTCGTGAGAACTCAAGGCAGCCTATACACTTGCTCAAAAGAAGATATGGCAAATTTATTTAATGCAATAAATGCACTGAAAGATTTAAGTTGGCTACCTCTTTCAGTTAGGGATATTAGGGCATTTAAAATTGAGCAATGGTCCGATTTTACACCGTTCATTAAAAATTAGTTTTCCATACAATGAGAAATTGTGGCGTTGGTTGAATTTTGAAAATGCAGAACATATAATACGCGCAGGAAAGAGACGAACCGGAGTCCGTCCCTTTAGCCGGTTAAAGTGCTACCAAGCTGGCGAGCTGAAGAATAGCACTATTAACACTATAATGATCATTGTATGATCTTCATAGGTCTGATCTCCAATCAGGGTTAAAACCAACTGATCGAGACGTGCCACTACCTGACCCGCCAGTCAGGTAATGACAACACCTGACCAGCCGTGAAAAAGTTTATCATAAAAGACCGTGTTATACGGTCTTTTTTATGCCCCATGAAAAATCACTTTCTGTGAAGACACTTTTTACTTGGGGACAAAAAATGCTATAAAACAACCGCACTTCACAACTAAAAATCAGCTGCCTATGCAATGATCGTTTTAGCGTTGGTTGAATTTTGGAAATGTAGAACATATAATGCGCAGGAAAGGGACGAACCGAAGTCCGTCCCTTTGGTTGGTTGCTGTCTAGCTAATACCTTGCACAGTGTCGCCAGGCAACAACAAAATGATTGCAATGAGCAAAACCCATCTTAACCACGTTGGCATACTCGCCTCCCTCAGTTTGGTTAATACCAATTGATCGAGACTTTTTGCGGTCTGACGGCAATCAGACTGCAAGAGCCTGACCAACCGTGAAAGAGTCTATCATAAAAGACCGCGCTATGCGGTCTTTTTGTTTTCTTCGCTTGGAAAAATAGAAGGGAATAAAATGAAAAAAAATCCCCTAAAACCCACCGCACTTTAACCGGCAACCGTCGGTAAATAACCGGCTTGGATTAAAAACGGAATCACCATAATCATCACGCCAATCATCAACGCAAATACTAAAGCGATGTTTCCGCCAATGACCCGATAAGCCAACTGTGGATTTTTTTGACGGGTACGCCATGCCAATCCGATAGGTAAAATTAAACAATAGAACGCACATAATAACCCCGCATAGCTTAACGCTGTGATAAAGCCTTCCGGATAAAACAAGGCAAAGGCAAGTGGTGGCAGGAAAGCCGCAAGGGTGAGTGAAAATCGGTTATGCGGCAAATGGCAGCGTTTAAAGAGATCGCCCAAGCCTTCAAACACGCCAAGCATTACGCCAAGAAAAGAGGTGATAAGCGCCAGTGCGGAAAAAATACGCACCACTTCGCCCATCATATTTGAGCCGGTAATTTCACGCACGGCATTGACTAAACCGTTTAAGGTGGGATCGGCTTGCAAGATACGGACAAATTCACTTTGGCTCAGCACGCCGTGGGTCGCCAGCTGCCACACCAAATAGGCGATAAGCGGAATTGCCGTGCCAATGAGAATTGCTTTGCGAAATTGCTGAACATTGCCGCCTAAGTAACTGTTTATGCTTGCCATAATCACGTGGAAACCGAAAGAGGTGAAGAAAATCGGGGCGGCGGAAATGACAAAAGCGTAATCAAGGGGCAATGCCATTAGGTTGTCTGTCGCCACTTTAGGCAGCATCATAAATAACACAAAAGCGAAAGCAAGTAATTTACCGATGAATAATACTCGGGTGATACCGTCTACCCCTTTTGTACCGATCACCACAAAAGCACCGAGGACGACAGTAAAAATGATGATGGCAGTTTTAAGGGAGAGTGCTTCCATCCCTAATGCGGTCGGCAGCCCAGAAAGCAAAGAGCCGCCCCCGGTGATATAGGCAGCAGAAAGGGCGTAAAGCAAAATAAGTAAACTGAGGGTAGCAAGAATACGCCCCGCTACGCCAAAATATTTTTCCGCTAAGGTTGCCACACCGTCATTGAGTTGATCTGCGGTTTGGTACACTTCCACAAACAATAATCCGCTATAAACAAGCAATACCCAGAGTCCGACTAATAACAAAACGGTATAGCCAAAGCCCATGCCGGCGGATGTCAACGGCATAGCAAGCATTCCTGCCCCGATAGTTGTACCGGCAATAATTAAGGCACTTCCGAAAGTTTTATTTTTTAGCATAAAATTGACCTTATATTTATGTTGTGTTTGAAAATGGTGGTAAAAACGCCGTTAAATTTGACCGCACTTTTCCTTGTAATGATAGCGGCAAACGGATAGGTAACTATCGTTTCCGCCAATTTGGATTTGTTCGCCCTCTTTGACGACTTCGCCATTTTCTGTAAGACGAAGTACAAAATTCGCCTTACGTCCGCAATAACAGATGGTTTTTAATTCTTCCAATTGATCTGCCCAAGCCAGCAAATATCGGCTGCCTTCAAATAATTCCGCTTGGAAATCGGTGCGTAAACCGTAACACAAAACGGGAATATCAAGTTTATCCACCACATCACTTAGCTGATATACTTGCTGCTTGGTGAGAAATTGGGCTTCGTCCACCAGCACGCAATGAATTTTTTCCTGTTGTAAATATCGGCTGATTTCCTTAAATAAGTCTGTACCGGCATTAAATAAATTTGCTTCTTGAGAAATGCCAATACGGGAGGTCACTTTTCCCACACCGAAACGATCATCTATCGCTGCTGTATAAACCAGCGTGTTCATATTGCGTTCACGGTAGTTATAAGAAGATTGCAGTAATGTGGTGGATTTTCCTGCATTCATTGTGGAATAGTAAAAATACAGCTTTGCCATTATTTAATGATCCATTTCCAGATATGGTAAGTGAGAAAACCGGCAAGAGGCGGCAATGTCGCAAGCAAAAATGCGCCGTAGGTCGTGCCTCCGCCCACTTGTTGCCCTGCCAAGGTGAGAATATTCACAATTTCCTCACTTGAGGATGAGAAAACCCACACACCAATTGCGATGAGTACAACAAAGCAGGCAATGCCTGCCGCACGCATTGCACGAAATTTAATTTCTTTCATTTGATTCTCCTTAAATTGCCGAGAGTTCTGTCATTGGCCAACGGGGTTTAACCTCAATTGACAATGCATTATGCTGACCTTGTTTTAAACGTAAAAAACCGGTGTAGGCGATCATCGCCCCATTGTCGGTACAAAATTGCGGTTGAGGATAAAATACTTCACCCTTGAGATCTTTCATTAATGTTGCCAAGGTTTCACGCAATTTTTTGTTGGCACTTACGCCACCGGCAATGACCAAACGCTTATACCCCGTTTCTTTTAACGCCCGTTTGCATTTGATCGCTAAGGTATCCACCACCGCATCTTGAAAGGCATAGGCAATATCCGCTTTAGTTTGTGCCGTTAATTCGCCTTCCTCTTTGATGGCTTGATTAATGGTATTGGCAGCGAAAGTTTTTAAGCCGGAAAAACTGAAATCCAATCCCGGACGATCCGTCATCGGGCGTGGGAAGGTGAAACGATTCGGTGAACCTTGTTCCGCCAAACAGGAAAGTGCTGCACCGCCCGGATAATCCAAGCCGAGCAGTTTAGCGGTTTTATCAAATGCCTCGCCTGCCGCATCATCAATGGATTCGCCGATGACTTCATATTTTCCCACAGCCTCTACACGCACCAATTGGGTGTGCCCGCCGGAAACCAACAATGCCACAAAAGGAAAGTGCGGTCGGTTTTCGTCTAACATTGGGGCAAGCAGATGCCCCTCCATATGATGCACGCCAATCGCCGGTACATTCCACGCATAGGCAAGGGAACGGGCAATAGTCGCCCCGACCAACAATGCCCCCACCAAACCGGGACCGCTGGTGTAAGCCACACCGTCAATATCTTCCGCCGTTAAACCGGCTTCGGCTAAAGCTGCCTGAATTAAAGGGGCGGTTTTGCGGATATGATCGCGGGAGGCAAGCTCCGGCACAACACCGCCGTAATCTGCGTGAAGTGCAATTTGGGTATAAAGTTGATTTGCAACCAGCCCTTTTTCTTCATCATAAATCGCCACGCCCGTTTCATCACAGGAGGTTTCAATGCCTAAAATTTTCATTGATTTTCTCAATTTCGTTTTTAAAATAAGGCGCGATTTTACCTTGTTTAGGCGGTTTTAACCAGTTGAAACCACGAATTAAGGCAAATTACGCATTCTTTCCTTTACTTTCCCCTAAAAAGTAGATTAGAATTGCGACCTTTATTAAATTTGCCGTTTATGGCATTAAATTTTAAATTGCAATTAAATTAAACTCATTGAGGTGATTGGCTTATGCCTGTAATTAAAGTACGTGAAAACGAATCATTTGACGTAGCTTTACGTCGTTTCAAACGCTCTTGCGAAAAAGCGGGAATTTTAGCAGAAGTGCGTGCCCGTGAATTTTATGAAAAACCGACTACTGTTCGTAAACGTGAAAAAGCAACCCTTGCGAAGCGTCACGCAAAACGTAATGCCCGTGAAAACGCCCGCAATACCCGTTTATACTAATCAGTAGTATTTTCTAACTCGAGTTATACAAACCGTGGTTCCTTTGGTATCACGGTTTTGTTGCTTTAAAAACTCAGTCAAAAGTGACCGCACTTTCACATCAGATTCAAGGAGGCAAAGGCAATGAAAGGTTCTATTCCACGCCCGTTTATTGATGATTTGTTGACAAAATCCAATATCGTTGATGTGATAAATTCCCGCGTGAAGCTGAAAAAAGCCGGTCGTGATTATCAAGCCTGTTGCCCTTTCCACCACGAAAAAACGCCGTCTTTCACGGTGAGTGAAAAAAAACAGTTTTATCATTGCTTCGGTTGTGGGGTACACGGTAATGCCATTTCCTTTTTGATGGATTACGACAAACTGGAATTTGTCGAAGCCATTGAAGAACTTGCCGCCATGGCAGGGTTGGAAGTGCCTTATGAAAAACGGGTAAATAGCCATTCCCAACGTCCTCAAGTCAGCTATCAAACCAAACGTAATCTCTATGAATTAATGCAAGAGATTGCGGCGTTTTATCAAACCCAGTTACCCTTAAATATTCCGGCGCAACATTATGTGCAACAACGTGGGCTTTCCCCCGATATTATTGCCCGCTTTCAAATCGGTTTTGTGCCGAATACTATGGATGCGGTGCTACGAAAATTCGGTGTGAATCCCGAAGAGCAGAAAAAATTGCGGGATTTGGGAATGCTGTCGCAAAATGAGCGGGGCAAAGTTTATGATAAATTCCGCAATCGGATTATGTTTCCTATTCGGGACAAACGAGGGCGAACCGTGGCATTCGGCGGTCGGGTGTTAGGCGATGAAAAGCCCAAATACTTAAATTCACCAGAAACCGTCACCTATCACAAAGGCAGTGAGCTTTACGGCTTATACGAAGCCTTGCAAAGCAATGATGCCCCCTCAAAATTGCTGGTGGTAGAAGGTTATATGGATGTCGTGGCATTGGCACAGTTTGGTGTAGATTATGCCGTCGCCTCTCTCGGCACTTCCACCACATCGGAGCAAATTCAACTGCTTTTCCGTTCCACAGAACAAGTGATTTGCTGTTACGATGGCGACCGTGCCGGACGGGATGCAGCATGGAGGGCGTTAGAAAACGCACTACCTTATTTAGAAGACGGACGACAAATTAAATTTATTTTTCTGCCCGATGGTGAAGATCCCGATACCTATATCCGCCGATACGGCAAAGAAAAATTTGAAGATTATATTGAAAACGCACAGTCGCTCACCGATTTTTTATTTGCCCACTTAAACCCACAGGTGGATTTTTCTACAAAAGAAGGGCGTGGTAAATTAGTTGCCCTCGCCACGCCTCTAATTCGTCAAATTCCGGGTGAAGCACTGCGCTTATCTTTACGCAATACGCTGGCACAAAAATTGGGGATTTTTGATGAATCACAACTGGAAAATTTAATTCCTAAGCAAACTACCTCTTCTATCCCGGCAGGTGGTGATTCCCAATCTAAAATAAAGCAAACGCCAATGCGCTTGGTGATTTCCCTGTTATTGCAAAACCCACACTTGGTAAATCGCATTACGGAAGCCGGACTTATGGCATTAAAAGACGAGGCGGGCTACGATTTATTGGAAAAATTGACCGCACTTTGCCGCTCACGGGAAGGCATTACCTTAGGGCAAATTTTAGAACATTTTCGTGATACGGAATACAGCCGCCCCCTTGAAATTTTAGCCACATGGGAGCATTTACTGGACGATAAAGAAATCATCCATGCCTTTTCGCAAAATTATCGTCGTTTGAATATTCAAGCCATTGAACGCGATATTGCGATGCTTATTGCGAAAGAACGATCCGAAGGATTAACGGAGCAGGAAAAACAAGTGCTTGTTACACTCATTACCGGCAAAGAAGAGCAGAAAAAACAGTTAGTTAATCCTCAATAACAGTGATAGAATCTTTCGCCAGAACGTGAAAAAATTCATCCATCAAAAAACAATACGACACAGGTATAAAAATGGAACAAAATCAACAATCTACAGCGGAACAATATTCAGAACAAATCGAACAACTGATGGAATTGGGTCGAACGCAGGGTTATTTAACCTATGCGGAAATTAACGATCTTCTGCCGGAAGATGTGGTGGATCCCGAATACTACGACAAATTACTGCAAACCCTGCAAAATGATGCGGGTATTCCGGTGTTGGATGAAGCGCCGGAAAGTGATGATATGATGTTAAATGACACAATTCCCGATGAAGATGCGGTGGAAGAAGCGACTCAAATTCTTTCCAATGTGGAATCGGAAATCGGTCGTACCACCGATCCTGTGCGTATGTATATGCGTGAAATGGGAACTGTCGATCTATTAACCCGTGAAGATGAAATCAGCATCGCCAAGCGAATTGAAGAAGGTATTGATGAGGTTCAAACCTCTATCGCTGCTTATCCCGAAGCCCTCAATGATTTGCTCGCCCAGTACGATAAAGTAGAAGAAGGTAATGTCCGCCTTGCGGATCTCATATCCGGTTTTGTGGATCCTAATGTCATCTCGGAAGAAACGCCTGAATTATCGGAAAATTTTGATGAAGATGAAGAAAACGAAAATACCAATGTCGATATTGACGATAATGAAGAGGAGGAAGACAACGATTCCGCAACGGATAGCTCCGATTCCGACAATAGTATCGACCCGGAGGTGGCTCGTGAAAAATTCACCGAACTCAAAACACAGCACGCAAAAACATTAGCCGCTATTGATAAACATGGGCGTGATCACAAAAAAGCACAGGAACAAGTCGTTTTATTGGCTGAAATTTTCAAACAATTCCGTTTGGTACCGAAGCAATTCGACTTACTTGTGTTGTCGATGAAAAACATGATGAAACTTGTGCGTACCGAGGAACGTCAATTACAAAAAGTGCTGATTGATATTGCCGGTATGCCAAAAGAAGAGTTTGAAAAAATTATTGTGACCTTTGGCAGTAGCGATGCTTGGTTGGATAAAGCGTTAAAATCCACTAAACCTTGGGCGAAACGTTTACCGAAATATGAAGAGCGTATTCGCCAAGCCTTAGCCAATTTGGCGGCTTTTGAAGAAAGCTCAAAACTCACCGTTCAACAAATGCGTACGATTTGCGATGCAGTGGCACGTGGTGAACAAAAAGCCCGCCGGGCCAAAAAGGAAATGGTGGAAGCCAACTTACGTTTGGTGATTTCTATTGCGAAAAAATACACAAACCGAGGGCTACAATTCTTAGATTTAATCCAAGAAGGTAATATTGGTTTGATGAAAGCAGTGGATAAATTTGAATATCGCCGCGGCTATAAATTCTCTACTTATGCCACTTGGTGGATTCGTCAAGCCATTACACGCTCTATTGCAGATCAAGCCCGTACAATTCGTATTCCGGTTCATATGATTGAAACCATCAATAAGCTCAATCGTATTTCCCGCCAAATGTTGCAGGAAATGGGACGTGAAGCCACACCGGAAGAATTGGCAGAGCGTATGGGGATGCCGGAAGATAAAATCCGCAAAGTATTAAAAATCGCCAAAGAGCCGATTTCTATGGAAACCCCTATCGGTGATGACGATGATTCGCATTTAGGTGATTTTATTGAAGATAATACCCTTGAATTACCATTAGATTCAGCTACCGCACAAAGTCTGAAGGTGGCGACCCACGAAGTGTTGGAAGGGCTCACACCACGTGAAGCAAAAGTATTACGTATGCGGTTTGGGATTGATATGAATACGGATCACACCCTTGAAGAAGTGGGTAAACAATTTGATGTGACACGTGAACGTATTCGTCAAATTGAAGCCAAAGCCTTGCGTAAACTTCGCCATCCTAGCCGCTCGGAAACCTTGCGCAGTTTCTTGGATGAATAGTAAGGGGATATAAAAATACAATCTGCATCCAAACATTGGTACGCCAATAATTAAGATGCAGATTTTTATTCCCTCAATTTAAGGTTTTGCTATCTATATAGTGAATTAAGATAAAAATGAGATAAGACTATCCGCCGTAGATAGTATAAATAATACAGCAATACCGGCTAACGCCGTATCATTAAAATTTTAATTCGCTATATTTTCTCAATATCAAACACTTCTACCACATCCAAAGTTCCCGATTTTATTCGCCATTTAATATTAAATTCGTAAAGGCTGATACCATAAACCCGTTCGCTCGGTTTACCCTGTTGATAAGCCGGACGGGGATCTTGTTCAATCACTTGACGGATAAAGCGTGCCAAGTGCGGTCGTTTTTCTTCCCGTTTTTTCACCGCATTTTGTGCCTGTTCGGTAAATTCCACCAGTAGTTTTGCCTGTGGCTTTTCTTGAGCAAAGCCTGATTTCGCATAGGGCTCGCTATCGGCATAAGCAATATAGGGTTTAATATCAAAAATCGGAGTACCATCCACCAAATCTACCGCCCCCAAATGCAAAAATACGTGACCGTTTATGCATTCCACTTCACGCAGTTCCACTTTTGACAAGCCAAGCGGATTAGGGCGATGCGTTGCACGAGAAGCAAACACGCCCACCCGTCGATTGCCCCCTAAACGTGGCGGACGAACTTTGGATTGCCATTTTCCCTGTTGAATTTGATCGAATTGAAAAATCAACCAGAGATGACTAAATTGCTCCAACCCCTGCACCGCCTCCGGTGAATTATAAGGCGGTAACAGCTCCACGATACCTACGCCATCTTGAACCAAATCAGGTTGACGTGGCACAGAAAATTTTTCCTTATAAGGCGTGTGAATAACGGCGATGGGCGTGAGGGTTAAATCATTCATAAATAGTTGAGATTAATGTAGAATACGCCCTTATTGTAATCAAAAGTGCGGTCAAAAAAAATGACAAATGAAAAATTGAAAATGTGGTGGGAAACGGCTCGTCCGAAAACCTTACCCTTAGCATTAGCCTCCATCTTCACCGGTTCAGCCTTGGCTTATTGGGCGAAACCTGAAAGCTTTAACGGCACAGTGATGGCACTTTGTTTAGTAACAACCATTTTATTACAAGTGCTATCAAACTTCGCCAATGATTACGGAGATCACCAAAAAGGCTCGGATACCGCAGAACGCATCGGGCCCTTGCGCGGCATTCAAAAAGGGGGGATTTCCGCCCGAGAATTAAAGTGGGGCTTAATTTTTATAGTGGTAGCGAGTTTTATTTCTGGCAGTTTGCTCATCGGCATCGCCTACGAAAATTTGTCCGATTTATTCGCCTTTGCCGGGCTTGGCATTTTAGCGATTATTGCGGCGATTACTTATACCGTAGGTGCAAAACCGTACGGTTATATGGGTTTAGGGGATATTTCCGTTTTAGTATTCTTTGGTTTACTGGGAGTGGGCGGGACTTACTATTTACAAACACACAATATCGACATGCACATCATATTACCCGCTCTCGGCTCCGGTTTACTCGCCACAGCAGTTTTAAATATCAATAATTTACGCGACACCGAACAGGATGCCAAAGCCGGCAAAAATACCCTTGCGGTACGTTTAGGGGCATATAAAGGGCGTATTTATCATTGCATTTTATTAAGTTTTGCCGCACTCTGCTATTTATTGTTTGCACTCAATACAGCGACCTCTTGGTGCCATTATTTGTTTTTGTTTGCTTTCCCATTGCTTGCCAAACACGCCATTTTTGTTTATCGCAGTCAAGAACCGACAGCACTACGCCCAATGTTGGCACAAATGTCGATGATTTCACTCTTCACCAATCTGCTCTTTAGTTTGGGCTTGCTTATCGGCTAAATCCGCATATACTAAAGGGCATCTCAACATTTAATAGGGGAAATTTATGTTTATTGATACTTCAGAACTTTGCGATCTCTATGCAGATCAAGTGGATGTGGTGGAACCGATTTTTTCAAGTTTTGGTGGGGTAAGTCATTTCTTCGGTAAAGTCACCACGGTAAAATGCTTTGAAAATAACGGGCTTATCGCTGAAGTATTGGAAGAAAACGGAGAAGGTCGTGTATTAGTTGTTGATGGCGGTGGTGCGGTACGTCGTGCTTTAATTGATGCAGAACTTGCCCAACTTGCCGCAGAGAACGGCTGGGAAGGGATTATTGTTTACGGTGCGGTCCGCCAGATCCAACAACTGGAAAATATTGATATCGGCATCCACGCCCTCGCGCCGATTCCGGTCAGTGCTGACGAAAGCCAGGCAGGCGAAACCGATATTCCGGTTAATTTTGGCGGTGTTACTTTCTTCCCGGAAGACTATATCTATGCCGATCTCACCGGCATTATTCTTTCGCAAGAACCTCTGGATTTGGAGGATTTTGGGGAGGAATAGGGCATTTGAAGTGCGGTTAAAAATTTATTCGATTTTTTGACCGTACTTTTATTTTTTCGACAACACCTGATAAATCAAAATCTCCCTTTTCCTCGTACTTTGCAGGGAAACTTGATTCACATTATACTCATTAAAAGCAATTAATAAGATACTTTATATGGAAGCGATAAAAAATATTGTTCAAGAAAAATTAGGTTTACCCCCCTCATCAATATCACAGGTTTCTTTTTTAGGAGGAATGACGAATAAAAACTATATTGTTATAACAAGACAAGACAAGACAGGGTATGTCGTTAGAATTCCCGGTGCAATAACTGAAAATTTAATTATTCGTAAAAATGAAGCAATAAATAGTTTTGTAATGTCTGAAGCAGGATTTAATGTAGAAACCTGTTTTTTTGACTCCCAATCTGGTATAAAAATCACTCAATATTTATCTGATAGTTACGCTCTCGATCATCAAAATATTAAAGATCTCTCGATTTTAAAGCTTATTGCAGAAAAATTATATTTACTGCACCAATCACCAATTAAACTCACTAACCAATTTAATGTATTTGAAGAATTTGATAAATACATAAATTTATTGAAGAATAAAGCATCTTTTTATCAATATAATGATGAAATCTCAGATTTATTAACCTTTTTTAAAACGATTCAAACTTATTTTTCTAAAAATATCATCACTCTAGCCGCTTGTCATAATGATTTAGTACCGGAAAATATCCTTCTAAAAGAAAAAGACATTTATTTTATTGATTGGGAATATTCAGGAATGAATGATCCTCTATTTGATATCGCTGCATTTCTTTTAGAATCAAACTTAAATCAAACACAGCAAGATTTTTTTTTACAATGTTATTTTAAACAACAAGAAAAAATAGAGAAAGCATTAGAAAAAATTGCACTTTACCAATTTACTCAAGATATACTATGGTTTGCTTGGACACTGGTTAAAGAAGAAAATGGAGAGTTTTTTGCCGATTATGGTAAAAATCGTATTAAAAGAGCTATTTCTTTTATGCATAAATGGAAAGCAAAAAAGGAATAAGCGATGAATAAATACACAGGTTATTTATGGGGGATTTTATCTGGATTATTATGGGGAATTTCGGGTATTTTTTATGAGAAATTAAGTTTTTATTCCCTTTCAACAGATTCATTGAAAGTCATGCTATCTCTTTTATTTATAATAGAGTTTTCCTCCTTTATTTTTTTCACAATTTCATATTACAAATTAAACTTATTTGAAAAATTTAGATTTAAAAATAAAAATATATTTTTAGGTCTTTTAGCTGGTATTATTGGTGGTCCGGTAGGTATGCTATGCTATTTGCAAGCCATTCAATATATCGGTGTAGGTTATGCTGCACCAATATCTTCTATTTATCCTGTTTTTGGTACTATTTTTGCGTTTCTGTTTTTAAAAGATTCAATCACAAAATTAGGTCTATTAGGCTTATGCTTATCAATAGGTTGTACAATATTATTAGGGTTAGATATAACCAACTCCCAATTTTCTATTTTAGGTTTTATACTAGCAGTCACTTGTGCTGTAAGTTGGGGAAGTGAAATTATTATTTCCTCCTACATTATGCAGTTCATTAGCTCTTCTAGTGCTTATTTCTTAAGACAATTAGGTTCTAGTCTTGGATATGTCACCCTTATTCTCTATCTTGATTCAGAATATTTTTATTCTACTGAATTTTTTAAAGACACAAAATTACTAACAATTATCATATTCATTATTTTCTCTTCAATGATGTCCTATTTTCTATATTATAGAGCAATTTATATAATAAAACCGATAAGAGCTATGATGCTAAATATCACATATAGCTTTTGGATTATTTTTATCAGTTTTATCTTGAACAAAATTTCTATGGATATAATGACAATATTATTAGTCATTGGTGTTATTTTAGGCTCAGGATTAACATTAAAAGATAAAAAGGAAAGAATATGAATGCAATTATATTAGCAGCCGGTTTAGGAAGCCGTTTTAAAGAAGTTTCAAAAAATACTCATAAAGCATTACTCCCTATAAATGGGCTACCTAATATAGAGAGAACAATTAAATTTTTAAAACAAGCAGATATAAATGATATTTATATTGTAACCGGTCATTTGGCAAAGCAATTTGACTATTTATCTGAAAAATATAGCTGTCACCTTCTCTATAATGAAAAATAT
>NZ_MLHL01000080.1 GCF_002000545.1 Rodentibacter trehalosifermentans | reverse complement strand
AAAGATAAAAAGGAAAGAATATGAATGCAATTATATTAGCAGCCGGTTTAGGAAGCCGTTTTAAAGAAGTTTCAAAAAATACTCATAAAGCATTACTCCCTATAAATGGGCTACCTAATATAGAGAGAACAATTAAATTTTTAAAACAAGCAGATATAAATGATATTTATATTGTAACCGGTCATTTGGCAAAGCAATTTGACTATTTATCTGAAAAATATAGCTGTCACCTTCTCTATAATGAAAAATATAATGATTACAATAGTATTTATTCTTTTTCTATTGCAAAAGAATATTTTTCCAATAGCTATATTATTGATTCTGACGTAGTTCTATTCAGAAATATTTTCTTACTCCAACCAAAAACCAGTTGCTATTTTGTTTTAAAAAGACCAAAAAGTGAAGAGAAAGAATGGATACCTATTTTAAACAATGAAGGAAAAATAATTAAAATAGAAGTAACAAACAGACCACTTCCTAGTTTATTAGGCATTTCCTTTTGGTTAGAAGATGATAGCAACATAATCAAAAAAGAATTAAGAAAATATCTTTCCCCTACAATACTTAATCAAAACAAACTATATTGGGATAACATTCCAATGGCTATAATAAATCAACTAAATGTTGGAACAGTTGAACTATCACTATCTGATGGCTATGAAATGGATAATATTATCCAGTATGAATTTATTTTAAATAATTTAATCAGGAGATAATATGAGAAAGATAACACTTCGTGAACAGCAATTAATCGCTTTAGATATCCTAAAGTATTTCAATCATATTTGCGCTAAAAATAATATTAAATATTCATTAGGTGGCGGCACATTAATAGGTGCTGTACGTCACCAAGGTTTTATCCCTTGGGATGATGATATTGATGTCTATATGTGCCGAGATGAATATGAGAAATTTGTTAAAGCTTGGCAGCTTCAGAAACATACAAAATACGAATTATCTCTTGCTGAAAGTATTGATGGAATACTTCCCGGTGTAATGACAAAGATTGTTGATAAAGAAACTCACTTGGTTGAAACCAATAGAAGAGTGACAGGAATCTTTATTGATATTTTCATTTGGGATGGAGTACCTAACGAACCTCTTCTCATTTATAAAGCAATGAGAAAACATCGTCTTGTTGAATTAAGGTTTTCTTCTTGTCGTAAAAGATGGATTCGAGCAAAAGAGAATAGCCTTATGAAGGCTATTTTTTCTAAATTATCCCATTATTTTTTTAATAAAATGATGGCAGATTTAACTTTATTTCAGAAGAAATATCCTATTGTTCGTTCTGATTATATCGGATTATTATCAGATTATGGTAATTGGCAAAAATCATATATGCCTAAAACATATTTCTCTGATGTCGTGTATTTTAATTTTGAAGGAGAACGCCTTCCTATTATGAATGGTTATCACGAATATTTAACTATGTATTATGGTAATTATATGACACTTCCTCCTTTAGAAGAGCGAAAACCTCACCATACTGTTGCAGTCTATACGCTCAGTTAATATGATTTATGTAAATATTTGCACTTTATTAAAAAGGCTTATGCGTTGACATAAGCCGAGATCTCTTTAAAAACCAACCACACTTTATAAGAATAAAATGCATCCCCAGACCACGTCGACAACGACTGGGAAGAGATTATTGTTTACGGTGCAGTCCGCCAGATCCAACAATTGGAAAATATTGACATCGGCATCCACACCCTCGCGCCGATTCCGGTCAGTGCTGACGAAAGCCAGGCAGGCGAAACCGATATTCCGGTTAATTTTGGCGGTGTTACTTTCTTCCCGGAAGACTATATCTATGCCGATCTCACCGGCATTATTCTTTCGCAAGAACCTCTGGATTTGGAGGATTTTGGGGAGGAATAAGTCCTATAGAATATTTAAAGAGCGGTTAAAAATTGCGGCATTATGTAGCAGTTGCACAATAGATAATTTTTCGCTCCCTCCTTTTACAGGGAGCGAGGCGGCACCTTAAGGGGGATTGCAACAAAGTTGCAAAAACTCGGTGAAAAATAACCGCACTCCCCCTGCGCCTTGTACAACCCAAACAT
>NZ_MLHL01000008.1 GCF_002000545.1 Rodentibacter trehalosifermentans | reverse complement strand
AATAAAAACCCGGCGGTGCCCTACTCTCACATGGGGATACCCCACACTACCATCGGCATTACAGCGTTTCACTTCTGAGTTCGGAATGGATTCAGGTGGGACCACCGCACTCTCGCCGCCGGGATTATTCTTCGATAACTTCTCGTTTACTTTTCTTATTTTATTATTTTGTTCTTTAAGTCTTCTGCGCTAACTTGCGCTTCCTCTACTTTCGGTCACAAGCTGAATCTTGTTGAGTTTCTCTAATTTTCTGTTTAGTTTACTTCGCTTTTCTGCTTTCTCTCGCTTACTTTTGCTTCGCTTCACCGCCCACAAAAACACTTGAGCGTTGTATAGTTAAGCCGCTCGGGCAATTAGTATGGGTTAGCTCAATATCTCACAATACTTACACACCCCACCTATCTACGTCTTAGTCTCAAACAACCCTTACAGACATAAAGTCTGGGAGAACTCATCTTGAGGCAAGTTTCGTGCTTAGATGCTTTCAGCACTTATCTCTTCCGCACTTAGCTACTCGGCAATGCATCTGGCGATACAACCGAAACACCAGTGGTGCGTCCACTCCGGTCCTCTCGTACTAGGAGCAGCCCCTCTCAATTCTCCTACGCCCACGGCAGATAGGGACCGAACTGTCTCACGACGTTCTAAACCCAGCTCGCGTACCACTTTAAATGGCGAACAGCCATACCCTTGGGACCTACTTCAGCCCCAGGATGTGATGAGCCGACATCGAGGTGCCAAACACCGCCGTCGATATGAACTCTTGGGCGGTATCAGCCTGTTATCCCCGGAGTACCTTTTATCCGTTGAGCGATGGCCCTTCCATGCAGAACCACCGGATCACTATGACCTACTTTCGTACCTGCTCGACTTGTCTGTCTCGCAGTTAAGCTTGCTTATACCATTGCACTAACCTCACGATGTCCGACCGTGATTAGCAAACCTTCGTGCTCCTCCGTTACGCTTTGGGAGGAGACCGCCCCAGTCAAACTACCCACCAGACACTGTCCGAACACCCGATTAGGGTGCCTCGTTAGAACACCAAACGTTAAAGGGTGGTATTTCAAGGTCGACTCCATGCAAACTGGCGTTCACACTTCTTAGTCTCCCACCTATCCTACACATCAAAATTCAATGTTCAGTGTCAAGCTATAGTAAAGGTTCACGGGGTCTTTCCGTCTAGCCGCGGGTACACCGCATCTTCACGGCGATTTCAATTTCACTGAGTCTCGGGTGGAGACAGCCTGGCCATCATTATGCCATTCGTGCAGGTCGGAACTTACCCGACAAGGAATTTCGCTACCTTAGGACCGTTATAGTTACGGCCGCCGTTTACTGGGGCTTCGATCAGGTGCTTCTCTTGCGATGACACCATCAATTAACCTTCCAGCACCGGGCAGGCATCACACCCTATACGTCCACTTTCGTGTTTGCAGAGTGCTGTGTTTTTAATAAACAGTTGCAGCCAGCGGGTCACTTCGACTGGTTCAGCCTTCGGAGGTTAACTCCTACAACCTACGCCAGCGCACCTTCTCCCGAAGTTACGGTGCTATTTTGCCTAGTTCCTTCACCCGAGTTCTCTCAAGCGCCTGAGTATTCTCTACCTGACCACCTGTGTCGGTTTTCAGTACGGTTTAGTAAAGCCTGAAGCTTAGTGGCTTTTCCTGGAAGTGTGGTATCAGTTACTTCAGCCCCTTAGGGCCTCGTCATCACCTCTCGTTGTTTTTATTGGATAAGCGGATTTGCCTACCTACCCCAACTACCAGCTTAAACGTGCACATCCAACCGCACGCTAACCTAACCTGCTCCGTCCCCACATCGCAGCTTTACCAAGTACGGGAATATTAACCCGTTTCCCATCGACTACGCTTTTCAGCCTCGCCTTAGGGGCCGACTCACCCTGCCCCGATTAACGTTGGACAGGAAACCTTGGTCTTCCGGCGAACGGGTTTTTCACCCGTTTTATCGTTACTTATGTCAGCATTCGCACTTGTGATACGTCCAGCAAACCTCTCAGTTCACCTTCATCCGCTTACACAACGCTCCCCTACCCAACAG
>NZ_MLHL01000079.1 GCF_002000545.1 Rodentibacter trehalosifermentans | reverse complement strand
TGCATTTGCTACATAATGCCGATAATAATGAGCATAAAAAAACAACTCAGTACATCCATTTTCGGATAATGCCGAGGACGCTTGAGTAAAATGAAAAATAAAAAACACTCAAGATGCAATGGTCTTAAATTTTAAGACCATTGCATCTTGAGTGTTTTTTATTTTTCATTTTAACAATTACCGGCTGTTGGCTGTTCATGATTGTGTCGTCACTTAATAAAGTTAATATCTATTTTACTAATAAAATCAATAAAAATAATGGACCGAATCATACCGAAATTTAATCAAAATACAAGCAAAATTGATTTTAAAATAACCAAACATTGACATATTGTTAGATTTATTAACAATCGCATTACATTTTGAAAATATCTCCATATCCCACCAATACTCGTGTTCTACGGACGGCTAACCATAGCTTTCAATAAACCCTATATCCACTAAGGCTAAGGACAGGCGATTTCATAATAAAACTGACTTTTTTCCCCAACAGTGATAGGATAGGCAAAATTTAGCCCGGCAGCCTATCGCTATGACTATATCAACCATTTTAAGAATTGCCACCCGCCAAAGTCCCCTTGCACTTTGGCAAGCGAATTTTGTTAAAACCCGTTTAGAAACGCTTCATCCTACTCTCAAGGTAGAACTTGTTCCCATGGTCACTAAAGGTGATGTGATCCTTGATACCCCCTTAGCAAAAATCGGTGGGAAAGGCTTATTCGTCAAAGAACTGGAAAATGCCCTGTTAGAAAAACGGGCGGATATTGCGGTTCATTCAATGAAAGATGTGCCGATGCAATTCCCGAAAGGATTAGGATTAAGTGTAATCTGTAAACGGGAAGATCCCCGTGATGCCTTTGTTTCCAATCGATATACCTCATTTGATGATTTACCCCAAGGGGCAATTGTCGGGACATCCAGTTTGCGCCGTCAATGTCAGTTAAAACAATTACGACCGGATTTGGATATCCGTTCGTTACGGGGCAATGTGGGCACGCGTTTAAGCAAATTGGATCAAGGTGAATATGATGCCATTATCCTTGCCGCCGCAGGATTAATTCGCTTAGGGATGAAAGAACGCATTACCGCTTTTATTGAAACAACCCAATCTTTACCGGCAGCCGGTCAGGGGGCGGTGGGGATAGAATGTCGAACCGATGATATAACAGTTCAAGCCTTGCTTGCTCCGCTTGCCGATGAAGAAACCACCGCTTGTGTATTGGCGGAACGGGCAATGAATACCCGCCTGCAGGGCGGTTGCCAAGTGCCGATTGGCGGCTATGCGGTATTAGAAGACGGGCAAATTTATTTACGTGCACTTGTGGGTGAGCTTGACGGCTCGTCCATTATCCGGGCAGAAGGGAAAAGTGCGGTCAAAAATGCGGAAGAATTGGGTGTGCAAATCGCCGAACAATTACTCGCCCAAGGCGCGGATCGCATTCTTGCCAACGTTTATTCACAAGGAGAGAAAGCATAATGGCAGTCCTTGTCACCCGCCCTGATGAACGTGGAAAACAACTGGTTGATTTACTCAATCAATCGGGCATAGTGGCATTGCACCTCCCTTTATTCACCTTTGAAAGCGGCTATGACTTGGAAAACCTACCGAAAAAATTGAATCAACTTAACCGTGGCGATTATGTCTTTCTTGTTTCTAAAAGTGCGGTCGATTTTTCCGTTAAAACATTGAAGGAAACCGGTTTTTATTGGCGTGAAGATTTACAATACTTTACAGTCGGACAGAGAACTGCACAGTATTTCTCCTGTCAAAGCGGACAGGTTGTCCGTTATCCTATTTCACAGGAAAATAGTGAAGCCTTACTTGCCCTGCCACAAATGCAACAACTTAATGGAAAACAAGTTTTAATTTTACGTGGCAACGGCGGACGGGAATATTTTGCCGAACAGGCGAAACAGCGTGGAGCAAATATTGATATTTTAGAATGCTACCGCCGTGAGCCTATCCTTTATAATAAGGAAGAACAAACCGGCTTTTTCAAACGTGCCGGAGTGGATACGTTGATCGTCACCAGCTTAGAAATTTTGCAGACCCTCATTGAATTTGTACCGGAAAATGAACAACATTGGCTGAAACATTGTCATTTAGTCACGGTGGGGTCACGCCTTGCGAACGCAGCAAAACAACTGGGATGGCAAAACATTACCCAATCCCACTATGCGGATAATCAAAACTTGTTGAAAACGTTACTTAGCTAAATGACCTAATAAGGAATAAATATGGCGAAAAATCAATCAAATGAAGCGGTAGAAAACCTTGATGAAGGCGTACAAAATACGCTTGAAAATCAAGCGGAAACATCTTCTCCAACACCTCAAACTATCGTAAAGAAAAGTGGCACGGGGCTAAGTCTGTTGGCTATTTTAATCGCCTTGGGTGTAGGAGGGGCAGGTTATTATTTCGGTCAGCAACAAGTGAATGAAATTCAACAAAAATTGACCGCACTTGAGGGACAAATCAGCCAAACTGTGGCACGTCCTACCGATAATAACGTCCAAGCCGCACAATTTGCCGAACTTGAAAAAAACAATACGGCAATCCAAAAGCAAGTTAGCCAACTCGAACAGCAGTTTGCCGCCAACGCTCAAACCTTTGGTGCGATACGCCAACAACTTGAGTATGTGAATAAACAAGCGGGAACGCAACAACCTAACGATTGGTTATTTTCTGAAGCCGATTTTTTATTAAACAATGCCTTGCGTAAACTCGTGTTAGACAATGATGTGGATACCGGCGTTTCATTATTAAAACTGGCGGACGAAACCCTCGCCAAAATCAATAATGCCGATGCTATGGCAGTGCGTTCCGCCATCAATCAAGATTTGAAACAACTCCTTTCAGTGGATAGCATCGATCAAAATGCCGTGATGCAACGCCTTTCCCAGCTTGCCAATTCGGTGGATGAATTGCCTGTGCTTAACGTGAATTTTGGTGATGATCCCAATTCGGAAAAATTATCCGATTCTTTAGATGACTGGCAGGCAAATGCAGAGAAAAGTGCGGTCTCTTTTTTGAATCATTTTATTCGTATCACTCCAAAACAAGGTGCGGATAAAAAAGAATTGCTTGCGCCGAATCAGGATATTTATCTGCGTGAAAATATTCGTCTCCGTTTGCAATTAGCCATTATGGCAGTACCACGCCAACAAAATGATTTGTATAAACAATCTTTAGATGCCGTAGCAACTTGGGTGCGTAGCTATTTTGATACCGATACGGAAGTCACTCAAAATTTCTTGAAATCCGTTGATGAATTGGCGGAATTGTCCGTTTATGTAGATGTGCCAACCCAGCTACAAAGCTTAAACTTACTGGATAAATATCTCAACCGAGTTCCGTTGGATGTGCAAAAAATTGAAATTCAAGCTGAAAAAGCTTTCAACGAACCACCTAAAACGGAGGAAGTGATCGACAACCAAACTACACCGGAAGCCGTTTCCTCAGAAGATAAACCAACAGTCGAGCCACAACAATAAGGATAGACTATGTTTAGAACACTATTTTTAATGCTGGCTTTACTTGCCGGACTTATTGCGGGCCCCCATCTTTCCGGTCAGCAAGGTTATGTGCGTATTGAAACGGCGAACAATATTTATGAAATGTCTATTACCACCTTAGTCATTTTATTTATCGCCACACTTGCAGTAATTTATGGTACAGAATGGGTTGTAAGCCGTTTTTTACGTTTAAGCAATAACACCTACAGTTGGTTTTCCCGCCGTAAACGAGTAAAAGCGCAAAAACAAACCCTCAAAGGCTTAATGAAAATGAACGAGGGTGACTATGCCAAAGCGGAAAAACTCATCGGTAAAAATGCCAAACATTCCGATGAACCGATTTTGAATTTAATCAAAGCCGCAGAAGCCGCCCAACAGCGTGGTGATGAATTTAGTGCAAACCGCTATTTAATTGAAGCCACAGAACTTGCCGGTTCTGACAATTTGTTAGTGGAAATTGCCCGTACCCGTATTTTATTACAACAAAACAAACTACCGGCGGCCCGCAGCTCGGTCGATAGCCTGTTGGAAATGACAGATCGTAATAAAGAAGTCTTAAAACTTGCCGTTGAAATTTATACCCAATCCAAAGCCTATCAAGCTCTTGATAATATTTTAGATTTAATTCAACGTGCCGGTTTATACAACGAGGAAGAATTTAAAGCGATACAGGTTAAAACCGAAAATGGCCTGCTTGATGAAAAAATGAATGAAGAAGGTGTGGATGGTTTACTTGCTTGGTGGGAAGAACAGCCTCGCCGCCGTCGCCAAGACTTAGATTTAAAAGTGGCATTAATTGAGCGCCTCATTGATTGTAACGATCATGAGTCTGCTTATGAGTTTACCCTTGAAGTGTTGAAAAAATGGGGAGAAAACACCCCATTAAGCCCAGCGCTTTGCACCCAAATAACCCGTTTACAACCGGTTGATAACACGAAATTAATCAAGATTATCGAAAAACGTGCCAAACGTGCAGACGAAACGCAACAATGCGGTATCAACCGAGCCTTGGGTTATTTGTATGTTCGCAATAACGAATTTACCAAAGCGGCTGAAGCATTCAAAAAAGTGATGGCTTGCCCTAAACAACTTGAGTCTAACGACACAATGATGGCAGTTTATGTCTTTGAACAAGCAGGCGATAACGCAATGGCAGAACAAATCCGCCAACAAAGCCTACGCCATGCGATGTCTCTCCACCCTGAAGAGACAGAAAAAACCGAAGAAAATCCAACCGCACTTTTGGAAAAATAAGCATAAACAAACAATATCATCAAACAAAAAGGCACAATACCAATTGTGCCTTTATTTTTTCTCAGTAAATTTATTTCATCAGCAATGCCACGGCTTCGCAGGCGATTCCTTCACCTCGTCCTGTGAAGCCTAATTTTTCTGTTGTTGTGGCTTTCACATTGACTTGTTCGATATTACAGGCTAAATCAGCAGCGATTACTGCGCGCATATCATCAATATAAGGGCGCATTTTAGGGGCTTGGGCAATAATTGTGATATCCACATTCCCAATCTTATACCCCTTTTCTTGGACTTGACGAAAGGCTTCCCTTAATAAACCTCTGCTATCGGCATTTTTATATTGCATATCTGTATCAGGGAAAAGTTTTCCAATATCCCCCAAAGCAGCCGCCCCCAGCAGGGCATCCGTTAAGGCATGCAAAGCGACATCGCCATCAGAATGGGCGATAAATCCCGTGTGGTAAGGAATGGTAACGCCACCAATAATTAGGGGTCTGTTTTCCCCAAAAGCATGCACATCAAAACCCTGTCCAATTCTTATCATCGTTTTTTCCTTGTTAAGTAAAATTCCGCCAAGGCTAAATCTTCCGGGCGGGTCACTTTAATATTATCACTTCTTCCTAAGACTAAGTGCGGTCGAAATCCGGCAAATTCCATAGCTGAAGCTTCATCCGTGATAACCTTATTCTGTTTTAATCCATTCTCAAGAGCATTTTTTAGCAAATCAACTCGGAAAAATTGGGGTGTCTGAGCCTGCCAAAGTTGTGAGCGATCTTCTGTTGTGATAATCGTACCATTTTGATCACTACGCTTGATGGTATCTGTTACCGGAATCGCAAGAATTGCCCCATTCTCATCACCGATAGCTAATAACTTGTTTAAATCCGTTTCGGTTAAACAAGGTCTTGCCGCATCATGCACTAACGCCCAAGCATTTTTTTCCTCAATCACATTAAGCGCATTGAGGACGGATTCTGCCCGTGTCTCTCCCCCTTCAACAAGTTGGATTTTTTCATGAGAAAGCAAACGAAGTTCAGCAAAATAAGGATCATCTTTACCTAATGCCACAATAATTCGATCAATAGACTGATGATTAAGCATAATGCTCAGCGTATGCTCTAAAATCGTTTTGCCTAATACCGTTAAATATTGTTTAGGCCTATCCGCTTTCATTCGGCTCCCCACCCCGGCGGCAGGAATAACAGCAATGATTTTTCGTGACATTATTTATGTTCTTTTACGATATGGTAGAAGGTCTCGTTTTCTTTGACGAGATCGTGTTGCATTCTCGCCCGTTCCTCAATGGATTCAAACCCCTTCGTCAGCCCCTGAATTTCAGCTGAAATCATTTGATTTCTTTGCACCAATTTTTCATTTTCCGCTTTATTTTCAATAATCTGCGCTGATACGGCTTTGTAATCAAAATAGCCATTCTTACCAAACCAAAGATCGTATTGGAAAAGTGCAAGAATCCCCACAAGTATGGCAATAAATATCCGCATAAGATTCCATCTGACTGAATTATAAAAAGGGCTATAGTTTATCTTGAAATGGTATGAAAGGCGACGAAAAAAGTGATCCGGCCTTAAAAGTCGAAGACAACGACAACTTATCCAAGGCACAGATCACTGATTAAAGTGCGGTCATTTTTTTCCGAATTTTATCGTTGAATCAAATATCTCAACTTCGTTCCATCTTGCTCAACACTAAGCAGCGTATAACCGTGGTTTTTGGTATCCACCGGAATATTATTAATGGATTGCGCACAATCGCTTAACAATTCCAAAATTTCACCTTTTTGGAGCTGTGGCATGGTTTCCAACATCACAATTGCCGGATAAGGGCAAGGCTCGCCTAAGGTATCTAATGTATAATCCGGGGTAATATCTTTCGGATCTTTATCTAATTTTTGAACAACGGTAAATGCCATAATCATTTCCTTTTGTTGATGAATGAATGAGAACTAGCAACCACAAGATTGTGGTGTGCTTGCTGCAATTTTTGCTTTGGCTTTGGCAAGGAAGCGACGTTCCCACCATACCACCGCAATTAAACAGAGGATCAATAAACCATAGTTAACCAATAATCCCCCTACCGGTCCGAAGGATTTCAGTAAATTGAGTTTTTCATAGTCAAGGGCAAGCACCGGGGCAATATCGTCCCAAACATAAGCCAAATAGGTAGAGCCTACCACATTGCCGACCCCCACCCACATAAAGTGGACTTGACCTTCCATTGAGCGATACATCCAACCGGTTTCACACCCGCCCGCAAGAACGATACCGAAACCGAATAATAAACCGCCTACAATCGCATTAGGACCTGCCCACATAATTTTCGGTGAAACCCCTAATTGGATATAAGAGAAAACGCCGATTGTTCCCACGATAATCCCAAAAATAATGGCTTTCGCCATGTAAGCACGACCGGTGACCCAAAGATCGCGGAAAGCAGAGGTAAAACAAATTTGCGCACGTTCAATCAATAATCCGAAAATTAACCCACAAAGCATGGCAAAACCCAATTTGACTGAAGATTGCATCACATAAAGGGAAGCGGCTAAATAGGCAAGGAAAATCACCATACCAATGCGAAAACGGCGGGTTGCTTGTTTGGGATCGGTTTCTTGTAATTTTGCCGCTCCTTTTTTGAGTTCAAGTTTAACCCGAAACATCGGCAGTAAGGTGAATTTCACCCCCACATAGGTGCCGATTGCCGTGGCAATGGTGAAAAACCACGCATGCACGGAGAATTGTGGAATACCGGTGAAAAGTGAGGCAAGATTACAGCCCATAGCAAGGCGGGCACCGAAACCGGCAAGCGCCCCACCAACTAAGGCTTGGACGATACGACGTTTGTGCGGTTGATTACGCCATTTCACATTATTTGCCCAAAGAGCGGCTGAAATACAGCCGGCAAACATCCCCAAAATCATCACACCGTCAATACGGGTAAAAATTGTGCCATCCATGCCAATGATTTTGTAATAACTCCATTGGCTCACATCAATGCCAAGGGATTGTAATGCGTGCCCTCCCCAACGGGTAAATTCTCCTGTCACCGCCCAATAGGTTCCGGTGATACCAAAATAGTAGGCAGAAAGTAACCCGGCTGCAATGACCGCTGCGACAGGATTCCAATATTTGATGAGATAGTCTTGTTTAAATTGTTGCCAAATCGCTAACATAAGTTCTTAAACCTTAAGAAAGTTAATGATTTGCAAGCGAAGGCATATGATGAAAAATAGAATGATAGACAATCAGATTTGTTCATTTCCTATACACAAACTTGCGATATATTCATGAAAATGCTGTTAAAGCGGGCAAAGTATAAACAGAAAGACAGGGGAAAAGCAAACAAAAAATTTATACCATCACCGCATAATGCTACCGCTGTTGCATAAATTTGATGTTGGGTTTATCTGTAGGGAGACTGCCTTCAGCAGTTTGTAACACATTGAAATAGTTCAATTTTATAACAAACAGAGTCCCCCCCCACATTTTCCCTTTTGGGCAACTCAATAGCGCCAAGTGCGGTCATTTTTCCGGTATTATATAGCAGTTGCACAATAGATAATTTTTCGCTCCCTCCTTTTACAGGGAGCGAGGCATCACCTTAAGGGGGATTGCAACAAAGTTGCAAAAACCCAGTGAAAAGTAACCGCTCTTTCCCCCCCTCCGCCTG
>NZ_MLHL01000078.1 GCF_002000545.1 Rodentibacter trehalosifermentans | reverse complement strand
TTATCAGGTTGTACCATCTTCCCTCCCTCCGTTTACGGGGGGAGGGAAGATATCTAATAGTTTTGTGCAAGTGCTACATAATAGTGGAATTTTCAACCGCACTTTTATTTTAGTCCGTTGTACCAAACCCGCGTAATCCGACCACATGAACGTGTTCTTGGTTACCGGAAATTTTTCTCACCAATTTATAGGTTGTGCCTTTTTCAGGGCTAATATTTTCCGGTGCCGCAATTAATAACTGCATATCCAATCGTTCACAAAGCTCAAATAAAGTGGAAATAGATTTACCATCAAGTCGTGCCGCCTCATCAAGGAAGAGTAATCGGCAAGGCACAATATCTTTACCACGAATACGACGGCTCTCCTCTTCCCAGCTTTGAACGACCATTAAGAGAATCGACATCCCGGTACCTATCGCTTCACCGGTTGAAAGTGCACCACTTTCTGCACGCAACCAACCGTCAGCACCACGGAATACCTCAACTTCAAGTTCAAGATAATTACGATAATCCAAGAGCTCTTCACCCATAGTTTGTGCACTACGCTGTCCCATATCAATATGTGGGTTAATACGTTGATACAGTTTTGCCATAGCTTCAGAAAAGGTAATACGATTATCATTGAATAAATCTTGATATTCGTCCTGTTGACCGGAAAGCGCATCAAGTAGCATGGCGTGTGTATCACGAATATTAACCACCAAACGAACAGATTTCACCTGACCGAAAGCAATATTTTGCAAGCCTTGATTGAGCATACGAATGCGATTTTGTTCACGCTGAATGGTTTTGCGCATAATATTTGCGACACTTTCAGAATTGATCGCCAATTTTTTCTCACGATCGGTCAACTCTGCCGTCAAGCGTGAAAGTTCGATTTCCATTTGTTCAATGGCATCAATCGGATCATCTGTTTTGATAATATCTTGGCGAATACGCTCACGCAAATGCTGATAAACCGCAATAAAGAAGCGGACTTTATTTTCCGGTTTACGACTGTCTTCCGAGGCTCTTAAGCTATCGCGCAAATACTCATTATCGGCAACGGCAGTACGCAACGCCCCAAGGGCCTTATCCGACATTGAGCGGAGTTCATCAGCGGATAAATAAGCCAGCTCACGACGATTTAAGCGTTTTTCCATATCAGAATGGCGGGATAGTCTTAAGACCACACACCAGCTGACTTTCGCCGCCACCACTAATTCCCGTTGGGTTTTATAATCACGCTCTGCTTTACGGATACGGCGATTTAAATTTTCACCTTCGCTTTCAATTAACGTCAGCTGTTTTTCCACATAGGAGCGGCGTTGTCTGCTATTTGAGAGTTGTTGATGTAATTCATCACGTCGAATTCGCGCCCGCTCCTCTGCCCCTTCATCTGCACGAACACCTAATTCGCTTACTTCATCTCTTAATTCTTTTAATAGCTGATTTTTGCTCTCATAAGAACTTTGTAATCCAATCAACACCTGATTATATTGCGCAAATTGGGCTTGTTTTTGGCGAAGTTGTTCACGCTGTGTATCACGTTGTGCTTGCATTGAGGTTAAGCGTTGACGCAATTGCTCATTTAATTCTGAAGTTTGCGCCTGTCCGGCATCTTCATAAGCGAAATGGGGTTTGCGTTGAACCACATCGGCTAAGGCGAATACGCGTTGTTGCACTTGTTTTTGACGTTCAATCGCTTGTGCCAACTCATTTTTTAGTTTGTCATAATTTTCCGGATCACTTTGCAGTGTATTTGCAATTGGCTCTAATTGTGACAACGTCTCACCATATTGACGAATGAATAATTCGTCTTGTTCGGCAAGCGTGAGTTGCTCACGACATTCCTCAATCCGATCGATTAACTCATCATCAGCTAACAAGCCTAATTGTGGAATGACTTTATTGAGTAATTGTATTCTTTCTTTTGCGTTGTCTAGCTGAATTCGTAACTGCTGTTCGCCGGTATTAAATTGATTTAATTCACGATCAATTTCATTGCGTTCACGGTTTATTTCCGCCATCACATCTTCAGGGTTCGGTTGGAATGCCAAGGCAAGGTGTAAACCCACAAATTGGCTAAAATGCTCATGCAAACGTTGGCATTTTTGTACATCGAAGGCTATTTGGGCATAATCTTCCGCCACATCATCACGTTCAATTTGCAAGGCTTCTAAATGCTTTTCACGAGCAGCCCGGCCAAATAATGGAATTTCAGGGAATTTAGAATAACGTAATTCACGTTCCGAGACTTGCACAACCACACCGAGTTCAAGCTCTTGTGCAGATAATACACTGTCATCAAAGGCCGTTGGGTCCCCTTCAATGAAATAAAGATCATCCGGACAGTCATCCAGTTGTGTTAATTGCTCTCTCACGATATTAAGATCACGCACAACAATAGCATGACGGGCAGGGCCATAAAGTGCTGAAAAATACGGTGCATCTTCAATCGGTACATCATCATAGAGTTCAGAAAGTAATACCCCGCCAAAACGTTCTGCCAGAACATTTAAACGGGCATCTTCAGAACCGTCAGGCTGGCTCAAACGGGTGATTTGCTCGTCTAATTGCTGACGCTTTTGCTCAAGTTTGTCACGTTGCATCGTCAACTCACGCTCTTTTACAAGTTGCGCCTGCATAAAATTCATCACATCTTGACTATGGTTGAAGGTTTCGCCACTTTGTTCTTCCAAACGTTCTAATGCCGCTTGAGCCGTCAGCCAAGCGGGGGCTTTGCGTGCATTTTCTTCATAAAGTGCTGTTAAGTTTTCACGTTTTTGGCGAAGTGTCGAACGATTTTCTACTTGCTCGGAAAGCTCACTGGAGAGTGAGTCCACCAAGGCTTCTTGCTCGGCATAATAGTCTTCTAATTCATCAGCGGTAGCTAAATCAACGTTGGCCCGCTGATTAAAATCATTCAACAATTTGACCGCACTTTGTTGTTGGGTATAGCGTTGTTCAAGCTCATGTAATTTTCCACGCAAAGCAGAAGCTTGCTGGGCTTGTAGTTTTTGACTTGGGTATTCACGCAATAAGGCTTTAGCACTTTCCCAAGCCGCTGAACGAGGCACTTCGCCTGCAATTTTACAAACAAGCTGATAGGCTTTATCAAATTGCGATTTAGCCGCTTCGGAAATAGACATTTTATGTTCTAATTCCAGCACCGTCTCTGTCAACGTTTCGCCATGGGCTGCAAATTCTGCGTGATAATCTTCAACATTTTTTACACTTAATTCCGCTAAGCCACATAGGTTTTTGGCTTTCTCTAATGCGGCAATGGCTTGTTGATATTGTAAGGCTCGGGTTTGTTTTGCATCGAGTGCTTGTTGATAATCGGCAAGTTGTGCACGAACGGCATCAATTTCAAGTTCAGTTTGCTCAAATTGGGCTTGGCTTTCCTCTAATGCTTCATTTGCATTTTCTACAACGATTTTCTGCTCTTCTAAACGTTCGGAAAGTTCTGCCACATCTTCTTGATAGCGGGAAATTTTTTCTTGATGACGTAACGCATTTAACACAAGATTTAAATGATCCACCGCACTTTGGTGATCGACCTCTAAGGTGCGTTCATTTTCTGCCAATTCTGCGGCTTCACGGCTTAAATCGACTAAACGATGTTGCGATAAATCTTGCTCCGCTTTAGCGTTATACCAATCACGACGTGATGCCAATGCAGCTTCAATATTGCCACGACGTTCGTTAGCGTGACGCATATAATCCGATGCAACATAATTGGTGGTTTCAGTAATGAGATGTTTGAATAAGTCCCGATCCGATTGGGTGACTTTAATGGCTTCAAGTGTCATTCGGTTTTCACGCAAGGCACTTTCCATATCTTGGAATGCTTTGCGGACACCTAAATTTTCCGGTAATAAATAGTCTCGTAAAGAACGGGTAATGGCACTGGAAATCCCACCGTATAACGAGGCTTCGATGAGTTTGTAGAATTTACTCCGGTCGGAAGATGAGCGTAATCGTTTTGGAATGATCCCAAGGTCAAACATCATACCATGGTAGTCGGTAATGGCGTGATATTGTTTAAATTGCGCCCCCAGGTTTTCAATTTTGTCCTTGAGTTCGTTGAGGTTTAGCACTCGGGCTTGACGTTCACCCACGGTTTCAGTGAAAAGTGCGGTTGGATTTTGTGATAATTCCACCCCTTGAATCGAAAAGGTTTTTAAATCCACTTTCTTATCCCGACCGGCGACTTGTTGCAGACGAACGCCGACAAGAATACGTTGATGACGGGAATTGATGGTATCTAATACCGCGTAACAAACACCCGGGCGTAATTTACCGTGTAACCCTTTATCCCGAGATCCGCCGGTGGAGCCTGCTTCTGTCGTATTACGGAAATGAATCAAGGTTAAATCCGGAATGAGCGCTGTCACAAATCCTGCCATTGTGGTGGATTTCCCTGCCCCGTTCCCACCGGAAAGGGTGGTAACCAGTTCGTCTAAATCAAATGTTCGGGCAAAAAAGCCGTTCCAGTTAATGAGGGTTAAAGAGCGGAATTTTCCACGTTCAACGCCATGTGTTTGAGAAATTTGAGAAAAAGGTGTCGCAAGATGAGACGCAACGGTTTCAGCATCGATTTCGCTTGCTTCGTTTTCTAACTCGATTTCATTTTCTAATTCTAAAACATCAGACATTATGCTTGTTCTCCATCAAATTCTTCGTCAATTTCATCCGCACTTTCTGCTTCTTGTTCGGTTAACTGCACTTGTTTTTCTAAGGCGAGGGATTCCGGTGTGGCAGCTTCCCCATCACGGATTAGACGTATTTGGGCTTCCACCGGATCATCGCCCGAACGCACTTCGGCGCCAAAACGGAATACGGATTCGGAAATGGTGAATTTACCGCTATTTTGTTCACCTACGGTGTGAATCATTCCCAAACGGCGCAATCGCCCTATTGCAGCTCTGACTTTTTCCGCCAATTTTTGTTTATCCAAATCTGAGCCGCTTGAACGTTGGTTGACCGCTTTTAATAATTTGCTTTCATCCGCCAAATTTAATAATTCATCATAAACTTCTTGTGTGCTAAAAATGCCCTGTTGTGCCAAACGTTCCGGACTTAAATAGAGATAACATAAGACTTTTCCAACTAACATTTCCAATTCAGAAAGCACCGAACGGGCGATGAGTGTTGTCGCTTTCGGTCGAAGATAGAAAAAACCTTCCGGGGCACGAATCAGCTCCACGTTATAGCGGCGATAAAAACCATCCAACTCATTTTGGAAATCCATTAAAAAGGCATGATTGTCTAAATGCTCCGTGCTGATGTGGCGACCTGAACGCAATAGACTATCCACTGCCGGGAATAATGGGTTAGCAATCGCTGTGGCAAGTTTTGGGGAAATTACATCTTGAAGATTATCTGTCATGGTTTATGTCTCTTATCCTGAAATCCTACAATGAAGGATGATTAAATCTCTTTTAAAATTAACCGCACTTTAATATTGATTAATGACATGGGCCTGTACCTCGGCACCCTGACGATTAATGGCTTGCCAATCGGCATAAATGCCCGCTAAATCATCATTGGCCATCCCTAATCGTACCGCTTGATCAACAATGATACGCGCCACATCAAAATGGCGGGAAGGCGGATAGTTTTCAAGCTGTTCACGAAGAACTAAACTTAAATCAATCGGGCGATTGTTTTCGCGGTATTGAATTAACAGGCTTTGCATATGTTCAACAATTTGATCATATAAATCTGCGAGGGATTCATATTGTAATTCTTCCGGTAATTCACCCACGGCATCGTCTTCACGCAACACCATTTCCTCATCACGCAAATCCACCAAGCGTTCTGCTTGTGCCGCCCATAAAAACCAAGGGTGATCAAAATAATGATGAATAGAATGGCGTAAACGTTGTGAAAATACCCGATTTTTATCCATATCAATGGCGGTACGAATAAATTTGTGCACATGGCGGTCATAGCCAATCCATAAATCAATGGCTTGTTGCCCCCAGCTGATAATTCGGTCGAGCTTTGATTGTAAATCTGTGATTAATTGATCAATAAAATACAAATCATCACGCCCAATGACACAATCTTGAATACGCAGTAGTTGTGCTTGTAGCTTGTCCCCTGCTGCATTGAGGGTATCTTGTAATTCTCGCAAATTGCCTGATGTTTCATCTAACAGTCGTTCACAACTGGAAATCGCCGCCTGCCAATCTTTGGTTAAAAGCTCGGCAATTTCCGCTTTAATATTCTGCTGATTTTCATCCATAATGCGTTGGGAAAGATCAATACTGTCGAAAATTTCCGCTACAGAATATTTCAATGGGGCAAAAACATTCTTACGCCAATAATGTTCACTTTCGTTATTTCCAGCCCCTTCTTCTGCGGCATGAGATGCCCGTTGTATTTCATCTGCCACAATGGAAAGCTGAACGGAAAGGCGCAAAGCAGAAAATTCACGCTGACGAATATAATAATCCGATATACCCACACCGAGCGGGGTTAAACGATAAATCGCCAATCCTTCGGTAAATTCACTGCTAAAACGATTTAACAAACGCTGTTTTACCAATTCGTTAATGGCATTATTGGCTCGTGTTGCAATGGCATCGGTGGACTGATCAAAGGCATTCATAGTGTGGCGAAAAATATCCACAAGATCGGTTTCCAACATTTCACTATCTAAGCGTTCATTGTTGTAAATGGCAATCGCCAGTAAGAAAACCAAACGTTCAGTGGGTAAATTTAGTGAAAATTCACGTTCTTTCGCCCAAGAGACAAGTTCAGGAATTGTTTGTGATGTTTCAATCATTGAAATGATAACGCGCTAAAATTGAACAAAAAAATTGAAGTGATTATACAGGATCTTTTGCCAATCTTAAAAATCTTCTTTTAATTGACCGCACTTTTCGATTTTTAACGTATAATGTGCGCTTTCTGAAAATAAGTAGCAAAACAAAATGACCGATTTAACCCAACAAGAAAAAAAGCAAACCTATAATTTCAATAAACTCCAAAAACGCTTACGCCGTAACGTGGGCAATGCCATTGCGGATTTCGGTATGATAGAAGACGGCGATAAAGTGATGGTATGTTTATCGGGCGGAAAAGACAGTTATACCCTATTGGATATTTTGCTGAATTTGCAACAAAGCGCCCCCATTCAGTTTGATATTGTTGCGGTCAATTTAGATCAAAAACAACCGGGTTTTCCTGAACATGTGTTGCCGCAATACCTTGAAAACATTGGCGTGGAATACAAAATTGTGCAGGAAAATACTTACGGTATTGTGAAAGAAAAAATTCCGGAAGGGAAAACCACCTGTTCGCTCTGCTCTCGCCTACGTCGAGGAATTTTATACCGCACGGCAACCGAATTGGGGGCAACCAAAATCGCTCTCGGGCATCATCGTGATGATATGCTGGCAACCTTATTTTTGAATATGTTTTATGGCGGAAAAATGAAATCAATGCCGCCTAAATTAATTTCAGATGATGGGAAACACATTGTGATTCGCCCTTTAGCCTATTGCAAAGAAAAAGAGATTGAAAAATATGCACTTGCTAAAGGATTTCCGATTATTCCTTGTAATTTGTGTGGTTCTCAGCCTAATTTACAGCGTCAAGTGGTCAAAGAAATGCTGAATACTTGGGATCGTCAATATCCGGGACGTTTAGAAACTATGTTTAGTGCGATGCAAAACATCACGTTGTCACATTTGTGTGATCCGAACCTGTTTGATTTTAAAGGTATTCATAACGGACAATCCCTTGAGGGGCTAGAAGGCGATATGGCTTTTGATGAGGAAATTGTCTCCACAATGCCATTTGACGATGAAAAAACCAATGATTTTTCTCATCATAACCTCATCCAAGTTAAAGAAGTAAATTGATATGTTAAAGATAAACGCCATGCAATTAGAAACCGATAACGACGGCTATTTATTGAATAGTCAGCAATGGAATGAAGAGGTGGCTCAAGCCATTGCCGAGCAAGAACAACTGGAACTCACCCCCGCACATTGGGAAGTGATTTATTTTGTGCGCGATTTTTATCAAGAATACAACACCTCCCCTGCTATCCGTATGCTCGTAAAAGCGATGGCGGAAAAATTAGGCGAAGATAAAGGCAATAGTCGCTACTTGCAACGTTTATTCCCTAAAGGCCCGGCAAAACAAGCCACAAAATTAGCCGGCCTACCCAAACCGGCAAAATGCTTATAAATTTGGATGAACCGCATCGAAAAGTGCGGTTATTTTTAAGCTATTTTACTTCCAATTTCACATTATCAAACAATTTTTTAATAGCATTGTTATCACGTAACCGTTCGGCCTTTTCTACCATTGGACGAGTGAGATGAGGGGAGAAATATTCGATAAAATCATACATATAGTTACGTAAAAACGTGCTTTGTTTGAAAGCGATTTGTGTCATACTGGAACGGAATAAATGACCGGCATCAATGGCTACAAGATCATGATCAAGCTCGGTATGTGCCATACTTGCCATGATCCCCACACCTAATCCTAAACGCACATAGGTTTTTATCACATCGGCATCGGTGGCGGTAAACACAATATTTGGCAAAATTCCCGCCGCGTTAAAAGCGTAATCCAAATCGGAAACACCGGTAAAGCCGAAAGTATAGGTAACAAGTGGATATTGCCCGAGAGCTTCAATAGTAAGATTTTTCACTTTTGCCAAAGGGTGATCGGCTTTTACAATGGCTGAACGATTCCATAAATAGCAAGGCAATTGAATTAGATCATCAAATAAATAGGGGGCTTCCGTGGTGATTGCCAAGTCTACCTCACCTGACATCAGGGCATCGTGAATTTGTGTCGGCGAACCTTGATGAATATGCAAACTGACATCGGGATATTGTTTAGAGAAACGTTCAACCACCGAAGGTAACATATAGCGTGCTTGCGTATTTGTCGTTGCAATACGCAATACACCATGATCAGGGCGGGTATATTCGTTGGCGACAGATTTAATACTTTCCGCTTTGACCAACAATTCACGAGCAATGGCAATGATTTTTTTTCCTGCCGGTGTGATGGATTTGATATGTTTTCCATTGCGTTCAAAAATTTCCAACCCCAACTCATCTTCCAATAAACGCACTTGTTTACTGATGCCCGGTTGTGAGGTATAAAGTGCATTTGCCGTTTCTGTCACATTCAAATTTTGATTCACTATTTCCACAATATAGCGAAGTTGTTGCATTTTCATCGCAGACACCTATTTTTTATAGCGTTTTCCTAATTCAGCATAACGTTTTACCGCTTTACGAATCTGCCCGGATTTTGGACGACGGCGGGGTTTTGTCACATCAAGCCTTGTTTCCGTTTCCGGCGGTAACCCCACTAATTCCCGCAGATAGTTCACGTTCTCAAGATCCATTTCTTCCCACCCGCCTCGCGGTAATCCTTTCATTAATTTGATATTGCCGTAACGGATACGAATCAAACGGCTGACCTGAATCCCTTGCGATTCCCACAAACGGCGAACTTCACGATTGCGTCCTTCCGTCAAAGTAACGTCATACCATTGGTTAATTCCTACACCGCCGGTGAATTTAATTTCCTTAAAATGAGCCGGCCCGTCTTCAAGTTGAACCCCTTTGCGTAAACGTGCCAACATTGCCTCGTCCACTTGCCCGAATACGCGTACGGAATATTCACGCTCAACTTCACGGCTTGGGTGCATTAGGCGGTTTGCCAACTCGCCATCCGTGGTAAATAATAATAAACCGGAAGTATTAATATCCAAGCGCCCCACCGCAATCCAACGGGCACCATTCAAACGGGGTAAACGATCAAATACCGTCGCACGCCCTTCCGGATCGCTACGGGTACAAAGTTCCCCTTCTGGTTTGTAATACATCAACACACGACACATTTCTTTTTGTGCCTGCTGAAGATTAATAATGCGACCGTCAATACGCACTTTCACGCCGGAATGAATGTCAATGCGATCGCCCAATGTTGCCATTTTGCCATCCACACTCACCCGATTTTCTGCAATCATTGCTTCAATTTCCCGGCGTGACCCCTGCCCCGCGCGCGCTAACACTTTTTGTAATTTTTCCCCTTCCACTTTCGCTTGCATTTTTGGGGAGAGTGATTTTTTCGCTGAAAATTCTCGCCCCAAAATAACCGCACTTTGAGTTTCTTTACGCTTAAAGTGCGGTTGGTTTTCGTGCTGTTTTTCGCTACGTTTAGGGGGATTTTTTCTTGCTTGATTGGTTTTCATTTTGTTTCCTTTGTCGCTTTCACAAGCGTCTTTGTATAGATTAAATAAATGGTTCGGTAGAACCGCTGCCTTCACGCAAAATCACCGGTGTATCTTCTGTTAAATCTACCACCGTTGTAGGCTCTTGCCCTAGATAGCCGCCATGAATAATCAAATCCACTTTGTGCTCTAAATGCTCCCGAATTTCTTCCGGATTAGACTGGGTGAGATGTTCTTCCCCCGGCAACATCAATGAGCAAGAAAGAATCGGCTCTCCTAATACAGTTAATAAATCTAAGGCAATTTGATTATCCGGCACCCGCAAACCAATAGTTTTACGTTTTGACGTCATTAAACGGCGGGGTAATTCTTTCGTCGCCGTCAAAATAAAAGTATAACGCCCCGGTGTATTATTTTTAATTAAGCGGTAAGCTATGTTGCTCACTGTTGCATAATTGGAAAGCTCGGATAAATCACGACACACTAGAGTGAAATTATGCCCTTCTGGCAGTTTGCGAATGGCAATAATGCGATCCATAGCGTGTTTATCACCAAGCATACAACCCAATGCATAACCTGAATCGGTTGGATACACAATCACCCCGCCTTTACGCAAAATTTCTACCGCTTGATTAATTAAACGTGCTTGTGGATTTTCCGGATGGATATAAAAAAATTGGCTCATAATCATTCCTTAAAATATTGTGCGGATTATACACCTTTAACTCTGACTTTATAAGGTTTTGTTAAGAGACCAAAACGAATGAATGTTAAATTGGGTTTCGGGAAAGCTGTTGACTATTACTTCAGACGCTGCAATTGACACGTCAAATTGACTAGAGAAACCCAATAGACAAAAAATAAAGGCGGATTTTTCACCCGCCTTATAAAAGAAGCATTGAATTATGCTTGATTTTTTCGCTCTTCTTCCATACAGACGGCTGCGGTAAACAGCACATCGGTAGACGAGTTTAATGCGGTTTCGGTGGAATCTTGTAAAATACCAATCACAAAACCCACCCCAATCATTTGTGCTGCAACATCATCAGAAATACCGAATAAACTACATGCTAATGGAATAAGGAGTAAAGAGCCGCCGGCAACGCCCGATGCTCCACAAGCGCAAAGTGCAGCCACCACGCTGAGCAATACGGCACTGACAAAGGAGACTTCCATACCCAATGTATGCACCGCCGCTAAGGTCAGCACAGTAATGGTGATAGCCGCACCCGCCATATTGATATTTGCGCCTAATGGGATCGCCACCGAATAGGTTTCTTCATCAAGATTTAAACGTTTTGCCAACCCGATATTCACTGGGATATTGGCGGCAGAACTGCGGGTGAAAAAGGCGGTGACACCACTTTCCCGCACACAGGTCCACACCAACGGATACGGATTTTGGCGAATTTTCCAGTACACTAAAATAGGATTAAGTACAAATGCGGTAAACAACATCGTACCGATGAGAACAACTAATAAGTGAATATAACCACCTAAAGCCGCTAAACCTTTATCCGACAAGGTTTCTGCTACTAAACCGAATACACCCAAAGGCGCAAATGAAATAATGACGTGCACTATTTTTGAGATACCTTCTGCAAAATCCGCCACTACCTGCTTTGTTGTTTCAGAGGCATGGCGAAGTGCTAACCCTAGACCAATTGACCAAGCCAATACACCGATAAAGTTTGCTTTAAAAATTGCATTGAGTGGGTTATCCACCACATTCAGCACTAAGGTTAATAATACTTGTGCCACTGATTGTGGGGCGGAAGTCACATCTTCTTTGACCGATAACGCCACTTCAGAAGGGAAAAGCATACTGGCTATCACCGCCGCTAATGCCGCTAAGAAAGTGCCTAAAAGATAAAGCACAATAATTTCCTTCATATTGCTTTTAGAGCCAACTTTTTTATTCGCTAATGCGGCCATCACAAGGAAGAAAATCAAGATTGGAGCCACCGCTCTCAAAGCTTTAACAAAAATTTGCCCTAATACGCCAACACTTGAAGCAAGATCAAAACCGACGGCTTGTTCAATGCTTGGATTAACCAATGCAACAAGAATCCCGAGTACCAAACCAACGGCAATTCGTTTGACCAAATTACCTTGGAAAAGAAAATGAAATAAACGTGATGTATTCATAATAAATTTAAATAAAAATAAGATTAAACTTCAGATCATTGCTGATCCACCAAAGCAGAGTAAAGATAGCCTAAATTTAATCTAAAGGAAAACGTTTTCTTTTCTTTTTACATCTGTTAGCGGATTTCATTATATTTTTTCTAAAAATTCACTTTATAAAAAAATTTTTTCCATCCTCTGTTGACAAACTGTATGAAATGCCAGTATATTTAGCTGTATAAACAACCATATCATTAACCAAAGGAAACAAGATGATGAACTACGCAAATACAGTTACTCAAGATGAAATGACGTTTTCTTATCATCCAATACCATTTTTTAACGATATTGAAAAAAATTCAAAATTCAGTAAAAAACTGGATTTAAACCTTTACTGTATTAAACGTCCACAACAAACCTGCTTTATTCGTGTAACCAATCCCAATATGCTGGCTTGGGGGATTGAACAAGGCGATATGTTAGTTGTTGAAAAAAATGATCGTCTTTCTGTCGGGGATCTTGTTGTATTAGAAAGGGAAGAGGAATTTCATCTCTATGAATTTATTACATACCAAGATGAATTTATCTTTATGGCGTTAGATTCTCAAATGCAAAATATTAAAACGAAAAATTGGGCTTCCCTCCCGATTATTGGCTCCGTAACCAATACGATTCACCAAATCCAGCCCAAGCGTCATCTGCAAAAATTCCCTGCCTAAGCATAGTTGAAGGCATAATATCTATAGACCTTCACTTCTATAAAAAAGTGTGGTCAATATTGACCGCACTTTGGTAAATGACCGGTGTAGCTCTGAGGAGAATTGCAACAAAGTTGCAAAAACTCGGTGAAAAATAACCGCACTCCCCCTGCGCCTTGTACAACCCAAACATCATTTACATATTTCCCTAAGGACATCGTTTACATTTTGTTGGGTTGCTGGTGCCACTGTGTGGCGGGTTTTATTTTCTTTTCTCGTTCGTCCATTTGACCGAGAAAATGAAAACGGTAAAAAATGTTCCAAATGCCATCGGCATAAGGCACAAACGCCACGGGTTCTTTGGCAAGCACT
>NZ_MLHL01000077.1 GCF_002000545.1 Rodentibacter trehalosifermentans | reverse complement strand
CCCCGAATCGCTTACCAACGGAGGCAGAAAAACAAATCATTGCCCGTCAGGAACAGTTGCAAATGGGGCGGAATAATGAAATCCAATCCCGGCAAGTGCAAACCCCGAATATCCGACTTGAAGCCGAAAAAACGAAAACAAACGGCTTTCCTCAACAAGAAGCGCAATGTTTTCCCATCAATCAACTTGTTCTCACCGATTTTAATGCAAATGAAGCCAACCCAAAATTGATTCAACCCAGCCGTTTTAATTGGGCGTTAAATGCGGTTTATGCCGAGCGTGATTTTACCTTGCCGACGTGTATTGGGGCGGAGGGGATTAATGTGTTGTTGCGCCGTATTCAAAACCGTTTGATTGATTTTGGCTATGTGACCACACGCGTGCTGGTCGAACCGCAGGATTTGCGTTCGGGAATGTTGGTGTTAACCGTCATTCCGGGCAAAGTTGGGCATATTCAATTACAAGACCAAAGTGCGATACCTTTTGCGACAAGAGGGACACTTTGGTTTGCGATGCCCATGACAGAAGGGGATATTTTAAATGTACGTGATATTGAGCAAGGGCTGGAAAACTTAAAACGTATACCAAGTGCTGATGCGAACATTGAATTAGTACCGGGGGAGACAATGGGGGAAACCGATGTGGTGATTCAATACAAACAAGGTTTACCTTTTCATCTCACATTAGGGTTGGATGATTCAGGCACCAAAGCGACAGGGCGCCTACAAGGCTCGGCGACGTTTTCTTGGGATAATGTATTGACCTTAAACGATATGTTCTATATCAGCGGTACAAGGAGTTTTAAACGGGATAGCGATAATGCAGAGGGGGATTACGGCAGTAAAAATCTCAGTCTTTATTATTCGATTCCGTGGAAAAATTATCTGCTCACCCTTTCCGGCTCACGCTATACCTATCACCAAACCATTGCAGGCGCTTTTGAATCTTACCAATATTCCGGTGAAAGCCAACAAATGAAAGTGAACTTGAGCCGATTATTAAGTCGGGGCAGCCAATATAAAACCTCTTTTAATGCCGGTGTGTGGGCGAGAAAATCCTCAAATTACATTAATGACACCGAAGTCGAAGTCCAGCGCCGCCGTACGGCAGGATGGGAAGTGGGATTAAATCATACGCACTATATTGGTAATGCGACCCTTCAACTTGCGGCAAACTATAAACGGGGAACGGGGGCCTATCGAGCACTCCCCGCGCCGGAAGAAGTCTTTGATGAAGGTACCTCAAGAATGCAGATTATTACCGCCTCCATTGATTTTAGCTATCCTTTCACCCTTGCCAATCAGATACTCCGTTTTAACACGAGCTGGAATGCCCAGTGGAACCAAACCCCATTAGTACAACAAGATAAATTCAGCATTGGCGGACGTTATACCGTGCGAGGGTTTGACGGTGAGCTTACCCTTTCTGGTGAAAGTGGCTGGCTGTGGCGCAATGAATTAGGCTGGAATGTGATGAATAAAGGGCATGAGCTTTATATCGGCATTGACAA
>NZ_MLHL01000076.1 GCF_002000545.1 Rodentibacter trehalosifermentans | reverse complement strand
TTCCGTGCGTGAAACTGGGTTTCACACACGCTACGCTCGCTGACCGCACTTTCGAGAGATACGAAGCATGCCAATCAGCAGGTCAATAAACAAGACCTACAAAAAGTGCAAGAACGGCAAGAAATGGCGAAAGTGATAGGGGAAATTACGAATAACGCCATTAGTATTGCTACTTATGAAGAGCGAGAAAAAATCAACAAGTTAAGTCTTGAGAAGTTTAAGGCTTCAGAGAAATTGAAATTGGGGGGTAAGCGCAATACCGATGAGGGTAAACAAATCCTTGCGGGTTATGATGCACAAATCAACCAAATCCAAGAGAATATCGACCGCACTTATGGCATCGGCAGCCCAAATGGCATGGCAATCCGTGCGGTAACTGCAGCGCTTCAGGCGGCAGCACAAAACGACACCAATGGTGCGATAGTGGCTTTGGCTTCGCCTTATCTCAACAAACAAATCCACGAGATGACAAATGGCGATAGCACAAAAGATAAGGCAGCCAACCTTGCGGCACACGCACTGCTCTCTGCAGTAGAGTTCCAACTCACAGGCAAAGACCCGTTAACGGGTGCGGTTGCAGGGGTGACAGGCGAGATAACAGCAGAAATCATCGCCAAAAAACTTTACGAAAAATCGCCTAAGGAACTGACGGCAAGTGAGAAAGAGAACATCAGCACTTTAAGTCAGATTGCAGGGGGTTTAGCGGGCGCACTCACTTCGGAAGCAAATAATACCGCAGAGCAACAAGGAGGCAACTTCCTGACAGCGACAGCAGGGGCGGAGACGGCGAAACGGGCGGTGGAGAATAATTTTTTGAGTGATTCTTCAAGAAAACGCTTGAATTATCTCTTGCAAAAACGTCAACGAGGCGAAGAACTTACAAAAGATGAGAAAGAAGAAATTGTGGGATTGGGCTATTTCGATCAACGCAGTGATTGGCTACTTGATAAGATTAAGAGAGGTGAAAAGCTATCGAAAGTTGAAAAAATAGATTTTGACCGATTCTTAGAGCGTTATCTTTTGGAAACAGCCAGTGGTCGAACAAATTATGGCGGAGGGGAAAGAAACGTAGATATGCCTCGCACCACGATTGATAGCGCAATGAAAGTCTTTAAACGTGATCATCTTGATAGAGATGCCGCAAGAAATTACAGCTTCCCAGTTTATGGTTATCAAGAGCAAGTCGATGATGCGATGAAGCATGTGCCAGAAGAACACCAAACGCTCTTGGGTTGGGGAAGAAGTAAAGATGATTGGAAACCAGATGAAGTCATTTATCGTGAAGTACAAAATGAATTGGAATTAGTACCACGTCTTCCTCAAAACTTCGCAGAGCTTTCAGAAGAGATAATGAATACTGTTGTGGCTATTGGGGGAGGCAGAGCCGCAAATGCAAAACGCATCCCAACTCGTTATGGAGTAAAAGCCACACCTACTATGGCATATAACGATTACGGCGGTCCACGTTATCGCCAAGTTGAATATTTGGTTTCGGGTAAAGGTGCTAATGCGAATGATAAGTTACCTCTGGTAGACAAATTTAGTGAGTATGAGAAAGGGGATATAAATGTTCTCGGGTATACTAAGCCTATCGGAAGTAGATATAATCAAATGAATCAACCTAAGAACCCTAATTATCAGCCTGTCAGAAATGAGAGTGCTTATATAAGTGGAAGAGAATATTCTGGGCATGCTTTAGATAGAATGCAAGATAGGGGAATTTTTCCATCTGTAATTGAAAATACAATAAAAGTGGGAAATAAAATAACAAATGAGTTAGGCGTTTCTATATATAAAGATCGTATTAATGGAATCAAAGTTATAACTAATGATAAAGGAAAGGTTATTACAGTTACTTATGAAAAATAAATTATTAATCACAGATAACATATTCTCATATAGCTATTTTGTTAATGAAATGGAAATAAATTATGGTTATCTAGATAGTTGGTTGAATATGGAGATTCTTAATGCTTTAGCACTTGACGAATGGATTGAATCTGGACAGCCTGTAAATTGGCGTTCATGGAAAGAAAAATATCAAGAGGAGGCAATCAAATTAGTTGAAAATTTTTTCCAAGATATTTATTAGGCATAAAAAGTAGCGAGCGTAGCACGAATTAGTTATTCCGTGCGTGAAACTGGGTTTCACACACGCTACGCTTGCTGACCGTCCTTTCGAGGGATACAAAAAATGCCAATCAGCAGGTCAATAAACAAGACCTACAAAAAGTGCAAGAGCGGCAAGAAATGGCGAAAGTGATAGGCGAGATTGCTAACAATGCTGTCAACATAGCGACTTATGAAGAACGGGAGAAAATTAACAAGCTCGGGCTTGAGAAGTTCAAACTAGAAGAACAGAAAAAAGCTCTTGGTGACAATGATGCTAACCATGCTCAAGTGGCAGTGCTTGACAAGCAGATTGGCACTATTACACAGGAAATTAACAAAACCCAACAGAAGATTGATAACAACGTTGGTATAGGCAGCCCAAATGGCATGGCAATCCGTGCGGTAACTGCAGCGCTTCAGGCGGCAGCACAAAACGACACCAATGGTACGATAGTGGCTTTGGCTTCGCCTTATCTCAACAAACAAATCCACGAGATGACAAATGGCGATAGCACAAAAGATAAGGCAGCCAACCTTGCGGCACATGCTTTACTTTCAGCGGTAGAGTTCCAACTCACAGGCAAAGACCCGTTAACGGGTGCAGTGGCAGGTGTAACGGGTGAAGCCACCGCAACCCTACTCACCAAAGCCCTTTACGACAAAACACCCGCGCAACTCACCGCAAGTGAGAAAGAAAACATCAGCACTTTAAGTCAATTGGCAGGGGGCTTGGCAGCATCGCTCACCGCAAAAGCCAATGGCACGACAGACCAACAAGGCGGTACATTCATTAGTGCC
>NZ_MLHL01000075.1 GCF_002000545.1 Rodentibacter trehalosifermentans | reverse complement strand
TCTACGTCAGCCCCTTATTTTTTATCCCTTGCCCTTAAAACCTTACCGCTTGGCACAGCCTATGCCATTTGGGCTGGGTTAGGGCTGGTGCTGACCTCTGTTGTGAGCATTCTCTTTTTCGGTCAAAAGCCTGATTTGATGGGGATAATCAGCATTGGGCTGATTTTACTTGGCGTAGTATTGCTCAACACGGTTTCTCATATGTCAGGACACTAAAAAATGTTCCCTTGTGCGGCATAATCATCGTTGAATTGGCGAAGGATTTAACCCCATTCAATATAAATGAGGGGACTACAATTATTTACCTATCAGTTTATTTTTTACGTTTTGCTCTAGGGTGGGCTTGATCGTAAACTTCTGCGAGGTGTTGGAAGTTAAGGTGAGTGTAAATTTGCGTGGTCGATAGGTTGCTATGCCCGAGTAATTCTTGCACTGCCCGTAGATCCGAACTGGCTTCAAGCATATGGGTGGCAAATGAATGGCGCAACTTATGCGGGTTTAAGTGGCTGTTTAAGCCTTGGCGAACACCCCAGGTTTCCAAGCGTTTTTGGATGGAACGATGAGAAATTCGATTGCCCAGTTGGCTGACAAATAAGGCGTCATCTTTTGGGTTGAATAATAACCGCACTTTAAGCCATTGTTGGAGGGCGTGTGAGGCGTAGCGGCCAAAAGGGACGATACGTTCCTTATTGCCTTTTCCCAACACACGAACTTCACGGGTACGCGTATTGATACTGCTTAAATCTAATCCTTGGAGTTCAGATAAGCGCAGGCCGGAACTGTACATTAATTCTAATATTGCCCGATCACGAATATCGATAGGTTCTTTGCTGTCATTGGCAAGGAGCTGTTGGATCTGGTCGCCATCAATATTTTTAGGTAAGCGTTTACTGAGTTTGGGGGCAGAAATACCTGTAGTGGGATTGGCTTTTAATTTTCCCTGTTGGACTAAATAACTCAAAAACATTCTCAGGGCGGAAAGGCGCAGTGCCAAGCTTTTTTCTTTCAACCCCTCTTTTTTGCTTTCTGCCAACATAAAACGCACAACACTGGGGGTAATTTGTTGCCATTGTTGAATACCTTGTGCGTTTAGCAATGCTATCACCGCTTCAAGTTGTCGTTGATAGTTGGTCAGCGTATGAGGGCTGAGTTGGCGCTCGATGCGTAAATAATCCCAGTAAGCTTGCAGATCGGTATGCATTATAAACTCAATTCAAACAGACTTTTTTTCGGGTTCAATTTAAACCCTTCAGCTTCCAATAAATCCTGCTGCGTTTGCCCTAATTCTGCCACCAAGCGATTGGATTGGGTATAACGCACAAATTCTTTTGCTTTAGAGATTAATGCCGTGTAGAGGTCGTTTTTCTTATCGCTATCGAGAGCATAAATATCGGTGAGTTGCCAATAGCGTTGTAATTGTAATGAAGATAAACGGGGGTAGAGTTGAATGAATCCTATCGCTTTATCTTGTGAATTGACCGCAATAAAAAAAATACTTTCATTGAAACGAATACGATTGGTTAGGAAAGTTAAAGTGCGGTCAGGATTTTCTGTCATTCCATTAGCGAGGCGGTAATGTTCAAAAAGCGGTAAGAGCACCTCAATATTCCATTGTTCGGCTTTAAAAATCTTCATCGTAATAAAATGGGTTATTTTTTATTGAATCTATACAGTGAATTGTAGCTTTTTCAGGCAGAATAATCACGCATTCGGGAAAAAATTTTAAAAATCGTGATTTTGAGCAAAGAATAACGTGCAAAATTTGGTATAGTAAACCCGTTTTATTAATTAGTATGGAGAAACAAAAATGGCACGTCGTCCTTTAGTGATGGGAAACTGGAAATTAAACGGTAGCAAAGCTTTTACCAAAGAATTAATTGAAGGTTTAAAGCACGAATTAGCCGGTGTTACAGGCTGTGATGTGGCTATCGCCCCACCGGTGATGTATTTGGCAGAGGCGGAAGCTGCATTAGCCAATAGCCAAATTTCCCTTGGTGCACAAAATGTAGATGTGAATGTCAAAGGGGCATTTACCGGTGATATTTCAACAGAAATGTTAAAGGAGTTTGGGGCGAAATATATTATTATCGGTCACTCCGAACGCCGTACTTATCATCAAGAAAGTGATGCTTTTATTGCGAAAAAATTTGCCGCATTGAAAGAAGCAGGTTTAGTGCCGGTGTTATGTATTGGTGAATCTGAAGAAGAAAATGAAGCGGGTAAAACCGAAGAAGTGTGCGCCCGTCAAATTGATGCGGTGATTAATGCATTAGGTGTGGATGCCTTTAACGGTGCGGTGATTGCTTATGAGCCGATTTGGGCAATTGGTACCGGAAAATCAGCAACACCTGCCCAAGCGCAAGCCGTTCATGCCTTTATTCGTGGACATATCGCCGCGAAATCTCAAGCAGTTGCAGAGCAAGTGATTATCCAATACGGCGGCTCTGTGAACGATGCAAACGCTGCAGAATTATTTACTCAGCCGGATATTGACGGTGCGTTGGTCGGTGGTGCATCTCTTAAAGCCCCGGCATTTGCGGTAATCGTCAAAGCAGCGGCGGCAGCAAAGCAGTAAAATTTTATTGTTAGATATAAAAAGTGCGGTGAAATTTAACCGCACTTTTCACTTCTGTGACTCATTATAATACTGATATGCCTTATCCATATTTTCAAAGTGGTGCATAATACCATTTTCTAACACAACCGCATTATCACAATAGGATTTTATCGCAGAAGGGCTGTGTGAAACGAGGATAATAGAGCGATCTTTACGTTTTTCAAACAACTCATACTTACACTTCTCAGCAAAACGTGAATCCCCCACCGCAATCACTTCATCAATTAAATAGCAATCAAATTCCACCGAAAGAGACAAGGCAAACGCCAAACGAGCTTTCATTCCTGAGGAGTATTTTTTCACGGGCTCATATAAATAATCCCCCAATTCAGAAAATTCTTTCGTGAATTTTGTTACATAATCAGGATCAACATCATACAATCGGCAAATAAAGCGCAAATTATCCATTCCCGTTAGGCTACCTTGAAATGCCCCACTAAAAGCCAAAGGCCAAGAAATCGACATTTCCCGTTCGATGATTCCGGTTGTGGGTGGTTCAATGCCACTCATTAAGCGAATAAGCGTAGATTTGCCAGCGCCATTTCGCCCTAAAATTCCGATTTTTTCGCCTTTTTGTAAGTCAAAATTGATATCTTTTAGCACGGTTTTCCAGCCACTCTTGGTGTGATATTTTTTGCTCACATTTTTGACTCGAATCATTGTGGCTCTACTCCTTTGCTAAAATTTCTCACCATTGCCAAGCCAATCAAAAGCAAGATTAAATCGCTGACAATTAAAAAACCTATACTTTCGTAGGTGATTACAGTTTCGCCAAAATAACCGTGTCGGAACATTTCTGTACCGTGAATCATTGGTAACCAAAGTGCCATATTTTGTACCTGTGTCGGCAAATTATGTACAAAGAAGAAGGCACCGGAAAGGGGCAACAACACGAAACTCAACGTGCCCCAAATTTTTCCAAAGAAGTCTATTTGTTGAGCAATAGCACAGATGATTAACCCCAATCCGAAGGCAAAAACCGCCATTAAAAACCACGCAATCAGCATATAAAGCACGTCTTGCGGAAATGGAATCCAATCAATTGCCACCAACACAGCCATAAACAGAATTTGCGCAATAGAAGCACCTGCAACTTCTAATAAGACACGAGTAAAGATAGTATCTAATACTCGCACATTACGATGGTAAAGCAAGCTCAAGTTCGCCGAAATTGAACCAATGGCACGGTTAGAGGCATTTCGCCACATCATCGCCATAGGATAACCTGTCATCAAAAAAGCGATAATATTTAGCGTAGAGACCTTATCAGCACGTAAAAATTTCCACATCATCACTATAAAAAAAGTGAGCAATAGTGGCTCAACAAACAGCCATAAAAAGCCAAGATTCTTTCGCCCATAACGCGTGATGATTTCACGCATCAGCAATGCATTGATCACACGCCCTTGAATAGCTAATGACTGTTTAAAAGAAGTCTGGTCACCATACTGCATTAGTTTTTATGCTCTCTTATGCTGGCAATTAATAAACTCAACACACCATACAAAATAAAACCGATAATGAAAGTGGCAATAATATTGTAAATACGGTTTGGCTCCAACGCCCAGTCCGGTTTGCTTGGTTGGCTAATTACTTCCAAATAAAGCTGTTGACGGTCTGCCTCACCACGCGTGTTTTGCAAAGAGGTCATTGCGGCTGTCAATTGTTGTTGTGCTAACTCATTAGCAAGCACTAAGCGCTGATAATCTGCTGTTTGAGTAGCGGCAGAATTGCCTGTGCCTGAAAGCTGACGAGATTGTTCATCAATTTCTTTCTTCAAACTTTTTTGGCGCATTTGTAAAGCCGGCACTTGTGGGTTATCCGGTGTAATGGAAATCAACTGCGCAAGCTGTGTTTCCACACGAATCAGCTCACTTTTAAGACTTGAAATCAACGTGAGTTGCACACCCGATTGCGCAGGCAAATCAAAAATTTTGTTTTTGATCCGATATTGACTTAAGGCTTGGGCGGTTTCATTGACATTTTTTTCAGCCTCTATCACCGCTTGTTCGGCAAACTCGACCGTATCTTTTCTCGCACGTTCGTTTAAACGGTTGATTAATGCCTCCCCCTCTTTCAACAAACGATCATTTATTTGGAAACCTTCATCCGCGTTAAACGCTCTTACACGTAAGGTCGCAATGCCCGAAACAGAATCTACATCCACCCCTAATCGATCCTTAAAATAACGATAAAACGCCTCTTGTGTATCATTAAAACCAAAGCCATTAAAGCGACTTAAAATATCGCCCTTTTCTGAATAAAATTCACGTACCGGCAACGCTTTCTCCAACTCATCTAATGCCGTGCGAGAACGCATATACTCCTGCACGGAATAAGTGTCATCTTGAGAACGGGAAAACCCCGCCCCCTGCAACAATGCCCCCACGCCGGAAAGTGAAGATTGATTGCGTGGCGAACGTACCACAAAGCTGGATTCAGATACATAAATATCTGAGGCAAACAAGCCAAAATAGACCGATGAAAGTGCGGTCGGAATTAACACTGTAATCCAAAATAGCGGATTCAATTTTTTCCACAGGGCGTTTTTCTTTTTCTGTTTTACCGAGGTTTCGGTTGTCATAGGCTTTACTCTTAAATTAGAAATTTCTGATTGAATTGGTCGTACTCGTTACCGGTGATGTAATCGAAAAAATCATACTTAAGAATTTTTGGAATTCTGCAAGTGGTGCATTCGATACATACACGATATCCTTATTTTGAACAGGGAAACGTTGAAGTAAAAACATTGATTGAGGCTCAAGCAAATTTACCCGATACACCGTTGGTATATCCGTTCCTACGCTGTAACCTTTCGCCGCCCATTCTTGTTGAGCTTGATAATCTAACTGCGTAAATGGTACATAACGGAATACAAATATACCGCGAGGATCAGAACGAGTATCAATCAACCCACCCATTTTGCCAATGGCTTCCGCAAGCGTAATCCCGCTGCTTGAAAAACGCATTTGCTGATTATTACCCAACGCCCCCAAACCGGTGAATTTATATGGCGTATTTAAAAGTGAAACGACATCGCCCGAACGCAACATAATATTTTGAGCAGGATCCGCAATTAAGGTTTCAAACGCTAACGTTTTCACCTGATTACCACGTGTTAACTGAACCGTTACATCTTCAATATTTTCCGTAGTTCCTCCCACAGCAGCAACTGCATCTAACACACGTTCACTGTTTGCGGTCAGCGGCATACGCACCGTGCTACCTTGACGAATTACCGTAACATCGCTTGAAAAATTATTCGCTATTTTCACCACTGCTTGCGGTTGGTTCGCCTTACGGTTTAACGCAGCAACAATTTGAGATTGAATCGTTTCCGGGGTTTTACCTACTACACGCAAATTTCCCACAAAAGGCACCGTAACCGTCCCATTCTGATTCACCATCTGCGAAGGCAACTGCGTAACGTGTCCACTGCCTTGTCCCTCGCTACTGAAGGTTGTCCCAAACAACACCGCAGGTGGTGCTTCCCAAATAGAAATCTCCAGAACATCCCCTACATTTACTGTACCGGAATAACCCGCCTCAACGCCCATACCGGCAAAGCCTGAAAATTTCTGACTTTGTTGCATAAAATACATTTTCTGCACCAACGCATCGTTCAGCTCAACCACATTCACCTGACCTGCCAATTTAGAGGCATCACTATTTTGATTCACCTTCAAAACGGCTGAATGGCTAGGACCAGAGGTAGGCAACGATGAACAGGCTGAAAGCACTAGGGCAAGCATCACACCCATCGCAATCTGTTTTACTTGATAATTTTTCATCAAAAGCTCTCATTAGTAATGACAAACGAGTGAAGTATAACATCTAAATTGTAAATCGGAAAAATGATATTAATATATACACAGGCTTTGTGTAGAAAAATATCACTACTCTCTCCCACTTATTCTCTAAATTAATTCTTTTATTTTTCTAAAACCTATTGATTTTATAGATAATTTCCAATAACAATAACAATAAAGTCTATCATGTAGATGATAAGAAATACATTATAACCTGTTGATTTTTATTCACAAAAACTATACTCTTACGCTTAAAATTAAACAGAACTGATATTTTGGAAATTTAGAAATGAAAATTTTAACTGTTTTTGGAACTCGTCCAGAAGCTATAAAAATGGCGCCATTAGTAAACCAATTAAAATCCACACCGAACATCATCTCAAAAGTATGTGTAACCGGACAACATAGAGAAATGCTAGATCAAGTGCTTTCTTTGTTTGAAATTCAACCAGAATATGATCTGAACATTATGAAAGAATCCCAAACATTACAAAGCATCACAACCGCAATTATCGAAAAACTAACCCCAGTATTAGAAGAGTTCAAACCTAACTACATTCTTGTACACGGTGACACTACAACCACTTTCGCAGCAAGTTTAGCTGCTTTCTATCAAAAAATCTCTGTTGGTCACATTGAAGCTGGACTCCGTACAAACAACATTTATTCCCCTTGGCCAGAAGAAGCAAATCGTTGCTTAACTTCTGTTCTTGCTGATTTACATTTTGCACCAACTGAAACTGCAAAAAGTAATTTGCTAGCCGAAAATAAAAAAAGTGAAAGTATTTTTGTTACAGGGAATACCGTTATTGATGCACTTCTTACCGTAATAGAAAAATTAAGGGGCTGAAGTAGA
>NZ_MLHL01000074.1 GCF_002000545.1 Rodentibacter trehalosifermentans | reverse complement strand
GGATCAACTTTCGATGTATCCGTATCTTCCGCTTTGTTACCTGCTTTATCTTCAGTCACTGCTTTAACCGGTGATTCATCTTTCACTGAATCCGCCGGGATAGTTACTTTACCTGTAGCTGGATCAACGGTCACATTCTCTGGTAATGGGTCTTTCGCTGTCCAAGTTCCATCTTCACCTTTAGAGATAACAATCGTTACTGGAGTTTTGTTTTCATCTTCATAAGTGATCGTCGTTGGACCTTCTTCGTCTTTTGGCTCAACCGTAACTGAACCATCATCTTGTGCTACCACATCCGGTGCCGCTGGTGGTGTTTGATCCACAACAAATGGCACTTCTGGTGTTGAGGCACTTGATTGACCTTCCGGGGTCGTCACTTTAGCTGTTGCTTTGTAATCACCATCTGTCGCAACGGCTTCAGCTGGGATATCAACGGTCACTTTACCCGCTTTTAAATCATCTTCAGTCACTACTTTAGTGGCTTCTACTGTACTTCCATCCGGTTTCGTCACTGTTACAACGACTGTATCCCCTACTGCTGTTTTCGCCGGCAAGGTCACTTCTGCTTGTACACCGTCTTTCGCTTCTTCAGCATTTACGCCATCAGCCGCTTCCGGGATAGTAAGTTTTGGTGCACCATTTTCTGTGGTTGCATCATCGTCATTTTCATCCGCTTTACCGTCACCATTTACATCGCCCGGTACACGTGGGGTACTTGGATTGTTACCGGAACCACCTCCGCCACTGCCACCACTTGCAGCGGCTGCAATACCACCCGCTAAGGCTGCAAGGCCTAATAACCACCATGGGTTAAACGCCCAAAATGCACTGCCCAATTCTTCACCACCTAAGGCTTGCGGTGCAGCAACTTCTTCCGCCAACATACTGACCGCATCGGCCTTTAAACCGGATTCCGGTACATAAGCGTAAATACCGCCGTTTTCGTGTTGACCTACGATCAAATTGGTCACATCTTCTGAATTTTCATCACCATAGTAGCCTTTAATCACCACATCCGGATTCATATCA
>NZ_MLHL01000073.1 GCF_002000545.1 Rodentibacter trehalosifermentans | reverse complement strand
TCAACCATCAACCATCAAGCAATTCCACAATCAATCCTGCTGTAGTTTTTCCTATCAACCATAAAACCTCATAGAACTATTGAATACAAAACGTAGCCTCATATAGATTTGTTCGAACAACCGAACAATCAACCTACCCACGCCATTATTTTTACCGTATAAAAAACAACCTTACTTCACAGTGAGCAAATCGGATTTTTGCTTATTTTGAAGGGATACTGAACCTGTGTCTGAATTTTAAGCCGCTGAAATTTTGGTTTTCTGTAATGGATATCCGTAAGCATTTCAGCCTTCCTTTTTGTCCAACAGTTACAACAGCGCAAAAAATACCAAAAACCGACCGCACTTATCCCCTTTTTGCTTTTTCCAATACTTCTTTGTGTGCTTTAATCAGGTTCATAAAAGGTTGGGCAAAACGCTCTAATTTAATCGATCCGACGCCGTTAATTTGTAGCATTTCAATATTGGAGGTTGGCATATATTGTGCCATTTCTTGTAAGGTCGCATCATTGAAGACGATATAAGGCGGGATATTTTCTTTATCGGCAATTTGTTTGCGTAAAAAACGCAGGCGGGCAAAGAGATCTTTATCATAGTTGATCATCGCTGTGCGTTGTGGATTATGAGCGATTTTACTGATCGCAGAAATACGAGGCATCGCAAGTTCTAGGGGGATTTCTCCTTTTAATACGGGCTTGGCATTTTCAGTAAGTTGCAATGTGGTATTAAATTCACTGATCACTTGCTGTACTAAACCAAGGTGAATGAGCTGGCGAATAACCGATTGCCAATGTTCCTTGCTTTTGTCTTTACCAATGCCATAAACACTCAATTTATCGTGTTGGCGCTCTAGAATTTTTTGATTTTGCAACCCTCGCAACACCCCTATCACATATTGTGCACCAAAACATTGCCCCACTCGGTAGATTGTGGACATCACTTTTTGGGCATCCACTAAACCGTCATATTTTTTCGGTGGATCTAAACAAATATCACAGTTATTACAAGGCGTTTGACGATGTTCGCCGAAATAATTCAGCAATACCAGACGACGGCAGGTTTGGCTTTCGGCAAATTCGCCAATGGCTTCTAATTTATGTTGTTCGATTTTACGTTGGGCTGTTTCCGGTTTTTCCAGTAAAATTTTTTGTAACCAAGCATAATCTGCGGGTTCATAAAATAACACGGCTTCCGCCGGTAAATCGTCTCGTCCTGCTCGTCCTGTTTCCTGATAGTAAGATTCAATGCTACGGGGTAAATCAAAGTGTGCAACAAAACGAACATTCGATTTATTGATTCCCATGCCGAAGGCGATGGTTGCGACGACAACTTGGATATTATCACGTTGGAAATCTTGCTGTACCTGTTCACGCTGTGTCGTTTCCATTCCGGCATGGTAAGCTACTGCAGCGATCCCTTTATTGCGTAAACTTTCTGCGATTCGTTCAACTTTATTACGGCTATTACAATAAATAATTCCGCTTTTGCCTTTTTGAGCCTGTACGAACCGGGCCAGTTGTTCCATGGGCTTAAACTTTTCTTCCAGCGTATAACGGATATTTGGACGATCAAAACTGCCGATATATTTATGTGGATTTTGAAGTTTCAGATGGGTGAGAATATCTTGCCTTGTAGTGTGATCGGCTGTGGCGGTCAGCGCCATAATGGGGGCATGAGGAAAACTGGCTTTTAATCCACCAAGTTGAGTATATTCTGGGCGAAAATCATGTCCCCATTGGGAAATACAATGTGCCTCATCAATAGCGATAAAACTGACGTGGCAATAGGAAATCAGCTGGAAAAAACGGTTTGTCATCACCTTTTCCGGTGAGATATAAAGCAGTTTAAGGCTTCCTGAAATCAGCTTACTTTGCACTTGCTGTTGCTGTTCTACTGTCTGACTGGAATTGAGAAAATCGGCTTCAATTCCGTTGGCTTGTAATTGATCCACCTGATCTTTCATTAACGAAATGAGAGGGGAAATCACAAGCGTAAGCCCCTCGAAACAAAGCGCAGGAATTTGATAACAAAGGGATTTTCCATTCCCTGTTGCCATCACCACCAGCGAATCTTGCCTGTTGAGTGCGGCATTGATGACTTCTTCCTGTCCTTTGCGGAAAGATTGATAGCCAAACACCGAATTGAGCACAGAAAGTGCGGTCGGTTTTTCCGGTGTTTTTAGACTAGGGGAAAGCGGGGACATATTAGAATTGAACGGTCTCACCGTGTGCTGCACAGGCTTGTGTTAAGCTCTCCCAAAAGGTTTTGCCGTCATTGGAAATCCATTCGCCATTTTTGAAGGAAAAATGAAACCCACCTAATTTACTGGCAAGCCAGAGTTCAAATAAAGGTTCTTGTTTGTTGACAACAATTTGTGTGCGATTGCCAAAGGTCATCGTCAATACCGCACCTTGGGTTTCACAATCCACATCAGCACCTTGCTCTTCTAATTCTTCCTCAATTTTTTGCCAAATTTGTTCAATATTTTGATGAAATTCTGCAACATTCATAAAGTTTTCCCTGTAAATCTGATAGAATGTGGCAGATTATAAAGCCTTTTTCCCCCTTGTGAAAGGCGGATTTAACGATGAGTGAGAGAGAGAAAATGAAAAAATTATTATCAGTTTTAATCTTAAGTACAGTTTGTGCGTTAGCAACCGGCTGTGGTGTGAAAGGGCCATTGTATTTTCCGGAAAAAGAGCAATCGCAACAAAATCAATAATGGGTGAGATACAAGATGAATTTTTTCCAATATCAAAATAACCAACTTTATGCGGAACAACTTCCTGTACAACAACTTGCAGAACAATTTGGTACCCCGCTTTATATCTATTCCCGAGCCACGCTGGAACGTCATTGGTATGCGTTTAATGATGCCTTAGGTTCACATCCCCATTTAATTTGTTTTGCCGTGAAATCTTGCCCTAATATTGGGATATTAAGTGTCATGGCAAAACTTGGGTCAGGCTTTGATATTGTTTCGCAAGGGGAATTAGAACGTGTCTTAGCGGCAGGTGGCGAGGCATCGAAGGTGGTGTTTTCCGGTGTGGCAAAATCTCGTGAAGAAATTAGACGTGCCTTAGAGGTAGGGATTCGTTGTTTCAATGTAGAATCGGTGTCTGAACTTCATCACATTAATCTTATTGCCGGTGAAATGGGGAAAATTGCACCGATTTCCTTGCGTGTAAACCCTGATGTGGATGCGCACACGCATCCCTATATTTCCACCGGTTTAAAAGAAAATAAATTCGGTGTCAGTGTGGATGAAGCCCGTGAAGTTTATAAGCTGGCTACAAGCCTACCGAATGTGAAGATTACAGGAATGGATTGCCATATCGGCTCACAACTTACCGAATTACAACCCTTTTTAGATGCGACAGATCGTCTTATTGTATTAATGGAACAACTCAAAAAAGATGGTATCACCCTGGCGCATTTAGATTTAGGGGGCGGTTTAGGCGTGACTTATACCAATGAAAATCCGCCACATCCTAGCGAATATGCCAAAGCGTTATTAGAAAAATTAAAAGATTACAAGGATCTTGAAATTATCCTTGAGCCGGGGCGGGCAATTACCGCTAATGCCGGTATTTTAGTGGCAAAAGTCCAGTATTTGAAAAGTAACGAAAGCCGCAATTTCGCCATTACGGATACGGGGATGAACGATATGATTCGCCCTGCCTTGTATGAAGCCTATATGAATATTGTGGAAATTGACCGCACTTTGGCTCGCCAAAAAGCGGTTTATGATGTGGTCGGCCCTGTTTGTGAAACCTCTGATTTTTTAGGCAAACAGCGTGAACTCGCCATTGCAGAAGGCGATTATATTGCACAATGCTCCGCCGGTGCTTATGGGGCGAGTATGTCTTCCAACTACAATTCCCGCCCACGCACTGCCGAAGTGCTAGTAGATGGTGATAAAGCACACTTAATCCGCCGCCGTGAAAGTTTACAAGAACTTTGGGCGTTGGAATCGGTAGTTTAATCCTCCCTTGAAAAGAAAGTGCAGTTGAAAGAAAAACACAGGGATTTTCCGGTATTATGCAGCAGTTGCACAACGTTGTTTTTTGTTATCTTGTAGGGACACACTGAGTGTGTCCGAATTTTAACCTATTGAAATAATTTGATTTTATAACGGACACACGCAGTGTGTCCCTACGTTCTGTTAAAATTTCTGTTTTTGTGCATTTGCTACATAATACTGGGATTTTCAACCGCACTTTTTTATACCTGATGTTTAAACTTCAACAAATCCCGACGTTCTTTTTTGTTTGGACGGCGTTCGGGGTGAGGCATAGAAAGTGCGTTGTTTTTTCTCGCCCATGTCATTTCTTCCCGTTTTTTCACACTTTGCTCTGTTTCACGATAAAGTAATTGTGCTTCGGGCGCGCCACGGCGTTGATCGCTTAATGCCAAGATTTCCACTTCTTTTTCTTCATTACCTTGGCGTAATTTTAAAACCGCACCCACTTCCACAATTTTACTGACTTTTGCCCGTTGTCCGTTGTAGTGGACTTTTCCCCCTTCGATCATCGCTTTGGCAAGACTGCGGGTTTTATAAAAACGGGCAGCCCATAGCCATTTATCAAGGCGAACATCTTTTTCTTCCATTTACGCTCTCTCTTTGCTCAATTTGTGATACAGTTTGCGCCCAATGGTATCACAAAATACAGGAAAACCGATGTTATCAAACATTCAAAAAAACTTACCTCAAATTCTTTCCACACGTACTGTTGCAAAATCACGTTTATTTGAAATTCAAGCGGTTGATTTGGTATTTAGCAATGGTGAAAAGCGCACCTATGAACGCTTTAAACCGGGGGCGCATCAGGCGGTGATGATGGTGCCGATTGAGGGGGATGCGCTTTTAATGATTCGAGAATATGCGGTGGGGACAGAGCGTTATGAGCTGAGTTTTCCTAAAGGGGGCGTTGATGCGGGGGAAACACCGGAGGAGGCTGCCAATCGTGAATTGAAGGAAGAAATTGGCGTTGGCGCAAAGCACATCCATTTTTTACGTACGGTCATTACTAGCCCAAGTTATATGCGTAACCCAATGCATATTTTTATTGTGCAGGATTTCTACCCTTGCAAACTTGAAGGAGACGAGCCGGAACCCTTAGAATTGGTTCGTTTTCCCTTGGCGAAATTAGATGAATTAATTGCTCATCCCGATTTCAATGAGGCAAGAAATTTGACCGCACTTTATGCGTTGAGGGATTATTTGAATAGTCTTGGATGAGGAAATATTAATAATTTTTCTAATAAATCGAGTATTTATTAAATATCTTTCAATTTAGTTAAAGAAATATTAAACAATTCTTGAATTTTTTGCTGTTTCTTGGGACAGTAAGCGCCTTTTGTTTAACTTAGGAAAAATTATGCCTCATTCAAATTTAAAAGAACTCACGTTTCGTGGGATGATTCTCGGGGCGTTAATTACGGTGATTTTTACTGCATCTAACGTCTATTTAGGCTTAAAAGTCGGGATGACTTTTGCCTCTTCCATTCCTGCCGCTGTGATTTCTATGGCAGTGTTAAAATTCTTTAAAGATTCCAGTATCTTGGAAAATAATATGGTACAAACGCAGGCTTCTGCGGCGGGGACGTTATCCTCTGTGATTTTCGTTTTACCGGGTTTATTAATGATGGGTTACTGGAATGATTTTCCATTTTGGCAAACCATGTTGATTTGTGCCGCCGGTGGCACATTAGGGGTATTGTTCACCATTCCATTACGTCGTGCGATGGTGGTGAATAGTGATTTACCTTATCCGGAAGGTGTGGCAGCGGCTGAAATTTTGAAAGCGGGTAATCACGATAAAGGCGATACCGGGGTAAAAGATATTGCCTATGGCGGGGTATTCGCCGGCGTGGTGGCCTTTTTAACCAATGGTTTACGGGTAATTGCACCGGTGTTGGAGATTTTATACCACGCCTATGGTTTTAGTGGCGCATTGCCACGGGCGGATATGGATCCGACCCAAGCGCTTTCTGCACCACAAGCCACGATTATGACAACCATCTCACAAGGGATTTTTACCAACCAATTAGAATGGACATACATTTTAACCGGTGTGGGGTTAGGGGCGGTGTTAATTGTTATTGATGCGTTCTTGAAAAAAGTGAGTAATAAAGCCTTTGCATTACCGGTATTAGCAGTAGGAATTGGTATTTATTTGCCCCCATCCATTAATACCCCGGTAGTGATTGGGGCTTTCTTAGCCTGGTTCATTAACCGCCATATTGCAAGCTATGCGGCACGCACCGGCAATCAACAAATCTCCGCTAAAGCAGAACGTTTTGGAACGCTTTTCTCCGCTGGTTTGATCGTGGGGGAAAGTCTTATGGGCGTGATTTTAGCTTTTGTGATTGCCGCTTCCGTCACCTCCGGCGGTTCTGAAGCACCACTGGCGCTAAACCTTAAAAATTGGGACCGCATCGGTGAAATATTGGGTTTAACCGTATTTATTGCCGGGATCATTATTTTTGCTTCTCGTGTATTACGTGCGAAAAAATCTGATTAATCCCTAAAATTCCTTTAAAATAGGCTATCTTTTCCGATAGCCTATTTTTTATGAAACCTTATCTTAAAGCATTAATTTTATTTCCTCTCCTTTCACAAGGATTAGCGACCGCACTTGTAGAGTTTTTGAATGCGAATGCAGATCCATATTACCAATTGCCTTTTATCCAAAATTTTCTTGTTGTTTTTATTCTCGTGGCGATTCCCGCTTTTTTGATTAGCCTGATCACCACTAAATTCCGTTATATGCGCTATAACATTGCCGCTATTGTACTATGCTCAGCATTAGTGAGTTTTTTTTATTATCTCACCATCATCTCTCTTATTGAGTTTACTATTTCATTCTGGGGAGCTTTATTGGGTACGTGCTTTATGACATTTTGCACTTTATTTATACTGCCTTGGCTTTTGCCAAAAACCAAATCATCATAAGAAATTGTAGGGAGATTTTATGAAACCTTATCTTAAAACATTAATTTTATTTCCGTTGATTTTGCAAGGATTAGCCACCGCATTATTTTGTTTTTTGGATTGGGATCTTGATGTAAGCATACCTTTTAACCACTACCTTTTCATTGCTTTTATCCTAGCAACCATTCCCGCTTTTCTGATTGCCTTGGTCGCCACTAAATATCGCTATGTACGCTATAATATCCTATCGATTGTGCTATGTTCATCATTGATCGGTTTTTTCTATTTTTATTTCATTGCTTATTTACTGGTCGTAATAAAAGAACCGGATATATCAATCTGGACATGGTTAATTAAAGATGGGCTAGTGCTGGGATTATTAAATATGTGCGGTATGGTATTTTATTCTCTCTTTGTTCTACCATTTTTATTACCCAAAACAAAATCATGATGAAAAATATTGTCGGGAGGTTTTATGTTGCCACTCAATGAACATTTACTGAATCAGGTTCTACTAATTGCTTACCAAGCCGGTAATCATCTACAACATTTTTATCAACAGCATATTGATGTACAAATTAAAGAAGATAATACACCGGTCACCGAAGCGGATCTTTTTGTCAGTCAATTTTTAACGGAAAAACTGACCGCACTTTTCCCACAAACGCCGGTGCTTTCCGAAGAAAATTGTCATATTCCTTTTGAGGAACGCCAAACGTGGAAAGAATATTGGCTCATCGATCCCCTCGATGGCACGCAACAATTTATTAATCGCACTGATCAATTTTCCGTTTTAATCACCCTTGTTCGTAAAAATAAACCTGTGCTAAGCATTATTCACGCACCGATATTATCCCTTACCTATTATGCGATGGCAGATTTTGGCGCATTTAAAAAACAAGGCGAACAGGTGAAAAAACTGGGTAAAAACACCGTGGATTTTAACCGCACTTCTTCCTTCCCAACATTACGCATTGCGGTGGGCGCCACCACTTCGCAAGAAAAAGTGCGGTCAATGTTATCAAAGGATTTTGCTTATGAGTTTGTCGTGCTGGGCTCTAGTAGTTTGAAAGGCGCATTGGTGGCTGAAGGCGAGGTGGATTGCTATGTCCGTTTAGGGCAAACCGGTGAATGGGATACGGCGGGCTCAGAAGTGTTACTCAATGAAACGAATGGACAGATTTTTGATTCACACTTTGCACCGCTCACCTATAATCAACGTGAAACCTTGATTAACCCCAATTTTGTGATGGTGGCGGATAAATCTGTCAACTGGGATTCTATCTTTCAATTTAATTGATTGGTTAGCAGGAAAAATTTCGTTAGAATAGCCCGTCATTTCACTCGGTATTTTTACAAGGATAATTATGCAAACTGAGAACAGCTGTATCGTCATTTTTGGCGCATCCGGGGATTTAACCCACCGAAAACTCATCCCGGCACTTTATAATCTCTTCAAAATCGGAAGATTAGGTGAAAATTTTTCCGTGCTTGGTGTGGCTCGTTCGGAACTTAATGATGAAACTTTCCGCACAAAAATGCGTGAAGCCTTAATCAAAAACGAAGATACCACACCTGAAATCCTTGATGAATTTTGTCATCATCTTTATTACCAAGCCGTGAATACGGCAGATGCCGCAGACTATGGAAAATTGGTTCCCCGTTTGGACGAATTACACGATAAATATCAAACTTGCGGTAATACACTCTATTATATGTCCACCCCACCAAGCCTTTATGGTGTGATTCCCGAATGTTTGGCTGCACATGGTTTGAATACAGAAGAATACGGTTGGAAGCGTATTATTGTAGAAAAGCCTTTTGGGTATGATGAAAGAACCGCACAAGTGTTGGATGTGCAAATTCACCGTTTCTTTGAAGAGCATCAAATTTATCGTATCGATCACTACCTTGGTAAAGAAACCGTTCAAAATTTACTCGTATTGCGTTTTTCTAATGGCTGGTTTGAACCGCTTTGGAACCGTAATTTTATTGATTATGTAGAAATCACTGGGGCGGAATCTATCGGTGTGGAAGAGCGTGGCGGCTATTATGATGGTTCCGGTGCTATGCGGGATATGTTCCAAAATCACTTATTGCAAGTGCTTGCAATGGTAGCAATGGAGCCGCCAGCAATCATCAATGCGGATTCTATGCGTGATGAAGTGGCAAAAGTGATGCACTGTTTACGTCCACTTACGCAAGAAGATGTTGAACATAATTTAGTGTTGGGTCAATATACTGCCGGTGAAGTGAATGGCAACATCGTGAAGGGATATTTAGAAGAAAAAGGCGTGCCGGCAGATTCACACACTGAAACCTATATGGCGTTGCGTTGTGAAATCGAAAACTGGCGTTGGGCGGGCGTGCCTTTTTATGTGCGTACCGGTAAACGCTTACCTGCTCGTGTCACAGAAATTGTGATCCATTTTAAAACCACACCTCACCCGGTATTTAGCCAAAACGCCCCAGAAAACAAACTCATCATCCGTATTCAACCGGACGAAGGCATTTCTATGCGTTTCGGTTTGAAAAAACCGGGCGCAGGCTTTGAGGCAAAAGAAGTTTCGATGGATTTCCGCTATGCTGATCTTGCCGGAGCACAAGTATTGACCGCTTATGAGCGTCTATTGCTGGATGCAATGAAAGGCGATGCGACACTCTTTGCCCGTACGGATGCCGTTCATGCGGCTTGGCAATTTGTTCAACCGATTTTAGATTACAAAGCCAACGGCGGACGAATCCACGAATACGAAGCCGGCACTTGGGGACCGGTGGCAGCAGATAAACTGATTGCCCGACAAGGTAGAGTATGGCGTAAACCAAGCGGTTTGATGAAGAAAAAAATCTAGTTGATGAATTGGGTATGTGAACGCTGAGTTTTACATACCCTTTATATTTAATCGACCTAAACTTATTGTTTAATATTATATTGATTTTTTATAATTTATATTTATTTATAATAAAAAAGCGCTTCCCTTCATCTAATCAGTATTATCTTATTTCTATATTAAAAAAATATATATCATATGCATAATGGATATTATGCAACCTTATTTTTCTATAGTATTTTCCTTTTCAATCAAATTAACAAAGGAGAATAAATAATGGCTTTTTTTTCAGAACATTTTATTC
>NZ_MLHL01000072.1 GCF_002000545.1 Rodentibacter trehalosifermentans | reverse complement strand
TTTGGTTGAAGTTGTGCCATTGACGGTTAGGTTTCCGCCAATGGTTGCGCCATTACTTGTTGTAATGCTGGTGAAATTCGGTGAATCATTAATGGATAAGGTAATATTTGTGCCAGCTTGAGAGATATTAAGATTTTTTCCTGCAATGACACTTACCGTATCCCCCATCTGAACCTTGGTTGAACGATTGTTGCTTACATTCCCCCCGTCAACCTGACCGGTCGTGATGTTCCAACCTTGATTGACTTTATTTAATGCGGTATTCGCTGTTGTGTTGGCAGCATTTGCCGTGTTATTGGCATTTGTGGCTGTTGTATTGGCTGCATTTGCGGTGTTATTGGCATTTGTTGCTGTAATATTGGCAGCCGCTGCGTTATCCCGGGCGGTGTTCGCAACACCGGAGACTTGATCCAACTGCGATTTATTCACTGCATCTTTAGAGCTTGTTCCCGGGGCAAGATTGGTAATTTTGTTATTACCGGCGTCAATCGTTGAACGAGCTGCAAAACGCGTTGTGGTTCCCACTCCGCCTAAATTAACATTGCTATTCGCAGAAAATGCCCCATTTACATTTAAGGTGTTTAGGGTTGACGCCTCGTTTACGGTTAAATTTTTTGTTGTTACCTGTTGCGCATTGAGTTTAACGGCACTGATGTCAGTAAAACTAGGGGAATCAACTGTCGTGATGGTAATTGTACTTTGCTGTCTCTCTACCTCAATATTGTCTCCGGCAACAATGTCAATGTAACCACCTCTGGAAATTTTCTCCCCCGTATCACTATTCGCTTTAACATAGAAACTGGAATTCGTGAAAGCCTGATTAATCGCATCCGATACGATTTTAGCGGTGGTTAATCCCGATGTGCCCGAAACACTGGTGACGCCTTTGTCACTCACAGCAATGCCTTGTGTCACCACATTCATTTTGACCGTTGCGCCATTATTGCTGTCTTCAACCTCGGCGGTGGTATAGTTGCCATTTGCAAAATTGACTAAACCATCATGATTAATACGGGATTTTGCCTGGCTGTTTTGTTGGATATTAAAGCCCGAGTTTTTCATGACCGCATAGAGCTGGCTACCATTTACAGCATCGGTGGAATCTTGCGAAACACGCCCTGCCGCCACATTCACAATTTGTCGTTTATGGGTGCTGTTACCGATAGAAAGCACGCTATTTGCGGTTTGACCCGTAATCGTTGCGGTGTTTTCTGTTGTTCCGTCATCGGTTTTGAATTTTAAATCAGAAACAGTATTTGCTGCACCGGCTTCTGAGCCTGAACCTAATGCTATAGCATGCATTGAATTGTCTTTGACTGTTGCATTAGAGCCGAGTGCGGTTGCTTTTTGTGAACTTGTGTTTGCACCAAAACCTACAGCAACGGATTCAAGATTTCCGGTATTCGCTTGTTTACCGATTACAACCGAGTTTAAACTTCCCCCTGTTATATTTGCACCTATGATAACGGTTCCATAGTGCGCTGAATCCGTTATTGTTGTTCCACGTCCGATAACGATAGAATCGGGAGAGGCGGCTTGAGCGTTCTCACCGATTGCGATCCCCCCGGTTCCTGCTTGGCTACCTCGTCCAATTGCTGTTGCGCCTGTGCCGGCAGTGCTGTTAAAACCAACTGCCGTTGCCCCTTCACCGGTTGCATTTGCTATTCCACCAAGCGCAATAGCCCCCTTCACCGCTGACCTTACTGCTGGCCCCAATAGCCACACCTCGCTTTCCAAGCGTGGTCGCATCAAAACCAATGGCAATACCTCCACGAGCATTCTCATCTTTAGCCTGAGCACCAACCTGAGAATCTGTACCAATTGAAATCGCTCCCGGCGCCCAAGCCCTTGCAGGCGGATTCTTTGGATTGTTTGAATCGGTTGGCGTGTTTTCGTTCTTTGGGTTATAACGACCAATGGCAATCGCATTAGTATCTCCATTTGCGTCCCCACCGGCAATTCCTGTACCTTCCCCGCTTGTCCATTTAATTGCCTCTACACCCGCTGTTACCGCAAATGCACTCGGTACAACTGCCATCATCATCGCTGATGTGATTGCTATTGTTTTAATACCTGAAAGAGATGAGGCACTATTTTTTCTTTCATCAGAAACCTCAATGGTATTCTTGGAAGATGATTTACAATGTCCTTTCGCTAACTCTGATACGGCTGTCCAAGTTTGCGTAGTGTGGTTAAAAATAACCTTAAAAATTTTGTTCATACGTCATGTTCCTTAAATGACTTGATACTCAATCAGACTCCTAATACATACAGCAGAGTCACCCTTTACTTCCTAAAAATATTGCATTTCAACGACTTATGCAATCGGTATTATGCAGTTGCACAACGTTGCTTTTGTTCTTTGTAGGGATACACTGCGTGTATCCGAATCTTAACCTATTGAAATAATTTGGTTTTTATAACGGACACACGCAGTGTGTCCCTACGTTCTGTTAAAATTTCTGTTTTTGTGCATTGGCGACATAATACCGCACGTGATTTTAACGCCAAAATAGAAAAATAACCATAAATCAAGCGAGAATTATCTGGTCTAATCACTCAATTTTGATGTTTGACGCAAATGATCGCCATCTGTCTTATGCAGTCTAACTAATGTACAAATTAATGCAATAGCAAAAAGCGAGGAGGTTAAAAAGGTATAGCTGAAGGCGTGTTGCAATAATTCGCCTTCATTACCGAAAAATTGGCGGTAAACATTCAAAATAATGGATGAGACGGCAATCCCAAAACCAATCCCCACTTGTTGGACAATGCTCAGTATCGTTGAGCCTGCGCCCGCTTGTGATGGGGAAAGATCACCCACCGCCAGCGTATTCACCGCCGTGAAAATCATCGACATACAGGCACCATACCACATTAAATTCATCACAATCCGGACAAGTGCGGTTTGGTTATCCCACCACGCCATCGCCATTATTCCCAAAGCCATTAAAAGTGCGGATGAAATTAGGGTTGTTTTATAGCCGAATTTATTCAGAATATGCCCGATGACGGTTTTGAATATCACCGACATTAAGGCGATAGGCGCAAGCAGCCAACCGGACATTTCTGCACTAAAACCAAAGGAAAGCTGAAACATCAACGGCAATAAAAAAGGAATGCCGGAAGCGGATAAACGAATAAATAAATTGGCGAGTATGCTTAGGGTGAATGTCCGTGTGCGGAAGAGGGAAAGGGGTAGAATTGCCCGTTCATTGCCTTTTGCATACATTACATAAATCATTAACAAGCCGATACCGACCATCAGTGAACCATAGGTGAGGAATGGATTTTGATGGGTTTCACCCAGTAGATCTAAACCGAGCGTTAATCCCACCAAACCGAGGGCGAATAATAAAAAACCGGTCCAATCCAGTTTTTCTTCGCCGCCTTTGATATTGTCCATCACGTGACCTGCCGCCCAAATACCGACTATGCCAATGGGAATGTTGATAAGGAAAATCCAATGCCAAGTGGCGTGAATCACCAGCCAACCGCCTAATATCGGTCCTAAAATCGGACCGATTAACCCGGCGGTTGCCATTAGATTCCAAGCGTTCAGGAGTTGATGTTTAGGAACGGATTGAATAATGGCTAAACGGGCGATGGGCATCATAAATGCCCCGCCAATGCCTTGGATAATTCGTGCAAGGATAAGGCTTTCTAAATTAGGCGCCGCCGCACAAGCCACGGAACCCAATACAAAGGTGAAAACGGCACAGCGAAACACCGTGAGTGTACCAAATTTTGCTGCCGCCCATGCGGTGAGAGGAATAAATAAGGCGACCGCTAAGGAATAGGCAATGATCGCCATTTGCATTTCAAACGCCGGTTTATGCAGATCCACAGAAATTGCCGGTAATGCGGTGTTTAAAATGGTGGCATCAAGGCTTTGCATAAAAAGCGCCATGGCTGCCACCCAAGCTAAGCCTTGGTAAGTATGGGGATCCCTCATTTTATTTCCTGTGATCGAAACCAATGTTCAACAAAATCGGCTATCTGTGGAATACGGTTAATGTCTAACAAAGTGCGGTCGGTTTCAAGGGAATAATTGGTGGCAAGGGCAAGGACATCATTGTCGATTTCCGGCAAGAGTTTTGTCATTTCTTGGCGGTGCAAAAGAATTTTCGGTATTGGTTCTTGTTTAAACCCTTCCACCAGAATTAAATCCGTGAGTGTTTTATCAAATTGTTGGGCCAACTCATCGAGTGAAACCGGCGAGGGGGTTTCTGTCATCAGCGCCCAGCGGTGATCTGATGCCATCATCACTTGGGCAGAGCCTGCTTCTTTCATTCGCCAACTGTCTTTTCCCTCCTTATCCACTTGAGCATTATGGTGGCTGTGTTTGATCACAGAAACTCTAATTCCACGGGCAATTAATTCCGGGATAAGTTTTTCCAATAGTGTAGTTTTACCGCTGCCGCTATAACCGGTGATACCAAGAAGGGGAATTTGAATACGCATAAAAATAACCTTAAAAATGACCGCACTTTAACGATTTTCAAACAGTAAAAACCCCGATAAATCGGGGTTGATGATATTTATCGGGAGTTTTTTTAAGAGAGGGTTTGCCAAATAAATACGCCGAAGAGCATCAATGTAGTAATGCCAAGTAAGCCAATATTATTTTTCCTCTAAGCCAGAAGATTACTCCCCTTTTCGCAGCTTGTCATTTTCACTACGAATTTCATTATATTTTTTCGCATCAGCATTAATTTGTTGCAATACATCCTTTTCAATTTGAACAAGTTCTTTATTGATTGCATTAATGACTTGATTACGGCGATTAACCATATTCATTCGAGTTTCATTTGGTATATCAGCTGTAATATATTTTGTTGATTCTGAAAATAATTCGGAGAGTTGTTTGAAACCCTCAATACCTTTTGTTTTCAATGGGGCAAAACGGGAATCGGAAAATTGAATTTCGTTTAATTTATTTGAAACATCAGACAAGTCTTTAGCCCGATCTTTATACATTTCGATTACTTTAGCGGGATCTTTTTCTGCAAAGATCGTACTAATAGCATTATTTACTTCTCTAATCACTTTATTTGCCGACTTACGCCATTCTGTGTACTTGTTGTAATCTTCTTTTGCTATTTCATAAACAACTTTGGCTTGTTCTTCAGCTGCAATTTGTTCTTTGCTTGGTCCTTTAGGTCCGCAAGCAGTTAAAATGCTTAAACCCAATGCGGCAATCAATAATTTAGTGGTAAATTTCATTTGTATTCCTCTGATTTTTATAATAAAAACGCTACGCATTCTAGCGTAGTTTACTTTAAGAAGCAAAGAATGACGTTTATAAGTGCGGTTGCAAAAAACAACGTTTTTTGAACCTTCCAATGATTCCGAATGGGTGAATAAAATTTCCTACGTTTTTAAGAAATCACCCGCAGCAACACCGGCTGAAATTCCGTTTGTTGTCCAAGTTTTTGACTGTACTTTTTAACGAAAATAAAAGTGAGTGCGGTGGAAAGAAAAATAACCAAAGCTCGGCTCAATTCATTTTCACTGATGTAGTGGGATAACCCTGTCGCGAGAAGCAAGACTAAAAGCGGCACAATATACATCAGTAATGCGGAATACAGCATGGATTTTTCCTCCAACCCGATTTCGACGACTTGGCCTTCACGAAGTGGCATCATCGTTTCTACCGTGAAAATATGTTCGCCACGTTTGCCATTGAGCTCGGAAAGACTTGCACTGCCGCAGCTTTTTTGCGCAGCACATTGTCCGCAGGCACTTGGGGATTGGCATTTTACTTTGGCAAGCCCATTTTCGTAGCCAATGACCACGGCATTTTCTTTTAACATTGTGCTTCTCCCAAATAAATATCAAAACGGTGGTTTTTCGTTTCACGGTGAAAGTGTGGTGGTTTTTGGGCAAGAAATTCCGCATAGTCGGGGCGTTTTACTACCACTCGTTTTCGGGCAAGATGTAATGCGGGCTCAAGCAATTCATCGGCATCCAAATCTGCGCCGACTAAATGCTGAAACACACGCATTTCTTTTTTTACCAAAGCCGATTTTTGTTTATGCGGATACATAGGATCAAGATAAACCACATCCGCACAATCTGTTTCAGGACTGAGTTCTCGAATATGTCGAGCCGGCAATAAGCGTAAATTTTGTTGCAACATCTCCCCAATTTCTTCATCTTGATAGGCTCGATTTAAGCCGTCTTGCAACAGTAAATGCACAACGGGGTGGCGTTCGACTAAACGCACTTGGCAGCCGATAGCGGCGAGCACAAAAGCATCTCGTCCTAATCCGGCGGTGGCGTCAATCACACTTGGCAATTCATTTCCCTTAATTCCCACCGCCTTTGCCACGGCTTCGCCTCGCCCTCCACCGAATTTTCGGCGATGTGCCATCGCACCGCTTACAAAATCGACATACACCGCCCCGAGTTTGGGTTCGTCTAATTTGCGTAATTCTAACCGTTCATCGGTTTGCACGAGAGCAAGTGGGCTTTGCGCATCGTGAATTAACCCTAAGGGCGTACAAAGTGCGGTTAACTTTTCCTGTGTTTTTTCTGTGGATTCGGCTATTAATTGAATTTTTATTTGCGAATCAGCCATATGCCACTTTCCATATGATCGGTGTAAGGGAATTGATCAAACAACGCTGCTTTTTCAATACGGTGTGTTTTTGAAAGTACTTGCAAATTATCACATAAGGTATGTGGGTTACAGGAAATATACAAAATGCGATCATAATGTTGCACCAATTTTACCGTGTCGGGATCAAGCCCTGCACGGGGCGGGTCCACAAAAATGGTGTTGCATTCATAGGCGGTTAAATCAATGCCTTTTAATCGATTAAAAGCGCGCACACCGTTCATCGCTTGGGTAAATTCTTCTGCCGACATTCGGATGATCTGCAAGTTATCCACCCCATTTTCGGCAATGTTAAATTGTGCTGCCGCCACAGAGGGTTTGGCAATCTCGGTGGCAAGTACTTTGCGGAAATTTTGTGCCAAGGCTATGGAGAAATTGCCATTGCCACAATAAAGTTCGAGTAAATCGCCTTTGCTGCCCGCTGTACAAGCCATCGCCCATTCCAGCATTTTGGCATTGACCACTGCATTTGGTTGGGTAAAACTGTTTTCGACTTGGCGATAGACATAATTTCGACCGGCAACAGGCAACACTTCGTCCACATAATCTTGATTTAGGCAAATTTTTTGTTTGCTGGCCCGCCCGATAAGGTGAACATGAAAACCCAGTTCGGTAAGTTGTTCTCTCAATTTTCCTGCGGATTGCTGCCATTCTTCCGTCAGCGGTTTATGATACAAAAGACTGACGATAATTTGATTGCTCAACGTACTAAGATAATCAATTTGGAAGAGTTTTTTGTGCAAAATTTCCTGTTGTTTGAGTAATGGCAACAAGGCTTTCATCATTCGGTTAATGAGCCGACTTGCGATAGGAAATTCATCTACGCGATAACGTTGTTTGCTGGCTTGGTCAAACATAATGTGATAAAAATCACCCTGTTCGTGCCAAATGCGAAATTCCGCCCGCATACGATAATGGCTGGTGGGGGAATCAAATAGCTGAATGGCGGGCGCATTGAAAGGGCGCAAAAGTGCGGTCAGTTTTTCCAGTTTTTTTTGTAGCAGTTCGCTGTATCGGGAAATGGGGAGTTGCATAGGATTTTCACCGTATCGGTAGAGGGGAAATGCTTTATCATTGCCTACGAAAATAGGGGGAAATCACCGTGCGTAAATTGCACGCAATTTAGCACCCTACTCAAAACAAAAGGCAGACTGGTGCCTGCCTTATCTCATAAATCTTTATTCGCCGGAATAATCATCACCACCGGAGGCCGCTTCGCTTACATCACCGGAGAGGGTGTAAACCCGTTTGGTGGTGTTAATACGGGTACGGTATTTATGCCAGGTTTTTTCAAAGAAAGTTTCCGGTGCACGTTCTCCACGACAGAATGCAACAAACTCTTTTTCTTCTTTTGTTACCGGTTTTCGCTCACCGAGATCTAAGGCTTTAAAGGCTTGGCCATATTGTTCAAGCACTTGTGATTCTTTGATGGTGTAATCACCGTGACGGGAAAACCCACGCGGATAGTTTTTGTCGTCAAAAAAACGACGGGTAACACTGAAACTTGCAGCCATGATCATCTCTCTTTTTCATTGGTTAAAAACGGCAGGCATTAAACCAATTTTTCGTTATTTTTGCAATAAACCTTTTACGGTTTCTACATAATCCTTAACGAAATTATCATAATTTAGGCCTTCAGGATTTACACGGAATTTTCCGTTCACATAAAAATCCGGCACACCATGGACTTTAAATTGTTCTGCGGCATTGACTTGCTTATTCACTAAGCCATTGACGGCAAAACTATTAATGCCACCATCAAATTGTTCTGCGGTTACACCGTTATCTAAAAAAATCGCACGAATATCGTCCATGGATTTTAAGCGATCTTTTTGTGCCGCTTCAAATAACGGAGTTTTAACCTGATTTTCCACACCCAATGCCATTGCCAAAGCCCAAGCACGCGTTAAATTTTCAGACTGACGCCCTAAAAAATTCACATGATATTGTTTAAAGGCCACGCCCTCAGGTAAGCTTTCTTTCACTTGTTGAGGGATTTTATATTCCATTTCAAAGGAATAACAATGCGGGCAATAAAAAGAGAAAAATTCAATCACTTCTTTTTGTGGCGCTGCTTGTTGGCTTACTTGAATATATTGTTTCCCTTCTTGTAAGTCTGCTGCCAATACATTAACTGAAATGAATGCACCTAATGCGAGTAAAAATTTTTTCATTGTGTTTCCTTATTTAATAATGCCGCGAGCTTTTAACAAGGCGGTTTTAAAATCTTCTTCGTAGTCTTTTTTGATGCCGGGGATCGGTTCGTATTTATCGGTACCATCCATTTTTAACTGATAAATAATCACTTCATCGGTTAATTCATTGAGTGGTTTTTCGAAACCGGCCTCGTTTGCGATTTTTTGCAAGATAGCCATCAAGCTCAAATCCGGCTCTTTAGACCAATAAGGCTGTAAAAGTTCCAAAACTTCATTTAAACGCTTACATTTCATTGCTATTTCCTTTCCTATATAGAAAAATAGGGAGCAGATCATACTTGAAATGACAACAGAATAAAATATGGAAATGACAATAAGTGCAGTGATTTTGGCAGGTGGGAAGGCACGGCGAATGGGCGGACGAGACAAAGGTTTGCAACTTTGGCAGGGAAAACCTTTGATTCAACAGGTGATCGAAAGAGTACAACCTCAAATTTCAACAATGGCGATTAATGCCAATCGTAACATCAGCGATTATGCCAAATTGGGTTTGCCTGTATTTGCCGATGAATTGCCGGATTTTCAAGGGCCTTTAAGCGGAATGTTAACCGCTCTAGAACAAGCCAAAACGGATTTTGTGCTATTCACCCCTTGTGATAGCCCTTTTTTTCCCCACAATTTGCTCGAAAAATTGAAAAATACAATAGAAAATGACCGCACTTTGCTGGCCTATGCCTGTGATGAAACACGCTCTCATCCCACATTTTGTTTAATGTCTGTCCAATTAAAAGCCAAACTCCGTCAGTATCTTGCTTCCGGTGAACGCCGATTATTGCAATTTATGCGTGAGAATGGCGGAAAGTCTGTCATATTTAACAGCACTGAAGGGCAATTTGTTAATTTTAATACCTTGGATGATTTACAATAAAACCTTGCGAGTTCAAAAGCTTATGCAATCTATTCGTTTATCCCGTTATTTCACGCCTCTACACCTCATCACGGTAAGTTGTGTGGTGGTGTATTTATTACAACAAATCGGTTTTGAAGAAAATATCATGGAAATGTTCCATTACCCGATTTATGGGGAGCAGGATTGGGAACTTTGGCGTTATATCACCCATTGTTTTGTCCATTTGTCGACTATTCATATTATTGCGAATTTGTCGTGGTTTTGGTTATTTGGCGGAATGATTGAACGTCATTTCGGTGCAATGAAACTGTTCCTTCTTTTTTTCGTATCTGCAGTGCTGACAGGCATTGTGCAAAATGGCTTCTCCGGGCCAAATTTCTTTGGTTTATCCGGGGTGGTTTATGCTGTGTTAGGTTATGTTTTTATCGCAGATAAACTTAATGCGAATCTTTTTGAATTGCCTGAAGGTTTTTTCACGATGTTACTTATCGGGCTAGCATTTGGCTTTATTAGCCCGTTATTTGATATTTATCTTGGCAATGCGGCACATATTTCAGGGTTGATTTTAGGATTAGCTTGGGGATTTATTGATAGTAAAATTTCCTTGAATCGGGTAGAGTAGCGCCATCATTTATTGAAGGATACGATAATGAAACAGTCCATTCGTCATCAAAAAATTATTGAGCTGGTTAATCAGCAGGGATACTTAAGCACAGAGGAATTGGTGAGCCAATTGGACGTTAGTCCTCAAACAATCCGTCGGGATTTGAATATTCTTGCAGAATTAGATTTGATCCGTCGTCATCATGGTGGGGCGGCTTCGCCTTCCTCAGTGGAAAATTCCGATTATATTGATCGTAAGCTGTTTTTTTCTTCACAAAAAAATCGCATTGCCCAAGAGGTGGCTAAATACATTCCCAATGGCGCTTCATTATTTATTGATATCGGTACCACACCTGAAGCAGTGGCGAATGCCTTGCTTAATCATGAGCGTTTGCGCATTGTGACAAATAACCTGAATGCGGCACATCTACTTCGCCAAAATGAAAGCTTTGAAATTACTATGGCGGGCGGTTCGTTACGCATGGACGGTGGGATTATTGGGGAGGCAACGGTGAATTTTATTTCCCAGTTTCGTCTAGATTTCGGCATTCTTGGGATCAGTGCGATTGATTCCGACGGTTCGTTATTGGATTATGATTATCATGAAGTTCAGGTAAAACGGGCAATTATGGAAAGCTCACGCCAAACCTTATTAGTGACGGATCATTCAAAATTTACCCGCCAAGCCATTGTGCGTTTAGGGGAATTAAGCGATGTGGAATATTTGTTCACCGACGAAGTGCCACGTTCCATTAGCCAATATTTGCAAGAAACAAAAACTCAATTAGTGGTGTGTCAGTAAGAAAGTGCGGTTATTTCTAACCGCACTTTTGTTTTTTTAGACATCCATATCAAACCAATGCGGTTAAGACCAATCCAAAAAACAAAATGGGTTATTTTATACAGCGATTAAAACGTGTAAGAACGTATTTGCCAACAAGGGGGAAAGTTACTTGAGGTGTCAAGAAAAGCAAGGCTTGATGATTCAAGAAATACGACGAGATTCCCTCTCAAATCGTGTGTTCTATTATCCGGTAAATAACCTCGGATGGAAAGGATGAATATTTAAATTTGTGAGGCTTATCACATTTGATAAGCCTTATTCTTCAACAAAACCTAATGCGGTTTCCACGACTTCAATCCCAGCCCCTTGTTTAAAGGCATTTTCACTTAAATAACGACGCCATTGGCGTGCCCCTTTGCAATGTTGAAATGCGCCCAACATATGACGCGCAATATGGTTGAGATAAACCCCTTGACTGAGTTGTTGTTCAATGTAAGGTAGCATAGCAAGCACTGCTTCTCGTGGTGTAACGATTCGGGCGGTTTCATCAAATAATGCTTGGTCAATCGTACCCAGTAAGGCAGGGTTTTGATAGGCTTCACGCCCCACCATCACACCATCGACAAATTGCAAATGTTGTTTCATTTCTTCCACGGTTTTTATGCCGCCATTAATCACAATCGTTAAATGAGGGAAATCACGTTTTAACTGATAAACCCGTTCGTAATCAAGCGGGGGGATCTCACGGTTTTCTTTTGGGCTTAACCCAGAAAGCCAGGCTTTACGGGCATGGATAATAAATTCCTGACAACCTTTATTTTGCACTTTTTCGATAAAGTCACATAAAAATTCATAACTATCAAGATCATCAATGCCGATACGGGTTTTCACCGTAATGGGAATGTTTACCGCCTGTTGCATTTTTTCCACACATTCCGCCACTAAATCGGCTTTTGCCATTAAACACGCACCAAACATGCCGTTTTGTACCCGATCGGAAGGGCAGCCCACATTGAGGTTTATTTCATGATAACCCCGTTCTTCCGCCAGTTTCGCACAATGTTTAAGCTGCTCAGGATCACTTCCGCCCAATTGCAATGCAACGGGATTTTCACGCATATCAAAATCCAAATGGTCATATTTGGCGTGAATAATCGCCGGAGCGGTCACCATTTCCGTATAAAGCAACGCATGTTGAGAGAATTGGCGATGAAAATAGCGGCAATGACGCGTTGTCCAATCCAGCATTGGCGCAACGGAAAAACGTCCACGATAAAAGTGCGGTTGATTTTGAGGCATTTTTACTTCTCTGGTTGATTGCTCTTAATTTTTACAAAGGAACATGATGTTAATTGGTGGGCGATTATGGTGATATTTATGAAGGAAATCAATCATCAAATTAGATCCGACTTGCCTTTTTAGACATTTTTACAAAAGTGCGGTTGATTTCAATGCCAAATTTATAGGTGCGTACACCGCCCATTTACGAGCAAAAATCTATTTCCCACTGATTGGCTGGAAATAAAAATCATAAAGGAATGCAATCGTCAAGTGAGGAGAATGACCGTCCGCATCGGTTTTCCCACTTTACGCCCGGTTCGTTATGCCATCGGATAACTTTTTCTTGAGGGCATTGCCAATGGTGAATATCGGCATTATCCGAAAGGGAAATCAAGGCGTTGTTTTTTCGGCTAAGGGTTAGAGGTTAATTTGATAAGGAAAAATCAAATTTCTAAAACCTTTTGTAACCATTTCCCTAAGTCGTCTAACTCTTGCCTCATCACTTCATGCCCCTATGTATTTGGTCATGTATCAAGATGTCTGTCATTCACAAAAAGTGAGAGCCGTTGCTGATTTTTTGATTGAAATTTTAGGGGAGTAACAGGAAAAGCCTCCCCTAATGATTTTAAAATGTGGGTTGGGCATTTTCTACCTGAACAAAAAAGCCGTTATCATTTAAAATCACGCTGTAATTTGTCTGATATTTTTTGCCGTTGGTTTCCACAAGGGCATAACAGCTACGAATGCCTTGTTGCGGGTAGTGTTGGGTTTCATGTAGCCGGCTCAGATTTTTGACGGTCATTGGTGTCTTCGTTACTTTACCCTGCCGATTAAAAGCATCGGAGAGAACCCGAGTGACTTGGTTATCTTGACATTTAGGCACCACAACGGTTTTCTTTGCTTGGCTAAGCGGTGTGGTTTTTAGCGTATTCTGTTTCTGTGCTTTTTCAGGCTCGTTTTGTACCGTTTTCTTGTTTTCCGATTTTTTTATCGCTTTTTGAGCTGTTTTCTGTTTTTGTAATTCTGTAGATTTTTTATTCTTGGAGGTTTGTTTTTTACCCTTATTTTTCTCCGCTTTTGACACCGATTTTTTATTTTCCGCTTTATTTTTCTTCGTGTTTTTCTCTATGATTTTCTTCTCTGTCGATTTTTTATTGACGGTTTTTTGCCCCTGTGATTTTTTCGTTTGTTGGACTGTTTGTTTTGTCGGGGTATTTTTATGGGATGGGGCGGCAAGGGCTGTTGTCGCCATAAAAGGTAATAACATAAAAAGGATATAAGCTAACTTTTTCATTCATCTCTCCTTAAATAAAAAGTGCGGCTAAAATTAACCGCACTTTCAATCAAATTTAAAAATTAAAGGTAGTAATGCTCTACATAGTTTAATTTATCATCAAGTTTTAACACTAACGGCTGACCGGTTGGGATTTCAAAATCCATAATTTCTTCATCAGAAATGCCGATAATGTGTTTCGCCAAGGCACGAAGTGAGTTACCGTGAGCGACCACTAAAACACGTTTGCCGGAAAGCATTGCCGGTGCAATTTGATCTTCCCAGAATGGGAGGGCACGCTCTAAGGTGAGTTTTAAATTTTCCGCATTCGGTACCACATCTGACGGAAGATGAGCATAACGGCGGTCATTGTGGGCAGAATTTGGATCTTGCGGATCTAAATCCGGTGGCGAAATATCGTAAGAACGGCGCCAAATATGCACTTGCTCATCACCGTATTGTTCTGCGGTGGCTTTTTTATCCAAACCTTGTAATGCCCCGTAGTGACGTTCATTTAAACGCCAGTTCTTCACTTGAGGAATCCACAACTGATGGGATTCTTCCAACACAATATTACAGGTTTTAATGGCACGGGTTAACACGGAAGTGAAAGCGATATCAAATTCATAGCCGGCGTCGAATAATTTTTTACCTGCTGCTTTGGCTTCTTCCACACCACGTTCGGTCAAATTCACATCACGCCAACCGGTGAATAAATTTTTCGCATTCCACTCACTGAAACCGTGACGAATGAAGACTAATTCCATAGGATTCTCCTGATATTTTAAGTAAATAAAGAATGCGCACTTTATAGCAAAAAATCCTTTTATTTAAAAGCAAAAAGGCAGGATTTCCTGATCTTCTTCAAAAAATCTGTGTGAAACTTTTTCGCCTTTCAACAAATATGATAAGATTTGCGCAGTTTTGTGAATTAGGATGATTTATGTTGTTTTCTCTCTTGCGCCCAAAAACATCAGCGATGTTGACCGCACTTTTTTGTTGTGGTGCGTTGTTGTTTTCAGCAGGTAGCCAAAGTGCCGATCTCAACCAAATTCAACAACAAATTAAACAGCAAGAATCGAAATTGGCAGAACAAAAACGGGCGCAAGCAAAACTGCAATCCACCTTAAAAAATCAAGAAAGCCAAATTAATTCTGTAGCAGGAAAATTGCGTGAAACCGAGCTGAGTTTGAAAGAAATTCGTAAACAAATTGCCGATGCGGATAAACAACTCAAACTTTTGGAAAAGCAAGAAGGTGAGCAAAAAGCCAAGCTTGCCAAGCAAATGGATATGATTTATCGCTCCGGGTTAAACCCTTCTGTGTTAGAAAGAATGCTTTCAGAAGATGCCAAAAAAGCGGCTCGTATGAAAGTGTACTATGAACATTTAAACCAAACCCGAATTGAGATGATTCATCATTTGCAGGCCACGCAAGCACAAATTGTGAAGCAGAAAGCGGCGATTTTGGGGCAGCAACAAACCCACAAAGATCAACTTTCTACTCAAAAAAAACAGCAACAGGAATTGGAAAAAGTTCAGCGTGAACGCCAATCTACATTAAACGAAATTAATAAAACCATTAATCAAGATCAAAATAAATTAGAGCGTTTGCGTGCGAATGAAACAGCATTACGCCAAGAGATTCAACGTGCCGAACAAGCCGCCCGCCAGCAAGAACAACGTGAGCGGGATGCCTTGGCGCAGCGTAAACAGGCAGAAGAAAAACGTACCGCCAAGCCTTATAAACCGACGGCCCAAGAGCGTCAGTTGATAAATAGTACCAGTGGCCTAGGAACGGCTAAACGCCAATATAATAAACCGGTGAACGGTTCTACACTCTATGCGTTTGGCTCGGCCCAAGCCGGAGAGGCCCGTTGGAAGGGAATGGTGATTGCCGCATCAAACGGCACACCGGTGCGAGCCATTGCAGCCGGTCGGGTGATTTTTTCCGGGCAACTTAATGGCTATGGCTATATGGTGATTATTAAACATGGCGACAGTGATTTGAGTTTATATGGCTTTAATCAAGCCGTATTTGTTAAAGCCAATCAACTGGTGTCTGCCGGGCAAACCATTGCACAGGTAGGGAATACGGGCGAGCTTTCCCGCCCGGCGTTATATTTCGGGATAAGCCGTAAAGGGACCCCGGTTAATCCTGCAGGGTGGATAAAATAATGGTGGTTTCACTTAAAAGTGCGGTCAAAATTTTCCTTGTTTTTTTCTTAACCCTTTTTTCAATCCGCGTTTTTTCACAAGCTAAATTGGCTATTGTTATCGATGATGTGGGCTATCACCCCAAAGAAGATGCCGCCATTTTTGCTATGCCTCGTGAAATTTCTGTCGCAATTATTCCTGTTGCACCCTATGCTAAAATCCGCAATCAAGAAGCTAAAAAGCAAGGCCGTGATATTCTCATTCATATGCCCATGCAGCCGATGGGACAAATGAAACTAGAAGAAGGCGGGTTGCATTTGGGAATGTCCGCCGAGCAAGTTGCTCAACGGGTGCAAAACGCTAAAAATGTGGTGAGCTATGCCATTGGAATGAATAACCATATGGGCAGTGCCGCCACGGCAGACAGCACATTAATGCGTCATCTGATGAGCGCACTTCATACGCAACATTTGTTCTTTTTAGATAGCCGAACCATTGGGCGTTCCGTTGCCGGGAAAATGGCGAAAGAACAGGGAGTGCGTTCACTGGATCGCCATATTTTCTTAGACGATAGCAATGAATTCGCCGATGTACAGCGTCAATTCCAAGCGGCAATTCAATATGCCAGAAAACACGGCACAGCTATCGCCATTGGACACCCCCGTAAAAATACCGTTGCTGTTTTACAACAGGGTTTACGTCAGCTCCCTTCAGACATTCAACTGGTCGGGATGGGAAGCTTATGGCGAAATGAACGTATCGTCCCACCAAAACCTTTTATTTTACTTTTTAACGATATACCCGCACCCACCTCTATCGCACCTTATGAACCGATCCCACTTTTGCGTGGCGTGCCAAGATAAGTAGCCTTTTTATTCTCTCCATCTGTGCTATTTATCCTTAATTTGCGCAAAAAAAGATTAAAAAAACAAGACTGTTTTTACCTTTATATCATTGATAGAATTACCGCCTTTTTTAATTGAAAGGAATGTAAACATGCAATTACATTGGTTATTTTTAGCCTTGGCTATTGTCAGTGAAGTGTTCGCTTCTTCTATGCTGAAATTAAGTGATGGTTTCTCAAAAACTTTGCCTACTGTTGGTGTGGCGGTTGGTTTTATCATTTCATTTTATTTTTGGGGCTGACGT
>NZ_MLHL01000071.1 GCF_002000545.1 Rodentibacter trehalosifermentans | reverse complement strand
TAGTCTTTTCTTTATACCTAAATGAGGTAATTTATGTTCAATGTAACAGCAATTCAAAAAGCTGAAAATCAATTAAAAACTCACTCTCAATTTTTCCCTAAAGCTCAAGCGGACGTATTGAAATCACTTCTTGCAAGTGAGGAATCTTCTTATGTTTGCGAGCTGATCGATTCAATCGCTCAAAAAATTGAATCAATGCCTAGTACTTATGAAACCGACGGGCAAGGAGAAAATGCCCTTGCTATTCTTCACTATTTTGGGGGGGCGTGTGATTTTTACATCACAGAAAAAGACATTGAGGACGGGCAAAATCAAGCCTTTGGATTGGGCTATATTTGCTTTCCTGAACTAGGCTATATCAGCCTACCTGAATTGTTCAGATCGCCTTATATTGAGCTTGATTTGCACTTTACCCCTCAACCTGTTGGGAAATTGAGAAAAGAGCTTTTGAAAAGAGTGGGGCTTTAATTAAAAGAGGGGAAACCCTCTTTTAATTAAGAAAAAAGTTTAAAAATAATTTGTTTTTTACTTGTAATTTTGTTTTGAATTTGCTATTATATGCTCAAGTTAAGCGGGAACGATTGCTAAATCTTACCGTTTAACGATATGCCAAAAGTGGCAAGTTAAAATAAAATCTTATGAGGATTTAAAAATGACAGTATTGACTACAAAACAATATGCGGAAGCCTTAATTTACTCTTTTGAGAAAAAGGTAAGAATGAAATCTCAAGCCTTTAAAGGGTATGAGTGGACGGAAATTTTATCTTATACAAAGGCTTATCAAACTTTTGTAAAATTGAATAGCCATCAGAAATTATTATTTGTGGTATTGGCTTATTTAAAGCCTACCCCGCAAAGTGATTTTGTTATTGAGCAGTTAAGCAAAAGAGAAATCTTGTTTATTTAGTCAAATAATCAAAGCCCCCTAAAAGGGGGCTTTTTTATTTCGTAAAAAAATAGTAAAAATAAATGTTTTTTTACTTTTATTTATTTTTAAGGCGTGCTATTATACGGTTACGTTTTAAGGGCAAGGCTTAGATTTTTCTCCTCACTATGTTTTGCCTGGCATATTTTGCCCCCATTAAGGGGGCTTCAATATGCGAAAGGGTGCGGCATTATATGCCGCACCCTTTCTATTGGTTTCGAGCGTAGTTTACTTTTTATCCTTAATAGCAAATTTCTTATAACTAGGACGCATAGATTCCAGTCTTTCTGTTACCATTTCTTTATGTATTCTGTTTGCGTATTCGTTGAGAATTTTCCACGCAATATAGGAAAACAGAACACTTAAAATCAGTTTGTTTACATATAATGGCAACTCAATAAAAATAATTTCTATTAAAGCAGTACAACCTAAACTTATAAAAAGTAGCTTTTTATTGTTTCTCTTGTAGCAAATTACCCATAAAACGTAAATAAGACCTATGGCGATAATGTTAAAAAAAATTGCTAAAATATATATGTAAATACTTTGCATTTTACTTGCCTTTTTGGGATTTCAACTCATTATCAATGTTACTGATAATAATTTTTTGAATTTTATCAGCCTCTTTTGGCGCAACCTTTTTCACTTCTTCAAAGCCTTTATACAAGCCGACTTGATATGCCGTTTCTTTACTTGTTTCGGGTTGTTTGAGATTTGTGAGGATAAAGCCTGATACGGCAGTGTTTATGATTGTTAGTCCTGTTAATAAACCCCATAATAATGGATTTTTTGATTTGTTTAATACTTTTGATTTTACTTGTGATTTTGAGGGGGGAGCACTTTCAAAAGATTTTTTTATTTCCTCAATTTTTTTATTAGAAAATGAATCAAGGCTTGTTATAACTTGATTGTTTAAGTCTAAAACTGATTTTGAAAACGCCGTGTGCATTTCTGTTCCGGCGTCATCTATTACTTCTAAGGCTTTTCCTATCCCGGCACTAAGTTCATCTAACTTTTCTTGTAATTTTGCGTCGATTACATCGCCTATTTGTTTTGGGATTGCGTGTAATGATTCAGTGATTAAAGTAGAGTAGTATTCCATCACGTTTTTTTGCGACAAAATCACAGCAAGAATTGGATCATCGGTTGAGATTTTTATGTGTAATTTGGCGAAGCAATCAATAATGAAATTTTTGATAAGCTGATCAAATTCTTCATCATTAAGTGATAAATGTTTTTTGGTTTCTTCTCGAGTATCTTCAATTTTTGTTTGTAAGTCGATTAAATCGGTTGTTTCCTGGATAACAGGCTCAATTTGATTTTCAAGTTCCATAATAGCTCCTTTTGTTTTTGGGGCTTTCCTTAAGCCAGTTCAAAAAAGGGCGATATTATCGCCCTTTTCATTATTCTGCGTTAGATTGTGATTCATTAAAGATAGGATCTAACTGTTCGTAAACGTCGTTAAATATACGTTTTAAACGGTTTTTCGCCATTAAGCCAAAATTACTATCTTGAAGAGCTTCTACAAGGGTCAAACGTGATTTTGTCATTTTTTCTAAGTCTGTAGTAAATGCGTCAGAATCACGATTTACGACTTTAATTACCCCGGCTGTTTTATCTGCAACAACTTTCTTCTGTGTATTGGAGATTTCAACATCTCCCTGAAATTCGTTTAACCAAATAATCAATTTCACGTTTTTAGAATTTTTTACTAATTCATAAAGACTAGCTAAACCTTGTAAAGTATCACTTTGCGATTGTCCGCCGACAATTACAGTATGAATAAAAACAGGTCTATCTAATTCATCAAACAAATCAATAATACCGTTATCTTCAATATATTTCATCATTGGAACAAACGTAGAAGCACCATTATCAATAACGAATGTTTTATTTTCTTCATTTACCATCAATTCAAAAATGTTATCAAATTTTGATTGGATAATTGCGCCATTTTTTAAAATTTCGATTGGGTATGCGTTAATTCGTTCAAAACTTGCAAATGATTTATTTACGGGGTCAGTATCTGCGCCAACTAAATCAATTTTTTTATAATCTAAAAAGTATTGTGCGAGCATTGAAGAAATAAATGATTTTCCTACGCCACCTTTACCTTGTAATACAATGTTAATGCTATTATTCATTTTAAATACGCCTTATTTGTTTTGTTTTTCTTTTTCAGCTAATAAACGAGCAAATCTATCTTCTACGGCTTGTTTATCGCTTCTATTATCGTGCAATTCTTTTTTATCTTCTTGTTCATCAAGAATTGAAAAAAGATTGTGTTTTTTTACGGGGTGAGCCGTTTTAGGTTGGGTTTTAATCAATTTTTCTGGTTGGTTATTTCCTCCTGTTTTTCTAGTTAATCTTTTTCTTGCTCTATAAAGCATATTTTTAAAGTATTTAAATGTTACTTGCTTTTCGTCATTAAAAAGATAATTGAAAATATCTTGTAAAGAATATCTTCTATTTACGCATTCATTTAAATCTTTTATGTGGATGTCAATAGAGTACTGGATCTTGTTAGGACGGTTTTCAATCTCTTTTTTGAGCGTATTCAGTTTTTCCGCTATGTAGTCGTTTTCCATTTGTTGCCTCATTACGTTAGCTGTTTGTAGTTTATTTCATAAAAAAAGCATAGTCAAACAAAATTTGCTTTCTTTTTGCTTTTTTTATGGTTTCTATGTGCTTTCTTTTTGCTTTTCTTTGGTTTCTGTGTGCTTTCTTTTTGGTTTATTTATGGTTTCTATATGCTTTCTGTTATTTATTGTAATAAATTTACAGGCACGACAGCGATGTTTACAAAGTGCAAGCACCATTGTAAAATCGACCGTGCGAAAGGGGGAACCCTTTCAAACCCCAACGCCCTTACGGGCTAGTTTATCCCTACGGGATTTTGTGAGAAAACCGAGCGGAACTTGCCGCATTTTTTGAATCTCTACGAGCTTATAGATAGATGAAGTTATGGCAGAAGCGAAAAATAAATCAAAGGTTATAAGTTTCCGCTTGACAGAAGAACAATATAAACCTTTTGAAGAACTCTTAAATAAAAGTGATAAAAAAGCCTCTGAATTTTTTAGAGAGTTATTTTTATCAAAACAAAAAGATGTAAATATCATTTTTAATGAATCTAAACCAGTAGATTATTATAACATTTTACGCATAGTTAATAAATCAGGTAATAATTTAAATCAGTTGGCGCGTTCATTTAATTATGCGTTCAAATCAGGTCATATTTCAGAAGATTTATATAAAAAGGCAATAAATCTTTTGATAAATATACAAGTCTTATTAAAGAATACATTGAAAGATGATAGTTAGATACGGAGGGGGAAATAACGGCATTGCTGAATATCTTGAAAATGGTATGAAGCAAGGGCGAATGTTTTCCCGATCTGAATTAGATCAGCGATTAGTCTTGCAAGGTGATCTTGAGTTTACTAATAACATTATTCAGTCAATTCAAGATAAAGGACAAGAACGTTATTTGCATATAACATTATCTTTTAAAGAAGATGAAATGAGTTTTGAAAAAATGCAAAGCCTTGTTGATGATTATCGTAGTTTATTATTATCTGCATATTCGGAAGATGAATATAATTTTTATGCAGAAGCGCATTTGCCAAAAATTAAACAGGTTACAGATAATAGAACGGGTGAATCTATTGAGCGAAAGTCTCATATTCATATTGTTATTCCCGAGGTCAATTTAGTTTCTCAAAAAAAACTTTCCCCCGTTGGATTAGTCGAGCTACACGAGCGTTATTTAGATTCAATTCAAGAACATTTGAATTATAAATATAACCTTGAAAGTCCTAAAGATAACGTTAGAAAAGGCGATATGCACTATGCAAACGTACTTTCTAGGGTTAAAGGCGACTTTTTTGGACAAAAGCAGCAAGAACTGAAATTGCAGCTTATTGATGATATTGCTAAGGGCAAAATCAATACGCTTGATGAATTTCAAGCAAGGCTTTCTGACGTGGGCGAGGTAAAAGTAAGAAATGCCGGCAAGTCTAATCAATACTTTGCCGTAAAAATTGGTGATGATAAAAAATTCACAAATTTAAATCACGTCGCATTTTCGGAAAGTTTTATTGTGAATAAAACTTTACCTTATACAAAACCAACGCCGGAACAGGCTATAAAAGGCGTTCAGGAATGGCAAAATAGAGTTAGTCGCGAAGTGAAATATGTTCATTCTGCTGCGTCTAATTTTCGGAAAGAGTATGCGCAAGCTACCGATTCACGGCGAGCAGAATTATTAAACGAGAGAGAAAAGCAATATGCAAGAAAATACCAACTTGAGCAGTCAAGACATTTTCAATCGAGAGGACGGGAGGGAAATTCTCAGTCCGACATTATTAGCAATCAAGGAGGAAAACAGCAAGCTGCTTCCCGATATGCCGTCGGCGTGCCAGGTTTGTCTATTGGCAATGTGGTTTACGGAGAAAACCAAAACCGCGACAGAACTCAAGGTGTTTTGTCCAAAGATGAATTCAATCATTTACGAAACGGGCAAACCGGTAACGATTCCGCTATGCGACGGAATGATTCAAGCGGAGCAAGCAATGATGGAACAGCAAAACGAGGGAATCGAGGGGCTATTCAAAGCCTTGAATCAGGCAGCCGGGGACGGGGAGAGAGTAGAGGAAATTCGACGTACCAAGCAAATGCCGGAAGAAGCGAATTTTATTCCGGAAATATCAGAGGAGCCAACATTCGAGGGCGATACAGTGATATTTCCCGACGAGGATATAGTGATTCCATAAATGCGCGAAAATCGCATTTTATGCTTGTCTCGCGCGGTTTACCGACACAAAGCTATGATCGCACTATATTTAATCGTGATGAATACTATATCCCGATAAAAACGCCATTTGAAGAATACGAGGAGGCATTACAGAAAAAGAGTAAGCAAAGTTCCCGATTTAGTGAATCAAATTCCCTTTCTCAATTAGCCAAAAGTCAGAATGACGTGCGAGCTTATCAGTCTGATATTGAGAAATTTAGGGAAATAAGGCAGAAAATCGATCCTAAAGCGTTTTTAAGCCATTTAGAGCGTGTTTATGCTATAAACCCTAATAGGTATAGCATTGGCTATGCGAAAGACGGTAGCCCGCGTTTTCGCGTAAATAAACGCAATCTTAACGCATCGGATTTTCTAACCAAACATTTAAATCTTAGTTGGAAAGAGGCTAGTTCAGTTTTATTGTTGGTTTATTCAAACCAAACCAATAAACACATCAATCAAGAAAAACTCACTAGCCAACAAATAGCGCGGAACATTAAAGCCTTTGTATCTGAATCACGTCGATTTGAAAAAGATTTCAAATTAGTGCTTCAAAATATGAATGTTGAGAACCGTAATTTATACCGACTAGAAAAAAAACGGATTTACAGCCGTTTTACTAGCCAAAAAGTCCGTAACCAAGAACTTGCGATAGCTTCTTTCAGAGCTATGCAACGCCAGGAACGGATCACCGCTTTTGAGAGTGAAATAAATCAGTATTTAAATGACGCTAAAATTCACTTTCAGCAAAGTGGATATTCAGACACAGCATTAAGGAGTTTAGAAATGGGTCTTTTAAGCCAAAACGTAATGGATAGAGCCTCAAATTTATTTAGTCCAAATAGCGAAATGGGGCAAATTTCATCAGCCAAACAAGAGATCAGCTTTACTGAAAACTTTGCGCAAGTTCGCCGCGTTCAAAAAGAATTATTAAGAGAACAGCAAGCCCAACAAGCAGCGCAATCAGCTCAAGCGACAAGAAGCGCGCTTACTCAACAACAAGTAGAGCAAGTTAAACAACAAACGCAATTCTTTAATCGTTCAATGGACGAAGTGATGAAGTTAAATAATATCGGTATTTCTAAACGTGAAAACGGCGATATTGCTTATAAACGCTTAGAAGATGGCAAAACCCTGTTTACCGATACTGGTTCACAAATGTTAATTTCAAAAGATATGCAGAATCCGGAAAATGTAAAAGTTTTCCTTGAATTAGCTGTTGATCGATATGGTAATGATTTAAACGTTAAGGGGAGTAAAGAGTTTAAATCAATGGTAATTGAGGTCGCAGCGGCGAATAATCTTCCTGTTACCTTCAAAAATGCTGAAATGCAAAATCAGTTAATGAAACGCCGTGATGAACTAAAACTTGAACAAAATGCTGGGGCGGTAACAAATGACGCTCAACAGGCTTTACCTGAAAAAGAAAATGTTCAAACTAAAACAGAGGAAGTTACTTCAATTAAACAACCAACAGAAAATGACCTTGCAAATACCCAACCTGAAATAAAATCTCAAGAGGTTTCTCAAGAAAAAACTCAACTGCAATCAGAACAAATTACAACTAATCAGACCGTGAAAACGTATGATGTTAAATTTGAGTTCAAACGTAATGAAAAAACAGGTCAAGAATTATTCAAAATTAAAGTCAATGGAGTAACACCGGCGACGGCAATTAAAAATGATCCTCAAGCGTTGGAAGTCCTGAGAAACCACCCTGATTTGAAAGGTATTTCAGATTCTCAAATTAAAAAAGGCTTTATCAACGATAACGGGGGATTGCGCCCTATGGATATGAAATTGGACGCAACAGGTAAAGAAATTCAAGCGGAGAAAGCCAAAGAACAAGAATTTGAGCGGTAATTTTTAAAATGTGAACTGAAAAAGAGGTGTCAAATAGCGCAGTCTTTTGATACCTCTTTTTTAGTTGAGCAACTGGAGCCGTTAGGCGGAGGGCGGTAGCTTATTTTTTTGCTTTATCAAACTCAAATGTAACTTTCTTTTCTTTCGTTAAGGCTAATTTAGCCTCAAATGTATTGCCTGTTTTAGGACTAATAAAGCCTTTAATTTTGCCTGTTTTCCCTTTGGTTAATAAGGCTAAAATTTGTGTATCAGTCAGCTCTTTTTGTGCAATAGTACGCCATAAAGTAAAGCCGCATTCGCACGAAATCGCTTTACTATTTACCCTAAATTGACCGTGGCAATAAGGGCATTGAGGCGCAGGCACGTTGCCTAATGCAGCAACAAATGTTTTGCAGTTTGGATAATTTGAGCAACAAAAAAACATATTGCCTGATTCTTTCGCGCGACGTAATACTATCACGCCGCTTTTACATACTTTACATTTTTCGCCTTTTAGCTCAAGTTTGATATTCGAGGATAATTCAACTTGCTCTTTAATAAATTTTTCTATACCGTCTAAAAATTCATCAACACTTAATTTTCCTTGTTCGATGTCGAGCTGTTGCTCAAACCAAAGTGCGGTTGTATCGGGTACAGTAATGATTTTTGGCAAGGCTTTAATAAAATCATATCCCTTTTGTGTTGGTACAATCTTTTTACTCTGATAAGCGATAAATTCGCGGTCAAAAAGATTTTTAATAATGCCCGAACGCGTCGCCGGTGTTCCTATTCCGCCATTTTCCCCCTCTCTACCTTTATCTTTTTCAATCAAGATTTTTCGTAATGTTGGGTTTTCGACGTATTTTGCAACGCGTTGTAAATCTCTCAATAATGTTGCGTCAGTATAAAGCGGAAGTGGTTTCGTTTTCTCTTTTTGTACGTTGATATTTTCACAATTTCCCTTGTTATTCGATTGTAATTGTGATAACAATAAAAACTGTGAGTGATCTTCACTTTCGCCGGAATCGTCCGGCACTAATTTAGACCAGCCGTAATCGGTTATTTTGCTTGCCGTGGCTTTAAATTCATATTCATTACATAAAATCGTAACCGCTGCAAAATCAAATTTTTTCTCTGGTAAAAATTGGATCAAATACTGTTGCACAATTTCAAGGTAAATTTTTCTTTCCTTGTCTGTCATACTTTCAAGCGAAAAATCTGATTTTCCGGAAACTACCGGGATAATCCCTGTATGCGCACTCACTTTTTTATCATTAAAGGCACGGCTTTTTTGTGTCCGATCTGCGTTGTTAAACGGCAAATCAGGAATATGTTTAGCGAGAAAATCAAGTGTTTTCGGCGCGTCTTCAAATTGTTCTGTTGTCAAATAGCGGCAATCAGAACGGTTGTAAGTTATGGCGCGGTGTTTTTCGCGTAAACTTTGCGTAATGTTAAGAGTTTCATCAGCCGAAAAGCCGTATTTTTCATTTGCTTTAGCTTGTAAATCGAGTAAGGCAAAAGGGAGGGGAGCAAGCGTTCTTCTTGCTTCAACTGTGCTATTTAGAATAGTTGCAGATTGATCTTTGCACGCGGCAATAATGCCTTTTACTACCGATTCATCAGTAATTCGTTTTTCTTTTTTGTCTTCATCATCATCTTGAACGCTTACTTTATCGTTAATCACTAACTTAGCATTCAGTTTTTGTGCTTGAAAAATAAAATCACCGCTAAGGTTGTAATAATAGCTCTCTTTATGTGTTTTGTTAGCTTCCCAACGTCGAACAATGAGACCTAATACAGGCGTTTGTACTCTCCCTACGCTATAAACGCTCTGAATCCCTTTTTTACGGGCAGCAAGCGTATAAGCGCGAGTTAGGTTCAAGCCAAATAAATAGTCCGCCTGTGAGCGCGCTAGGGCTTTTTTGTACATACCTTGAAAGTCGGCGTTATCTCTTAAATCTTGCATTGCTTTTTTGGCTGCTTCAACGTTTATATCGTTTAATAATAGACGTTTTACCTTGCCTTTATAGTGAGTATATTCAAGAATCTCTTGAATTAAGAGCTGACCTTCATCATCAGGATCGCCGGCATTGACTACGCTGTCCGCTTTACTCAAAAGCGATTCCACAATTTTGAATTGATCTGCCTTATCTGGCGATGGTTTTAGTTGAAGTGGGCGAACTTTTAACGGTAAATCTTCCTCTTGCCATTTTTCATAGTTAGGATTGACTTCTCCAGGTTTTTTAATTTCCAAAATATGACCTACTGCCCAGGTAACACAATAATCATACTTACATTCAATGTAACCATTTTTACGGCTAATAATTCCAATAGCTTCAGCGATGATTGCGCCTAGTTGAGGTTTTTCTGCAATGACTAATTTCATTATTAAAGTTTCCTTTATTTTATAGGCTCATTGTTTTCTATAGATAAAATATCTTGTTCTATCATTTTTAAAAATTCATCGTCGTTATCATCAGGTATTGCTTGAATAAGGGATTTTCCCTCTGTTGAATACCATTTTGTAAATTTTTTGGCTCGTTTTAGTGTCCTGTTTTTTATTCTTTTTTGTTGGCGTTTATCAATGACAAAATCAAATTCTTTGATAAGCGTTGAACGTACGCTATCTATGTCATAAAAATTTTGAATGTCATCGCCCCAACAACTGTTAGACAAATGGTTAATAATTTGATGTTCTGATTCTTCCCCTATTCTTAGAATTAAGGCTTTCACAAAGTCATCATTTGTTGCACAAAATAGTAGTCTTAATGTATTAATTGCTTGTTGTTCATTCAAATTCATAATTACCCCTGCCTTTTAAAAAATTTTTTTAGCCGTATATAGCTCTATTATCATCAACAAAGGTTTGCCAAATTTCTAATTGCATATTTTTACCTTATTAAAAATAAGCCCGATAATTAGATCGGGCGTTAGGTTTAGAATGGCAAGTCATTGCCGTCATTATCTTCAGCTTCCGCTGGTTTTGAGTCTTGAATTTCTTTAATTGGTAATTCAGCTAATTTTCCACTCAATTTTTCAAGTAAAATGAGTTTTTCTACCCGGACATAATAGCCGTAATGTTTTACGCTTTTATCGTCCGTATAATTATTGTTTTTGAGCTGCCCTACTATTTCGAGTTTATGCCCTTTACGAACATAGCTTGCTATCGTTTTAGCTTGGCTGCCGTAAGCCTGAATTGTGTGCCAATCGACCGTTTCAACCCATTCATCACTATCTTTAGGCTTGTAGCTATGAGTGGTCGCCAAAGTCAATTTTGCGACTAAAGAGCCATCTGAAAACTGTTTAATTTCAGGATCGCTGCCAACGTTACCAAGTAAAGTTACTTGATTTAAAGAATAAGCCATTTTTAATCTCCTTTGGGTTTACTACTATCTGTACCTGGTGAATACGTTATTGTTGCTCGTTTTGCTATTTGAGAATTAGGCTTAAAAATGAGGCAAGCCAGCACAATCAAAATCGCAAAAAGCAGTACCGCAATAATTCTAAGATAATTACTTATCGTTAATAATTCAGTTTCCATTTTGTTCTCCAATAGGGGGTTCGTTGGTTTTGATATTCATTGCCTCCATTGCTTTTTTGTGTTTCGCTGTTGCGTCATCAATCGCTTTTTGATATTCCTTATCGTAGCCTTGAGCAATGAGTTTATTTGTATCTTTATCTAAACATCTATCAAGGTTTCTTGAACTAAATAAGCCTCTTGAGCGATCACAAGCACTACGGCTATTTGCGATTTTGTCTATATTGACCTCATTTGAGGCTGGGCAAAGTTTCAAAAAGTTTTTTCTTTTTGTAACTGTTTGGTGCCATTTTTTTGCGCGTAAACTGTAATACTTTTTAAGCGACGTTGCGCATTCACTCGGGCGTGAACTGCTAGATAAACATAAAATCGCTTCACAAGCTAAACGTGTGTCGCCAGTTAAAAGATCATCAGCACCTTGAGGCTGAAAATCTTGTGCAAAAGTATTTGAGGCAGCAAAAAGTGCTGCAACAATACTTAATTTTGTCATTGTTTTTTTCATTTAATTTTCCTCGGTTGTGGTTGTTGGTTTTGGGGTGATTAAATCAAATTTCATCTCCGGAATTGCCGGAATATGCTCTAGTGAAAATTCTTTGCGTTCATTTAAGACAGGTTCATCAAAGTAAATGATTTTATCTGCGATAAATGGGCGCACTTTTTCCATTAGAACGATTTCTTTGAGGGCTATGCCTTTGTGCGTTTTTTCGCCTAGTTCCACAATTTCTTGCGGTAACATTAAAGGGCGCGGATCCTCTTTAGGGCTAACACTACGGCTGCGCTTACCGCCTGAATAGGTATAACTTGTCTGTTTGCGCGTTACCGTCTTATTCCCTAGTGTTTCACTAATTCTTTTCGTTTGTTCATCAACCTCTTTAGGCGGGTAAATGAGCTGCACGGCACAGTTCTTACGGATATTATTTGCACGTTCTTTGCCGTATATTGCTTCGATTTGCGAATGATCTTGCACAATAAGCAAATAACGGACACCATAACCGGCAGTAAAGCCTATTGCGTCGGCAAGAATGTTTACCTCTTTTAACGCTGGAAATTCATCAAGGACTAATAAAACTTGATATTTCAAATCTGGCGCATTTTTACCCGGTAAAACTTGAGTATTTGCCATAATCAACTGGGAAAAGAATAAGTTAATCAATTTAGAATAAGTGATTAAACCATTTGGCGTTAAACCGACGTAGATTGACATTCTCTTTTTGCGTAAATCTGCAAAATCAAAGTCATTACCGCTCATAGCCGAGCGACACGTCGGGTTATTGTAAAGGTTCATTTCCGCGTAAAAGCTCATTAAAACAGATTGCTGACCTTTATCGTGCAATTTGATGAATTTATTAAATTCAGCAAGACACGCTTCTGATAATTTCAATCGCTTATCTTCGTGATCTTGAATTGCGCGATTCATTACGCCTAAATAACCACCTTTTAATCCTCCGAGTTCGACCAATTTTGAGAAAGTCGGCGTCTCAACGGCTAAACCTTTTTCTTTTTGATGGGCTTCAATGTCCATTAAATAAGCCGTCATACCGCAAGCAAAGTTAGCTGCTAAATCATTCCAAGGATCGCCTGGTTTTGATGGAAATATACTTGCAAAAATGCGGCGTATATCGCCATCTCGATAGTGCGGATCTCGTCTTACATAGTGCAATGGATTGTAACGGTGAGTGAGTAATTTGCCGTCTTTTTCGTAGCCGTCCGGTGAGAATAAAAAAACCTCTTGCCCTTGTTGTTCTCTGAAACCAGCAGAAAATTCAAAGTTTTCAAATTTAATATCGACAACTACCACACTATCTTCGTAAGTCAAAAGGTTAGGAATTACGATACCAACCCCTTTACCTGAACGCGTTGGCGCGGCTAAATAAATAAATTGTTGCCCGGAAAAATACATAAACTGGTTTTTGTATTTCCCAATCAATACAGACGGATAAGCATTTTTTTTACGCTCTTTTGCCGTTGCAAGTAAGCCAGATTTTTTTACTTCGAGATCTGTTGCAAAACGAGCTGAACCGTGTAACTCTTCTTTGCCTCTTAGCCCAATAAGGATAATAACGGCAAAAAGGAGCGGAAAAATGGCAACGAATACACCGGCTGCACAAGCACCAATGATTTTAATTTTTGAAAATGCCGGAATATCAGGAATTTCTAAGTAAGGCGTAAGCTCAAAAATAGTTTTTAGTATTGGCTCTGCGGTTATATCCAACCACATATACGCTAATTTTCCGGCGACATAGCTTCCTAAAAATGCGGTTCCGAAACATAGAAGAAGTGCTACGCCTAAAATCACAAATACTTGCTTTTTACTAATTGAATTAACCATAAAGCAATTCCAATTTTTTCTCTGGCTCAAATAAAAGCTCTGTCATATAAGTCTTTTCAAAGTAACAAATCACATCTAGTGACGTACTTAACGTTTTTTGTATATAGGCTTCGCCTAATACTTTCCCTATATCAGACTGCATAACAAGCGTAGTTAAGCGCGGAATGGTTGCCCTTGTGTCGTTGGCGTGTGTGGACGTAATACTTCCACTATGACCGGTATTGAGGGCTTCAAAATAGTTCCAGGTTTCATCGCCCCGTAACTCCGTTAAAAACAAGTGATCCGGTTTCATTCGCATTGCAGACTTAATGAGTTCCTTAGGACTAATACCGCCGGTTTTTTGATAATCTGAATCAAAAAATAAATGCAAATGGTTTTTATGATAAGGTAAAGATAGCTCGTGAACGTCTTCGAGCGTGATAATTCGGCGATCACGCGGAAACAAGTCTGCGTAAGTTTTCGCGAACGTCGTTTTACCTGAACCCGTACCACCGACCGCAATAACATTTAAATAATGTTCTGCGGCGATTTTAAAGAAACGGGCATAATCACCCGTTTTTTGGCATTTTTTCATTTCTTGCATATAATCTGGAATCGAACCTTTTTGATAGGCTTCGGCTTCCTTGATTTTGCTAAATCGCCCTGAATTTTGATAATCCTCAAGAGTGAATCGGCTTTTTGAGGGTTTTCGCAAAGTAAATGAAATCGTATTTGCTTCTGTTGCCGGGGCGGTAATAATCTGCCCCCGTTCGCCATCAGGTAATACAACCGACGCAATCGGATTTGTTGCGTCTAACGTATTATGTAATCCACTAAATACGGTGAGCGTATCAGCAAGGGCTTTCAAATTTTTGTAATTCGTTTCCGGTGCGTCTTCGTATTCCCAACCGTTACCGCGTTCAAAAAAGATCGTTCCGCCTTGATTAACTGCTACCTCTGTTATTCCGTCCATATCCAAAAATTTTTGAATACCGACTTTTTTCAGTAAAGAACGTGCAACGGTGGAGCGATCAATCATTGATATTTCTTCCATTTTTTCGCTCCTACTTCACACTATACACATCGGAAAAATCAACATCGCGTGCAACCAAAATGTTTACTAACTGCCCTTGATTCGCATAGCCTGTCGGTTGAATGTTGATACTGTTTTCAAGTGCAATTTCAGCCATTCGTCCTGTATTACGTTCGCTATTGTCATAAACAACATTATTATTGTTATTTCTTGAGGCTATTTGTGAGCCTGTGGCTAATGCGTCTTGAATGAATGAAAGTAGGATTGCGCCACCGAAACGTTTACCCCATTTTTCATCAACCCATACATCAATTCCACTTGCACCTAAACTATCTGTGCCTAAGCTATCAATACGAATGCGAATGCCGTTCGGCGTATCAATTTCAGACCAGTTTACAAATGCCATATTTTGACCTGTGATAATGGCGTTTTTTTGTTCGCCAAATACCTTACTTCCGCGTTCAATCAATAAAGTTGAACCATCAGCTGAATAGATTGGTTTTGTTACCTGGCAAATTAAAATGCTCGGGTTGTCGGTCACTAATCTTGTTTGTAATACACAAGGAATTTGCGTGCCGTGAATCAATAACAATTCACGATTGCGTAATTGTCTTGTTGAGCCGTTGGCATAAGTGCCACCGACTAATCTATCTGACAATCCATTTGCATTTTCGCTATTTCTTCCTTTGCTCGATAAGTTAAGTAAACCTACTCCCTCTAATTTCCGTTTTTCAGGAGAATCACGATCATCTTTTTGTTGAGTCGCAGGTTGCGCGGTCGTTTGAGCGACCGCTGCTTGAACTTCTTGTTTTTGTCGTGCTTCACGCGCAAGACGATCACGCTCTTCTTGTTCTCGGCGTAACCGTTCTTGCTCTTCACGTTCACGGCGACGGCGTTCAACCTCTTCTTTTTCCTTGATATTCGCCATAATATCGGCAAGCGACGCGTCGTTAGATTGTTTCGTGACTAACGCTTCATCTTGCTTAATTTGTGCCTGTGCTTCTTCGGATTGATCCGGCATAATATAAAAAGCACCTAGCGCGCCAACAATCGCCACGGCAGCCAAAGCTAATATACCGTTAATTAAATTTTGAACATTCTTCTTGCGCGGTACGCCGTCCTCAATGATGTTACGATTTAAATTCGCATTGCCTTCATCAAGTGAGGTAATTTGTCCTTTGTTATCGTTACTCATTGATAATCTCCCTTACTTTTCCGTTGGTTGTTCCTGTGATGTTCGCAGATTGTGGTCTTAATCTATCTGTTTTCACACCAGCAACAAGATCGCCTAAGCGCAATCTAAATTCCGGATTCACTTCGTGAATTACGATATAATCGTTCTCAACGTGAGAATTGACTAATCCCTCTTTGCCGTCCGGTAATTTTTTGAAAACCGCCGGCATATCTGAACCTGGTCTAATTCTCATACAAGTAAATAAACCATTATCCCAGGCTTCCACCGGGAACAAATCTTTATCGCCTTGTGCAAAATAGCGATAATTTTGCACCGTACCGGAACAAGGTCTTGCTTGATAAGCATTCTTTTGGCTTTTATTTTCAGGGTAATTAAAACGAACAGACCAATCGGCGGCGTTTTTATTTCTCACACTACGCAAATTAAATTGATAAGTTCGTTTATTGGTAACAACGACCATATTTGTATCAGGCTCAATCGCAACCGGACGAATCCACAAGTTATTTGCTTTTAGATTGGCGTCCCACGCTTGAGGATCGCCAATAGCAATACCGCCGTCATCGGCTGACACAAACTCACTCGGGCTAAATTGGATCAGGGTTGCAATTCCCGTAGCGACGTTGATTCGAGTAACATTATCAGGATTGTAAGTAATGTTTTTAATGCGTTTATCGTATGCCGTACCTTTAGGCGCAGCTTCGCCATAAGCTAAAGGCGCAATCACACATAAACTTAATGCGGCAACTAAAAATTTTTTCATTATTATTGCCCTCTGATGTTTTCAGAATCCACGCGATAGCTTGTTGTTTCAAATCCTAACGGATTTGAACGTCGATCTTTTTCTAACTTAATCTCTTTTTTATAGTCAAAAGAGATCGTTGCAAGCCAATTTGTAACGGGATAAACTGTATCAGGTTGTCCGTTTGCATCTAATACCGTTTTAGAAAAACGGACTTGCCCGATATTGTTGATAAATGACACGGATAATACTTCCACGCGAACTTTTTTATCTTCTTTGAAGGTATTTACAGGGGATTTTGTGCTAGTAATATAAGCACTATATTCACTAAATACGTTTGGCACGCTCATCAATTTTACTCGGTCAAAGGAATTTTGAATGAGCTGCCAATCGTATGATTCTCGTTCGATAACATATTGAGCCAACCAGTACTTATCTACTACTTCACCGTATGTTGTAGATTGTGAGTCTGAAATTGGCTGTACAATATCAACTGCACCAGTATTATTATCAACGCGTAATACAAAAGGTTCGGAGCTTTTTAATGGCGTAAGTCCGGCAACCGCAACAACCCCGGCAAGCCCTATCACCGCACCAACTGCGCCAACCCCTAAACTAACGCGCCCCATTGTTTTATAAAATTGAATGCGATCAGTTTCATATTTTTTCTTATTATCTAAATGTTCGCGCGTTTTTTTACTTAATTCTTGTCGTTCTTTTCCGGATTCGATATGTTCAGTTTCAGACTTCTTCTCGGATAAAATTAAGTCTTTATTTTCATTTTTGGCTTTTTTATTTAACCACGCCATAAAGTTAAACTCCCTTAGATTGTGTTATTTTCTTGATAGTGTTGCGGATTATTGATTTGAATCCATTTGCCCGACGGTTCTTTTACTTTAGGGGGCGATGAACACGCCGCTAAAAGAATGCTTGTTGTAATAATTAAAATGAGTTTTTTCATAATTAAGCTCCGGCTTTACCTTTTCCTATATTTTTCACTGCGTCTATGCGTTTTTTCCAACGCTTAGGCAAACTGTCCGTACCTTCTCCTTTTTGTGTTGCAGAACGTCTTCCCTGAAAGAAATTTCTAGTTGCCCCATCACGTCTAAATAATCCGCCTGCACCTCTTAATCCCATTCTCATTAAACCGGCAGCAGCACCAAACATACCTCCGGCAGTAAATGGACTAATTCCAACGCCACCGGTTAGTGAAGAAACTAAGGTAGGGATTTGATTAAGCGCAAAGACTATAATTAACGTACCAACCAAAATTGAAACGTAATCAACAGGTGCACCGTTTACTCCTCCTAATCTATTTTCAAGGAATTTACATATCATAATAACTGCAGCGGAATATAACGCATTTAATAAAATGTAATTTAAACAAAGCCCTGTAAACGATTTAAACATATCTCTTGTTGATGGAAATAAAGCGAAACCAACAAAGAGAATACCAACGCTTAAGAGAAGATTTACCATTATTTTGGCGAGAATAAGGTTTACGGCAATCGCAATAGAAAAAATTAGTTTGCACGCTTCAAGAATGATAATTGATAATCCGATTCTTAACGTACTATTTAATTTATCTAGGATTCCTATTTCTTCCCACTCTTTATAATAAGGCAAAAGCGCATTATCAAATGCTTTAACAATAGCATCTATTGTATCTACACTATTTGATGTTCCTTTCCCTCCAATGGCTTTTGCTAACTCATCTCCTGAATTTTGAACAAAAGGAATTATAGAATCTGTATAGTAACTACCTCCGAACGAAAATGCGCCAACCAAAACAATCAAAGCTACTTGATTCATAATATCCATTAGCACCACGCCTCCTTGATTGTTTATTTTATAAATGACCCATACAACATAAAGTCCTACACAAGCGACATATAATGGTTGGACTTTATTTGCGAAATTTGTTGCCATTGTTGCAGTTTGACTACTAAAAGCATTTACTATTTCTGTATAAAGAACAGATACAAAGGACGACATAACTTCCTCTCTTAATATCCAAATTTAGCTTTATAATCTGAAATTCCTTTTTCTCTTAATTTTTTATGCTCTTCAATTAGTTGCTGATTCTTTAAATCTAAATTGCGTTCAAAACGTTTTTCGACTTCACTCATTGCAAGCTGTTCTTGATCGTAACGCAGTTTTTCAATCGCTAATTTATTCGCCACGTCTTGCTTTTGTGCCGGCGTTTGAGCGGAATCAGCCAAAACTTTTAAATTGTCTAAATTTTTGATTCGGCTTTCGATTTTTTTCAGATATTTTTTAGAAAAATCGGTATAAGAAATGAGCTTATCAAACTGCTTTTGAACTTCCGGATTATCGGATATTAAACCGTAAGATTCGCGTAATTGCGAAAGACTTTCGCCAGTTAAGCTAATCACATCATTAGTTAAATCTGGAATGGAATTTAAAAATGAATCCCCTCTTAATAAATCAGCGATTCCCATATTTCCCTCTAATCGACGTTTTGTGTCGTTTGCAAAATCGCGGTATTGCTGAATTTGTGTTTGTGCAGCCTGTAATTGTTGTTGTAATTGCATAAGTTTTTGCATATCGCCTGATACAATCGCAGAAAGTGTAGCACCATCAACGGTAGGGATTCCGCTTGCAAAAGATTGACTTGCAGCGAATGCTATTGTGAGCGCGATTAAAGTCGGTTTGATAACGTTTTTCATATTAAATCTCCATTGAGTTAATTAAATTGATTCTGTTGGTTTGCCATTTGCTTGTTCAAAGCGTTTTTGTTTCATTCTTGCTAAGAATGGCTCAATCCAATCATTCGGATTATCGCCGTAGATTTGACGAATTTTTTCACACTCAATTTGCCCTTCTGTTGTACCAGAAATAATCGGGAAAAATTCGCTACAATGACTTAAATCAAAGTGTAGTAAGGTCGAATAAACTCCTTGTTTAACAAGCATTTTGCGACTTTCTTTATCTAAACTAGAAAGAATAGCAAAGTCTTTTTCTGTTAATCCTACGCGTTTATAACCAATCATTTCATCATCATAAACACCATCTGGATTTGGCAACATAATTTTCGTTGGCGTTTGCTCTACAATCGCTGAAAAAATTTTACATTGAATCGCATCAGCTGGAGATTGTGATACAAGTCCAATAAATTCACCGGTTAAACGCCCCGTTTTTAATGTTTGTTTGATCATTTCTTGCGTTGTTGGGTAATTACAAGGCATATAGAACTCCTCAACTATGGTAAGCAAACGACGACCTGATTTTTTCATTAAGTTTTTATAGAAAAGTAAGATCGCTAAAATAGGCTCTGTTGCAGGGTGATTTTTGGTTTCCAAAATAACAGTCGTATCAAAACCAATTTTGTCAAACTCATAAGGATTAAATAAGTTTTTTGGACTATCAACCGTCCAGGCTAAATCGCCATCTGTTAAATAGCACCACCGCGCTAAACGGGCATAAAGCTCTGAACTTGTCGGAATACTTTGTAACACTAAACTAAAACGACGTTGTTCTAGTGGTAAAAGCATAACCGCGTCCACGGCATTTTTAATATCAAGATACTCCATATCTGAAACTAATCCGCGATAGTCTTTCGCGCAGCTTGCAACAAACTGATATAGAAATTGAAGTAATGCCGGGCTTGCATTTTCTTCTAATTGGAATGGATTTAATCCCGTAGGAACACCGCTTTCAAGTGTGAAGTAAGTTCCGCCGTAAGCTCGCACATAAAGCTCTGTGGAACGTTTATAATCAACCACAAATAATTGAGGGTTAAAACGCTGTAAAAAGGCGACAAACATTGCTTCAAACGTTGTTTTACCTGTACTTGTTGCACCTAAAATTAAAAAGTGTCCGGCAATCATTTGTCCAATCACATTTTTGTCCAATTCGGAGTAATGTGTATTCAAATAATATAAGCCTTGCGTTGGCGTTTTTATTGGCATAATTGCTGAACCATCACCAAGCGGGTTGTATTCAGCCTTTCCGCTGAAAAAGTTATGAAGAGAAAAACCACAAGAAAGAGATGTACTAGCTCTTGCACTATTTACCGGGCGATATTTTGAACCTGGCATTATGCTTAAAAATGCAAACATTGAATCCAATGTTGCGCGTGACCAACGAGCACCTAAGCCTTTATCAGTAAAGGCTGAAATCACGCGTGAACCATTTTGCACTGCTTCTTTTGCGGTATTGCCAAAAATAAGCATTGCTGCTTGATAATCGCCAAACGTAATTTCACCGGTGCTAAGAAAGGCTTGCGCCATTTCAAGTTCTTCAAGTTCACGCTCGGCATTATCGCCGGCAGAATCTAAGCGGTTTATTTGACGGTCAATTTGGTTAATTGTCTTTTGTGAAGTCGTGAAAATAAATGACTGTGATAAAATAAATTCATACGGCAGCTCTAATAAAAAATCCCACATTCCGGCTTGCGTTTCTGCCGGATAACCTTTTAACAGGTAAGCTGTGCCATATTTTGATCGTGTGCTTGATTTTGAACGTACTTCAAAAAAATCATAGTTAAAAAACCAGTCGCTATCACAAATTGAATCAATTACTTCTTCATCATTTAGCGGTAATTTGACTTCATTTAAATTCAGCAAGTAGGATAAAAATTCATTATTCTGACAAAGGCTAACACTTTCGTTAATATCAACGATCTTTAGGATTGTGCCGTTGTAACGCTTAATCATTGTGCTTGATAACTCTGCGATAGAATCGCATTTTGCTAATCCATCGTTAATATCGCTGTATTTCAGCACAAACGTAATATAGTAATGCGTGTTATAAAAATTATTGTGGTCGTTCTTAAATGTTGTGAGGTAAGTATCAACAAGATTCTGAACGAATGGTGATTCAAATTGATAGTCTTTGTCGAAATGCGCTTTTTTCTTAACAATGTGCGTCCATACGCCTAAATTTCCGACGTATTCTTTGCCAAGGTTCAAGAAAAAGTCATCAAGACTTGCAAAGTAGCTATATAATGTTTTGTCTGAAACAGAGGTATGAGATGTACCCGTTAGCTCAAGCGTGAAAATCATTTTATCTTGAGCCGTAATTACATATTCATTGATATTATTGCGATAGTCAGGCAATAAATTCTTAATTGAACTAACATTTTTTAAATTGTCGGCGCGCATTGTATTTTTCTCGTCTTAAATCATCATCGCTTGATAAGCAAATTACTTTATTGTTACCTTGAAAGAGCTTGATAAAGAACGCACGGATTTGCCATTTAATTTGTGCAAGCGCATTCGGATTATCTTCACAAGCAATTTTTAGAAAAAATAGGTAAACAAAACTAATAATAGGAATCGGTAGCGCATAAGTTGTCATTTCATAGAAATTAGCTATCATTACAGCAAAAACACTTATACCGCCTAAAATCAATGTTGGCATAAGTGGCGTACCAATTACCTTAACAACGGCGGGTCTATTCATACCGTTAAATGATGGATATTTTTCTTCCACTAGAGGCTCCTTTTTATTAAGTATTCAAGGTAAACATTTCATTTACCTTGAATATGATTTTTATGCAAAAATCTTTTGCGCCCACTCGATACCTTTTACAATTCCGCCGGCGATTGCTCCATAAACAAATGCCATTGCTACGTCAGCCCACGAACCGCGGTGCATGAGTGCCATAATTATGCAGTACATAGCGTAAAGAATTGTCGCAACAAGGATAAAACCATAGAGCCAGATTTTGACTTCATTGGCTTTATCTGTTGCGGCATCTAAACCGCCGGCATAAGCACTAGGGATAAAAAAGAAAAATGCAGCAATAGCAATAATCGCTATTACATTTAATGCACTTTGTTGTTTTTGAGTTAAGGTCATATACGTTTTCCTTAAGTTTATCTTCTGAAATCCCCAAACACGTCCCACGGTTTAGCTGGAGGGGGCGGAGTTTGAGGGGCTTGAATTGAGGTTGTTTGTTGAACAGCAACCTCATTTGATGAAGAACCTGAATTATCAGATTCAATCAAAGGCTTGATAGCCGGAACTTTATAAGTCTTTACTGCGGATTTGTTGATACGATCAACATAAGAAGAACCGTCTTTCTCTTTTTTAAATCCTCGAATCTCATTGCCTGAATAGTAGCAAGACGCCGCTAGACGTAATAAATCTTGTTCCGGTTTGTTGGGATTGTTTTTTTGTGCTGACGCATAACAGGCTTTAAATATACCAGCTCCGGCTTCAATGTTTTTGCACGCCTGGAACATATTCGACTTATTCATACCGTATTCAGCAAAGTTTTTGCTATTTACTTGCATTAAACCCACAGAGTAACTACGGTGTTTTGTCGGGTGATTCTCCAACTTAGCAATAGTTTGTAATGCGTCTTCTTCTGATTGAGGCTGCTTAAACTTGAATTTATCTTCCTCTTTCACATTGCGATCATAAACCACTGCGATTGCATAAGGATTACGACTGCTTTCAACACCAATTACAGTATGTAAAGTTTCCGGTGCAACATCTGGTGCACATTGAGCGAATAAACCAAGTAATATTTTTGTAGTTAATAAAGCCATAACTTATTGATTTATAATAAATAATTGACATTTTCGACAACATTGTATACAATGTTCTAGGCGTTTTTTTATTCATAAAAAAACGTTACTATCTTGCTAAATAAAATATTAAAATTAGTGTTTGATATATAGGTGTTCTTCACCTGAGGCGGTTAAAAGAATGTAGTTACCATCTTTTTTAAATTTTCCTACAAGTTGATTATTTTTGGTGTAATAAACGCCATCATTTTCAGAATTAACATTTGCAAAAATAACGAGTTTAGGTCTAGAGTACGTTATTTGATATTCATTTCCGTTTCCTGTCGGTTTGAATGTAATTACATTCTCATACCCTTTATCATTGTAATAGTAAGATCCGCTATAATCTTTAGCCTCTTCTTTACACGCCGTTAAAGATAATGCTGCAATACCAACCACAACCGCACTTTTTAACACATTTTCTAACTTAACCATTTTTGATTTCCTTCTTCTCTGCTCTTTCCATTTTCTTTCTCAGTTCGTTTTCCACAAATTCATCAACGATGGAGGGAGTTAAGTATTTGTCCAAAACAAAGTTTAAAACATCACTCACTTTGATTGGGCGACCGCACTCTTGAGCTATCGCTACTGCAAGAGATTCGCTCATTGTTTTACGCGTTCCTGCAACTCTAAACGTCGTTGCCTCGGGTCTTTTCTTGATTGCCATTTTATTTCTCCTGTGGCTAAAATGCAATATACTTTACATATGTATATCATAAATTTGTTTTTTTACCCTTTATAGGCATAATAGCCTAGATATTCTAGCAAAAAACAAGGAAAAAAAGAGGGGGAATTATAAATTTTGTGGGGTATAAATCAAATAATCTTGATCTTTGAAGTGAATAGGGGTAAGATCCTTGCAAATTCGCAACCGGTACGATGATTTGCCGGTCTATTTACAGAAATGTAGATAGAAAAAAAGCCCGCGAATGCGAGCTTTTTTCCTTGTGTTTGGAACGCTACCAACGTTTTAAACACGGTGCAGTTAAAAGATTTTGAAAGGGTCTAACTGCGAAATTTCAGATGTAATTATACTGATTTGTGTCTTATATGCAAGCACTTTCAGTTAAAAAGTACTTAAAATTTTGCGGTCGCATTAAATTTATCGCGAAGTAAATTTAATTAGAATCACCAAAAGGCTTACGCCTCTCTTCAAAGTCTTAACTAGCACTTAATCATATTTTGATTGGGTGGTAGGAATAAGTGTCACTGGCAATCAATCTTATAATCTAATACCAGCGGAAACAGCAAATTAGAACGTTACGAGTGGTTATTTTATCGAGTGCAGCGCATTTATATTGGGAAACCTTGAATGCAGTGTCGGCGAGAAATAGCGGTTGAGAACGTGCTGTGCGGTTATATTGCCGTAATCTCAACAGGGCGAGGAAATATATCTGATCGCCTCCTAGATGAAAGCGGGTCGGCTCCGGGTATGCTAAATGCAATGAGCAAACGTTTTTTTAGGTACGCACTAAGTCTATAACAGAAATGTATAGGCTTAGGGCGAGTATTACCTAAACTCTGCCTAATCTTCCAAGTCTGCTATATGGGAGGATCCTTTTTATACATAATGATCGTTTTACTTATAGTTAAATAGATTTAATCAAAAAAAAAAGAAAATTAAGAAAGAATTAGCTGATTAAAAGCTAAATGATGAGTTGCATTGGATTTTAATACAATAAATAATTTTATTTTTTATTTCTTTTTTACTTGCAATTAAACTTAATTCTGCTATACTTCTTTTCAATTACTACCTGTTACCAATCTTAGGAGGATTTTAAAATGGGTAAAATTGTTTTGTTTGATAGTGTAAAAGGTGGCGTAGGGAAATCAACGTTGCTTACTCAATTTGTTTGTGCAATGGCGAAAACAAAAAAAATAGCAGCAATGGATTGTGATCCACAAGGAAGTATTGAAAATTGGGCTACTCGCCGCTTCAACAATTTTCAATCACTTGATTTTGATATGCTTGAGGCTGACTTATCATTTTTGACTGAAAATAAAAAAGAATACGATTATATTTTTGTTGATTCTGCTGGAGCTGATACTGAAATTGGTCGTGAGTTGCTTTCAATGGCTGATATTGTGATTTCTCCATTACAACCAACAACGGCGGCACTCGATACAATTCCAATACATAGCAAAATTGTGAATGAGGCGATTGAATTTAATCCTAAACTGACATTGTTTTATTTGTTGAATGAATGTTCTACGCATTCAAAAGATCAGGAAACGAGCGATACTTATTCAAATCTTTGTCAATTTATTGAATTGACTTACGGAAAATCTTTCCAGGTTATACCGTATTTTGTTTTTGATAGAAAGGTACTTAAAACAAGTTATGGCGAGGGCTTGAGCTGTTTTGATGGTCGCAAGAACAAATCAAGAGATGAAATTGCAAGTATAATTTCATTTATTTTCGGAGGTAAAATTGATGGCTAAGTTAGATTTGACCGAAAAAAAAATGAGCTTTATTAAAAAAGCGAATAACGGTAATATCAAACCGCATAATCACGTTGAATCAATAGAAAAAACTAAAATCAGCAAAGTTGAAGATTTTAAGCCGGCAAAACGCGGCAGACCGCGCAAAGGCGAAGAAAAAAATCCGGCTGATCGCGTGCAAATTACGTTATCGGTTGCGCCTGAACAAGCTGAATTTTTTAATGAATTGGTTGAAAAAACGGGCGAACGATTGGGTGATCTTGTTTGGAAAAGCCTATTGTTTGCAAAATTTAAACCGCTTTCTGCTGAATTTTTATTTGAATACTCTACACTTGTTTATAACAAGAAAAATGGTATTAGAGTTCAATTTCAACGCGTCTTAGACTCGCATTCGAGCTTGAAAACCCTATCCGAAACTTACAAGGATATGGGCTATAAGATCAAGCTAAAAGGCGTTGTGTTGTTGTATTTACTCAATTATATGAAAAACTATCTCGGTGAAGACATTTCAAAATATCAAGCCTTTGCTAATTAAATGACAGATAAAATGTAAACTGAAAAAGAGGTATCAAATAGCGCAGTCTTTTGATACCTCTTTTTTAGTTCAGCAACCGAAGCCGTTAGGCGTAGGGCGATAGCTTTTGGGGCTTTCCCTCCCGTTGGTCGGGT
>NZ_MLHL01000070.1 GCF_002000545.1 Rodentibacter trehalosifermentans | reverse complement strand
TCTACTTCAGCCCCTTAAGTTTTATTAATATTGGTTTTTCGTGGTTTGCAACGGTGTAGCCTTGACATAAAATTTGTAAACTCATTTTTTGCTCCTTAGTTTATTTTGTGGGTGTTTTGTTTTGATGTGGGTATTTTATAGCTATGGTTTTATCTTGTAAATAGCTGAAGTTGTTTTTATTTGTGTTTATTTATAGCTTTGGTTTTAATTATTTGATTTTTAAAGAAATAAATTTTTGATGAAGTAGTTTGATTGCTTGTTTTTTAATCAATGGATAGGCGAAAAGAGAGAAGTGCGGTCGGTTTTTAGAGCATTTTCGTGACGCCACGAAAATGGTGGGGAGAGTTATGGAGTAGGGGATAAAGAAAACCGCCACGAGGCGGTTTAATTTATTGTTCAATTCTAACAAATTGACTTTTTGTTATTTTGCCGTTTTCTGTGAGTTCCTCGTAGGCAATTTTTACAAGATTACTTGTACCTAAGGCGTTTTTCAAGGCAGATAGTTCCTCATCGCTCATAAGAGTTAATGAGGTGCTAAGAGTAAATTCAGCATCGTCAGATTCTCTAATTACACTAATATCGATATCCGTTTCAATATATTGAGGTGCGTAGAGTTCAATGCCTTTAATAATAAACCAATCAAGTTTTGGTGTTTTACTTCTGTGCTTAGAGGTTCGTTTTTTGTAATCATCTAACAATGCCCTGTCTGCAGTGATCTGATTTAATGTTGCTTGTTTCGCATTTGGGTCTTTTGCTACTTCTTTGAAGAATAGAGTTTGAGCCTGTTCAGAATGTTGTTCAATCTCGTTTGAGATGTCCGTTCCTCCGTGTTCTTTTAGTAGGGAAAGTGCTTGTTTATTTGTGTCTGAAAGTGCTGTAATTGCATTGTTAATCGTTGCTGCAGAGGTCGCTTCTTCAATAGACTGGTTATCAAGCCATTTATAGCCAAGCCCTCCAATAGCTCCAATAAAAGTGACTAAGACAGCTAATTTTTGCCAACCATTCATTCCTGCCATCCCCTCTTTTATCACACTAAATATTCCGTTAGCAATTTGTGTATTATCACTTTCACCTTCGGAAGAGCCTTCTTTGATTTTAAAAATTATATCAATATTTTGTCTATCTTCCAAAGTTAAACGTTGAAGATTAGAGGTTTCATATTTAATCAAACAATAAGATTTTTGAATCTCTGAAGTTAGTTCCGATAACGCATTAAGTAAAGGAGTTGTGAGTGTCGATGAATAGGTGCTTCCTTTTACATTAAAGAATAAATTAGGATATCCATTAAATTCTATATCAGGAAGTTCAAAATCTTTGCTGTTTAATTTTTGGTTTCCATCGTTGATAATTGAAGAAATAAATTCTAAAAATTCAGTTTCGTTTGTTATTTTTAACATATACTATTCTCCTGATCGTAATCTTATAAAACTGACAATAACATATTGATTTATATTATTAATCACCCCTGATCGTAATTTTTCATATCTGTTTGGAGTTCCCTATCACCACGCTTTTATTTGTTCTTTTTTACCCCACAAAATTCAACTTCTGGCTTTGGTGTGCTCTTGTTAGTATTTATAAATCAAACATTTCCATCGGCATTTTTTTGATTAGTTGTCCAATAAAATGAATTTGTTCAACTTGATCTTTCTCTAAAATTTCCGTTTCGTAGGTAGGGTTATCTGAAATGACTTTTAAGCGATAGCCGCTCAAGTATTGCAAACGTTTAATTCTCGCTTTCCCTTCAAAGACAAATGCGTAAATTCCATCGTTTTTAAACTCTTGTATTGAAGTATCAATAAACACAATATCACCGTGTTTTAAGCTCATTTCTTCATTGTTTGGATCATACATACTGTTTCCATCAATCACCGCTAATGAAAGATTATTTGCGGTTTTGCGTTGGAAAATCTCCATAAATTTATCTCGAGAAAACTCAATAGAACGGATTGTATCGGGATAATCAAGATTAATATAACCATCTCCGGCAGCCAATTTGTTATCAAGTAATGTGAGCTTGATTGAGTCTTCAACGTCTGATCTTGAAAAATTTTTTGTTGTTACTGATACTGATGATTCACTAACAGCACTATTAGAACCGCTCTCTAACCAAACAGGATTCACACCTAACACAGTGGCTAATGCCAACTTATGCTTAGTATCTCCACCTGCTTCAATTTTTTGAATAGCGTTTTGGCTCACTCCTATTGCTTTCCCTAAATCAGATTGAGTTAAACCTGCATTTTTTCTTGCGATTTTTAGACGTTCACCGAATGACATACCTTTTACCCTATTTAAATTTTTCATTATTTTAAAACTGAGGTTTTAAACATTCAAATAACTAAAGCGATATTTTTTCTTTACTTAAAACAACCAAAGCTATAATATATGAGTTGTTTTATTTTTTGAAAAACAACAAGCTATGAATAAATTTGTACAAGAAGCTATTGAAACGCTAGGAAAGCAGCTATTAGCTGAGGCTTGCGGCGTAAGTCAAAATGCTGTGAGCAAATGGTTAAACGGTGGTGCGATTTCCCTTGAAAATGCGTTGCGAATTGAGAAAGCCACGAAGGGAAAAGTTAAAGCTGAAGATATATCACCCGAATTTTCACATTTGCTATCACGAACCTAATTTACCCAAAGGTACTCGCAATGGCACGCAATAAGTTATTGGGATCGGCAAGAGAACTTTCCGATCCTGTTATGGAGAAATACTACCGTCAGAAACAAATTGAGGTAGCTGGACGAATGGATTGCGATCCGTCCACGCTAAGTCGATTTGTGGCGAACAATGAGATGGTAAAAACGTTGAATTTTTTGACCGCACTTGATTTCGGGCTATTCGATAAAGAAACGCATATTGCAATTTCGAGAAGGGAGTTTGAGCTATTACTCCTATCACTAAATGGCTTAGATGAGCGGTTAAGAGAGAAGTATTTAGGGCAATAAAGACGTTCTATTTTAGGAGAAGTAATGAGTTTACGGCAACGAATTAAAAATGCGATCAAACTCGCCAATCTTAAACATACTGCGCCATTTGCAGTTTCCGCACTGAAACGGAAAACTAAAAATGCTACCGCCGGCAACAGTAAGGCAGTTGGGACAATACACCGCTTTGATGTATCCGCTAGGGGATTTTTTAAACGCCGCTCCGTGTTCAAAGACAAATTGTTCGGCTGCTCGGTAAGCCGCTATTTCATTCTCAAGTTTGGCGCACTTTTCTTTTGTTTCGGACAATTCTTTTTGAGTCGCTTCGTGAGCATATCGGAGTATTTCGATCTGATCCTTGAGCAAGGCAACCCTCTCACTCAAAACAGTATTGCTTTCCATACCGGAGAGCAAGTCAAGAGTGGTTTTGGCGGAAGTGAAGATAGCGGAAATATCCATAATGAACCTCTGAATGAAAAAGATGGTTCGGATTGTAAGAAAAAATAATATTTAGGGCAATAAAAAACCACCGTTGCAGCGGTGGTTAGTAGATAAATAGGAAAATTTAATCTATGGAAAATGTTAATCCAAACGAAAAAACAAGTCAATCGCAGAATGCGAGGATTTTGGCATTTATGAAAAACGGTGGACGGCTCACCTCCCTTGAAGCATTAAGGCTATTTGGTTGTATGCACCTTTCAGCCCGTATTTATGATTTAAAAGAGCGTGGTTATCCGATTGAAGACGAGTTCGTTCACGATGAGCGAACCGGCAAAGTTTATAAAGCATATTTTATGGCGGTGGGTGCATGAGCATAAAACTAATGGACAAGGCATTTAATGCCAAAGTCGGCAATCCTCTCACAAAACTGCTTCTTATCAAACTGGCTGACAATGCCAATGATGAGGGTGTTTGTTATCCAAGCTACAAAAAAGTGGCTCAACAATGTGAAATATCCCGCCAAACGGCAATTGGTCATACTAAAAAATTGGCTGAAATGGGGTATATCAGCATTAAGGAAAGAAAAACATCAAAAGGGCATTCTTCAAATTTGTACATTTTGCACTCTGAAAAATGGGAGGAATTGCCGCCTTTGACTAGTCAAGGAGCTTTACCACCCCTAGTCAACGAGGTTGACCACCCCTAGTCAACGAGGTTGACCACCCTAGTCAAGGAGCTTTACCACCCCTAGTCAACGAGGTTGACCCAGAACCGTCAATTGAACCATCAATTAACCCTAATAAAAAAACTACGCAAAAAAGCGAGGCTGAAATTTTGCTTGAGCAGTTTGGAATAACCGGTCAGCTTGCCAAAGATTTTATTGCACACCGCAAAGCCAAAAAGGGCGTGATTAGCGAAACCCAGATGAATCGCTTGCAGAAACAGGCGGACAGAGCAGGGATTTCAATTGGCGAGGTGATTGAAATTATGATTGAACGGAACTGGCAGGGCTTTAACGCCACTTGGGATTGGCGTGATGAAAAACTGCGAGGGATGGCACCTCCAAACAAGCCAAAATTTGACGATACGCAGACGGGGTGGTCTGCCGGAATGAGCATCACCGTGGATGGACAGCAATGGAATCTTTAGCGACACAATCTCAATTAAACCAAATTCCGCCGGAACGTGCGCAACGTGCCGAAGCAATGATTAATTGGCTCTTTCAGAAATTGAAAGGGATTTTTCCCGGTTGGCGTACTGCATTTGAGACTGAGGCGGATTATCTTGAAACCAAACAAACGTGGTTGCGTGTGTTGGTGAAGAAAAAAATTACCAGATCTCAACTTGAAAAAGGGCTAACCATTGCCGAGGAATCTACAGATAAATTTTTGCCAAGCGTGGGGTTGTTTGTTTCTTGGTGCCAATGGGTTGACTATCACGCATTGGGCTTACCGAATGAAGCGGAATTATACCAACGCTACCAAACATTTTTGGGCTATGCCCGATTCAATCGGGACGAATTTCAATATCGTTCAAAAGTTGAATATTGGCTCTTGAAGAATCTCTATGAAAAATGCCGCAAAAAATCCGAGGATGACACACGCAAAGTCATTGAGAAATTACTCAATGAGGCGGCAGAAAAAGTGCGGTCAAATTTCCCTTTTGAGGATATTCCAAAAATGATTTCGGAAAAACCAAGTTTTTATGACAAGGCACGGGCAGACGAAGCAAGGGACCGTTTTATGGCAAAGATGCGAGGAGCAATGCAATGACCGAATTTAACAAAGACCACTATCGTACAGCAAGATATGTGTTTAATTGGCTTAATTTATTGTTCCGGTTCAATGTAGATGGCTGTGCAAGTAGCCGTAACGCCTTATGTGCCTATTTCGTCACGGAATCGATGAATTTCCTTGAGTTTAATTGTTACAAGGCAAATAGCAGAATCTTCGTCAATCCTCCTTACAGCGACCCAATGCCATTTGTAAAACGTGCAGCTGAATTAATGGCACAAGGTCATTTAGTGGTGATGTTGTTACCGGCAGATAAAAGCACCAAGTGGTACAAGCTGATTCAAGAAAACGCCACGGAGGTTATCGACATCATAGGTGGGCGAATCAATTTCTTACACCCGGTTACGGGTCAAGAAGTCAAAGGCAATAACAAAGGCTCTATGGTGGCGGTGTTCGATCCGTTTATGCAGGGCTTTGTAACACGTCAAGTGGAATTGGATTTTGTGAAAAAGTGCGGTGGGTATTATGACGGACAATCGCTTTAAATGCCCTAAGTGCGGTGCGGAATTAGAAGATTTATGGGTCGGTGAACCGGTGTCGGCATTTATTGGCGAATGGTCGGACGATAGATTTAGATGTCACGGCCATTTAATCAAGCCGGTGCCATACCCGCAGGCAAGTGAGCAATGCGCCATCAATCGCACAAAATCCTGCGGTTATTTTGGCTTGGAAGCGTTGGGTGTGGAGTATCAAGAATGAAAATCCCGATGATTAAAAATGCCGGTGGAATCCTTTGTCCCGCTGATGATATGTATCTAGATAAACTGAAACGACTTGAAAACGGTGGGCTTTATGAAATCGAGCTAAAGAAAGTCAATAACCCTAGATTGCACCGTAAATTATTTGCATTTTTTAAATTCTGTTTCGATCACTGGACGACAGAAAACAGCGGGCTTGAGTTTGCCGACGAAGTAAAACAATTCAATCATTTTCGCAAACGATTAACGATTCTTGCCGGGTTCTTTGATGAGTATGTTGATTTTGACACTGGGGAAATCAGCCGAGAAGCACAGAGTTTAAAGCTTGACGAGATGGACGATATTGAGCGTGGGGAATGCCTAAGTGCAGTGATTAACGCTGCACTAAAACACGTTTTCGGCAACACCACCGATGAAAATGTGATTAATCAGCTTTATGCGTTTTTTTAGAGGGGAAGATGAGAACTAAATCACTCAAACCAAAGAAGTGTAAATCCTGTGACGCAGCGTTTACCCCGTTTAACTCAATGCAAAAGGCTTGTTCTCCGAAATGTGCTATTGAGTTAGTCCGAGATAGCGCACAGAAAGCCCGAGAAAAAGCCGAAAAGAAAAACCTAAAGGAGCGTAAGGCAAGATTAAAAAGCCGTTCAGAATGGCTGAAAGAGGCGCAGACAGTGTTTAATAAATTCATTCGTTTACGGGATAAAGATGAGCCATGTATTAGTTGCGGTCGCTATCATCAAGGGCAATGGCACGCAGGGCATTACCGCAGTGTTGGTGCGGCACCCGAATTACGGTTTTGTGAGTTGAATGTTCATAAACAATGCCAGCCCTGTAATAACCATAAAAGCGGCAATGCCATTGAATATCGGATTCATCTTGTGGGGAAAATCGGTGTAGATAAAGTCGAGTGGCTGGAACGCCAAGATCACGACCCGAAAAAATACACCATCGAAGACTGTAAAGAAATTATCAAGTATTACAAAGCAAAAATTAAAACATTAGAGGGGCTAAATGAGTAGTATTAATATCGATAGAGTAGCGGTGCAATGGGGCTATTGAGCGACACCTCGTTACGGTACGGAATTTCCTCGCATATCAGCCGGATTTGCTCAAGTTAAGCCTAATGCCGAATATGCCTATAAACCGTACTTAGACCCAATTTCTGATGAACTGGGAATGCAGATTAACGAATGTATGTTGATTATGTATAAAGTGAACCCTGAGCTTTATGATGTGTTTATGCTGACCTATGTGGAGCGGTGGGAAGTTAACGATATTCATCGTTACCTTAATATTTCTAGGGCAGAGTATTTTAACCGTCTAAAAACAGCGAAAACATCACTCAAATTAATGTTGCATACAGGGAAAACAGTATTTATGGCGTAATAAAAGGCTCACTAAGAGCCTTTATTTTTAAGCAAAAATAGGCTTTATTGAGAAATCTGCTTTTTGAGAGGCTTGCCATAAATCATAATCAGCTTGCTGATGTAACCAACTTTCAGGACTAGGGCTATTTTCTCCAAGCCAAACGTGCAAACGTAATGCCATATCGGCACTAATGCCGGATTTACCATTTAATAAACGGGAAAGTGTTACTCGATTTACGCCTAACTGTTTAGCTGCCTCAGTCACACTTAAACCAAGTTCAGGCAAAATATCTTCACGAATAACTTCTGCCGGGTGTGGGGGATTGTGCATACGCATAATAAACTCCTAATGATAATCTTGGTAATCGACAATTTCAGCGTGTCCATTTTCCAATTTGAATGTTACGCGCCAGTTGCCATTGACTTTAACGCTCCAATGATTGACAAGATTGCCGGATAAAGGGTGTAAATTCCAACCGGGGATATTCATATCTTGAGCGGTTTTACTGCTATTTAAACGGGCTAAGATCCGTTTCAACTTAGCAGAGTGTGCAACGATAATGCCAGCTGTTGAACCGGTTTTGTAAAATTTTTCCAGTCCCTTATGTTTAAAAGAAAGTATCATAACAAGTCGTTTTAATAATTAATGGTATTATTGTAGTGTAACACGCTACATAAAGCAAGATGATATAGCTCGCTTAAAAATCACTCAAAAAAATCAATTAATTGAATCCTTTTTTCCTATAATGCGATCTCTTTTTTACTTTATGGAGATCTTAAAATGAAAAAATTATTATTGACTGGATTAGCTTGTACATTATTGGTTGGTTGTACTGTTCATAAAGAATTAGTAGCAACAGGAGGAAGTAAATCTGATGGTACAATTGAATTATCATACACATATAGTGGTTTTGAAGTACCAAAAATTAGCGAAGAACAAGGATTAGAAGTCGCTAAGAAACGCTGTTCTTCTTGGGGTTATAAAAATGCTGAAAAATTTGGTGGAAAAAGACAGGTTTGTACAATGCCTACTGGTTTCGGGTGTAATGAATTTACAGTTACAATGCAATATCAGTGTTTAGACAAATAATAGTAATTAGCCCTATTGCAATCAATAGGGCTTTTTTGTATTATCCTAACTAAGGTGTCGTAACCTTAAATCCAGAGCGGAAATCCGCACCCGACAGCATAGCGGTTTTTTTATGCCTAAAATTCGTGATCTCTTTTCTCTCTTCCTGCGAATTTTGATTGTGCATACCTAAAATTCAATCTATGCCGAGAGGGCGAGGAATACAATACCCGAAAGGGAAATAACTCCAGCCGACTTTGGACGGTTTACGAACCTCTTGGCGCCCTATGTTTAGGGAAATATTTCGTAAAAAATCCAAAGGAGTAGACTTATGTCTCAATCAACTCAAATCTCAACTTTCAATTTTGAACAAAATTCTATCCGCACTTTAGCTATCAATAATGAACCTTGGTTTGTTGCTGCTGATGTTTGTCAAGCATTGGGACTTACCCAAACAACAAATGCTTTAAGAAATCTTGATGAAGATGAAGTAGCCCTTACTTCAATTAAGGGCATAAGCAAAGGCAATGATCAAGTAAATTTAGTCAGCGAAAGCGGAATGTACACCTTGATCTTACGTTGCCGTGATGCCGTGAAAAAAGGATCTGTTCCTCACCGTTTTAGAAAATGGGTAACGGCAGAAGTATTACCGCAGATCCGCAAAACTGGGAAATACCAGTTAGAACCGAAACAGATTGTTTTGACGGAAACAATTACACCCGAAGAGCAACGCCAAATTCAAAATGCAGTAAAAGCCACTCACGAACGCACGGGCTTAAGCTACGGCGAAATTTGGGCAAGAACTAAAAATAAATTCAATGTTGCAAAATACGAACAAATCCCACGCTCCCACTTAAGGGATGTGCTTATCTATATTGCCTCAATGTCTTCCATTGCGGTCAAAAAGCCAACACTCTCATATTCCTTGCTTTATCCGTTAGCGTTGCTTTATTACTATTCAGCCGAGTTCCACGATTCAATGGTAAAACATAAAGCCGAAGAACCTAAAATGTGGGGATTGCTCAACCGCCAATGCCGAACTATGGATCGAGTAAGGCTTGCCATTTCAATGTTAGCAGAAGAATTGCCTTACCCCGAACACAAGGCGGATATTCTTGCCTTTCTAGAGCCGTAAAATCTAATTAAAAAAATCGCACTTTATTGAAAAAATACTTGCAAAGTCTAGACTGAAAGTATATGATTCACACTATAGTGCGGTTTTTGCACATAAGCAACGCACAAATAAATTTTAACAGCCCTGATTGGTTTCCAGTCGGGGCTTTTTTGTTGGTGGTGAAAAATGGAAGATAACAAACTTGTTCAGCCTTTCGCATTTTTGGGGATTGAAATGTGGTTAGATGAAAAAGATCGCTTAATGCTTTCTATTCCTAATTCTTCCCAAAAGCACTCAATCGAGCAATTTTCATTACCTATTCGCAATCAAACCGGAAAGCTGATTGGTAGCTTTATTTTTAAGAAACAGATTTCTGTAAAGACTCAAACGCTATTTTCAGCAGAGGAATGGCTTGATCCGCATTTTCAAAGCCTAGATCAACCAATTTCGTTATTACCTGCTCTAGGGCTTTTCCGCTTAGATTCTTCAATGCAGAAAGTAGAGTAGATTTTTCTGAGGCAGGAATATTGGCAGATTGGATTTTACTTGCCAGTAACGCTTTCAGTGTATCTTCGTGAAATTTTACAGTGATAGTTCCTAAGATTGCAGATAAACCTCCGTCATCAAGTAGAAAATCGGCGCCTTTATTCGTTAAACGAGCGTTATAAAAATTCTCGACAGAAGCGCCCCCTAATGCGTATGTTATTGAAAATCCATCAACAAGTTGGTGTTCTTGCAAGTAGAATAAATTGGCAACAACATGTTCATAAGAGTGATTATTTAATCCCTCATATCCTTTTTCTCGTCCAATATAGTGAATTAATTGTTCGCCATTAGGATGTGGATAGGTTTCAGCAAGTTTCAGTAAGATTTCTTTTTGCAATGCACGATTTAGTTTCATTTTAAACCTCTGTTATTTTATTGTGTGGAAACTTTATCTTAACAGAACCACAGCTCACTGTAACAGGTGAGCTTTTTTATTGCCTCAAAAGTGAGGTGGAGTATGAAAATGTTTAAAGACCCGGGAAACCAAAGTTATTTCTGGTCTAGCTTTTCCGGTTTACTTGCTTGGTTAAGCGACCAGCAAAATTTAATGTTGATCAGTCTTGCTATCGGTATTGTGACGGCATTAGTTAATCTTTATTCAAAATGTTCTGAAGGTCGGGCAAGAGAGCGAGCGGAGGAACGAGAAGAAGAAATCCATGCACTTAAAGTGCAGCAACTCAAGCGAGGATTAAGAGATGAGTAGATTAAAAATTGCCGGTACTGTTAGTGGTGTGGTGGTATGTAGTGTCGCCGCCATTATCGGTATCGTGCAGACGGATCACCCTGATTTACGGATTAGTGAAAAGGGAATGGAGATTATCGGCAATGCAGAAGGTTGTCGTTGTGATCCGTATCAATGCCCTGCCGATGTTTTGACGGTTGGGATTGGTTCAACGGCAGCAAGCGGTAGAGCGATTAATCCCAATAAACGTTACACGGACAAAGAGATTGCGGACCGCTGGGCGAATGACTTAAGAATTGCCGAGGGGTGTGTGAATCAATATGCCAAGGGGCGAACCTTGCCACAAGGTACATTTGATGCCATGACTTCCATGGTATTTAACGTGGGTTGTGGTGCAATGCGTAAATCAACGATGTTCCGTAAAGCCAATGCCGGTGACTATGTCGGAGCTTGTAATGAGTTTCCGAAATGGGTTTATGCCGGTGGTAAAAAATTGCGTGGGTTGGAAATCAGAAGAGATAAAGAGCGGCAATTATGCCTAACGGGGTTGAGATGAGATATTTACCGAGCACTTGTTTATTTATTGCGGCAGGTTTTCTTGCTTTTCATGGTATTACCGGTTGGGGTTGGTTTCTCTTTTTAGGATTCCTCACATTTTAGGAGTTGAGAATGTTAAATATCTTCACAGGCGCTATGACGAAATTGTTTGTGCTAGTTGCATTCATTGCACTTACGGCAATATTGGGGTTAGGTGGCTGGGTTTGGCACCAATCAAATGTGATTGATGAACTAAAAGCCGATAATCAGGCGCAAGCCCAAACTATCGCTAATCAAAGTGCGGTCATTTCTCGGCTTAAATTTGAGGCGGAAGAAAACCAACGCCTGACACTTGAATTGAGTAAAGCGGAATCAGAAGCAAGGAGTAAATCAGATGAAGTTATCAGAACCATCCCAAAACAAATTAAAGAGAGTGAAGCTTATAACAGCAACGCTCCTCGCAGTATTGTTGAGTTCTTGCGCCAAGAATGAGCCAATCACAACGGCTTGCCCTACGCTCCCTGCGGCTTTTATTTCCCATTTAGACAAAACCCCATTTAACGGCAGCACTTACGGTGATGTTGCGCAATATGCCGTTATCCTCAAACGTGAGCGTGATGTTTGCCTAAACCGAGTTGATAAGATTCGGGAATGGCGAGTAGAGCAAGCGCAGAAATAAGAGAGTTGTATAAGAATGTCTTTTGAATATGGATTAAATTGGATTGGCAAAACACTAGCTAAAAATCAGATTGACACTCCTCATTCAATTTGTTTAGTCGAAGATAAAGCTCATAATAAAAAACCGGAGAATAAGATCTCTAGCAATATCTTTATTGAGGGAGAAAGTCTAGAGGTTTTGAAGTATCTGAAAGACACCTACGCTAATAGCGTGAAAATGATTTACATTGATCCTCCATACAATACTGGTAAAAAATTTTGTTATAACGATAAATTTACTTATACGCCTCAACAAATTGCCGATATGTATAACATTTCCTTAATTGAGGCTAAAAAATCAATCAAATCGGTTTCCAAGAGAGAATTAAGTCATTCCGCCTGGCTCACCTTTATGTATCCACGCCTTTATATTGCCCGTGAACTATTAAAAGATGATGGGGTAATTTTTATTTCCATTGATAACAATGAAATGGCACAGCTGAGAATTCTATGTGATGAAATATTTGGGGAAGAAAATTTTATTGAAATTTTTTCTTGGGTAAAAACATCTACACCACCAAGTTTATCTACCAAATCAAGAAAAACCAACGAATATATTTTGTGTTATGAGAAGAATAAAGATAATCAAAAATATGTGGGTGAGAATCAAGATGATGGAGATGAACCATTATTAAATTCCGGGAATTCTAAAGTGAAATTAATTTTTCCTGCAAATACTTTCTCAATAAAATTTATGGAAAGAGGTATTTTAAAGGCTGGAGAGTATGAAAAAGTAACTCTATTAAATGATATTTCTATAAATAATTATTTTGCAACCAATGATGTTGAATTAGTTGGGGAATTTAAATGGACACAAAATAAATTAGACGAAGAAGTATCAAATGGCACTACTTTTATAGCTAAAACAGAAAAAATTTCGGTTCGTTTTCAGAGGCTAGAGAAAGGTTCAAAGAGACCAACCAATTTTATTAAAGATAAAATTATTACACCCGTTATAAATAAATCTGAACAACAAGTTGAAACAAATGAAATTGCAACAAAAGAAGTTATGGAATTATTTGGAACAGAGGTTTTTAGTTATACCAAACCCATTAGCTTAATTCAGTATTTAACTAAATTTAAAACTACAAGTAATGATATTGTATTAGATTTCTTCGCAGGTTCTGGCACAACCGCCCATGCCGTCATGCAATTGAACGCTGAAGACGGGGGAAATCGTCAATTTATTTTGGTGCAACTTCCTGAAAAAACGAATGAAAAATCCGAAGCCTTTAAGGCAGGCTTTAAAAATATCGCCGAAATTTCCAAAGAGCGTATTCGCCTTGCTGGAGCGGCAATTAGAAAATCTCATCCAAACAAAAAGATAGATACTGGCTTTAAGTCTTTCAAAGCCACAAGAACATAAACACAGAAATAACCTATAAGGATTAAACCTATGCCTAAGAAAAAAGACGAGGTGAAATCCACGTCTAAGGGGCGTGGTAGACCAACAAAATATAAATCCGAATATACCGCCCAAGTAGAAAAGTTATGTTTATTAGGTGCTACAGACAAAGATATTGCTGATTTTTTTGATGTTGATGAATCAACAATAAACCGATGGAAATTAGAGCATTCTGATTTTTGCGAGTCCATAAAAAAAGGGAAAATGCTAGCAGATGCAAATGTAGCTAACAGTCTTTATCAAAGGGCATTAGGCTATGAGGCTCCTGATATTGATATCCGAGTGATTGAAAATCAAATTGTTGAGACACCTCTAATTAAGCACTACCCGCCTGATCCAACATCCGCTATTTTTTGGCTCAAAAATAGGCAGCCTGATAAATGGCGTGATAAGCAAATTCAAGAGATTTCCGGCACAGTTACAAACCAGAATATCAATCTATCCAATGATGAATTCAGAGAGATAGCTCAAGACTTGCTGAAAAAGGTGTAGATATGTTTCAGTTCAGTGCAGCACAAAAGTTAGTGGCGGCAGAATTGGTGAGAAACGATCTTTACTTTTTTACTCGTTACATGTTTTTGCAAAAGCGTGGTTACAAGTGGTTAAGGGCAAAACATCACCAGTTAATTTGCGAAGCCTTGATGAGAGTTTTCCAAGGAAAAACCAAAAGACTGATCATCAATATCCCACCACGCTATTCTAAAACAGAAATTGCAGTGGTTAATTTTGTGGCGTGGTGCTTTGGTAAAGTTCCTGATTGTGAGTTTATCCACGCTAGTTATTCTGCCACGCTTGCGGTAAATAACAGTTCAAATATCCGTTCTCTTATTCAGCATGAAGCTTATCAGGAAATTTTCCAAAATGTCATTCTTGATAGTGAAGCTAAAAATCATTGGACTACAACAAATGGCGGTGTTTTCTACGCAACAGGCGCAGGAGGTACGATTACAGGGTTTGGTGCAGGTAAACAACGAGAGGGGGTTGGTGGGGCGATAATTTTAGACGATCCTCATAAAGCCGATGAAGCTCGCTCTGATGTAATGCGCCAAAACGTAATTGATTGGTTCCAAAACACTGTTGAAAGCCGTAAGAACGATCCAAAAAATACGCCTATTATCGTAATTATGCAACGATTGCATGAGAGTGATTTATCTGGATGGTTGTTAGATGGTGGTAATGGTGAAGAGTGGGAGCATTTAAATCTTGCCGCCATTACTGATGATGGAGAAGCATTATGGCCAGAAAAGCATAGTATTGAGCAACTACGCCAAATGGAAAAAGCTGCACCTTATATGTTTGCCGGGCAATATATGCAACGACCAGCTCCTTTGGATGGTGGTGTATTTAAGCCAAATCAGATTGAGATTATTAATGCCTTACCTGCCGGAAATATTCGTTGGGTTCGAGGGTGGGATTTGGGAGCTACAGTTGGCGGTGACCCAACTGCCGGAGCAAAAGTTGGCATTACGTCAGAGGGCATAGTGATTATCGCTGATTTAGCTCACGGAGATTTAGGCTCTGATGAACGAGATAGAATGATGAGAAACACTGCTTCATTAGATGGTACTCCTGTTCAGATTAGTATTCCTCAAGATCCTGGGCAGGCAGGAAAATCTCAGGTTCTTCATTTTGTACGGAATATTTTTAACGGTTATCGGGTGAAATTCAGCCCTGAAAGTGGAGATAAAGTAACTCGAGCAGAACCATTTGCGGCACAAGTTAATGTGGGGAATGTAAAAATGTTGCGTGGTGATTGGAATAAAATAAGGGGCTGAAGTAGAT
>NZ_MLHL01000007.1 GCF_002000545.1 Rodentibacter trehalosifermentans | reverse complement strand
AAGGTTTTAACCCTTTTTAAAATCTGATTAAGTCTGCTCTTCTATCAGTTATTTTTTCAATAAATCACGAATCTCGGTCAGTAGTTTTTCTTCATTGGAAGGTTCTGCTGCGGCTTTTTCAACCGGTTTTTTCAGCTTATTAATGCCTTTTACCATTAAGAAAATTGCAAAGGCAATAATCACGAAATCAAAGACATTTTGAATAAACATACCGTAATTTAATGTCACTGCCAGAATATCACCGTTTGCCGGCTCTAACACGAATTTCAAATCTTTGAAATCGACACCACCGGTTAATACGCCAAGTACCGGCATGACTACATCACCGACAAGTGAGCTGACAATTTTACCAAATGCCCCACCGATGATGACACCCACTGCCATATCGACAACATTACCACGCATCGCAAATTCGCGAAATTCTTTTATAAAGCTCATAAATTTTCCTTTTGATAAATGAATAAATGGGGCTGTATTCTATATGAGCTTTAGCTAAAAAGTAAACACTTAAATAAAGAATGCACTTGGTTGGAACAATTTTTCAATTTCAGAAACCGCTTTTTTATCGCTTAGATAGACCACCACGTGATCAGCCTCTTGAATTTCAACATTTTTATGCCCGATAATCACCTCGTTATTGCGTAAAATTGCCCCAATAATACAACCTGCCGGTAAACGGATATCCCGTATTCGCCGACCAACAATATTAGAAGAACTCACGTCACCATGTGCGATGATCTCAATGGCTTCCGCAATGCCATGATGTAAACTCGCAACATTTTTCACATCACCTTTTCTCACATATCCCAGCAAAGCGGAAATAGTGGCTTGTTGAGGAGAAACGGCAATATCAATGGTACCGCCTTGAATAAGATTGATATATGCCATACGTTGAATCAGCACCATCGCTTTTTTTGCCCCTAAGCGTTTTGCTAACAGCGCAGACATAATATTGGCTTCATCATCACTGCTTAAAGAAAGAAATACATCCACATTTTCTATATGTTCTTCAAACAATAAATTTTGATCCGATGCATCCCCATGAAAAACCAAGGTTTTTGAGAGTTTTTCCGCTAAAGTTTGGGCACGCTCTGCATTTCGTTCAATCAGTTTTACAATGCAATGATCTTCCAATTGTTTTGCCACACCGGAAGCAATATTACCGCCACCCACAATCATCACCCGTTTATAAGGTTTTTCAAGGCGTTGTAATTCACTAATAACCGCCTTAATATGCTCTGTTGCACAAATAAAGGTGATTTCATCGCCGGCTTCAACAATCGTCGAACCTTGAGGGCGAATGGTTTTATCGTTACGCAAAATAGACACAATACGGCAATCAATATGTGGCATATGCTCCCTAAAAGCGGATAAGGCGTGCCCAACCAAAGCCCCCCCATAATAGGCTTTTACCACCACCACACTAATACGATTTTTAGCAAAATACGCCACTTGTAATGCCCCCGGGTAGGCAATGAGGCGGGTAATTTCATCGGTCACCAAATTTTCCGGTGAAATAAGATGATCAATAGGGATGTTTTCATCATTAAACAACTTATCTTTTTCACGCAAATATTCCGAATTACGGATACGGGCAATGCGTGTTGGAGTGTTGAATAAGGTATACCCCATTTGACACGCCACCATATTAATTTCATCCGATGAAGTGACTGCGACCATTAAATCTGCATCCGCCGCACCTGCATCACGCAATACCTTTGGCGAAGCAGGCGATCCCTGAACTACCCTCAGATCGTGCTTTTCCTGCAAGGCTTGGAGACGTGGCGATTCATTGTCCACTAGGGTTATGTCATTATCCTCACTCACAAGGTTCTCTGCCAGCGTGCTTCCCACTTGTCCGGCTCCAAGAATCATTATTTTCATTCATCACTCCTTGTTAAGATCAGGGGGCAAATACCAATTTGCGGTGAATTTAGACCGCACTTTAAGGCTTCCATTTGGCGACAAATTTCATCGGTTACCGCATTAGCTTCGGCTATTTTTTCTTCCGTTATCCCTTCATATGCTTTTTGAAACAAAATTGAATCCAATAAGCGCTCGGCGTGCATGCCCTCTCGACAATAATGTAACACCCCTACCTCATTGAATAGTGTCGCCACTTTTCCTATTCTTGTTGTGGCAATGCCCAGTGCACCGTCTTCACCGCCCAACGTACGGAATAATGCATCTTGAGGAAAGCCGCCACAAGCTAAGAAAAAAGCCCGACGAAAGACGACATTTCCACCGCAGGTCATTCGCATATGCTGCCAAGCAAAATCAAAATGAGGGTGATCTGCATAACGATTTGCTAACCCGATGGGTTTTAAAGCCAAACGTACTACAGCGGTATCCGGTTGAAAATGAAAGGTCGCGGCGGCTACTTCCAAGGCACCCGGTTCATAGGCATCATCGGCATCTAAAAAAGCGATAAATTCGTTGGTAGATTGTAATGCCCCCCAATTTCGTGTTTTGGCAACGTCGCTATTGAGCGGCATTTTTTCTACCATCACACGATCGGGATATGCCTTTGCCCATTTTTGAGCTAATGCAAAGGTGTTATCTGTTGAGGCATCATCAATTAGCCAAATTTTCCCCAGGCAAGTTTGGTTTAACACCGATTCTATCGCACGAGTGAGTGTTTTTTCTGCATTATAGCAGGGGATAATCACATCAATGTTAGGAAACATGATTGCCCTCTTTTAAATTAGGCGCGTTTACGCAACTTAGCATAATAGAACCCATCGCCACCCTTTTCTTGCGCAATAAACTGAAAACCGACCGCACTTTTATCATTATTTTGTTCATCTCTAAAGGGGAGGGGGAGTAATTGCGCATCGGGTTGGGTGAATAAAAAGCGGCGAATTTGTTCACTATTTTCTTCCGGTAAAACGGAACAGGTGGCATACAATAAAATACCGTTTGGTTTTAATTTCGCCCAAAGGGCTTTTAAAATACGTTCTTGTAAGACAACAAGTGGCGCAATATCCGTTTCTTGGCGTAGCCATTTTATATCGGGATGACGGCGAATAACACCGGTGGCAGAACAGGGCGCATCTAATAAAATGCGGTCAAACTGCACCGCACTTTGTCCGATTTTGGCAAGCCATTCATCGGGCTGTGTGGCATCGCCACAAACTACCCTTGCCTGTTGGTTCAAGCGTGTTAGATTTTCTTCCACTCGTTTTAAACGATGGGCCTCTATATCCAATGCAATCACTTTTGCTTGTGGCGCGAGTTCTAAAATATGAGTGGTTTTCCCCCCCGGCGCTGCACAGGCATCTAAAATCCATTCATCATTTTGCGGTTCCAGCAAAATGGCCGCCCATTGTGCACTGAGATCCTGCACCGTTACCGCCCCTTGTGAAAAATGGGGGAGTTTTTCTACTGCAATTGGTGAGGTTAAACGTAACGCTTGAGGATGAAAGGCGGTGTCTGCTGAAATCGCTGATTCTTCTAATAAAGTGCGGTAAGTTTCCCGGCTATTTTTTTGTGTATTAACCCGTAGCCACATTGGCGGTTTTTGGTTATTTGCATGAATGATATCACGCCAATTGGGATAGGCTTTTTTCAATTTGTTCACCAACCATTCGGGATGCAAGGTTTGCCAGTGTTTATCCACTTGTGCCAAAATGCTTTCCTGTTCACGCAAAAAACGGCGTAATACCCCATTGACGAGCCCACGGAAACTGTCGGATTTCAAAGCTTTTGTGGCATTTACCACTTCATCTACGGCAGCATGCGGTGGAATTCGCATATAAAGCAACTGATACAAGCCAACAAGTAAGAGGCAATGAACAATACGGGTTTTGCCTTTAAGGGGTTTATCGACAAGCTGTTGGATAATCTGTTCTAAACGGGGCAATACACGGCACACGCCAAAACAAATTTCTTGGAGCAGCGGTAAATCTTGTGTTTTTAGGCAGGCTTGCACATCGGGAATTAAGCTTGAAAGAGATTTTCCTTCATCAAGGACCTGTAAAATGACCTGTGCTGCCACCGCTCTAGAGGAAAGTGCGGTGGATTTTTTTGCTGTTTTTTTCATTGCTTTATGGTTTGCCGCTTTGGGCTGTGAAGGCTTGTTTTTCATTAAGCTAACACCTTACCGATAGGAAACCAGTCGGCACGTCCGTTGAGCAAATCTTGAACCGACATAGTTTTTTTCCCTGCCGGTTGTAGTTGCAGAATATTTAGCACACCTTCAGCCGTGGCAATTTGAATACCGTTTTTATCGGCACGCAAAATTGTTCCTACCGGTTTATCTTGATGAGGTAAAACTTCGGCTTGATAGACTTTTAAGGTTTGTAAATTTCCTTCTTTATCTTCTGTGCTGAAGTACGCCATTGGCCAAGGATTGAAGGCTCGGATGTTCCGATCCAGTTGAGCACTCGAAAGCGACCAATCTAATTTGGCTTCCTCTTTGGACAGTTTATCGGCATAGTTACTTTGGCTATCCTCTTGTTTTTCTGGGATAAATTTTCCGCTTTCCAGTTGGTTTAGCACCTCAATGAGTGCAGCTGGGGCAAGTGCTGCCAATTTATCATAAAGACTGGCTGAGGTTTCTGTAGGCAAAATTTCACAATAGACTTTGTGTAGCATCTCACCGGTGTCTAAGCCTTCATCCATTTGCATAATGGTGACACCGGTTTGCTTATCGCCTGCCCAAATTGCACGCTGAATAGGGGCGGCGCCACGCCAACGGGGTAAAATTGAACCATGTACGTTTAAGCAGCCCAAACGTGGCGCTTCTAAAACCGCTTTGGGAAGAATTAAGCCATAAGCGACAACTACCATCACATCGGCATTCAAGACTTGCAATTCGGCTTGGGCCTCGGTATTGCGTAAAGATTTTGGTTGGTAAACGGGAATATTATGTTGTAATGCCAACTGTTTCACCGGACTGGCTTGCAATTTTTTGCCTCGTCCTGCCGGTTTATCAGGTTGCGTATAAACCGCCACCACGTTATGGGGGGAATGGAGTAACGCCTGCAAATGCTGTGCGGCAAAATCGGGCGTGCCGGCAAAGATAATATTGAGTGGTTTCATGATGTTCTACGTTATGTCAAATAATGTTCCAAGTCGTATGAGAAAATAAAATGCGGTCAAAATTAACCGCATTTTTCGCCATGGGTAAGTTCCCCATGGTTACGCATAAACTTCCCCTTAGGGGAGCTTTTAAGGAACGCTGAGATAAATATTCTACCCTAACAGGGTAGGCTTATGTTTAAGTGAGGGTAACTTGTTAGCCTCGGTATTCCCTATAAGTCCGTTTAATTACTGCTTCGCCATTTGTTTTTTATATTTAATCAATTTTTCTTTGATTCGTTGGCGTTTAAGTGGTGAAAGGTAATCCACAAATAAAATACCGTTAAGGTGATCAATTTCGTGCTGAATACAAATTGCCAGTAAACCGTCCGCATTGAGGGTGAATTCCTTGCCGTTGCGGTCTAATGCCTTCACGGTCAGTTTTTCTTTGCGTGGCACTAAAGCACGAAAACCGGGAATGGATAAACAGCCTTCCTCAATGCCGGTTTCACCTTCTGAGGACAAAATTTCTGGGTTAATTAAAACCAATTGGTTTTGTTTGTCGCCCTCAATATCGATGGTGATAATGCGTTGTAAAATATCCACTTGTGGTGCCGCCAAACCAATGCCTTCTTGTTGATACATAGTATCGAACATATCATCGACAATGTGACGAATCTCATCATTGACTTCTAAAACCGGCTCACAAACCACTTTTAAATGGTCGTCCGGGTAAATTAATACATTAAGTGCGGTCATAATTTCTCTTATTTTTAAACTGTGATTTGCCTTGTGATTGTAGCACAGTAAGGGGCCTGTGTCGTTAATTCGGCGAGGCGAATGGGGGATTAGCCAAATTCCAATTCAACCGCATTTTCGCCTAGCATATTGACTAATTCTGTTAAAATTTCATCAGTAGGGGTAATAGACCACTGGATACCAAGGCGCAGCAATGCTCTCCCTTTTGCGCTTTGATAATAAACATTGATCGGTAATGTGCCACCGCTTACCGGTGTCAGCTTTTCTTTTAGCTGTTTAATGAAAATCGGATTAATTTGTTCATCAGATAAGCTAATAGCAAGGGATTTCGCATAGCGGGAACGGGCTTCATCTAAGGTCATCATTTCCCTTACGGTCATTTTTAAACCGCCGGAAAAATCATCCGTACTGACTTGACCGGAGACCACCACGACCGTATCTTTTTGTAGTTTTTCGCCAAATTGTTCTAAACTTTCGCCAAATAAGGTGATATCCAAACGCCCGGAGCGATCATCTAATGTAGCAATACCCAGCCTATTTCCCTTTTTGGTGATCGCAATGCGTGATGACACAATTAATCCGGCGGCAGTGCTGATTTGCCCTCGGCGGTTGGGTGTCAGCTCTTTTAATCGTGTTGAGCTGTAATGAGAAAGCTCCTTTAAATAACGACTGACAGGATGACTGCTTAAATAAAGCCCTAAGGTTTCACGCTCGCCATCTAAAATTTGTTTTTCCGTATAAGGAGGGGTATGGGCGTAGGCATTTTCCACTTCCTCATGGGTTTCGGTTAATACACCGAACATATCCGATTGCCCTATGGCTTCATCTTTTGCGTGTTGATCGGAGGCTTTTAAGGCATCTTCTAAATTTTTAGAAAGTGCTGCACGATGTGGCCCGAGCTTGTCAAATGCCCCGGACATAATCAGGCTTTCAAAGGTGCGGCGGTTGATTTTTTTTAAATCGACTCGAGCACAGAGATCAAATAAATCTTTAAAAAATCCCCCCTCGTTACGCGCTTTGACTAAGGCTTCAATCGGACCTTCACCCACGCCTTTAATGGCACCGATACCATAGACAATTTCACCGTTTTCATTCACGCTAAAATGGTGTTTGCCCACATTAATATCCGGTGGGGTAACCTTTAATCCCATACGCAAACATTCATCGTATAAACCGACAATTTTATCCGTATTATCCATTTCCGAGGTCATCACCGCTGCCATAAATTCTGCCGGGAAATGGGTTTTCAACCAAAGGGTTTGATAAGAAACCAAGGCATAGGCTGCGGAGTGGGATTTATTAAAACCATAGCCGGCAAATTTTTCTACCAAGTCAAAAATCTTCATAGAAAGTTCACCGTCAACGCCATTTTTAATTGCCCCTGCCTCAAAGACGGAACGCTGTTTTGCCATTTCTTCCGGTTTTTTCTTACCCATTGCACGGCGTAATAAATCCGCCCCACCTAACGTATAACCGGCGAGCACCTGCGCAATTTGCATGACTTGCTCTTGATACAAAATGATGCCGTAGGTGGGTTCTAAAATGGGTTTTAGGCTTTCGTGCTGATAATTCGCATCGGGATAAGAGACTTCTTCACGCCCGTGTTTACGGTCGATAAAGTTATCCACCATACCGGATTGCAATGGGCCGGGGCGGAAGAGTGCCACCAAGGCGATGATATCTTCAAAACAGTCCGGTTGTAGGCGTTTAATCAAATCTTTCATACCCCGTGATTCCAATTGGAAGACGGCGGTGGTTTCGGCCCGTTTAAGCAATTCAAAAGATTGGGGATCATCGAGCGGAATAGAGGCAATATCCACCAAGGGTTTGCCTTCCCGTGCCATGCAGGCGTTTACCATATCTAATGCCCATTTGATGATGGTGAGTGTGCGTAATCCCAAAAAGTCAAATTTGACCAGCCCGGCATATTCCACATCATTTTTATCAAAATGGGTTACCGGGTGAAGCCCTTCACTGTCGCAATAAAGTGGCGAGAAATCGGTAATCAGTGTGGGGGAAATCACCACACCACCGGCGTGCTTACCGGCGTTTCGGGTCACCCCTTCCAGTTTGCGTGCCATATCAATCAGCGCTTGCACTTCCTCATCGCTGTCATAAGCCACTTGTAGTTGCGGCTCAGCCTCAAAGGCTTTAGCAAGGGTCATGCCCGGATCCGGGGGAATTAATTTAGAAATGCGATCCACAAAACCATAGGGATGACCTAATACCCGACCCACATCACGAATCACCGCTTTTGCCGCCATGGTACCAAAGGTGATAATTTGCGATACCGCACCCCGTCCGTAGGTTTCCGCCACATGCTCAATTACACGGTCTCGCCCGTCCATACAGAAATCCACGTCAAAATCGGGCATAGATACACGTTCAGGGTTGAGGAAACGCTCAAAAAGCAAATCAAATTCCAGCGGATCGAGATCGGTGATTTTTAACGCATAGGCCACCAGTGAACCGGCACCGGAGCCTCGTCCCGGCCCTACGGGAATATTATTATCTTTCGACCATTGAATAAACTCCATCACGATCAAGAAATAACCGGGGAAGCCCATTTGGTTAATCACATCGAGTTCAACTTGCAAGCGTTCATCATATTCTGCCCGTTTTTCTGCGCGCACTTTTTCATCGGGAAATAGAAACGCCAAACGTTCTTCCAAGCCCGCTTTCGATTTCATCACCAAATACTCTTCCGTACTCAGTTCCCCCGTTGGGAACTGCGGTAAGAAATATTGCCCAAGGCGCAAGGTGACACTACAACGCTGTGCAATCAGTAGGGTGTTTTCAAGGGCGGAAGGAATATCGGCAAAAAGCGCACACATTTCTTCTTCGGTGCGGAAATACTGTTGTGCGGTGTAAAGTTTAGGGCGTTTGGGATCGTCTAAGGTGTAGCCATCGTGAATCGCCACGCGAATTTCATGGGCTTCTGCATCCTCTGATTTTAAAAAGACCACATCATTAGTGGCAACTAAGGGCAGATGTTGTGCTTCAGCTAAGGCACAAGCCGCTTTAATATAGCGTTCTTCATCAGGCTTGCCGGTTCGGGTTAACGCCAAATAGAAATGATCAGGGAAAAATTCTTGATAAAAATTGACCGCACTTTGTATTTCAGCCGCATTTTCTTTTAGCAATTTTTTCCCCACATCGCCTTTGGTGCCACCGGATAAAATAATCACCCCTTCACGGTGCTCAATAAGCCAGTCTTGATCGATATAAGGTAAATCGTCATAACCCCGTTGATAGGCTTTCGACAGAAGTAGCGTGATATTTTTATAACCGGTATTATTTTTTGCCAGTAAGGTCAGCTCAAATAATTCATCGCCACACAGCTCGCTACGCACCCGCACATCCGCCCCGATAATCGGTTTAATGCCCGAAGAAAGTGCCTCGCCATAAAAGCGCACCACCCCACAAAAATTGGTGAAATCCGTCAACGCCATCGCCACCATATTATTTGCCGCACAGGCTTTCACCAAAGGTTTTACCTTGGCGATGCCATCAATCATCGAAAAATCACTGTGTGTGCGAAGGTGAACAAAGCGGGGTTGCGTCATTTAGAATCCTTGAAAGTGCGGTTAATTTTGAATGATTTTTATGGGCGGGTATTATACGGAAATTTGCGGGGAAGGGAAAATAAAGGGCGATGCAGCTACTTGACATCGCCCTTTCCTAATGGGTATTTTATAACCTCAATCTTTATCCAATTTATTTTTTGTTCTTCGTTTATATCGGCGATACTGTTCGGTTAAATCATATACAACATTTCCCTCATCATCTACGAATCTACACAGTCTGAGTAGTTCTTCATCTGTCAATGGCAGGACTTTAGAACCACGTCGTCGAGTTGTCAGCACATCAATCCATGGCGTGCTTTTTCTGAGTTTTCGATAAAGTGTTACTGACATAATTAGCCTCTCCTCATTAAATGATTAAAGGTAAGCTATTTTTTACCTTGTTAATTGAAAACCTTTGTTGTTCAGCATAAATCTGTTCGGCACGTTCCAACCATAGCAACGATAAATCAATGCGTTCATCTTCCGGAATGAACTTATCATGGAAGATTTCACCTGACGTACGAGCTGCGATATAGTGCGGCATTTGTTGCTCTTGTTTAAGTGCGGCGATGGATTTATCAATCGCTTTAAACAACTTCTTGACTTGTTTTGATTCTTTCATTTTTTCCTCCTAATGATAATTGCACCTAACATCATTGCTCCTTAGACTGTGCTTAAAAACAAAGTGAGTGTAACAGGCGTGTAATCCGTTGTCGTGACAGGTTGTGTCGCACAAGAAAATAATTATGATGATATGGCAAATTTATTTATCTGAAATGAAAAATGGGGTTTAGCATCAAGGGCAAATATCGATGGTGTTTCCTATTTTATAGGAGCGGGGCATCATATAGACAGAAAATGTAGTTCAAAAATCTTGTAAATTTTTGACCGCTCTTTTTGTTTTAAAATCTATATTCCTAAAAACCAATATAGTGATAGCATATACTAAAAATGAGCAAAACATTTTAAGGAGATATTGCTTATGACACTCACACAACGATACAAGCAAGCGACTAAGGAAGCAAGATGGGCATTAGGGCTCACCGTCTTATACGTAATTGGCTGGTGCTTATGTGCTTACTTACCGAAAGAAACGCAAGGGCCTATTGGTTTTCCCCTTTGGTTTGAACTTTCCTGTCTTTATTTACCTATTTTATTTATTGTCATCGGTTACTGGGTGATAAAAATCGTCTATCAGGATATGTCGCTAGAAATCAATGAAAAGGAGGATAAATAATGAATCTTGGTATTATTCTTCCTTTGATCATCTATCTTGCTTTTGTGTTTGGTGCCGCGATCTATGCTTATGTGAAACGAACCAAAGGGGATTTTTTAACGGAATATTATGTGGGCAACCGCTCTATGAGCGGTTTTGTTCTTGCAATGACGACCGCCTCCACCTATGCCAGTGCCAGTTCCTTTGTCGGTGGCCCGGGGGCAGCCTATAAATATGGCTTAGGTTGGGTATTACTTGCTATGATCCAAGTGCCGGCAGTCTGGCTTGCTTTAGGGGTGTTAGGCAAAAAATTTGCCCTCCTTTCACGGGAAACCAATGCGCTGACCATCAATGATCTGTTTCTTTATCGCTATAAAAATAAATACCTTGTCTGGCTTTCAAGCCTTGCTTTGTTACTCGCTTTCTTCGCTGCAATGACAGTGCAATTTATCGGTGGTGCACGATTGCTTGAAACCACGATCGGGATTTCTTATACGCAAGCGCTGTTACTTTTTGCCTTGACCGTGGGGATTTATACCTTTATTGGTGGTTTTCGGGCGGTGGTGCTCACCGATACGATTCAGGGTACAGTAATGATTGTCGGCACGATTATTTTACTTGGCGGTACAATCTATGCCCTTGGAGGAGTAGAAAGTGCGGTCAATAAATTAACCGAAATTGATCCAGCTCTAGTCAGCCCTTACGGCCCGAACGATATGCTCGGATTTCAATTTATGGCATCCTTTTGGGTGTTAGTCTGTTTTGGAGTAGTGGGATTGCCCCACACGGCAGTGCGGGCGATGGCATTCAAAGACAGTAAAGCTTTGCATCAAGGTATGTTAATCGGCACTATCGTATTGGCTTTCATTATGTTTGGTATGCATTTAGCCGGTGCATTAGGGCGCGCCATTATACCGGATTTAACCATTGCCGATCAGGTTATTCCCACTTTAATGTTGCAGGTGCTTCCACCTATCGTGGCAGGGATTTTTTTAGCCGCCCCAATGTCTGCCATTATGTCCACTATTGATGCGAAACTGATTCAATCGTCCTCGATTTTTGTCAAAGATTTATATCTTTCCGCTAAACCGAATGCAGCTAAAAATGAGAAAAAAATCAGCTATCTTTCTTCAATAATTACCCTAATTCTGACCGCACTTTTAATTTTTGCCGCACTCAATCCACCAGATATGATCATCTGGCTAAACTTATTCGCTTTTGGCGGATTGGAAGCTACCTTTTTATGGGTGATCGTGTTGGGAATTTATTGGGATAAAGCCAATGCTTACGGTGCATTAAGCTCGATGATCGCTGGTTTAGGCAGTTATATTTTGCTCACCCAACTGGATATAAAACTCCTTGGCTTCCATCAAATTGTGCCAGCACTAACGTTTGGTTTAATTGCATTCTTGGTGGGAAATAAATGGGGCGAGATTCGTATTGAAAAAACAGCGGAAAAATTATTCATAAATCACTAAAGTGATTTATTCACTCCTTTGGAGCCGTTGGCAAAGCCAACGTTCAAAAAACTTTGTTTTTTGTCACCGCACTTTAGGAATAAACTGGTATTATGTGGTCGGAACACACTGCGTGTGTCCGGAATAAAATTAAATTTTTCAATATGCTATTACTGGGCACACATAGTGTGTCCCTACAAATAAACAAAGAATAATGCTCTATCAAATTATCGCCTTGCTTCTTTGGAGCAGTTCGCTTATCGCAGCAAAATTCACCTATTCGATGATGGATCCCGTGCTTGTCGTCCAAGTGCGGTTGATTATTGCGATGATTTTCGTCTTTCCTCTCTTTTTACGCCGTTGGAAAAAAATTGACAAGCCAATGCGTAAACAACTTTGGTGGCTGGCGTTTTTTAACTATACGGCAGTTTTCTTATTGCAATTTATCGGCTTAAAATACACCTCCGCCTCTAGTGCAGTCACGATGATCGGGCTTGAACCATTATTGGTAGTATTTGTCGGCCATTTCTTTTTTAAAGACAAAGCTAAATGGTTTCATTGGTTATTCGGTGCTATCGCATTTTTAGGGGTTGCCGTGATGATCAATGGTGGGCAAAACAACAAAGGAATCAATGAAATCAGCCTGTTCGGCTGCTTGTTAGTGCTAAGTGCCGGCATAATTTTTGCTAGTATATTACGTTGGACAGGTGCCGTTGTAGCAAAAGTCTCTACACAAGCCTACACAGCGGTCAGTATTGTATTAGGAACGATCACCACGCTCCCTTTCACACTCATTCTGACGGAAAGTTGGGAAATAAACTTAAACGGTTACGGTATCGCCGGCTTATTCTATCTCGCTATCGGTTGTAGCTGGCTGGCTTACTGGCTGTGGAATAAGGGATTAAACAGCGTAGATGCCAATCTTTCCGGTATTTTGGTTTCCCTTGAACCTTTATTCGGTATTTTATTTGCCGTGGTGTTATTGGGTGAAACCCTCTCATTTTCTACCACTTTGGGTATTACCCTTATTATGTTTGCCACCTTAGGCTCGACTTTACTACCGAAATTTTTGAAAAAATCGGTATAATGACCCCATTTTACAGTATTAAGGAAAACACATGGCTTGGATTCAAATTCGCCTAAATAGCACAAATGAAAAAGCAGAAAAAATGAGCGATTTTCTCGAAGAAATCGGTGCCGTTTCCGTTACTTTTATGGATAGCCAAGATACGCCGATTTTTGAACCTCTACCCGGAGAAACCCGCCTTTGGGGTAATACCGATGTAGTGGCATTGTTTGATGCGGAAACCAATATGACGGAAATTGTCGATTTACTCAAACAAGCGGGGCATTTGGATACAGATACTGCCTATAAAATCGAACAAATTGAAGATAAAGATTGGGAACGGGAATGGATGGATAATTTCCATCCAATGCAATTTGGCAAACGCTTATGGATTTGCCCAAGTTGGCGTGATGTGCCCGATGAGAATGCCGTGAATGTTATGCTCGATCCCGGTTTGGCATTCGGTACCGGTACACACCCGACAACGGCACTCTGTTTAGAATGGTTGGATGGTTTAGATTTAACCGGTAAAACAGTCATTGATTTTGGTTGCGGTTCTGGCATTTTAGCCATTGCGGCATTAAAACTGGGGGCGAAAAGTGCGATTGGTATTGATATTGATCCGCAGGCCATTCTTGCCAGCCGTAATAATGCAGAACAAAACAGTGTAGCAGATAGACTTCTGCTCTTTTTATCCCATGAAAAACCGGAAAATCTTAAAGCAGACGTGGTTGTCGCCAACATTCTTGCAGGCCCGTTAAAAGAACTTTATCCGGTGATTAGCCAACTCGTAAAAGAAAATGGTGTGCTTGGTTTATCCGGTATTTTGGAAACGCAAGCTCAATCCGTATGCGACACCTACGCACAAACCTTTAGTTTAGATCCTGTAGCGGTACGTGAAGAATGGAGCCGCATTACGGGTAAACTAAAAACCCGTTAATTTCTTTTTGTCAATCAAAAAAGCGTATTTTTTGAACAAATTTCTGCTTGCAAACGAGGGGAAAATGCGTATCATAGCACGCCTTGTCGGTTGTCGCCCCGTTTCTCAATAACAGCGACAATACTGGATTTAGGCTTAACTTAGGTGGTAAAAATAAAATGCGAATCGGTTCATACCAATTAAAAAATCGCGTTTTACTTGCGCCTATGGCCGGCATTACCGATAAGCCTTTTCGTCATCTTTGTGCACATTATGGTGCCGGGCTGACATTTTCCGAAATGATGTCTACCAATCCACAAGTTTGGCATACGGAAAAATCCAAACTTCGTTTAGCGCATAGTGATGATTTAGGGATTAATGCCGTACAGATTGCCGGTTCCGATCCACTGGAAATGGCACAAGCTGCTGCCGTTAATGTGGAATATGGCGCGGAAATTATTGACATCAATATGGGATGTCCCGCGAAAAAGGTCAATCGCAAACTCGCAGGCTCCGCCTTATTGCAATTTCCTGAACTGGTGGAAAATATTCTACGGGAAGTCGTCAATGCCGTTGATGTACCTGTTACGTTGAAAATTCGTACCGGTTGGGATAAATCCAATCGAAATTGTGTGCAAATCGGTAAAATTGCCGAACAATCCGGTATTCAGGCTTTAACCATTCACGGGCGGACAAGAGAATGCCTGTTTGAAGGTGAAGCAGAATACGACAACATTCGTGCAGTCAAACACGCAATTTCAATTCCTGTAATTGCAAATGGCGATATTGATTCTGCTGAAAAAGCAAAGGCAGTGCTTGATTACACAGGTGCTGATGCAATTATGATCGGTCGTGCCGCACTCGGTAATCCATGGCTGTTTCAAGCAGTGGATAGCTTCATTGAGCATGATTCGATAATTCAAACGCCAAGTTTAACTGAAAAGTGCGGTCAAATTTTGCATCATATTCAAGAATTACATCAATTCTATGGTGAACAGAAAGGTTATCGTATCGCACGCAAACACGTTGCTTGGTATTTACAGGGAATTCAACCCGATTCCGTTTTTAGACAGACTTTTAACACGATTAGTGATCCGAAAGAACAGCTTATTGTGTTGGAAGAGTTTTTAAATTCAATTTTGGATAGAGAGAAATGTTAGAACAACAACGTAGTCCGTCTGAAGCGTTAACCGTTTCAGTGTTAAACGCTCAATCACAAGTCACTAATAAACCGTTACGCGATTCTGTAAAACAAGCATTGCGTAATTATTTATCACAATTAGATGGTCAAGATGTGAATGATCTTTACGAATTAGTATTATCGGAAGTTGAACACCCTATGTTAGATATGGTTATGCAATACACCCGCGGTAACCAAACCCGTGCAGCGAATATGCTTGGTATCAACCGTGGTACGTTACGCAAAAAATTAAAAAAATATGGTATGGGTTAATGGATACTTTTGATAAGAAGTAAACCAACTTTCCAAATTGCCTACTTAATTTATTAAGTAGGTTTTTTATTCTCGACTAAAAATACTACTGTCTCCAACTCCCTTCGCTAAATCTCAGAAAATCAGGCATAAAAGGTGCATATTCTTTTGGGAATTTTTCCACTCATGCTATTCTAGGAGCAATTTTTCAAAAGACATTATTTTTATGCAACAAAATCATCTAAGCCGCCAACGATTTGCGGATTTCGCTTTACACCCAATTGTATTAAAAGCATTGCAAAGCAAAAACTTTGAGTATTGCACACCAATTCAAGCACTTTCCCTGCCAATTACGTTGCAAGGAAAAGATGTTGCGGGACAAGCACAAACCGGCACGGGTAAAACCCTAGCCTTTTTAACGGCAACCTTTCATCATTTACTCACAAATCCCCAAACTCACGTTCGTTATAACCAACCGCAAGCTTTAATTCTTGCCCCAACCCGTGAACTTGCGGTGCAAATTCACAATGATGCCAATACCTTATCAAAAATGAGCGGATTAAAGACCGCACTTGCTTATGGGGGCGAGGGGTATGACAAACAATTACAAGTCATTGAACAAGGCGTAGATATTTTGATTGGTACAACAGGACGTGTTATCGATTATGTTAAGCAAGGCATAATTCATTTGGACCAGATTCAAGTGGTTGTGCTGGATGAAGCGGATCGAATGTTTGATCTTGGTTTTATTCGCGATATTCGTTATCTGCTGCGTAAATGCCCCTCTCCGCAAAATCGCCTTACAATGCTTTTTTCCGCTACGCTTTCGTATAAAGTGCGTGAACTCGCCTTTGAAGATATGAATAATCCTGAGTACATTGAAATTGAGCCGGAACAAAAAACAGGACATCGAATTAAAGAAGAATTATTTTATCCGTCAAATAATGACAAAATGGCGTTATTGCTGACATTAATTGAGGAAGAATGGCCTGAACGCTGTATTGTGTTCGCCAATACAAAACATCGCTGTGAGGAAATTTGGGGTTATTTAGCAGCAGATGGACATCGCGTAGGATTACTCACCGGAGATATTGCTCAGAAAAAACGTCTTTCCTTACTAAAACAATTTACTAGTGGTCAGTTAGATATTTTAGTGGCAACCGACGTTGCCGCACGCGGTTTACATATTTCGGATGTAACTCATGTATTTAATTATGATTTACCTGATGATCGGGAAGATTATGTCCATCGAATCGGGCGTACCGGCCGTGCGGGCGAAAGCGGGGTTTCTATTAGTTTTGCCTGTGAAGAATATGCGATGAACTTACCTGCAATTGAAGAATATATTGGACATTCAATTCCGGTAAGCCAATATGATTCCGCTTCTTTATTGAGTTTACCCAAGCCATTCCGGTTAAAATCTAGGATTAGTAATCTTCGCCGCCATTAATAAAGCAAACCAGTTATCGGCACTAAAAAATTTCATAAAAAAAGCAGAGAACACACTCTGCTTTTTATCATTGCAAGCTAAATCGAATTGGAACAGACATCTTACCAGCAAAACCGGTCGGTTTAGGCCCTACCGATTTTGCACTTTGCACGGCTTTTAATGCCGCATTATCTAAACTTTCATCCCCCGAGGATTTCACAACACTTTCACCACTCAGCACGCCATCATTTCCCACATTAAACGAAATATGAACAACCCCTTGCTTACGCATCATTTTCGCTCGTGTCGGATATTGTTTTCTGCGCTCTATTTCACGATAAAGTGCGGCTTTATAGGCTGCAATTTCGTTGGTATTTGTGCCGCTTCCAACCATATCAGATCGGCTATTCACAACACCGGTAGTAGTCGCTTTTGAATTTGCAGAAGATGCAGCATTGACATTACGTTCCCCCACAGGCAAATCTTTTGGTAAGATCTGTTTCTTTTCAACAGATTTTATTTCTTTCTTCAATTTTTCTTTCGGTGGCTTTATTTTTTCTTTTATTTTTTTCTCCGGCTCTTTTTTCTTTTCAGGTTCTGGTTTCTTAGTCGGATCTGCCACTACCTCTTCTTTTGGTAACTCTGGTTCGGCTTTTTGTAGCTCAGGTTCCGGAGTAGGTTCTACTATACGCATTCCTTGCAACATTTCCATAGAAATTGTCGTCGCCAATTCTCCCGTGTGATTATTGGCACTATCGCTCGGTTTATGCCAATTCCAAAGTAATATACCTACGACTAATCCGTGAACAAAAAGGGAAATAAGTAAACCTAAGAATGAACGTTTAGCTTGTTGCATAAGTTTTCCTATTTATTCGCTGCATCCTTGATTGTCGCTTTTGAATTTCCGGTTTTATCTTTCATTGATACTATCGCAATATTTTTAATTTCATTCTTGGAAAGTAAATCGGTAATCGTGACGAAGTCTTGGAAACTCGCTTCCGCATCAATTTTTAACGTTACTTTTTGTTCTTTATTCCATTGATTAATCTCGGCCTCCAATGCCTCTTGTGAAATAGGCTTATCGTTAAAATAAAATTCACTTTTGGCAGTAACCGTCAAAAGCTTTGCCAGTTCATCTGATTTAAAAGCGACTGCACTACTTGCTTTCGGCACATTCACTTGAATTTTACCTTGTGAAATAAATGATGCGGTAATCAACACAATTGCTAACAACACCAACATAATATCAATGAAAGGAATAATATTAATTTCATCAAATTTTTTCACGACTATTCCTTATCTTTTTGGGAATTTAACACTTTCCACTTTAAGCGGTTCACTTCAATTTTGCGATTTAAACCGTTATAAAATACCATGGACGGAATTGCCACCAGGATACCAAGTGCGGTCGCTTTTAAAGCTAAAGAAAGGTGGAGCATAATTTCTCCAGCATCCACATCACCGCCCCCCTGACCGATTTGATAAAAGGTTAACAAAATACCGATTACTGTACCCAGTAATCCCACATAAGGGGCATTTGCACCTACTGTGGAAATAATGGTCATATTTCTGTTTAAATCGATATCTAAAGCATGGATATTGACATACTTACTGACATTGATTTTCGTTAAAAAAATAAAACGTTCAATAACCATTGCAAGCATCAATACGCTCATCAAAAGTAAAAGTCCGATAATAATGTAATCACTGTATTGTTGTAAAAATTCAAAAAGTTGAGGCATTGTCCAATCCTTAAAAAAATAATTGAGAATTAATATCAATTGAAGGAGGATTTTAACAAAAGGAAAGACGATCGTAAATACGAATTAAAAAATACAGACATTTTTAACCGCACTTTGTGTGGCTTATTCTTCAAAACAAAGGAGAAATATCAATGAATATAAAAGGATAGAATCAACTTAAAGCGGGATATAAAAAAGCCAACGGCGTAACCATTGGCTTTTATCTTTTATTGTGAATTAAGCGATAACCGCTTTTTCAACAACACGAACTAAGGTCCAAGATTTGGTTTTTGATAGAGGACGACATTCGCGAATCTCTACGGTATCACCAACTTTGGCTTCGTTGTTCTCATCGTGTACGTGTAATTTTGTTGTACGACGGATAAATTTACCGTATAACGGGTGTTTTACCTTACGTTCAATAGCGACAACAAAAGATTTTTCCATTTTGTCGCTAACAACTTTACCTTGTACGCTACGAATTTTATCAGTCATTACTCACCCGCCTTTTCGGTTAATACAGTTTTTACACGTGCAATATCACGACGCACTTGTTTAGCCTGATGGGTTTGTTGAAGCTGACCGGTGGCTGTTTGCATACGCAACTTGAATTGTTCACCTAGAAGGTTTAATAATTCAGCATTCAGCTCTTCAACACTTTTTGTACGTAAATCTTGAGCTTTCATTACATCACCGTCTTAGTTACGAAGGTGGTCTTAACCGGCAATTTCGCAGCTGCTAATGCAAATGCGTTTCTTGCCACTTCTTCAGACACACCGTCCATTTCATAAAGTACTTTACCCGGTTGGATTAAGGCTACCCAGTATTCAACGTTACCTTTACCTTTACCCATACGGACTTCTAATGGTTTTTCAGTGATTGGTTTATCAGGGAACACGCGGATCCAGATTTTACCTTGACGTTTTACTGCACGTGACATGGCACGACGTGCCGCTTCAATTTGACGGGCAGTTAAACGACAACGACCAACAGCTTTCAAACCGTAAGTACCGAAGCTAACTTCAGTACCACCCGCGATACCACGGTTGCGGCCTTTGTGAACTTTACGGAATTTTGTACGTTTTGGTTGCAACATTTAGCGTTTCTCCTTACTTACGACCTTTACCGCGCGGTGCTCTTTTAGGCTTGTCGGTAGGTTGTTGTTCTGATTGCGCAACGGCAGCCATTCCACCAAGAATCTCACCTTTGAAAATCCATACTTTTACGCCTATTACGCCGTAAGTTGTATGAGCTTCTGCAGTGCTATAATCGATGTCCGCACGAAGAGTATGAAGAGGTACACGACCTTCACGATACCATTCTGAACGTGCGATCTCTGCGCCACCTAAACGACCGCTAACCTCAACCTTGATACCTTTCGCACCTAAACGCATTGCGCTTTGTACCGCACGTTTCATTGCACGACGGAACATTACACGACGTTCTAATTGAGAAGCGATGCTTTCTGCAACTAATTTCGCATCTAATTCAGGTTTTTTCACTTCAGCAATGTTGATTTGAGCAGGAACGCCAGCAATTTTAGATACTGCGTTACGTAATTTTTCAACATCTTCGCCTTTCTTACCGATAACGATACCCGGACGAGCTGTGTGAATTGTTACACGAATACTTTTCGCCGGACGCTCAATAGTAATACGTGAAACTGAAGCATTTGCTAATTCTTTATTTAAGAATTGACGTACTTTGAAATCGCCTTCAAGATTGTCAGCGAAGTCTTTTGTATTCGCGAACCAAGTAGAGCTCCAAGGTTTTACAATACCTAGGCGAATACCATGTGGATGTACTTTTTGACCCATTGTTATTCTCCTACTGATTAACGATCTGACACAACCACTGTGATGTGGCTAGTACGTTTTAAAATACGATCTGCACGACCTTTAGCACGTGGCATAACACGTTTCATGCTAGGACCTTCATCTACGAAGATTTTAGCAACTTTAAGATCATCAATATCTGCACCATCATTGTGCTCTGCGTTTGCGATAGCAGATTCTAAAACTTTCTTCACTAAAGACGCCGCTTTTTTGTTAGTGAAAGTTAAGATCTCTAAAGCTTGCGCAACTTTTTTACCACGAATTAAATCGGCAACTAAGCGAGCTTTTTGGGCAGAAGTGCGAGCGTAACGATGTTTTGCGATAGTTTCCATCTCTTTACCTCTTATTTCTTAGCTTTCTTATCTGCCGCGTGACCGCGGTATGTACGAGTCGGTGCAAATTCACCTAATTTATGACCGATCATTTCATCAGATACATAAACAGGAACGTGCTGACGACCATTATGGACTGCGATGGTCAATCCGATCATTGATGGAATGATCATTGAACGACGGGACCAAGTTTTAATTGGCTTTTTATCCCCGCTTTCCACCGCCTTCTCTACCTTCTTCAACAAGTGTAGGTCAAGGAAAGGACCTTTCTTGAGAGAACGTGGCATGGCTAATCCTCTTTAATTTAATCTATTATTTGCCACGACGACGTACGATATATTTATCAGTACGTTTGTTGTGACGAGTTTTCTTACCTTTGGTTTGAACGCCCCATGGAGTAACAGGGTGTTTACCAAAGTTACGACCTTCACCACCACCATGTGGGTGGTCTACCGGGTTCATTGCAGTACCACGAACGGTCGGACGAATACCTCTCCAACGGCTCGCACCCGCTTTACCCAATACGCGAAGCATATGCTCTGAGTTACCAACTTCACCAATTGTCGCAACACATTCTGCTAATACTTTACGCATTTCGCCGGAACGTAAACGTAAAGTCACATAGTTTCCTTCACGAGCAATGATTTGTACATAGGCACCGGCAGAACGGGCAATTTGACCGCCTTTACCCGGTTTTAATTCAACGTTATGTACTGTTGAACCTACTGGAATATTACGCATTGGTAATGCGTTACCCACTTTAATTGGAGAGTTTACACCAGCTTGAATTTGATCGCCCACTGACAAACCTTTAGGTGCCAAAATATAACGACGTTCACCATCTTTATAAAGCACTAAAGCAATGTTAGCAGAACGGTTTGGATCATATTCTAAACGCTCAACAACCGCCGGAATATCTAACTTGTTACGTTTGAAATCGATTAAACGGTAGTGTTGTTTATGACCGCCACCGATGTGACGAGTTGTAATACGACCATAGTTGTTACGACCACCGGTTTTAGATTTAGTATCTAGTAATGGTGCGTAAGGTTTACCCTTGTGTAATTCAGGGTTCACGATTTTAACAACGTGACGACGACCAGCGGAGGTCGGCTTACATTTTACGATAGCCATTCTCTATTTTCCTCCGATTACTCTGCACTGTCCACGAAGTCCAAATTTTGGCCTTCGGCTAAAGTTACATAAGCTTTTTTCCAGTCGCTGCGACGACCCATTTTAGTACCACGGCGTTTGGTTTTACCTTTAACTACCACAGTACGAACAGAATCTACTTTTACTTCAAATAATTGAGCAACAGCAGCAGCAATTTCAGCTTTGTTCGCATCTAAAGCAACTTTAAGTACAACAGTGTTAGATTTTTCAGCATTGTTGGTTGCTTTTTCAGAGATATGCGGTGCGCGAAGCACGCTCAGCAAACGTTCTTGACTCATGCTAAGATCTCCTCAATTTGTTTCACAGCATCAACAGTAACAATCACTTTATCGAAAGCGATTAAGCTTACCGGATCGATACCTTGTACATCACGTACGTCGACTTTATATAAGTTACGTGCTGCTAAGAATAGATTTTCATCTAAACTCGCTGTGATAATTAACGCATCTTCAACTGCTAAATCTTTTAATTTTTGTACTAAAACTTTAGTTTTTGGTGCATCAATTTCAAACTTCTCAACAACCATTAAACGGTCTTGACGAACTAATTCAGAAAGAATGCTTTTAATTGCACCACGGTACATTTTTTTGTTCACTTTTTGGCTGTGATCTTGTGGTTTTGCCGCGAAGGTTGTACCACCAGAACGCCAAATTGGAGATTTAATATCACCAACACGCGCACGACCTGTACCTTTTTGACGCCAAGGTTTTTTACCTGAACCAGACACTTCAGCACGAGTTTTTTGAGCACGAGTACCTTGACGAGCACCTGCCGCATAAGCAACAACAACTTGGTGGATCAACGCTTCGTTAAACTCACGTCCGAAGGTAGTTTCAGAAACAGTGAGTGCATTTGCACCTACAACTTGTAATTCCATCTCTATCTCCTAGACTTATGCTTTAACTGCCGGCTTAACGATAACATCACCATTGATAGCACCAGGTACAGAACCTTTTACTAATAGCAATTTACGCTCAGCATCTACACGAACAACTTCAAGTGATTGAACGGTTACACGCTCAGCACCTAAATGTCCTGCCATTTTTTTACCTTTAAACACACGACCCGGAGTTTGGTTTTGACCAATAGAACCAAGGACACGATGTGATAAAGAGTTACCGTGGGTTGCATCTTGAGTACGGAAATTCCAACGTTTAACACCACCTTGGAAACCTTTACCTTTAGAAGTACCGGTAACATCTACTTTTTTAACATCTGCAAAGATGTCAACATTGATTTCTTGACCTAAAGTGAATTCTTCACCTTCAGTACGAAATTCCCATAAACCGCGACCAGCTTCAACACCTGCTTTCACGAAATGACCTGCTTCAGGCTTAGTTACACGATTCGCTTTTTTAGAACCTGTAGTAACTTGAACTGCAGTATAGCCATCGTTTTCAAGAGTTTTAACTTGAGTTACGCGGTTGGCTTCAATTTCGATAACAGTAACCGGTACTGACACACCGTCTTCATTGAAGATACGGGTCATACCAACTTTACGACCGATTAAACCAATCATTGTAATAACCTCTTAATTAACCTAGGCTGATCTGCACGTCAACGCCGGCAGCCAAATCTAAACGCATTAATGCATCAACAGTTTTTTCTGTTGGCTCTACGATATCGACTAAACGTTTGTGAGTACGAATTTCGTATTGGTCACGAGCATCTTTGTTCACGTGTGGAGAGATCAACACGGTGAAACGTTCTTTACGGGTTGGTAAAGGAATCGGACCACGAACTTGCGCACCGGTACGTTTAGCTGTTTCTACGATCTCCGCAGTAGATTGGTCGATCAAACGATGATCGAACGCTTTTAAGCGGATACGGATTCTTTGGTTCTGCATTAGACCAGAGCTCCAATAAAATTTAGCTAATAAAAAAACTAACACCAATCACAATTCTAACTTCAAACATAGAAAAGGAGGTGCAAGTTACCTGTTATATAGTCTCCAAATCGGAAACATTGTTTAACGCAACATATCGTTGCGCACGTTTAATAAATGATTACATTAAACGGCTTCTCAAACTGAAAGCCCGCCAATACTACATAAAACCAAAACAGATTGCAAGGTATTTATTCAAAAATATACAAAAAGTGCGGTTATTTTCTCATATATTTTTATAAACCCGGAGCTTTCCATAATGATGTTGTTAATCCGTTATCGACTAATTGTAATTGTTTCTTATAGATATCCTGCCAACGAGATTTATGGGCTTGATATAACCTATGATTGTCGGCATTCGGTTGATGTTGACGCTCAAATTTCACCAGTTTTTTACCGGCTTCAGATAAGGAAGCATAGATACCTACCCCCACACCTGCTGCAATTGCACAACCTAATGCTGTTGCCTCTTTCACAACCGGAATATTAACCGTCAAACCTGTTACATCAGATAAAATTTGGCTCCATAATTTTCCTTTTGCGCCTCCACCGGCAAACACAATAGAGGTTAATCTTACACCGGAAAATTTTTGTACTTGTTCCAAATTACATGAAGACACTATCGCGGCATTTTCCTCTAATGCACGGAATAGAACCGCTTTATTACATTTATCAGGATCAATAGAAAGATTAATAAAAGAAGGCGCAGCGTGATACCAAGATTTGAAATGCATCGCATCAGAAAAGATAGGAATTACATCATAAGATCCAACCGGTACTTTTTCAGCCATTTGTTCTAAAAGTGCATAAGCATCCGTCCCCAATCGTTCAGCCAGCCGCTTTTCTTCATCGCAAAAAGCATCTCGGAACCAACGCATAGTTAATCCGGTAAAAAAACTAATTGATTCGGCTTGAACTAAAGGTGAAATAACATGAGGATTAATACGAACATTCATTTCAGGATCCGTTACAGGATGTGGTAAATTCACCACCTGTTGCCAAAACGTACCCCCGATCACTGCCGCCTGCTCAGGCTCAGTCACACCTAAACCGATACAACCCAGTTGAACATCGCCACCACCAACAATAACAGGCGTTCCCTGTGTTAATCCTGTTTGACGGGCTATTTCTGCCGTTACACTACCTAGCAATGTCCCGGTTTCTTTTACCGGTGTTAATATATCCGATACAAGTCCTGCCATATCCAGTAACTCAGCCGACCACTGACGAGTTTTTAAATCCAACATCCCTGTCGTACCAGCATTGGATGGTTCAACTGCCAACTCCCCACTCAGCATAAATGCCAACCAATCACTAATCATTGAAATCGCTTTCGTTTTACGATAAATATCAGGTCGATGGTGAGCGAGCCATAATAAACGAGGCACAGCACTTAATGCTAAAGTTTGACCGGAAATAGAATATAAATAGGATTCAAATGTATTGTTATAAAGCGTCTTTAACTCTTTGACTTCTTCTACCGCACGCGCATCTACATTGCCACATGCCCAAATCGGTTGTTTTTGTTCATCATAAAGCACAATACCTTCACGCATTGAACAAGTAGAAATCGCCGCAATCTGTCCAGCTTGAATTTGCGATTGTTGCAAAGCTTGACGAATACATTCACAAGTTAATTGCCAATTATTTTTTAAATCAAATTCCATAGAGCCGGGAATATTAGGATCCGACAAATGCGTCCATTCTCGTTGAGCGGCGACAATCTGATTACCTTCTATATCAAAAATAACCGCTCTTACACTCCCCGTTCCGGCATCTAATGCCATTAAATAAATTGCTTGCGGTGTATTCATCATTTTCTCCTTTCAATTAAGAAGAAAATAAGCCCTTTATTGCTAAACCAACTGCGTTAACATCATTCGAGCCGTGTTTTCTTCTGTGACTAATGAATTAATATAATTTCCCTGCAATGCGCTTAAAATCGCCTCCACCTTATCTTCTCCGCCCGCAACACCAACGACATTAGAAATTTTCTTTAGATTTTCAAGCGGTACACTAATCAGTTCTTCATGTAATGGCATATCAGGCTGCAAACTTCCGTCTCTACGCATAAAATAGCCCAAAATATCCCCTACCGCGCCCTGGTTACGGATAATTTGCTGTTTTTCCTCCGTGATATAGCCCGAACGGAGCAATGTCGCTTGCCCCTTTTGGCGAGTTGCTCCTATACCAACAATTGCCGTATTGGCACTGCACGCGGCAAGCATCATGTCACGAACGCAGGCTTCACGCTTAAATAACCTTGCTGCTTTAATGGAGGACGCACGTAAAGGAGCAGGAATAATGCTTACAGAACAGGAACCGTCCAATTGCCCGATCCCTTTCATATAAGGCCCCACCCCACCTGATAAGGTGATCAATTTAATGTTATTGTGGGTAATAAACTCACTTGCATACTTTAATGTCTTCATAATCGTATCACCGAAACCAATCGCTAAAACTTGATTTGGTTTCATTAATGACATCAACATCTGAGCCGCTCCAACACCTAAACGCTCATTAATTTCATGCTGTTCTAATGCCGGTAAAATACGAATATACTTTAATTGAAAATGTTGTTGTAAGGCTTCTTCTAGCTCAAAACAACCGGTAAAACGAGAGTTAATCTGTACCTTAATGATTCCTAATTGCCGGGCTTTTTCTAATAATCGGGAAACTTTTAAGCGAGGTAGCTTTAATTTTTCCCCAATCTCACTCTGCGTTAAATTATCGTGATAATAAAACCACGCCATTCTGGCAAGCAGCTCTTCTTCCGTCATGTTTTGGGAAAATTCACCGTTATCGTCTATTCGTTCATTCATATTTCATTCCTTCTTTGTCTGATATTATTCATTTGTTTAAAAATTTTATCAATTGTTCTTTTCTTAATTTTTACAAAAACGTGAACAAGCTCACATTTCTTGAATACAAACCATAAAAGATCAAAAAATATTCAATTATGTGAGATTGATCACTGTTTTTTCTCATCTTTTCAGATAGAGTTATGAACAAATGATTAATTTAAATTACATTTGTTAATTCAGTATGGTGAGATTATGTGTGATAAAACTCAAAAATGTCTTCTTTCAGCGCATAACATTGGCAAATCATTTTCCGGTATTGAAGTCTTGAAAGAGATTAATTTTTCCCTTTTTGAAGGTGAAGTTCATGCGTTATTAGGAGGGAATGGCGCAGGAAAATCGACATTAATGAAAATTATCGCCGGCATTCACCCACAGGACTGCGGTGAACTCATTATTCATGGTTCGCAACAAAACCGACTTTCCCCTCACAAAGCGCATCAACTCGGTATTTATTTAGTTCCCCAAGAACCTCTTTTATTTCCTAATTTAACGGTGAAGGAAAACATTTTATTTGGTTTATCCCGGGATGCAAAAACAACTGAAAAACTGACCGCACTTTTACAAGAACTAAACTCACACCTCAAACTTGATATGCAGGCAGGTTCTCTTGAAGTTGCCGATCAACAATTAGTGGAAATTATGCGAGGGCTTATGCGCGATGCCTCTATTCTTATTTTGGATGAGCCAACCGCGTCCCTCACGCCAATTGAAACCGATAATTTATTTAAAAAAATTAATTCCTTACTAACAAAAGGCGTGGGTATCGTCTTTATTTCCCACAAGTTACCGGAAGTCTGGCAAATATCGCATAGAATCAGTGTTATGCGTGACGGCTATATTGCACTTAATGGAAAGATTGATGAAATCAATAAAGATGACGTTATCAAAGCAATTACACCAAAAGCCAAAAACTCACCACTTAGCGAAGCTCAAAAATTATGGCTTGAGCTTCCGGGGCACCAACGAATAAAAACAACAGATCGCCCACTTCTACAAGTTCATCATTTGACCGGAGAAGGGTTTAAAAACATTTCCTTTGATATTTATCCCGGTGAAATTCTAGGTCTTGCCGGTGTAGTAGGAGCAGGAAGAACGGAATTAGCAGAAACCTTATATGGTTTACGTCAATCAAAGTGCGGTCAAATTCTGTTTGAAAATCAAGAAATCAATCCTCTCTCTATCAAAGAACGGCTCCATAAAGGGATTGTATATCTTCCCGAAGATCGTCAAACCTCGGGGTTATACCTTGATTCATCACTCACTTGGAATGTGTGTGCGCTAACCTACAACGATACAGGGTTTTGGCTAAACACCTCAAAAGAAAGCGCAATCTTAGAACGTTACCACCGCGCAATCGGAATTAAATTTTCAGATGAACAACAAGCTGTCAGGACACTTTCCGGCGGAAACCAACAAAAAGTACTTATCGCAAAATGTTTAGAGGCGAATCCTTCATTATTGATTGTTGATGAACCAACACGTGGGGTAGATGTTGGCGCTAGAGCGGATATTTATCAATTAATCAAAAATATTGCAAAACAAAATGTTGCCGTTTTATTTATTTCCTCAGATTTAGAGGAAATAGAACAAATGTCTGATCGCGTATTGGTTATGCATGACGGACAAATCAGCGAATCATTATGCGGAGAACAAATTAACACTAAAAACATTATGCAAATGGCATTTGGTAGCAATGGGCATTAAGGAGAAAAATATGTGGAAACTCATTCAAGATAATCGCGAATTGACCATTTTAATTGCTATCGGTTTGCTGTTTGCCCTATTAGGATTTGTTGGTGCCGGATTTCATTTGCAAACACTCACGATGATTTTTAATTCAGCCCAAATCGTGATTTTACTGGCAATTGGCGCAACCTTTGTCATTTTAACGCGAAATATTGATGTATCAGTCGGTTCCACAATGGGATTAAGTGCAGTTATTGTCGGGAGTCTGCTCAATGCCGGATTCGGACTTGCAAGTGCCTTTACCCTCACTTTACTTTGCGGTTTAACCGCCGGATTACTGAATGGCGTATTAGTTACGCTCTTACGAATCCCTGCTATTGTGGCAACCTTGGGAACATTAGGTTTATATAAAGGAATGATGTTATTGATCACAGGTGGGAAATGGATTGAAGGTTTACCGCAAGACCTAAAAACCTTATCGGCCCCGATTTTTCTGAATATCTCCGTTATTGGCTGGATATTAATTCTCATCATTCTAGCCACTTACTATTTCTTAACAAAATGCTCAACCGGACGGTATTTTTATGCTGTGGGAGACAATTTACAAGGTGCAATGCAACTTGGCGTACCGATTAATCGGGTCAGAATTATTGCCTTTGCGATAAATGGCTTAATGGCAGCCATCGCCGGTATTGTGTTCACGTCTCAAATCGGATTCGTGCCAAACTCAACCGGAAATGGGCTAGAGATGAAAGCGATAGCCGCTTGCGTATTGGGCGGAATTAGTTTGTTAGGTGGTGCCGGTAACTTAATCGGTGCGGTGCTTGGCGCCTATTTCCTCATTCAAATTGATTCTATATTGGTTCTTCTTAAAGTACCGGCTTACTGGAATAACTTCGTTGCGGGTATCGTGCTTTTAGCCGTCTTGGTCTTTGACGGTCGAATCCGAGTCATGATTGCTCACAATCTCAAATTACAACGCTATGCACGATTTTTAAAAGACGACTAGCCCCATTTGTTTATCAAAGTGCGGTCATTAAAGGAGAAAGATGATGTTGACGATAAAAAAACATGCTTGGGAATTGACATTGCTACTGCTATTAATACTTGAAATTCTTGGATTCGGTCTATTCAATCCCTTAATGCTTGATCTCAACGTACTCTTATATAGTACAAGTGATTTCATCTATATTGGTATGCTGGCACTTCCGTTAACAATGATTATTATCAGTGGGGGAATGGACATTTCTTTCGGTTCAACGGTTGGCTTATGCTCCATAACATTAGGCGTGTTATTTAAATTGGATATGCCGCTTAGCCTTGCTATCCCGGCAACCTTTGTTGTGGGGCTACTGTGTGGGCTTATTAATGCCGGACTTATTCTTTATACAAAAGTTAATCCCTTGGTGATCACGCTAGGCACCATGTATCTTTTTGGCGGTGGCGCATTGCTCCTATCCGGTTTCGCCGGAGCAACCGGTTATGAAGGTATCGGTGGATTCCCTGAATCACTATTAGAATTTGCCAATCAAACCTTATTAGGTATTCCCACTCCTATTCTTTACTTCATATTAATGACGTTTGTTTTCTGGCTACTTATGCACAAAACCAAAATTGGAAGAAGCATTTTTCTAATTGGTCAGAGTGAACGAACCTCTCGTTACAGTGCAGTTCCGATTCAAAAAACACTTTTTCTCATTTACGCATTTATCGGACTTGTTGCCGCTTTTGTCGCACTGCTATTAGTGTCCTATTTTGGTTCCGCCCGTTCAGATTTAGGCAGCTCATTATTAATGCCGGTGCTGACCGCCGTTGTATTGGGTGGCGCCAATATTTATGGTGGCTCAGGCTCAATTATCGGTACCGCTATCGCTGCCCTATTAATCGGTTATTTACAACAAGGTTTACAAATGATCGGGATTCCAAATGAGATTTCAAGCGCCTTATCCGGTGCCTTACTGATTATCGTATTAATCGGCAAATCCGTTAGCTTGCACTACGGTGCAATGATGCAATGGATACGCCGAAAAGCCAAACATCAAGCAGTCGTAGATTAGTCGTTAAACACTCAACCTTAAGAGGAGAACTTGTTATGAAAACTCGTATGAAAATGACCGCACTTTCCATATTGCTCGGTTTATCTGTGACGACTGCCGCACAAGCAGCAGATCGCATCGCCTTTATCCCCAAATTAGTCGGCGTCGGCTTCTTCACTAGCGGTGGGCAAGGTGCAACTGAAATAGGAAAAACCCTTGGGGTGGATGTTACCTATGACGGTCCTACGGAACCGAGTGTTTCCAATCAAGTACAATTAATTAATAACTTCGTCAATCAAGGTTATAAAGCCATTGTAGTTTCGGCGGTTTCACCTGATGGCTTATGCTCTACATTACAACGAGCGATGAAACGAGGTGTAAAAGTATTGACTTGGGATTCAGACACTAAACCGGAATGCCGTAGCCACTATATTAACCAAGGAACACCGGAACAATTAGGTTCTATGCTTGTTGAGATGGCATCAAGCCAAATAACCAAACCTAACGCCAAAGTTGCCTTCTTTTATTCCAGTCCAACGGTCACTGATCAAAATCAATGGGTAAAAGAAGCGAAAGCAAAAATCGCTAAAAATCATCCGGAATGGGAAATTGTCACCACTCAATTCGGTTACAACGATGCGATTAAATCACTTCAAACCGCAGAGGGTATTTTAAAAGCTTATCCGGACTTAGATGCCATTATTGCACCAGATGCCAATGCATTACCGGCCGCCGCACAAGCCGCTGAAAACCTCAAAGTAAATCATGTTGCTATCGTTGGTTTTAGTACTCCTAACGTGATGCGACCTTATGTAAAACGAGGCACGGTTAAACAGTTTGGTCTTTGGGATGTCGTGCAACAAGGAAAAATTTCCATTGCCGTAGCAAACGATTTACTGAAAGGCAAACCGCTTAATGTCGGTGATAAAGTAGAAGTTGAAGGTATTGGCACAATTGAAGTATCGCCAAATAAAGTTCAGGGTTACGAATACGAAGCAAAAGGTAACGGCATTGTGCTATTACCACAACGTGTTGTCTTCACTAAAGACAATATTGATCAGTACAATTTCTAATTAAGGAGCATAACAATGGCAGATTTAGATGATATTCGAGACGGTAAAGATTTTGGTTTGGACAAACCACAAACTCATCAAGCGTTTTATTTAAAAGGCTCAGGCGCGCTGGATTGGGGAATGCAATCCCGCTTAGCCAATATTTTTAATCCAAAAACAGGCAAAACAATTATGTTAGCCTTTGATCACGGCTATTTCCAAGGCCCTACAACCGGGCTTGAACGCATTGATTTAAACATTGCACCGTTATTTGAATACACCGATGTATTAATGTGTACACGAGGTATTTTACGCAGTGTTGTGCCCCCTAGCGTTCGTAAACCCGTTGCGTTGCGGGCTTCCGGTGCAAATTCGATTTTAACGGAACTCTCCAATGAGGCCGTTGCCGTATCCGTTGAAGATGCGCTTCGATTAAACGTTTCTGCTATGGCTGCACAAGTTTATATTGGCTCTCAATATGAACACCAGTCTATTAAAAACATTATTCAGTTGGTGGATCAAGGCACCCGCTACGGAATGCCTATTATGGCAGTAACCGGTGTAGGTAAAGATATGGCGCGTGATCAACGTTATTTCTCACTCGCAACCCGTATTGCAGCAGAAATGGGCGCTCATATTATTAAAACTTACTATGTTGATAAAGGATTTGAGCGTGTTACCGCCGGTTGTCCGGTGCCGATTGTGATTGCCGGTGGCAAAAAACTCCCGGAAAATGAAGCCTTAGAAATGTGCTATAAAGCGATTGACCAAGGCGCAGCCGGTGTAGATATGGGGCGCAATATTTTCCAATCAGATGCACCAATCGCGATGTTAAAAGCCGTTAATGCGATTGTTCATGGTGGCGAAAATGCTGAACAGGCATACCAATTATATCTACACGAAAAAAACCATCACTGTTAATCACTCAACATTCCTCCCTTGCTACAACGGAGGAATGTTATTCCACTGAAACTAAGGAGAAATTATGTTTGCTATGCTCGTTGAAATTAATATAAAAGAAGGTAAAGAACAAGAATTTCTTGATGTATTTGAACGCAACCATCTCGGAACACGCCAAGAAAAAGGTAACTTACGCTTTGATGTCTTACGTGACCCGGAAATTCGAACCCGCTTCTATGCTTATGAAGTTTATGAAAATGAACAAGCATTGGCAGAACACAGAAAAACGGAACATTACCAACGTTGTGTGAAAGAACTTGAGCCATTAATGACGACACACCGAAGCAAAAAAATCTTTGAATGGGTTTTTCCTGAGGAAATTGAAGCATGAACGCAGAAAAAGTGCGGTTGATTTCAGCGTTAAAATCACAGCCAATCAGTGTGGGAATATTGGCGTCCGATTGGCTTAAATTTTCAAAAACACTCAACGTATTAAGCCAAAACCAACTCCGACTCCTGCATTTTGATATTGCTGACGGGCAATTTTCCCCTTTTTTCACTGTGGGAAGTATGGCGATACAGTAGTTTCCTAGCACATTTATAAAAGATGTGCATTTAATGGTAAAAGATCAATTTAACGTTGCTAAAAAATGTGTCGCCGCCGGTGCGGATATTATGACCTTACAAGTTGAAAATATTGTTGATCTGGACAACACATTACAATGGTTAAAAACGCAAAAAACGATATTATGTGGCTTGGCTATTTGTCCTAATACACCTTTAGAATTACTTTATCCCTATTTACCGAATATTGATTTAATCCAAATCTTAACATTGGATCCAAGAACAGGGGAAAAAGCTAATTTTGATCAAATAACCGAAAGATTAACCCTATTATTTAACCAACTTAATGACTCACGACAGGAAAAACTCATCTCTATTGATGGCTCAATGACATTTGAATTGGCTTCACATTTGAAAAAATATGAGATCGATTGGGTTGTATCCGGTAGTGCTTTGTTTTCATCGGATTCCTTTGAAAAGACCTTGATAGAATGGAAAAAAATGCTGTCCCATTAATACAAAAGTGCGGTTATTTTCCACATTGTTTCAAAATCAAAACACAAACAATGGAAAACAACCGCACTTTTCAATCAACACCTAAACTCGGTTATCAATCAAGGCAATGTGTCTTTTTGCGGCGATCCAAGCGCCAACATAGCCCATCATCAAACAGCTGACTAAGAGAAAAATCAATTCTCCGATAGATAAACCGTTTAAGGCGAATTGTACGGCGAAAATATCGGTGACATACTTCACTGCAGAGGTGAAATAGCCAATGATCATACTACTAAAAATAGCGGCAACCAAACCACCCAATAGGGCATAAATCATACCGGTGCAAAGGTAAGGACGAAGAATAAAATGATCGGTTGCACCAAGTAATTTCATCACATCAATGTCTGCCCGGCTACTATACACATCGGAACGAATACTGTTGCCGATCACTAAGAAAACGGCGATTGCCATTAATACAGTGCAAAAAATCGCTACATGTGCCACCAGCCATGAAAGTGCGGTCAATTTTTCCATCCAATCATTATCTAACCGGACTTCTTGCACACCTTTGATTTTATCGAGATTGGTACGCAATGTTTCACGTTTTTCTGAAGCATTAAATTCTTTGGTTGGTTTCACCATCACCACTGCCGGCAGTGGGTTATCATCAAGAATATCCAATTCCTCACCAAACCCTGACCAGCTTTTAAATTCCTTTAAGCTTTCTTGGCGAGACACATAATTGAGGGAGTCAACGCCTTCCTGCTGACGAATCTTTTCCACCACTAAATTCGCATCTTCTTCCGTCAAATTTTTGTGTAAATAAATGGTGAGCTCGCTTTCCGGATAAAATTGCGTGGTGGCTAAATGTAAATTTTTCCACATTAAATAGCTGACGGTCGGAATAGTGAGTGATACGGCAATAACCAAAATCGTGAGCAACGTACCGAATTTGCGTTGCCACAAATCCGCCCACACCGCACGTAAGGTGTAAGCCGTTTTCACAAAAAAAGAAGCATCGGTTGATCGGCTCATGGTTTTTCCTTAATAACGTAAATAGCCTTGTTCAAGCACTAAACAAGGTTTTGGTTTTTGTTGAATTAAATTAATGTCGTGGGTGGCGATTAATACGGTCATTCCCAAACGATTGAACTCTTCAAAGAGATTAAAAATCCCTAAAGATAGTTCATCATCAAGATTTCCCGTCGGTTCATCCGCTAATAAAAGTTGTGGTTTATGCACAATCGCACGAGCAATATCGACCCGTTGCTGTTCCCCACCGGAAATTTGTGGCGGCAAATAATGTGCCTTGTTGCGAAGCCCTACACGATCAAGCGATGCCATAGCACGAGAGTGGGCATCTTTCGGATTCATACCGGCAATAATCAGCGGTAATGCCACATTTTCTGCCACGGTGCGATCCGTCAATAAACGATAGTCTTGGTGAACCATGCCTATTTGGCGACGCAAAAAAGGAATCTCATATTTTGACAGGCGGGTAATGTCGTGGCCATTAAACCAAATTTGCCCTGCATTGGCTTTTTCCATGCCCATAATCAATTTGAGCAAGGTACTTTTTCCCGCACCGGAATGCCCTACAAGGTAAGTCATACTCCCTACCGGCAAATGAAAATTCAGCCCCTGCAACGCCGGTTGGGTTGCTCCATGGTAGGCTTTGGATACATTAGAGAATTTAATCACGATCTGTCCTTATTCTTCTTCGTGGATAAATAATGCGTCAATGAATTCTTGGGCATTAAACTCGCGTAAATCTTCAATTTTTTCGCCGACACCAATATAGCGAATCGGTAAGTTAAACTGATCGGCAATGGCGAAAATTACCCCGCCTTTTGCTGTGCCATCCAATTTTGTGAGAGTAATCCCGGTTAACCCCACCGCTTCATTAAATAATTTTGCTTGGCTGATGGCATTTTGCCCCGTTCCCGCATCAAGCGTGAGCATAATTTCATGAGGGGCGGTTTCATCATATTTTTTCATCACGCGAACGATTTTTTTCAACTCGTCCATTAAATTATTTTTGTTTTGTAAACGCCCTGCGGTATCAGCAATTAAAATATCAATATTGCGAGCCGCAGCAGATTGCATTGCATCAAAAATCACAGAAGCGGAATCTGCGCCCGTACTTTGAGCCACCACCGGAATATGATTTCGCTCGCCCCATACCTGCAACTGTTCCACCGCCGCTGCACGGAAGGTATCACCTGCCGCCAACATCACGGATTTTCCTTCCTCTTGGAATTTACGGGCAAGTTTACCAATGGTGGTGGTTTTCCCCACACCGTTCACCCCGACCATTAAAATCACATAAGGTTTTTTCGTGCTATCAATAACTAAAGGTTGAGCCACAGGTTCAAGAATTGCCGCCATTTCTACTTTTAACTGTTGATACAACAATTCGGCATCTTGCAATTGCTTACGGCTTGCGTGTTCCGTTAGATTTTTAATGATTTTCGTGGTGGTCGGCACGCCAATATCCGCTATGAGAAGCTGCTCTTCCAACTCCTCAAACAATTCATCATCAATTTTTTTGCCTAAGAAAAAGTGGCGAAAACCCGCACCGATGTTTTGTTTGGTTTTGAGCAATCCTTTTACTAAACGACTAAAAAAACCACCTTCACTTGGTTTTTCGCGAATTTCACTCGGCGCTTCTGATAATGTTTCATCCCCGCCTTCAGAAACACTTTCCGATTGCATTTCAGGGTGAAATTCCTGTTTCACTTCTTCAACAATATCAACATCAATCTCGTCCCCTTCAACCGTGCTATTTTCTTTCACATTTTCAGGTTCAATAATGTTCTCAGATGGCTCAAGTGCGGTTAAAATTTCTGCGATTTTTTCTTCTCTTTCCGCTTGTTCCCCCTCATCTTGTTGTGTTTTTTCAGTGAAAACAGGCTCAAAATCGACCGCACTTTCCTGCTCATCAGAGGGTTCTGCCAGTTTTTCAACAGAAGGGGGAATCACTTCGGTTTCGACTGTCGTTTCTTCTGTTTTTTCTTCGTCAATGATAGGTTCAATTGGCGGGGTTTCTTGTTTTTTATTACGCCCAAATAATGATGACCAAAATCCGCCTTTTTTCTTTTCTTCCGCCATAAATGCTTCTCTTCTGTGCTATCCGATAAAAATGTGGTTCATTCTAGCAAAAAATCGTCTAAACTAAGCAGAATTTTCACTAAAAATCCGCTTCTTTATGAAAAAATCCCAAGGACAATCACCAAAAGGTGAAGTGCGTATTATCGCCGGGCTTTGGCGTGGACGAAAGTTACCCGTGCTAAATGCCGAAGGGCTACGCCCCACAGGCGATCGTGTTAAAGAAACCTTATTCAATTGGTTAATGCCCTACATTCACAAGGCAAAATGTTTAGACGGTTTTGCCGGCAGCGGTTCACTGGGGATTGAAGCCCTTTCCCGCCAAGCCGAAAAAGTGACCTTTTTAGAAAAAGACAGCACTGTTGCTCATCAGCTGAAAAAAAACCTGCAAACCTTAAAATGCACGGAAAAACAAGCTCAGGTATTCAATCAAAGTTGTTTGGATTTTTTAAAACAAGGGCAAAATCAACCGCACTTTGATGTGGTGTTTCTTGACCCGCCTTTTCATTTTGGTTTGGCGGAACAGGCTATCCGTCTACTTGTTGAAAATAACTGGCTGTATCCCAATGCTCTCATTTATGTGGAAACGGAAAAAGGAATGTTGCTCAACACGCCTGAAAATTGGACATTGTTAAAAGAAAAAACCACCGGAATGGTGAGCTATCGTTTATATCAAAATTGAGAGAAATTATGTTAGATATTGTGTTATACGAGCCGGAAATTCCGCAAAACACCGGTAATATTATTCGCCTTTGTGCCAACACCGGTTTTCGTCTTCATTTAATTGAACCCTTAGGCTTTACTTGGGATGACAAACGCCTTCGCCGTTCGGGGTTAGACTACCATGAATTTGCCCATATCAAACGCCATAAAACCTTTGCGGCATTCTTGGAAAGCGAAAAACCAAAACGGTTATTTGCTCTCACCACTAAAGGTTTACCCGCCCATAGTCAAGTGACTTTTGAACAGGGGGATTACTTAATGTTCGGCCCCGAAACCCGAGGTATCCCGATGTCGATTTTAGATACCCTCCCTATGGAACAAAAAATCCGAATTCCTATGACCGCCAACAGCCGCAGTATGAATTTATCCAATGCGGTGGCAGTTACCGTGTATGAGGCTTGGCGGCAGTTAGGCTATGAAGGTGCGGTGAATTTGGTAAATGAATAGCAGGAAGGGAAAAATAGAAAATTTCCCAAATGATTTAAAGAAATGAATAAAAAATGCGGTTAAAAATCTGAGAGATTTTTTAACCGCACTTTTTTCTTTTCTAAACCAACGTTCTACGTTTTTCCTACATCAACGCTCTTGTAATGCCTGCTTCATACGGGTGATAGGTTTGATGAGATATTGGAAAATGGTTTTTTCACCGGTTTTAATATCCACCGTTGCCGTCATCCCCGGAGTAATATCCAATTTTTGACCTTTACTATCGGTAATTGACGTCCCCTGTGTTTCCACCAAAATTCGATAATAGGCTTGATCGGCATTTAAGTTTAATTCACTACGGCGGCGTTCATCTTGCAAGGTATCCGGGCTGATTAAGGTCACTTTCCCTTCAAGACCGCCATAAATGGCATAGTCATAGGCACTGATTTTCACTAATGCCGGTTGCCCCGGGCGAATAAATGCCACATCTTTCGGGCTGATATAAGCCTGTACCAGCAAAGTATCGTCTAAAGGGACAATTTCAAGAATATCCTGCCCTGCCTGTACTACACCTCCGACCGTATTAATACGGATATTTTTCACCACACCGCGTAAAGGCGCTTTGATTTGCGAGCGTTCTACCGGGTCGGCACGCATTGCCATATTTTCCCGGGCTTGGGCAAGCTCGGATTCAGCCTGTACCAACTCATTATTGGCGTCTGCCGAATAGCGGTTACGGCGTTCGGCAATTTGTTGGGCAAAATCGGAAGATTGTCGTCGCATACGGAGTAATTCCACCTGTGAAACCACACCTTTTTTCACCATTGGCTGAGTGATGGCGATTTCTTGATCCAAAAGTGCTTTACTTTGTGTTAGCCCCGATACCGCATCAACCATCGCTTTACGGCGAGCATTATAAGCAGCGGTTTCCCGTGCAATGACATCCTCAGGAATATCATCGGCAAATTCAAGAGGCGTATCTGCGGATTCAGCCTGTAAGCGGGCAACGACAGCCCGTAAGTTTTGCACTTTCGCCTCACTTTCACGCAATATTGCCGAACTACGGGTATCGTCAAGGGTCAATAAAACCTGCCCTTTTTCAACAATATCCCCTTCTTTCACTTTCATTTCTTGAATAATCCCGGGATCCAGACTCTGCACAATTTGCTCACGGCTACTCGGAATCACGCTACCCTGCCCGCGTGTCACTTCTTCAAGCGGACTAAAATATGCCCATACCACAAAAGTGACGAGGAAGATAAAAAAGAGAATAATGACCGAAAAAATACCATGGTGTTTTTCAACCTGTAATGCGGCATTCAAATCATTAATTAATGCTAAATCCGATTGTTTTATTTTCTCACTCACTATTCTGCTCCTTCAGGCTTATCGGCTGCCGGCTGTTGTGCTTGTGGTGGCTGTTGGTTTTTTTGTACCGGTTGCTGAGCCTGTTTTTGCTCATTTTTTCTTAAATGTTCCAACACTGCATCTCGTGGTCCGTCAATCGCCACTTTGCCGTTTTCCATCACAATAATACGATTAACCAATTTCAATACTTGAGGACGATGGGTCACCATAATCATAGTACGATTTCCCATCCAACGGGCTAATGCCTGTAACACCATTTCTTCCGTGCCTTGATCAAGATCGCTCGTCGGCTCATCCAACAACACAACTCTCGGATCTTTAATGGTTAAACGGGCAAGTGCCACCAATTGTTTTTGACCACCGGATAAACCCTGTCCGTTTTCTCCCAATGGCATATCCAATCCTCTTGGGTGACTGTTCACCAAGTTTTCCAAACCAAAACGATACAAGGCATTCACTAATTCCACATCACCGGCAAAATTATCCGCTCTGGCAATATCTAAATTTTCACGCAATGTGCCTAAGAAAAGGCGGGGAGATTGACCGAACAGAGCCACTTGATTACGCAGATAGTTTGGATCAATTTGGCGTAAATCTACATTATCAAGGGTAACATTCCCTGCCTGAGGTTCGTATAAGCCCGCTGCGAGTTTTAATAATGTACTCTTACCACTCCCGATACGCCCCAAAATCGCCACTTTTTCTCCCGGATTAATCGTCACCGACAACTTCGACAAAGCATTTGGCGTTTCTTTGTTATATTGAAAGTTCACATTATTAAAGGTGATTTTGCCTTGCGTTTGTTTCAAAGTAATGTATTTACGATCGGGAACCCGCTCAATTGGGCGGTTTACAATCTCATCCACGCCTTTCAATGCTAAACGTGCTTGTTGAAAACGTGTTGCCAAACCGGCAATTTGCGCAAGTGGTGCTAATGCACGACCGGATAAAATCACAGAAGCGATCAATGCCCCCATCGTGATACGGCTGGCTTCATCCTCACTATGAATAAGATAAGTCCCTAAAAGCACCAAAAATACCGTATTTAATTGCTGTAACCCGACAGAAAAATTCACCACAAAGTTACTCAAATCTTTCACTTTAATCTGTGATGCCGAGGTTTTTGCCGTGTACATATCCCAACGTTGCTGCACCCAATTGGTCGCATTATTGGCTTTTAATGTTTCAATACCGTCTAACGCCTCAACAATTAACCCTTGACGTTGCGAGGATTCACGCATAGATTCATTAATTCTTGCCGCTAATTTAGGTTGCACGGTTATTCCGACTAAAATAACTGTTGGAATAATAATTAAGGGAACAATTGCCAGTTTTCCTCCAACCAAATAGATAACGAAAACGAATAAAAAGAGGAAGGGTAAATCCACCAACACCAATAAACTCGCACTGGTCATAAATTCACGGACAGATTCAAAATCACGTAAATTATTCGCATAAGAGCCAGAAGAGACCGGCTTATCAATAAGTCTCAATGCCATAACCCGTCTAAATAATGCCGAGCTAATTATCAGATCCGCTTTTTTACCGGCAATATCCGTTAAATGTCCCCGAATCATTTTGGCGGCAAACTCAAAACTAATCGCTAAAATAACACCGATACTCAACGCCCAAAGGGTTTCATAAGTTTTATTCGGAATCACGCGATCATATACGTTCATCACATAAAGCGAGCTAACCAGTGCTAAAAAATTGATGATAAAAGTGGCTAAAATAACTTGTCCGTAGTATGCCTTAAATCGCCAAATCACTTTCCAAAACCAAGATTTTGGCAAATGATATTCCGGTAATTCGGAACGAATATCGGAAGTCACTTTAGGTTTAATAAACCAGCAATAGCCCAAATAAATTTCGCTTAATTCTTTATAGTCTAAAACCCGTTTCACATTATCGGTCTGACGAATATGAAAGCGACGGTTTACCCCCGCCCCTTCAATTTTCGTGATCACCAAGGCTTCTTCGTCTTTTAAAATCGCGAGAACCGGTGTGGCAAGACTCGGAATATCCGTCAATGCACGTTTTGAAATAGAATTTTCAAAACCATAGGATTTCAACACTTCCCTTAAAGAAGGTAAATTCACATCCAAACGCTGATCCCGATTAACCTGCGCCGTTAATGCTTCTTGGGCAATAGGCGTACCATGTAACTGGGTCACCAATGCCAAATGTTCAATAATTGATTTCATACAACTTATATTCTTTTTTATTTCTACTTAAATTTTGTAGGGGCTTTCTCCGCTCCCACCCAACTTGCAATACGGGATTGAGAGGCTAAATAAGACATCGCCGCATCACGAAAATCATTGCGGGCGTTCACTTCATCAAGCTGTACCCGTGAAAGTTCTTGATAAGAGTTTAACAAATCAATCAAACTCCGTGCCGCAACATCAAATTGCAGCTCATTATCCTCAACCACTTTACGCTGCAAAGCGATTTGCTTGCGCGCGACTTCTGCCAATCGTTGGTTTCTCACCATATCCGTTTCAGAAGTTAAAGATCTTTCCTGTACGGAAAGCTCAATTTCACGCAGTTTTGCCTCTGCCGCTTTTTGTGAATAATAACGTTGTTGCTCTTCATATTTGGTTGCCGGATTATAAATATCCCATGACATATTGACATACACTTCATGCTCATGGCGACTTGCCGTACTTTCCAAATTGATCGCCGGTAAACGTCGGGCTTTTGCTGCCTTCACTGCGGCTTTTGAGCTGTTAAATTCCGCTTGTTGTGCCAAATAACTCGGATTTTGTGTGATATCCGCATTTTTATAGCGGCTAATGAAGGTTTTGACGTTGATATTTTTGAAAGGATCAACCAAATCTTTCGCATTCAAGATTTTTCCGCCATTGTATCGACTTAAACGGTTTAATGCGGATTGCATAATACGTTCCTGCATTAGAATAGTGGTTTCAACCTGATTCTTACGGGAAAGCGCTTCATTGACTTCCGAGTAACGCCCCTCATCATATGTAGCGACAACCCCTAGATCTTTTAATGTTTTCTCGTGCCAATTCAAACTTTCTTTATACACCGCAATGGTTTCTTTCGCCCGAAGTGCGGTCAAATATAGCTGAGAAATTTCTAACCCCATAGTTTCCTGCGTTTCGGTCAAGGTGTGCTGATAATAAGTTTCACGATGTTTATCACGCTCAATTTCCGCCTCAATGCCGCCCCACGCATAAAGGTTCACTCTCGCCGCCACACCGGGACCTGACCGGCGTTCACTTGTGTAGCGATGCTGTTGGCTTAGTACCGATGTTCCCGTTAATGACACCACCGGCAAATGCCCGGCCTCAGAAACTTTGGTTTGACTTGCCGCCATGGCAATATTCGCTTTTGCCTCATCTAAAGTCGGATCCGCCACAAAGGCATATTGCAAAATATCGTTTAGCGTTGTTTTCGCGAATAAGTTTGGCGAAAATAAAACGAACGCACCGGCAAGTGCCAATGAATATTTAGAAAAAGGTAAATATTTCATAACATTCCTTTCAGATTTTTCGTTCAAGTTACTCAATTTCAGCGGATTTTAAATTCCTGCCCGTTGAATATAACACGATAGAAAACGAGGGCAAATTTACATCCGTTTATTCTTAAAATAAAAGAGCCACATCTTACTCTTTTCTTGCTTTTTTTCAATTGAAAACAAGCCTTATCAATAATGTTTAATCCCCTACCTCATACAAGATAGGGGATTCTTTACATTAAGAAGCCGTATTCATTATACAACTTGAATATTTGCTTGAACGTAAACGAGGGTATCGTCTTGACCGTTAAATTCATAACCGTCATATTGAACACCATCTTTTACTGTAGAGCCGACTTTAAACCAACGGCCTTTGCTACCTTCTCTCAAATTACGGTTGTTACTGATGTTACCAAAGTCAACTTTGTCGTTAAAGTCACCTTTAATAAATACGGTTGTACCGTCTTTGCGTGCAGCCTCTGAATCGACACGTAACGTATTGCGACCTGAACCTGAAATATCAATCGTTTCTACCTCAGTAAAGTCGCTTAATTTTAAGACAACATTATTACCTGTGATCTTCACGGTATCGTGACCTGCACCACCGTTGATTTTACCGGTACCTGCAACATAGGTCACAGAGTCATCACCTGCACCCAATTCCATCTTACCGTTAAAGCGACCGCCAATTTCAACGATATCTTTACCGTTACCACCGTAAATTTGAGCACCCGGATCCACATTCACCGCAATACGTAAATGGTTCACATCTGATGCGCTATCCACATTATTATCGTTGCCAAGGCTACGACCGGTGCCATCTTGGTAAGTATTCAAATAAATTGCCGGCATTGGTTTACCGCTACCTAAATCAATAATAGTGCTACCAACCAAGCTACCGCCACCCAACTCACCAAAGCCAATATTGATCTTATCGCTTCCGCTACCACCGGAAATGATAGAATTATGGATACTACCACCAATATTGATCACATCATCACCAGCCTCACCAAAGATCGCAGAGATGGCTTGGTTTTTATCTCTTGATGCCCCGGCTGTACTCACCGCAGAAGTCACTTTTAAGCGAATATCAAGTTGGTCGTTACCTTCACCGAGATAAACACGGGTTTGTTGGTTTTCATCGCCACGGATGCGAACATAGTCATCACCTGCACCGGTATCTAAAGTAGAAATGCTCTTATTACCATCCGTCTTCGTGCCATATGCGGTATTACTATCCGCCCAGTTAGAGAAACTTCCGGCTTGTCCCGGTAAGAATTCTTGACCGTTCGCACGATAGCCGATAAAGACTTTATCATCACCATCTGTTGTTGTGTAAGCATCAACGCCTTTCGGTACGGTAAAGCTCACATCGGCAGAACCATTCTTAGAACCTGATTTGCTCACACCATAGTAAAGACCTAAATCACCATTTAATGCACGTAATTCAATCGTTTCACCTTGAGGTGCAACCGGTTTAATCGGCTCAACCGGTTTTGTTGGCTCAACCGGTTTTGTTGGTTCTACAGGTTTTACCGGCTCAACTGGTTTTACTGGTTCAACCGGTTTTACTGGCTCAACTGGTTTTACTGGCTCAACTGGTTTTGTTGGTTCAACCGGTTTTACGGTATCAATTGGTTTGTTATAAACAAATTTCTCCGCCTCTTCTTTTGTTAGATTTGATGGACCTGTTTTACCTTTTTTAGCAAGATCAAGAAGATTCAATGATGAAGAGGATCCATCAATTCGGCTATGGAAATAACCCGGTTTTACGGTTGCCACAGTAAATTTCACCGCATTTGAAATTTCTGCACTGTTGCCTACCGCATCCGTTGTCGTTAATACGGCTGACACAATTTTATCTGCATCTTTAACTAACAGGCTACCCGGAACAGCTACGCTAAATTTCCCTTCTACATCCACTTGGCGGGTATAGTAAGTATTCTCATCTAAGAAAATACGAACTTGATCGCCCGGATTAAATTCCCCGGTTACTTTACCTGAAATCGTATAGTTACCGTATCGATTCACATTGTCAATCGGATTAATATGTACTTGCGCATCAACGGTGGTATCAACACCATATTGTTTTTCACCACGAATGGTACCGGTATTGCCTGCCGCATCAGTTGTGGTTAACACGGCATAAAGGGTTTTATCCGCATCATTGACTAATTCAGATGCTTTAACATCCACTGAGAAACGACCATTTTCATCCACATAACGGGTGTAGTAAGTATTTTCATCAACAAAAATACGCACTTGATCACCTGCGTTAAATTCACCGCTTACTTGTCCTGAAACAGTGATGGTTGCTTGTTTTGCTTCCACGCCATTGATGATATTATCGGCAGTGATATTGTCGAAAGTGACTTTCGCGCTATCCGCACTTGGTGCCGTGGTATCCACCGCATATTGTTTCTCTGCACGGATGGTTCCGGTGTTACCTGCCGCATCGGTCGTGGTTAATACCGCATAAATGGTTTTATCAGCATCATTCACTAACTGATGTGCCGGCACATCCGCTGAGAAACGACCATTTTCATCCACATAACGGGTGTAATAAGTGTTTTCATCAATGAAAATGCGCACTTGATCATAGAGGTTAAACTCACCACGCACTTGACCGGAAATCTTAATCGTACCTTGCGCTTCTTGCGCATTGATAATGTTATCGGCAGTGATGTTGTCTAATGTCAATTGTGTGCTATCTGCATTTGGTGCAGTGGTATCCACCGCATACACTTTTTCACCTTCAAAGGTAAAGGCTTTATCATTTTTATGGGTAGTAAGTACCGCTTTAATGGTTTTATCCGCATCATTAAGGAAATAGTGAGCATCAACATCCGCAGAGAAATTCCCCTCGGCATCCACATAGCGGGTGGCATAAGTGTTTTCATCAAAGAAAATACGCACTTGATCGCCTTCTTTGAAATCCCCTTTTACTTTACCGCTAATCGTAATTTTATCTTGTGCTTCTTGTGCATTAATCACATTGTCCGCAGTAATATTATTTAATTCTACGGTCGCTTCCGGATCTCTGACATCTAACAGATAAACGCTCTCTTTCACTTCAGAACCATTACCGTATCTGTCCACAATATAGGCAGAAACCAACAATTCACTATTTTCACCACCTTCCGGCGCATCTACTTTGATTTCAATTTGACCTTTTTCAAGCGCTTCTTTCGGTAACCGTATCGCTTTACCTTCACCCTGATTGCTTTCAACAACTAATGAATCTCTGGTTGAAAGCCCTTTAGGCAAAGTCACCGTTACAGTCACTTTACCTTCCGCATCAATTTCTTCAGGTGTTAAAAGATTATCACCGTTACCAATTACAATTGAACCCGGCTGTTTCGTTTTATCCGCTCGGGCAATCGTATCAATGTAAATCCCATCCTGCTTATAACCTAGCGGAGTGCTCACATCATAAGTGATTGAGATTTTCTCTCCGGGAACCGGTGCCGGCACACCAAACACCAGTTTGTTGCCTAAATCTTCTTTTTTCACTCGATAGTTAATAGGCGTACCTTCATTGCCTAAATCACCTGCACCCGTCCCACCATAATACGGATGAATAATTAATCGAGTACCGGGAATAACGTTCTTCTCAATCGTTAACGTCACTCGGGCAATTTGTGAGGGATCAACCACATCACTTGAATAGATAATTGTCATAAAAAATCCTTAAAAAGAAATTAAAATAATGTGCTAAATTCAAACAGGTAAGACAGGTTAAAAACATTCAAATTTTTCACCGCACTTTTTTACCAACGAGTAGCAAAAAACTTGAATTTCCGGCAAACCTACCATTTAACATTACTAACGATATCATTTTAATCCGTCACTATTCCCACGAATCAAAACGACATAAAAATAAAGACTATGCTAAATAAGCACCTATTAATCCAACATTTTTGCAACATTTATTCGTAATAAACCAATTCGCACCTATCAAGAAGACAGAAAACAAATTACGTGCAATATCAAGACACTAGGCTCTCATTCTTTCATCGTCATTCATTATTTCATCACAGGTCAAAACCTGCAAAAACCGGTCAGCACACCTACTCAATTCGGGTTAGAATTTTAATAAAAATTCACAACATAACAAGCATATTTACAAAAATTTACAAACTAAAAACATTTCATAGAATTTATTTTTTATTTGTAAAGAAAATATGAATTACATTCGTGTATTGAATAGTAAATGCACAAATCGGATTTTTATTTACCGGTAGCAACGGCGACATAATGTTTGCAAAATACCGATAAAATTGACCGCACTAAAAAATCCCCCCGAATTTTCATTAAGGGGGATTTTGACCAATTTAAAATTACCTAATAAAAACTAGATAACATTTACATTTTCTTGGATATACATAGTCGCACTCACATCTCCGCGTGAATATGAGTAGGTCACATAGTTGGCACCTTCATGTTCAACAGTATCTCCTTTCGTCCACGGTGTACGGCTACCCCAAATTAACTTATCACGTAGGTCCGTATCACCGCTTTGCATACCAAGGTTAACGGTATCCGCATCAGTTCCTTTCACGTAGATAGAGGCTGCCGGCGATTTCGCCACTTGTTCTGCCCAAACTTCTGATAAGGTTTGCGCACCCTCTCCACTGAGGTCGATAGTCTCTACATTCATGATGTTACTGAAGTTTAGGGTCGCTCCCGCTCCAGTCACCAGGATGGTATCCTTACCTGCTCCACCGTCAATTGTGCCGTTAATGGTTGTGCCTTCTACCTTAATGAGGTCATCGCCTTCTCCGCCGTTAAAGGTTCCGGTGAAGTTGCCACGCACATTAAGGGTGTCATTTCCGGCTTCTCCATTAAATGTACCGCTGAAGTTGTTACCTACATCTAAGGTATCCGTTCCGGCTCCGCCATTGAATGTGCCGGTGAAGTTGCCATTTACCTCAAGGGTATCGCTGTCGGCACCACCATCATAAGTACCACTGAAGTTTCCACGCACATTGAGAGTATCATCGCCAGCCCCACCATTGAATGTACCATTAAAGTTTCCGCCAACTGTTACGCTGTCGTTGCCTCCACCGGTTTCAATTTTACTGTTACCAACAACATTACCATCAATAGTGATCTGATCATTGCCTGTTCCTGTAGTAATTGTACCGCCATCAAGTGCAATACCCAGACTATATCCATTTTTGATGGTAACAATGTTATCACCATTGCCGAGATCCATATCTCCTACATACGAACCACTTTCGAAAGTCACTTCATCGCGACCTTCACCACCGTAAATCTTAGAGCCATGACCAGATCCATTTGCCAAACCAGCCCCTTTGATGATTAATTTATTAACATCCGTTGCTAAGTCAGTATTATTGTCATTACCAAGGCTACGTCCTGAACCATCTTGATAAGTACTCAAATACTCTGCCGGCATATTTCGACCACTACCTAGGTCAATCAAGCCTGTTGCATGCCCTCCAATAGTAATAGTGTCACCACCACTTCCGGCATAAAGATGATTATATAAATGCGAACCAATATTGATGGTGTCATCACCGGCTTCTGCAAAAATACGTCCGTTATCTTCTACTGACGAGTTTCCACCCGATCTATCACCGATAATTAGTAGATCATTTCCTTCTCCCAAGTAAATTCTAGTGTTACCAACTCCTCCAATACCATGTTGTCTACCACGAATTTGAAGTATGTCATCGCCTTTGCCCATATCAATAGTTGCTATATAACCATTACTACCGTCTGTTTGAGCTCTTGCGGCACCTGAATCCTGAGAAATCGCAAAATTGCCCTCTGAAGTTGAGGCAGCGCCATTTGAATGGTAGCCAATATAAAGTTTATCAACTCTGTCCGTCATGATGATCGCATCACCGGTATCCGCGGTGGCTATCCCACTTCTTGCCACTTTACCCGCTTCGGTACTCACTGTTTTCGCAAGATTTGCCGTTGGGTTTTGAATAAACCAAGAAGAAGAGATACCGTAAGCCAATGACATATCACCATTTAAGTGTGGTAAAGCAACCGGGTTGGAATCTAAAATCAAGCCAACCGAGTAACTGCCTTGGTTATTACCTTGAGAGGCTATCGCGTAACTAGCATCATCTGCTAAAACGGTGCCGACAACGGTTTCCGGTCCTTCAAAGTTATAATCCGCTCCACTTTCTTCACGAATCGGATCGACGGTAAAGTTCGCTGAAGTTTGTCCTGCCGGAATCGTAACTTCGATTTGTTTACCGCTGATGGTTTCTCCATCCACTGTAGTGGTGTAATCAGTACCGGTCACTTCTTGACCATAGACACGAACAGTATAATCCTCCGCCGTCGCTTTACCGGTTAAGGCTACTTTCACTACGGTATCGACCGATCTCGCTTTTGCGATGCTCACTGTGTAAGTTAATACGGTATTCGGGTTGATGTCTTCTTCCGTTGCCGGATAAAGCACGTCTTCCGTGATATTACCTTCAACAGCAATACTCACCGTCGGCGGTGTATTGTCGACTTCCGCAATTGCACCTTCTGCTACGACTTTATCACCCAGCGTATAGAAATTACCGTTTCCACCGGTTTTTCCTTCCGCGGCACCAAAGTTAAATGCGGATACAACTTCAGCCTTAACAACCTCAGTGCCTTCTGTCGCACCATCTTCTTTTGGCGTTAATATGAAACTTGCAGAGCTTTCGCCTTTTGGTATTGTCACGACAACAATTGAACCATCCTGGTTGATATCAGCACCATTTGTTGTCGTTATACCGTTTGGATACCATTGAGCATTTGTACCGTCCACAGCATATTCATCTGTCGTAATGCCATCTCCTGAGAGCTTAATCGCGACTTTATAATCTTTCTGTGCCGCTTTATTTAAATTCACGGTATAAGTGAGCTTACTATCCGCCACACCTTCATAAGCCGTGGCAAGTTCTTTGCCATTGACCTCTGTTTTAGTGTTCGCATTAACACTTAATTCAAGTATTGCCGGATCTCCTTCAAGTTCAGCATTACCACCATTTATCGGAGTACGGATTCTATAGGAAGATTGAATATCTTCACCTTTGTTACCAAGTTTATCCGTTAAACTCGCCGTTACATCAATGATTTGTTTTTCCTTAGTCGGAGCCGGAACATACACCTCCACTTTTCCTGCCTGAATATCCGTGTCAGTCAATTCTCTCACCACCGCTGGCGGCGTATAAGTATGCGGAGAAGTAATGTCACGAAGAACAAGTCCATCGTCAGTATATTCAGCATCCCGTTCTCCACCTGATTCTACTTTATAGGTTAGAGTATCACCCGCTTTAGCATCAGAAGGTAATTTAAAGGTAACGCGAACGTTTCCATCCTTATTCACTTCTCCCGAATAAAGCGTTGTCTCCATATCCTGAATAACCTCACCGTCATGAGCAGTCATCGTTTTCTTATCTGGGGAAACAATAACTTGGACGTAAGAGCCATGTTCTTCACTATCCGGATGTTCTTCAAAGTAATCCGGTCCACCGATTGTCACTTCAATGTTCGCCGATGTATCACGGGTTGCTTTCGCCTCTCCTGGCGCACTCACCGCAGTTGTATCATCTACCGCTGTAATGGTTGCCGACACTGTGAGTTCCGCACCATCTGCCGGTGCTGTCACGGATTGTGTAATGGTCTTCCCAATATCCCCGGATTGAACCGTATAAGTAATCGGAGCCGCATCGGTGTTTGTCGTCAATGTCAGAGTATCCCCTGCTTTCGCATCATTAGGGATCGACACAGAAACACTCACTTTTTCGACCGCACTTTCACCGCTTCCAGAAGTTGTAATCTCCGCTTTCGTGATGTATTCCACATCCTCGCCATAAGGTTTATCTACTTGCGTACCGATGGTGACGGTTGGGGCGGTGCGTTCCACATCAACCGTATATGGTTTCTCAGCAGACACCACTTCACCGGTATTACCTGCTTCATCTGTCGCAGTGATCGTTGCCGTCACTTTCTTATCGGCTGCATTCACCAATTTCGCCGTTGGAACCACAATACTGAAGTTACCATTCGCATCAACAGTGCCGTTGCCAATCTCCTCAGTACCGACTTTAACTACAACCGCATCACCCGCTGTAAATTCACCGGTTACTTTACCTGTTACGGTTTGGTTCGGAGCTTTAGCTTCTGTTGTATCAACTTTATTATCATCACCAGCAACAGTCTCTACCGTCACCGTTGTTGTGGTTGCATCAGGGGCAGTGGTGTCCACAGCCACAGATTTA
>NZ_MLHL01000069.1 GCF_002000545.1 Rodentibacter trehalosifermentans | reverse complement strand
TTCTTTATCCCAACCAACACCTACGCCAATTGAAGTGTCTAATGATGCCCAGCCTTCTGATGCTTTCATTTTGTTGCTCGAACCATCGGCATTAGTTGCATTTATCGTAGCATTGCCTTGGTTGTCCGTATAAAGAGGATTGCCGTTTTTATCCGTGGCTTGCTTGCTACTTTGTGGTGCACCTTCTTTAAACGGTGTCTCAAAATTCATCGCGACATTACCACTCACCCCAAAACTTGAACCACTGTAATTCGAGTGGTTTTCTATATCGCTATGACTGAGAGTGCCTGTGCTAAAGCGGTTTTTGTTTTCATCTTCCGCTTGTTGAGTGGAGGTGATGATTGCTCCTTTTAAATCCGTGTGGTTGTTCACATTGATGTGATAACCCTCATCCCCCGCATAAATCCCTGCCATGTTCATTTGTTTGCCTTTTTTAGGTAAAGATGGGTTAAATCCTTTTCCTTTCCAAATATCATTAAAATATTCATTATCAGACTGTTCAAACCTTGAGGCATTCTCTCCTTTTAAATTTATAGAATTACCATTATCATTTAGGCAATACCAATAATTCTATTTATTATTAATATATTCAGATATACATTCCAAATGAGCTTTATTTGCAATATTCCTATCTTCAATCGTTTTTCTAGACATATGAGAAGTCTTTTGAGTACAAAAATCCATAGCCATTTTTTCATTATGTGTTAATTCTCTTATAACATCACCATTCCAATATCTAACAAAATAACTTCTTTCAGAAAAACAGGAAGTTAGAATAAATATAAGAGGAAAAATTAATGTTTTTTTATTTATCATTTTTCTGCACCTCTCTATTTCTAATAATTAACGGTAATGATGAGTTATTTGTATCATTCCCCCATTTATCTAAAAAGTCTATATAATATGGATTATTTGTTCCTTTTCCTTCTTTAATTTGATTGCCTTTAAGATCAATTAATTTTCCGTTATCATCTCTCAACTCACTACTAGGAGTTTCTGCAAAATAACTACTATGAGAATAACACAACAAGCATTCACCACCTGTGGTTTCATTAAATCCGGTTAATCCTAAATTCCATTTATTTCCCACAAAATCTGATTTGTGAACCGCTGATTTCACTTCAGTCTCATCACGACGTTGCCAATACCCATTTTTATCCTTATAAACATAACCACCATTGTTTTTTACAAGGTTATTTTTATAATCCTGAACGTGGGTTGCTGTTCCAAAGAAACGGGATTCTCGAATCGGAATATTGGTTAGCCCATTTCGATTGGCATTTTGAAGTGCAACACTTGCGGTTAACCCGCCCCGACTATGATTGCTTAAATCAATTTGATAGCCATTTCTCTTTGCATAATCATACAATTGAATATTTGCCTTTTCTGCTGTTGTTAATGGCAAACGACCACCGATTAAATCATTAAGCTTATCATAACCGGCATAAATTAATTCCGAGACATAGTTCCCTGTGGGTCTGTTATAAACAACATACACCCCATCCTTATTGATTTCCCATTTATTTTGTTTAATAGCATTTTTCAATGCATCATCAAGTGGATTCAAAATACCGTTATTAGAAATGGTAATAACATTATTTGAATTACTTGGTTTTATCTCTGAAATATCAAAAATTTGTCGTTTGTAGCCTATCTGAGCCTTGCCCGGTTCAGTCGGTCTAGCTGAGCCGTCCATATTCTTATCGGCACAGTATAATGAATCTTGCTTACATTTCGTTTCCCAAATCTGTTTAGGTGAGAATGCCGCATGAACAAAAGGGGTTACACTTGCTGCTGAACCTGTATAGAGCAACGCTTTTGAATTACCCCAGCCATATAATCCGCCAAGAACAATATCTGTAGCAAGAGAGACATCCTCCCATATATTCGCTTGACGTTCTAACTCTAATGATTCTTTCGTGTTATAACCATTTTTTCCATCCTTCCCTTTGGTATTTTTACGAATCTCAACGGCTTCTGTACGCTTTTTATCTGCAATATTGTAAAGCTCTTGTTTAATATTTTGTCGGGTTTTGTCAAATTCCTGCGTTATCTCTCTTTGTAAATCCAACTCTTTTTGCACCTTCTCTTTATCAAAACGGTTTTCAAGTTTGCCGCTTTGAGCTTGAGCATTGTCAGTGGTGATGTCCGTTTTGATTGACGCCAGCGTTTCTGCGGCGGTTTTGCCTGTGCGGTTGAGTTGTTCCGTTTCCTCTTTGATGAGGAGGTTCTTCGTGTTGATGCCACTTTTCGTAATACTGCGTTGACTCTCTTTGTCTGAGCCATAGCCAATGCTATGTCCCACTTCAAGAGAATCCCAACCTTGAGCCGGTATCGGTTTGTTTGTTTTCGTTGTCGTGATATTTCCATCTTTATAAAGAGGCTGACCATGTTCATTTTGGGCTTGTTTACTACTTTGTGCAGCCCCCTCTTTAAGCGGTGTCTCAAAATTCATCGCCACACTGCCACTTACCCCAAAACTTGAACCGCTGTAATTAGAGCGGTTTTCTATATCGCTATGGCTAAGTGTACCTGTGCTGAAGCGGTTTTTGTTTTCGTCTTCTGCTTTTTGCGTGTAGGTGATAATCGCGCCTTTTAAATCCGTGTGGTTGTTTACATTGATGTTATACCCCTCATCCCCCGCATAAATCCCTGCCTGTTCATTCACGCTCGCATGGTCGGCATTGATTTTCGATTGGCTGTAACTGCCACTTGCGGCAAAGCCGTAACCCACCGTGACACTGCCTGCCACGTTCATTTGTTTGCCTTTGTAGGTGGATTTATCTTGTAGGCTTTCGATGTTAAGGTTTTGTGCATCAAGCTCCACACGCTTGCCTTTTAATTGGCTGCCGATAAGGTTCGCATCGCCACCTGCCATCACGGTAGTTTGGCTATGGCTATCTCCCACATGGCTTGCTACATAGGTGGTGTCCTTACGCTAAATCATAGTTGTGGTTGTGACGGCGGATTTCAGTTTCACAATAATAAGAAAGTGCGATCATTTTAAGTGTTCAAACCTTAAAAATTAACCGCACTTTATATTTTAACTAATTATTTATACTTCCCCGCTATAAAATAACCAGATACATAAATTATAAATAAAGCAGCCCAAACCCTCAAGCAAAGGTACAAATAGCCTTTATCTATAAAAAATTCAAATTGATCTATTTCTCCCTTAGAAAAAAACCTATTTATATAAACCATTAATTGCAAGCCCAGCAACATAAGAAAAGAATTTTTAAATGAAATTAAAAAGATCATTATTTTTTATCTCCTTTTTTATTTTCATAATTCAAGAATTGATTCATAAATTCACCTGAAATGAATCCTAAATAAGGAGCCATCGGCTTTAATGGCTCTGGTGCCATTTTTTCAACAATAGAACCAAGTGTAGTACCTTGAGCATAGTTTACCTGTTCATTTAATTGTGATTTACCCTCTGATGCAGCGGAGATTGCTGTATCAATCGAACCAATTAACACTGCCATTCCAGCCGGAAGATTTAGCATATACGGTGCCATCAACCCTGTTTTTAGTGTGTTATTAGTATTCACCTCACCATTTACTACATACTGCGCTGTTGCACCAGCTGCAGTTCCAATTGCAGCTTGCTTGGCATACTGTTCAGCGGTCATTTTACTTAAAGGTTGCACAGCATTTTGAATACCTTGAACGCTCGTTTTCACAACTTCAACTTGTCCCGGTGTCATAAATGATTTCGCACTGGTCGCTGCTTTTGAAATACCCTCCACCGCCTTTTCAGATAACGTCACCACACGAGGATGGGTTGCCACAAATTGAACGGCTTTTCCAAGTTTTAATGCGCCTGCAACCTCTGGCGCAACAAGCATTGGAACAACTTCCATCGCGACCTCACGTGTCACATAGATAACTTTACCAGTGGCACTCACAATAGCGTAAAGCCCATCGAAAGTTTGCATTACAATAGGATGTTCTTCACGTATCATTTTATCAATTTCAGTTTTCACTTCGACAAGTTTAGCCTCACCTTGAGCCTGCGGGAATATTTCAGGCGTTACATTACCAAATATCGGCACTTCAGCATTATTCTCCACCGCCTCCTTCGCCGTCTTCGCAGCGATGATGGCGCCATCAGAACTATTTGCCACTGTACCACCCGCAATCCCCGCTGCCACTTGGCTTAAGGCGGAGACAGTGAGTTTTTCCTCTTGACTGAGCTGATTTGGGGATTTGTCGTATAAGGTTTCAGCGATAATGTTTGCGGCAGCTTCGCCTGTCACGGCTCCGGCTGCCCCTGCTGCCACGTTGCGGTTGCCGGCGTAGGCTTCCACCGCCCCCCAAAGGGCGTGAGCGGTGAGGTTAAGCGTGGTGTTGACGTTGCCGTTTTTATCCGTGGTCGCTTCTTTGATTTGGTAGTTCACTGTTGGCGATAATCCTGATGCAATCACTTCCGCTACCGGTCTGCCACCAAGGGCAGTGCTGAGTACGTTGAGCGCAGAATCTAAAATTCTACGTTGGCTACCGCCCGTTTCCCATTCTTTCGCTTCTTTGTTTGCGCTGTCAAAGTTGGCTTTGGCTTGGCTGAGCAAAGTGCGGTTGGTTTCGCTGTCGTTTTCTTTTAACGCGTTTTGTGCTTGTTCCAGTTTAACCGCGGCTTCGTATTTTTTCTTGCGTGCCGCTTCGCTCACTTTGTCTGCAATCAAGGTGCCGGTTTCAGTCACGGTCTTGCCAAAAGATTCCGTCACTTCACGTTGTAAATCCAGCTCTTTTTGCACCTTGTCTTTATCAAAACGATTATCTAGCTTACCACTTTGCGCTTGTGCTTGTGCATTGTCCGTGGTGATGTCCGTTTTAATGTCGGCGATGGTTTCTGCTGCGGTTTTGCCGGTTAGGCGTTGTTGTGCAGCTTCATCTTTGATGGTGATATTTTGGGTGTTGATACCGCTTTTAGTTATGCTGCTTTGGTTGTCTTTGTCCGAGCCATAACCCATTCCATAGTCAGCTTGAAGAGATGCAAGCCCTTCTGCCGCTTTCACTTTGTTGGTTGAACCATCCGCATTGGTGGCATTGACCGTGGTGTTGCCTTGGCTATCCGTATAAAGCGGGTTGCCGTTTTTGTCGGTGGCTTGTTTACTACTTTGTGCAGCCCCCTCTTTAAGCGGTGTCTCAAAATTCATCGCCACACTGCCACTCACCCCAAAACTTGAACCGCTGTAATTCGAGTGGTTTTCTATATCGCTGTGACTGAGAGTGCCTGTGCTAAAGCGGTTTTTGGCGCCATCTTCCGCTTGTTGGCTAGAGGTGACAATTGCCCCTTTTAAATCCGTGTGGTTGTTCACATTGATGTGATAACCCTCATCCCCCGCATAAATCCCGGCTTGTTCGTTCACACCGGCGTAGTCTGCATTGATTTTCGATTGGCTATAGCTCCCCCCTACAGCAACCCCATAGCCCACCGTCACACTCCCTGCCACGTTCATTTGTTTGCCTTTGTAAGTCGCCGTGTCTTGCAGGCTCGCTATGTTGAGATTCTCGCTATTGAGACTGACGCGGTTTCCTTTCACTTGGCTGTTTATAATATTCACATCGCCCCCCGAATTGAGGGTCGTTTGGCTATTCGCATCCCCAACATGGCTTGCCACATAGGTTTTCTCATCACCATTGCCGTAACCCTTGCCATAGTGACCGCCCAATGTCACTCCGGCTGCCGCACCATTGCTCACTTTAATTGCCGCCCCCACATTCACACCTCTCGATTGATGGGTGCTGCGTTCTTTGTGGTGCTGTTCTGCCGGGCTGAGGTTGATATCGTTGTCCGCAATCAGATGGGTTCCGCCCTTGCCTGAAACATCCGCACCGTTGATGTGAATATCAGACGCTTTCCCTGCGCCTGTCGCCACAATCTTCACCTTGCCTCCCGCATTCACTTGGGCGGTGGCAGCCGTTTTTCCTGCTGTATGGGTTTGATTGACACTTTTTTGTTGTCCGTAGGTGATTTGAACTCCCACCACGGAATCTACGCCACCCTCTCCCATCGCATCTTGAAGGGCTTTTCCTGCCTGACCTACCGCTTGTCCCGCACGATAAACGTCCATCCCCGCATTCGCTGCCGCCATCGCATTCACTCGGTCATTTTTGCTCTTGCCCACTTTATCGGCAGATTTGACCGCACTTTGCACCGCTTGAAGCGCGGAGAGAATCGGCGAAGTGATGGCTAGTGTTGAGCCTTTTTGCTCAAAGGTTTGTTTGGTGTGAGTTTCGTATTTGTCGCTTGCGGCTTGAATGTTCACTTGCTTGGCGAGAATATTCACCTCCCCTTTTACACTACTCACTGCACTTGCCGTTTGGGTGTAATGATTCTCTGCAATGAGGGCAGTATCGCCCTTTAAGCTCCCCACTTGTGAACCAGCGGCGTAATGCTTGGTTTGGTCGGCTTCTGTGGTTTGTTTTTGGCGACCTAAAGTAATGCCTATCCCACCACTCAATAACCCGGATTTTTTCTTGCTGTAAAAATCTTCTGAATACACCCGGTTTTCGGCTTCCTTGATGTCGATGTTTTTCGCTTGTATCGTTAAGCCGTTTTCAGCAACAACATTGGAGCCTTGTATGTTCACATTACCATAGCTGGAGTGGAGAGTGATATTGTCTGCATCTAAATTTGAACCTTCGGCTAAATCGTAGCTATGGATATGGCGGCGAATTTCGGTTTTAGACTGAAGCACGCCACGTTTCGTCCATTTTATCCCCTCTGAAAGCCTTTCCTGCTGACGACTTTCTTCAATATGAATATCACCTTCAGATAACACTTGCATTTTGCCCTGGCTACTTGCTGAAATACCTCGCATTTCGACCGCACTTTTGCCCACAAAACGGCTGTTACCCTCGAGGTTAAATTGATTACCTACCTCGTTTTTTTGGTCGAGCTTATAATAGTTATCACGGTCTTTGATATAGTGCTGTTTGTTTTCAGTTTCCACCGTGCCAAAATTGAGTTTATCGCCGGCTTGGAAATCCACATCACCTTTCACACTGGTATTTGCACCTTTCACCGTTAAGGATTCTTTGGCATAAAGGCTCACCTTTCCACGATGTGCCTCATCGCCTACCTGAATAGAAGCAATTCTATCAATATTTCGGTGTTTAAAACGCCCATTATCTGCCGTCTCGGACAGGGTGCTTTCAATATTGATATTTTGGGCACTGCCTACGAGGTTTTCACTCGCCTTCAATACACCACCTAAATTATCAAGGCGATTTTTTGCAAACAGATATAAATCCCGACCTTGCAGACTTCCACCTAAATTTTCAATGTTGTTCGCACTCAAATGTGTGAGGTTACGCCCGGCAATAACACCACTGTTTTGAATGTCTCCTTTAGTGTTGGTGAGCACATCATTGGCTGAAATTACATGAATAAACACCTTTCCTACTAGAACATAAGCCTTTTTTATACACACAAATCCTAGCATTCTCAAGGGAACTTCCCTTTATTAAAGAACCATCGTAAGGTTCAATACCACAAGATTCTAGTATGTCTTTCTTTTTGTTATTCTCCACTTCTATTATTTTATAAGGTAATGTCAAAATACTATTTCTTTTTAGATTATCAACCTCAATACTGCTATACCATGAATCATATTCATGTAAACTAGGTGAATTACTACTAGAACACCAGCCTGTTAATGAATCACATTTATGCATAAATAAAAAACACCCATTAAGTAAAAAAGTTGAAAATAAAAGGATTATCAATTTCATATATTACTCCTTATTACTTTTTTTATTCAAATCATAAATCCGTCTTTCAAGATTCATTTGTTGATCTTTTCTATAACCATCCTTTACACATTGTACATTACCAATGCCTGAACAATTATGCGGAGAGGTAGCACCGAAGAAAAGGTCCCAAATCATTTTTAGTTTTCCTGATTTAGTCTCTTCATTGGTATATGGATTACGTCCAATAAGGCTACCTACACTATCGTACTTATTATTTTCAAAAATAATTGAACCTTCCGCACTCATTCTACCATTATTAATGCCTTGTAATCTTGCCAAACGCTCATCTGCTTTTTCAACGTTTGCTGCCGGTCCAACCATTTTTATCGTTGTTCCTGATAACAATCCTGTGTTATTTTTATCCTTATCAAGCGCATTGAGGGCATTATCTACCGTCAATGTTCCTCGACTATGCGCACCTACATAAAGATTTTGTTTACCATACTGTGCCATGATGTTTTTAGCTTGAACTGTTGAATTACCAAGTCCCCCAATTGCTCCTTCCATATTTTTCTGATAAAAAGCAACCATTAATTCCGACAATGCATTATTGGCTTCTGGATTATGCACAAAATAAAGATTCTGATAAATTTTATTTCCGTCTTTATCCACAATATAATTTTGCGTAGCATATTTGGCTGCCGCTTGTAAATTATTTAATATGCCATTAAACATCACAGCAATTCCTTGTTTCTCCGTCTTCGTTTCTTGATCAAAGAATTTTGTTAATTTAAATGCTACTCTTTCCTGATCGGACACTTCTCTTAATTTATAAATATTTATGCCTAAAGGGTTCTCTTTAATGTATTTAGCAATAAATTCTTTTTCAGATTGATCTTGAGGTTTTAATTTTTCATACATTGCTTTTGCTTGTGCCTTTAACACATCTTCTCGCTCTTTATCTACTATAGGTTCTCCTCGTTCATTCAGTTCAAATGTCATTAATCGATGTTCAGCAATAAACTGACTTCGATACGCCTCATCAGTAAATCCTGCCACATTTTTCGCAAAACCTTGAATGGTTTCTACATCTTGCTCAACATCCTTCTGCATCTTCGAATAATCCACTTTTTCAAGTTTATTGCTTTCTTGCTCAGTCGATTTTTTGATGGATTCCATATTTTCTTTGCCTTTATCGCTGCCAATATTGAAATTCCCTTCGCTTATCACCGAATAGGTCGTGCTTTGACGATTTTCACTTTGCTTGCTATTGGTGGCTAAGTTGGTTAATCCCACTTTAGCGAGTGCATACAAATCTGTACTGTGGATGTCATCCATCCCCAAACCAAATTTCACCGCAGATTCATTGGCTTTATTTGGATTTGCTTGCTCAAAGGTTTCTCCTTCTCTACCTTTTCGATAAACATCATTGCGTTCTTTATCTTCGTCAGAGGTTTGGTCTCGACCAAAAGATACACCTCCCGCCAGCCCCATTGATGACGATTTGGCGTTGGAATAATTTTGAATATCGGCATATTCAAAATCTTGTGCGGTGAGCTGATTTTTTTCTTTCGGCGCTTGTGAAAGTATTGCGCCCCCCGTTAAGGAAACTTTATTTTTAACGTTTACATCATAACCATTATCACCCGCATAAATCCCGGCTTGTTCGTTCACGCTTGCATAATCTAAACTTGTTTTAGATTGATTAAATGAACCACTCGCAGCGACTCCCGCCCCCACCGTCACACTCCCTGCCACGTTCATTTGTTTGCCTTTGTAAGTCGCCGTGTCTTGCAGGCTCGCTATGTTGAGATTCTCGCTATTGAGACTGACGCGGTTTCCTTTCACTTGGCTGTTTATAATATTCACATCGCCCCCCGAATTGAGGGTCGTTTGGCTATTCGCATCCCCAACATGGCTTGCCACATAGGTTTTCTCATCACCATTGCCGTAACCCTTGCCATAGTGACCGCCCAATGTCACTCCGGCTGCCGCACCATTGCTCACTTTAATTGCCGCCCCCACATTCACACCTCTCGATTGATGGGTGCTGCGTTCTTTGTGGTGCTGTTCTGCCGGGCTGATGTTGATATCGTTGTCCACAATCAGATGGGTTCCACCCTTGCCTGAAACATCCGCACCGTTGATGTGAATATCGGACGCTTTCCCTGCGCCTGTCGCCACAATCTTCACCTTGCCTCCCGCATTCACTTGGGCGGTGGCAGCCGTTTTTCCTGCCGTATGGGTTTGATTGACACTTTTTTGTTGTCCGTAAGTGATTTGAACCCCCACCACAGAATCCACTCCGCCTTCGCCCAGGGCATCTTGAACGGCTTTTCCTGCCTGCCCCACCGCTTGTCCTGCTCGATAAGCATCCATCGCAACATTTGCCGCAGACATCGCATTCACCCGGTCATTCTTGCTTTTCCCCACTTTTTCACCGGATTTGACCGCACTTTGCACCGCCTGCAATGCGGAGAGAATCGGCGAGGTTATCGCAAGCGTTAAGCCTTTTTGTTCAAAGGTTTGTTTGGTATGGGTTTCGTATTTGTCATCGGCAGATTGAATGTTCACCTGCCGGGCAAGGATATTCATTGATATTTCAAAAAAATCTAATCCTTAAATCTCACGTCTTCATCTTTTAACCAATCATACTTTTGGGGTATGTCTCTATAAAGTGGTGTATGATTAACTCTCATACAATGAACGTATATGTCGCTTTTATTTACCTGTCCTTCCCCATAGATTTTCTGTTTTTTATTAAATAATGTATTTATTATTTTATTACATCTTTTATTATTTTTTTCTCTCAATATTTTTTTCTCTATAGGTTCATTATCATAGAATGCCTGTTCTTCTTTAGCAAATGCTATAGATGTATTTTGCCTTGCATAATATCCATCCCATAACTTAACAATAAAAGATCCTTCTCTTGCACAATTATTTAGAAATAATATAGTGATTAAAATTAAAGCATTAACTTTCATGCCAACTCCTCCTATTTGTATTTAATATTTTTAGGTAAAGATGGATTTTCTACTTGATTTTCCTCTATTCCCCCTTTTTTTTAAATCAATAAAATCCTCTTTATCATCTTTCAAAAAGTCTCTCGGAACTTCAGAAGAATAACCATAACTTAATAGTAATGCACTTGTTAAACAACCACTTAGAAGAGGTATGCTAGTTAAAATTAAAATTTTACCTTTCATAATTACTCCTTTTATTATTTAACATTTTTGGGTAAAGACAGATTTATATTATTTTCTGTTGATTTCCAAATTTTATTAAAGTCCTCAAAATATGGATTTTTAATTTGATTTTCTTCTGAAACTACATTTCCTTTTAAATCAATAAAACCTCCTTTCTCATTTCTCAAATATTCACTAGGTTTTTCCGCATAATAACTACTATGAGAATAACACAACAAGCATTCACCACCTGTGGTTTCATTAAATCCGGTTAATCCTAAATTCCATTTATTTCCCACAAAATCTGCCTTGTGAACTGCTGATTTCACCTCAGTTTCATCACGATATTGCCAATGTCCATTCTTATCTTTATAAATATAACCACCATTATTTTCAACGAGGTTATTTTTATAATCTTGAACGTGAGTTGCCGTTCCAAAGAAACGGGATTCTCGAATCGGAATATTGGTTAGCCCATTTCGATTGGCATTTTGAAGTGCAACACTTGCGGTTAAGCCGCCCCGACTATGATTGCTTAAATCAAATTGATAGCCATTTCTCTTTGCATAATCATACAATTGAATATTTGCCTTTTCTGCTGTTGTTAACGGCAAATGCCCACCAATTAAATCATTAAGCTTATCATAACCGGCATAAATTAATTCTGAGACATAGTTCCCTGTGGGTCTGTTATAAACAACATACACCCCATCCTTATTGGTTTACACCTGCTGCCGCCCCTGTATAGAGCAGCGCTTTTGAATCACTCCAGCCATATACCCCGCCAAGAACAAGATCTGTTGCAAAAGCAACATCTTCCCACATATCCGCTTGACGCTCTAACTCTAATGATTCTTTCGTGTTATAACCGTTTTTTCCATCTTTTCCCTTAGTGTTTTTACGAATTTCAACCGCTTCTGCACGCTTTTTATCCGCAATATTATAAAGTTCTTGTTTTATATCTTGTCGGGTTTTGTCAAACTCTTGTGTTACCTCTCTTTGTAAATCTAACTCTTTTTGCACCTTGTCTTTATCAAAACGGTTTTCAAGTTTGCCGCTTTGAGCTTGAGCGTTGTCAGTGGTGATATCCGTTTTGATTGACGCCAGCGTTTCTGCTGTTTTACTACTCCCTTTGTGACCCCGTTTGCAAGCAAGTTGGGTAATCCGGATATTCCTTACAGCCCCACGGTTTAACATCCGGTTTGCTATGTTTAGCTCTCCATTGAATACACAAAGGTCTTCTCCACATACCCATATTTTCACAAACCGGTCCCCCATCTAGATACCAACCTTTGCTTTCCATACAAAGATTCACCTTCGGATCATCACTTTCTCCAATAACAAAATCCATTCCACAAGCCAACATATCTTTTTCTTTTCTATCCACGTATTTAACCAATGCATGCTTATCTGATTTCGGATACAAATCATTAAAGTTATGTAATCGCCAAAAAAAATACGATTTAGGTGGCTGAAACCAACCTCTGCATCCCATTAAGATAACCGCTACTGTCAATATCAATAATCGCTTCATTTGCTTTTTCCTTCAGATTTATTTAGCTCAAAAATGGTTTGTTCATTGCCCATTCGTAAATCTCCTTCTTGTCTATAGCCATCATTAATGCATTGTCTTTGACTTAACCCATGACAATTATGAACAGATAAATGCTTATCACTGAACATATCCAATGTTCTTTTTAGCCAACCTTTATTGTGATTATTTTCTGAGGTCGTCGCTGGATTTCCACCCAATAAAATTGGCATACTTCCTACTGGATCTAATGCATTGTTTTCAATGCGGATTGAATCGCTTGCATTGGTTTCATCTCGAATAGTCCCCGTTTGTAATAAACTTAACTTATTATCTGCTCTCGTTACATCTGCCGCTGGTCCGACCATCTTTATAGTAGTGCCGGAAAGCAACTGTTTCTCTTGGTTTTCTTTGGTATTTAAGGCTGTTAACGCATTACTAAGCGTTAATGTACCACGGCTATGCGACCCCAGATATAAATCCTCTTTACCATACCGCTTCATTAGATCTACCGCTTGTAAGGCAGAATTATCCATGCCTAATACATTACCAAAAGCCCCCTCAAACATCTTTTCATAACCCGCAATCAAAAGCTCCGAAAAACTATTATTCGCTTCGGGGTGATGAACAAAATAGCTCCCGCCATATAATCGTTTATTAATGTCCCCCGATTGCTCATTTTTTCCGGCGACATAATTCTGCACGGCAAATTTCGCCGCAGCGTTTCGGTCATTAAAAATACCGTTAAAGGCGATTACATATTTACCTTCAGTTTTTCCGGTTATCGGATCGATATAAGTCACTTTTTGTAGTCGATCACGCTCTTGATCCGATAACTCATGTAATTGATAAATATTACGTCCTTTGTCCTTTTGTTGCTCAAGATACACTTCTCTATTTATTCCTTTTTTATCTGCTTCTTCATTGATTTTATTTAGGATATCCAAGTCTTTAACAGGCTTACCATTCTGATCTATTTTATGAGTAAACATTCTATGTTCTGCTATAAACATTGTCCGATACGCCTCATCAGTAAATCCTGCCACATTTTTCGCAAAACCTTGAATTGTTGCTACATCCTGCTCAACATCCTTCTGCATCTTCGAATAATCCACTTTTTCAAGTTTATTGCTTTCTTGTTCAGTCGATTTTTTGATGGATTCCATATTTTCTTTGCCTTTATCGCTGCCAATATTGAAATTCCCTTCGCTTATCACCGAATAGGTCGTGCTTTGACGATTTTCACTTTGCTTGCTATTGCCGGCTAAGTTGGTTAATCCCACTTTAGCGAGTGCATACAAATCTGTACTGTGGATGTCATCCGTCCCCAAACCAAATTTCACCGCTGATTCATTGGCTTTATTTGGATTAGCTTGGTCAAAAGTTTCTCCTTCTCTACCCTTTCGATAAATATCATTGAGTTCTTTGTCTTCGTCAGAAGTTTGGTCTCGACCAAAAGATACACCTCCCGCCAGCCCCATTGCTGACGATTTGGCATTGGAATAATTTTGAATATTAGAATATTCAAAATCTTGTGCTGTGAGCTGATTTTTTTCTTTCGGCGCTTGTGAAAGTATTGCGCCCCCCGTTAAGGAAACTTTATTTTTAACGTTTACATCATAACCATTATCACCTGCATAAATCCCGGCTTGTTCGTTCACACCGGCGTAGTCGGCATTGATTTTCGATTGGCTATAGCTCCCCCCTACAGCAACCCCATAGCCCACCGTCACACTCCCTGCCACGTTCATTTGTTTGCCTTTGTAAGTCGCCGTGTCTTGCAGGCTCGCTATGTTGAGATTCTCGCTATTGAGACTGACGCGGTTTCCTTTCACTTGGCTGTTTATAATATTCACATCGCCCCCCGCATTGAGGGTCGTTTGGCTATTCGCATCCCCCACATGGCTTGCCACATAGGTTTTCTCATCACCATTGCCGTAACCCTTACCACATAGTTACCACCTAATGTCACACCGGCGGCCACGCCATTGCTCACTTTAATCGCCACCCCGGCATTAAAACCGGCTGATTTGTTGGTGTGAAAAATAAAAGTGCGGTCAATCCTCAAGCTGTTTTAAAACGCTTTGAAAATCAAGTGTGCTTTATAACTTAACAAACAGCTAACTTAAAAAAACACCCAAAATGTTATTCATTGCATATTCTCTTATCTGTGGTCGAATTTTTTCGACCACAATCATTAATAGAAACGTAACCTTTGCTTTTCATACACTTTCTAAAATTACTAGATAATTCTTCTAATAGCTCTTTATTAAGTGGCTCTAGCGCTTTTCGCCAAGCGCTATGTAAACTTAAATCTCCCCTCTTTGCTCCACAAGCAACGAGGTCATCCCATCGTTGTTGAGAATCCGTACGCCCTAAACTATAAGGCTTCTGAAACTTAGCCACAGAACTGTATGGTTCACCAAAACAAATTGTTGTCATTCCATGGTAGCAATCTTCTTTTATTGAATAACAACCTGAGATAATAAATATTGTAATTAGTATAAAAATATTTTTTTTCATTATCTTACTCCAAACAATAAATTCATAACTTCTATAGGGAGAGTGTGTGGAATTGTTGTCGGAGTTACCACCCCTACAGCACCAATAGAAAAATAATCAATATATTGTGCCTGTTGAGGAGTTAAGTCTCTTCTTCCATTTCCATCTTTATCATAAAAGAATAATTGCCCACCTACTAAATCATGTTGTCCTGCATAGGTTTCTGTTAACTTATCTAAAAATGAACCAGGCTTATACTCTAGGCCGAACATAGTACCTTTGATAGCTTGAAAACCTCCTGTCGCTCCGAATAATGCTCCGGATTCTTTTTTATCATTTAATAAAGATGCAACTGTCAGGTGAGTATTAGTTTCTTGATTTCCAATATAAACAATATGCCCTTTCTCATTACGAACTAAATTTCCGTCACTATCTGTCTTACAACGTTGATTATTAGATCCACAGATGATCCCATAATTCATTCGTACACCTCCTAGTTTTACACCGTCAAAAGCACCTGAGTTATACCCAACATTACTATAAAGTTTTCCTCCATCATTAACGTCTTCTACTGGTGGTGCAAGCAACGAATTCTTCAGTGATTCTCGTCTTGTTTCTGTATCAATCACCGAAATCAACGTTTTTGCTGACATAACTTTAGGTGAACCAGCAACAATACCTGTAGCTAAATCTAATCCAGTACGGATATGCTCAAGAGCATAAATATCTTTGATAATTTCATCAATTTTTTCTTCATATTTAGCTTTATCCTCAACTTTTGCATTGTGGAAATCTGTAATTGCCTGACGCAATTCTTTTCGTTTAGGTTCCTGATAATGATCTATTACTTTATCTTTTATCTCTTGAGCATTATCAATAAAATTTTTCGTTACCTCAGCTTGAAGCTTGATTTCTTTTAAAACTTCATCTTTATCAAAACGATTTTCCAACTTTCCAGAATGCTGTACTGCAATCTTTGCTGTTACCTCCGTTTTGATCTCAGCTTTTGTTTCTTCTGCTGTTTTACCTGTTTTTTCAAATTGTACTTTTTCATCTAGAATCTTAATATTATTAGAGTTTATACCCGATTTAGTTAAACTACTCTGACTTGATTTATGTTGTCCAATTCCTACGGATAAATTTCCATCTAAGGAGTCTAATCCTTTTTCTGGTATAGCTTTATTTTCTTTTCCGTTTGTCACGACTTCAGTAGTAACATCTCCACTTGAAGTTTTATAAAGTTTTTCACCATCTTCATTAACCATCTGTTTGGTACTTTGTGGTTTACCATCCTCCCCAAACGGTGTCTCAAAATTTGCGGCGACACTGCCACTCACCCCAAAACTTGAACCGCTGTAATTCGAGTAGTTTTCTATATCGCTGTGACTGAGAGTACCTGTGCTAAAGCGGTTTTTGTTTTCATCTTCCGCTTGTTGGCTAGAGGTGACAATTGCCCCTTTTAAATCCGTGTGGTTGTTCACATTGATGTGATAACCCTCATCCCCCGCATAAATCCCTGCTTGCTCATTCACACCGGCGTAGTCGGCATTGATTTTCGATTGGCTATAGCTCCCCCCTGCGCTAACCCCATAGCCCACCGTCACACTCCCTGCCACGTTCATTTGTTTGCCTGTGTAAGTCGCCGTGTCTTGCAGGCTCGCTATGTTGAGATTCTCGCTATTGAGACTGACGCGGTTTCCTTTCACTTGGCTGTTTATAATATTCACATCGCCCCCCGCATTGAGGGTCGTTTGGCTATTCGCATCCCCCACATGGCTTGCCACATAGGTTTTCTCATCACCATTGCCGTAACCTTTGCCATAGTGACCGCCCAATGTCACTCCGGCTGCCGCACCATTGCTCACTTTAATTGCCGCCCCCACATTCACACCTCTCGATTGATGGGTGCTGCGTTCTTTGTGCTGCTGTTCTGCCGGGCTGAGGTTGATATCGTTGTCCGCAATCAGATGGGTTCCGCCCTTGCCTGAAACATCCGCACCGTTGATGTGAATATCAGACGCTTTCCCTGCGCCTGTCGCCACAATCTTCACCTTGCCTCCCGCATTCACTTGGGCGGTGGCAGCCGTTTTTCCTGCTGTATGGGTTTGATTGACACTTTTTTGTTGTCCGTAGGTGATTTGAACTCCCACCACGGAATCTACGCCACCCTCTCCCATCGCATCTTGAAGGGCTTTTCCTGCCTGACCTACCGCTTGTCCCGCACGATAAACGTCCATCCCCGCATTCGCTGCCGCCATCGCATTCACTCGGTCATTTTTGCTCTTGCCCACTTTATCGGCAGATTTGACCGCACTTTGCACTGCTTGAAGCGCGGAGAGAATCGGTGAAGTGATGGCTAGTGTTAAGCCTTTTTGCTCAAAGGTTTGTTTGGTGTGGGTTTCGTATTTGTCGCTTGCGGCTTGAATGTTCACTTGCTTGGCGAGAATATTCACCTCCCCTTTTACACTACTCACTGCACTTGCCGTTTGGGTGTAATGATTCTCTGCAATGAGGGTGGTATCGCCCTTTAAGCTCCCCACTTGTGAACCAGCGGCGTAATGCTTGGTTTGGTCAGCTTCTGTGGTTTGTTTTTGGCGACCAAAGGTAACGCCAATGCCACCACTGAGTATCCCCCGATTTTTTCTTGCTGTAGTAATCATCGGAATAAACTCGGTTCTCCGCCTCTTTGATGTCAATGTTTTTGGCTTGTATCGTTAAACTGTCATCACCCACTACATCGGAACCTTGCACGCTAACCTTACCCTCTTGAGCGTAAATCTCAACACGATTGCCACTGATAACACTACCTTGGCTCAGTTCATAATCGTGCTTGTGTTTCCTTTCTTCGGTGACGTTATTCAAAACCCCTTTAGATGTTTGCTGACGGCGAGTATCCAAATGTTCACGGGTACGACCTTCTTTAATAAGAACATCGCCTTTAGACGCTATCACGACCTTGTCATTCTCACTCGCCACCTCTGCTTGACTAAATATTGCCTCTTTTTCTCCAACTAAACGTACCGCTTCTTTACCTTCAATCACTGTGCCCATTTCATTTTCTTGAGATAAGTGATAATGGTGGTTATCGCTAAAATCATAATATGCTTTGCTGCGTTGTTTTTCCGTCGTGACCGAAAGTTTACCTTTCGTATTTACATCAACAGAGCCTTCCGATTTCACCTTCGCCGCTTTCACAGTAATATCGCCACCACTTTGAATAGATAATACGCCCCCCTTACCTGTCACACTCAATTCACTTTGACGATCTACCTGTTTATTGTGGCTTTCAGTTCGACCTAATCGACTTGAGTTTTCCGTTGTGGTTGCGCCAAGCTCCACCGATTTCCCACCATAAAGTGATAAGTTATCTGCCGCGACTATCTTACCGCCAAGATTTACTAATTTTTGTTCAGCATTAAGGTTGACATTATTCGCCAATACCAAACCTTTATTCTCCAAATCTTTACCATATAAATTCACAAGATTAGCTGCAAGTATAGTCCCTTCATTCGTTATATTTGTCACACTACCTATAATGCTATCACCCGAAATCACCGAGCCGGTCGGTGTCACTTGTACCCGATTGGCGGCTAAATAAACCCGAGGTGTTAACACATTGAGTGTTTTACCACTGGGTAAGGTGATTTCTTTATTCACCATCCACACCAAATCGCTGGTAAGCTCTGCCATTTGTTTTTCGGTTAAACCTACCCCCGGCACTAAATCAAATTGTTTTGCATAACGCACACCGTTATCCATCAAGCCTTTATATTGCGCTAAATCATTTTGGTAACCGGCAAGATAACGACGACCGGTTAACTGATGGATTTGTTCGTTCACCAAGCGTTGTTCATAGAAACCATCGCCCAAACGTTTAAGTATATTGCTTGGCTCATTGCGTAATGCATTGAACAGATAATCCGAACTCAACCATTTTTGTTTATTCACAAAACGAGGGTCGGTTTCAATCACATAACCCTTTGGTGCATCCGGATTAACATTATAAAGTGATGATTTATCCAAGGATTGTGTCAGGCGATTTAATACCACCTCACTCACATCCGATTTATTTTCCACGCTGCGATGGGTAAATTCAGGCATCATATTTTCTTTATAAGCCAACACGCCTAAGTCTTTCACGCTTTTGCTCTGCTTAAAGTGATTAGCGGTATCGCTTTTAGTCGTATCATAATAATCAATACATTTACCCAAGACTTTTTTGGCACAAGCACGACCTTTATAAAAGGCAGTGACGAGTCCCTTATCCGTGATAATAGTGCGACCTTTAAATTCAGATTGATTTAATTGCCCTTCAGAAACCTCAATTATCCCTCCGGCAATAATTTTACTGTCTTGGTTATCTACACTGGCATCATTAAAGTTAATGCCACCACCACTAAAAATTTTGCCCTCTTGATATTCCGGGTCAAGCACCACCGTTTCATTGATGGTACGAATGTAGTTATATTCATGCCAGTTATCGCTTTCAATTTTTCCATCCGGTGAGTGAATGTGATAAAGGTTCTTCACTTTCTTATTTAATCCCCCAAAACTACTTTTATTATCCTGTTTAACTTTATAAACCCCAGCGGTTTTATCATAGATGGTAGAATCCTTGCCAATGCGATACTCAAAAATTGGCGTAGAAGAGGTATCCACATTTTCTGTTTTTAGGAAAAAGTGTTTATTTTCGACTGAATCGGTATTAAAACTCATTGCATTCGTTTTAGCCGTATCGTAAAGATTTAACGCTTCAATCAGACCATTGTAATTGTGAACATAAGCCGATTTCCCTATAACTTGGTGACTATCATCCAGTGCCTTACCTACATAAATCTTGCCCATACTTAAGAGAGTGCTTTCATTTCGGTTTAACACTTTATCTACGCCAATATCTAAGCGTTCCCGCGCTGCAATAACCGCTGCCTTATTTCCTTCTTCCAAGTTATTTAAACTGTCACCCTGTAAGGCGATATGCTCACCATAAATACGTCCAAAGCCAAGGTTATTAATGGTCAACGCTTTTGCTACAGTCAGCACACCATCAATTAAGCCACGGTTCGTCAAAAGTGCGGTCGAAATTTGTGTGCGATTTGCCGAAATTTCGGCCTCTTTCACATTTTCCACTTCAGCCGCTTGAATGATTGCCGCTTCACCAATACGAAGTGCACTGTGATTTGTGAGCTTGCCTTCTGTTGAAAAACGCAAGGTGCCATCCACTTTAAAGGCATTTTTTAAGTTAAGCCCATCTTTTAATGCAATTTCTGCATCACCTTTCGAGCTGATATTGCCTTCATCCACTAAGCTTTTCGTCGTGAGTTTAAGGGATTTATCCGCATGCAAGCGACCTTCTTTGTTATCGACCACACTTAAAGCTTTATTGCCTTCAAGCACCAATGCACCACTTGAAATCACATCGCCTTGTTGATTGTTAAAGACAGTCGTTTTAATCACGCCTTCTTCACCCATATTGATGCTACCTTGTTGGTTATTCAGTATGTCTGCGGTGAGAGACAGTTGTCCCGATTGAATGCCTTGCGGATTTTCCCCCTTCGATTTTGTGCCACGGTTATCCACATCTTTCGCCTGAATGGTGGCTTTTTCCGTTGCCACAATGAGTGAGCCTTTATCGGTTTGTTTTTGGTTATCCAGTTTGCTGGTGTGAATATCAACATGTTTACCTACAATCGTGCCTTGCTTGTTATCCGCATTTTTAGTGCGAAGTTGCACCTCGCCTTTGGCATAAACCGTGCCTTTGTTTTCAAGGGATTGGGTGGAATGAATACGTGTGTTTTCATTCGCCCCGATAAAACCTTGATTGACAATCCGCCCC
>NZ_MLHL01000068.1 GCF_002000545.1 Rodentibacter trehalosifermentans | reverse complement strand
AAGTGCGGTCAGATTTGATGTTGTTTTTATTTCCGCACCAAGATTTTCATTCGCCGTTTTGCGTTGGGATTTTGCGAGTTCAGACACCACAACAAGCTGATTTAACACACGGCTGAAGATAACTTTATAGTGATTTTTATTCATGAGATTTCCTTTAAAATGAAATGAGGTAAGATAGTATCCGTTTAAGTTTTTGCTTCACACAGGTTACGTTTGCTGACCTTGTAAACAAAAGTGCGGTTGATTCTCAAACTGTTTTAAAGCATGTTAAAAATCAACCGCACTTTTTCAATCACAGCGCAATCTCATCCAAAGATCGCCCGAAACTTGGTATAAATACCTGTAAGCAAAAGTAGTGTGTCAATGATAAATTATTCATACCCTTTTGTATATTGTACTTAATATAAAATAGTAATAACCCCGATTATCTGCATCTCGCACTCACTCTAGGCAATAAATCGAATCGTAGCAATGAAAGCAGATAATTTCCATCACCAAAACAGAAAAATTTCCGGGCTAAAACCCAAATGTAAGGGGTATGATGAACGAAAATTTTATTTATTGTGGTATTGATGCAGCTAAGCGGAGCTTTGTGATTGGTTTATTCAATCGAAAACACACAAAAAAGGAAGAGAACAATCCTAAGGGAATCGATCGCCTATGCCAGTGAATACCTTAACGGTGATGATTCAATAAAAAAGCCACCTTTTAAAGGTGGCAAAATTTAAGCAGCAAAATCGCATTATTTAGATGAAACCTGTTGTAAGAAAATTTTTCGTGGTGAAGTTAAACCGAGTTTTTCCGCTTCATTAACAAGATTTAATGCACGGTTTACATCATTTTGTTTTAACGCATTGGTGACTGCTTGTTTGAAATAGGCTTCCGTTTCTTTATCTACGGCAGTAACAACGGCTTTCGTATTTGTTGTCGTTTTTTGTACCGGTTGTGAAACGGCTTGCCCTACCGGTTGGCTTGGTTCGCTTTTCTTGCCGCTAAAAATCGCTGTTGGGATACCGATAAAGCGTGTGCCATCGGCTGCCGTTACATTGACACTGATTTCCCCGTAAGAGCTATGTTTTACTTCAATATCTGCGATTGCCGGCGGTTGTTTACCTGTAGCCTTGGCAAAACTTTTAGCCGGGTGCGGAACCATTGTGGTTTTTTGTACATCTTGTGCTGTGGTATAAACCAATAGATAAATATAATCTTGGTTTGGCGCTGGGGTTAAATTCAATTCTGCAACAAAACGATTAGGCTGTAATCCCCGCTCACCTTCAAATTTAAAATCTGAAGAAGAATAACGTGCTGCAATGTTAAATTGACTATCCAAAACAATGGCGCTCGGTATAAATACGTGATCTTTGGCAACCGGGCTGGCAATACGGATTTCCAGTGTGCCTTGATTGGCGGGAATACGATATGCCGCAACCGGGCTTTCCATACCGGCGAATGGCACAATGAAATTCTGTTTTTGTTGGGCGTTTAATGTGGTGGTGAGTGTTTCGGAGTAGGGAACATCTTTCCAATTTAATTGTGATAACACCGTAGAGTTAATATGATTCGGTGTTGCAGCGCTTGGCAAAACAACTAACATATTAGCCAATAGAAGTGCGGTAGAAAAAAGTGTTTTTTTCATATTAACCTCATAGACATAAACAGAAGGGGAGAGCAACTCCCCCCTATAATTAATCGGTGATTACCACCAAGCTTCAAATTGAACACCGGCAATAAATTCACTGTCTTTTGCTTTGTAGCCGGCAGCGGTACGCACATCGGTGTTGAATTTATCATTCCAATGGGCATAAGTACCGAAGACACGGATAGCAGGACGAGCCCAAATGCTTGAACCGGCTTGCCATTGTTGTGCAAGGGTTACTTTGGTCAGGTCATTTTTCTTACCGGTGGCTTGATCTTTAATACGATCATAACCCACTTCCACCAATGAACTCATTGTATCCGTCCATTTATACATTGGACGCACACCGGCAGAATACCACGTTTTACCTTGTTTGTTATCCAAGTCGGTTTTTTCATAAATTAACGCATACATCACTTCGATTTTATCTGTTGCGGACACCACACCTTGGTTGATTAAGCGAAGCATATGACCTTTATTATTGACTGAACCGCCTTGAGAATGTCCGGTACTCCAAGAAGTCATTGAATCTGTTGCGTATTGTGCAGTGAATTTATTGAAACCACCAAAAAATTCGCCTTGGGTATGTTCTAAAGTGACCATATAACCGTTTTTGCTTGCCCCTTGTTCACGGGATGCGTGGTTTTTGGTATGAGAATTGCCATAGTCAAAACCGATTTCTAAACGACCATTTTCACTGACTTTCAAATCAGCTAAACGAATATCAAAGACATCGTTATAAACATCTTTGTTTTTATCCTGACTAGAATCCCATTTTTTGGTTAAAGGGTTATATGTCCATCCGTAAGCCCCATCTCGCTCAGTATTACGGGTGACTGCTAGAGATAATTTACCAAAGCCTAAATCAACGTTTTCAACCCCTGCACCGGGACCGGAAATATCCCAGTAGTAGAAGTCGTTCATATGAACATCATGACGTTGATAGAAACGTTTACCTGCCCATAATGTTGCACCCGGTAAACTCTCTGCGAAGTTTTTAAATTGTACGTTGATTTCACGCAAAGCCGGGCTGGTATCTTCCCAATCGCCTTGTTGATTAACACTATAAGCCACATTGGAATCTAAATAGAAGGATTTATTGCCCTCTTGATAGAGCTCTTGCCCTAGTTTAAATTCCGCATAGGTTTCGGCTTCATTACCTAGACGGTATTTAGAACCGCCGCCATTGACTGTAAAGGCTGATTGCTCACCACCACCGGATGTCCAACCGATACCGGAACGGGCATAACCATGAAAATCAACCGCACTTGCGGATGTTGCCATTAATACGCCTGCAATTGCAGTTGCGAGTAGTGTTTTTTTGTTGTTCATAATAACTCTCTCTTTGTTATTGGTTAATTTAGGATCAAAATGAAAGCCGACAAGAATCCCATCCGTTCTTGCCGGGTAAATGTTTATACACCGATTTCTTTAAACAGACGGCGGCAAGCTGTGCCGTCTTCTTTAAATAAATGACAACGTTCCGGCATAATGCCAATCTCAATTTCATCGCCTTCCTCGACCAATACCACATCGTTTTGACGATAAACAAATATCGGTTGACGAATTTCCGGTATTTCAAGATGGATTTGGGTTTCGTGACCCAATAATTCCACGACTTGAACAATTCCACGTAAGCGAATTTCCGCTTGAGAGACAGGGATCACGTGTTCAGGGCGAACACCCAAAGATAACATTTCACCGACTTTTACCCCCTTGCCTTCCACCGGAACCCAGAAAGTATGATGATTAGAGTCAGGCAATTCCACACGGACACGTTCAGGCTCTACAGCGGTGACCCGTACCGGTAAGAAATTCATTTTTGGTGAGCCAATGAAACCGGCAACAAAGCGATTTGCCGGATAATGATAAAGTTCTAATGGTTTGCCGACTTGAGCGACATTGGTGGCGATATCAGGATTATTTCCAAGGGCTTGTAACACAACAATTTTGTCCGCTAAGGTCATCGCTTCCACCTGATCGTGGGTGACATAAATCATCGTACGGCCCAATTTTTTATGTAATTTGGAGATCTCAACCCGCATTTGTACACGCAAGCCGGCATCAAGATTTGAAAGCGGTTCGTCTAATAGAAAAACTTCGGGTTGTGAAACTAAGGTTCGACCAATTGCAACCCGTTGGCGTTGACCACCTGACAGTGCTTTAGGTTTTCGATCAAGTAAATGGGCAAGCTGTAATATTTCAGCGACTTGATTAACACGCTGATCCCGCTCTTCCTTGCTCACCCCCGCTAATTTCAAACCGAATGACATATTATCGGCGACATTTAAATGAGGATATAACGCATAAGATTGGAAAACCATCCCAATACCACGTTTTGCCGGCTCCACGTCGTTCATTCGCTTCTCGCCAATGAACAAATCACCGCTTGTAATATCTTCAAGTCCGGCAATCATTCGCAATAATGTTGACTTTCCACAACCTGAAGGTCCGACAAATACGACAAATTCACCTTCGTTAATTTCTAAATTAACATTTCTTGAAATGTGGATATCCCCATAGGATTTATTGACATTACGTAGTGATACATTGGCCATAACAAAACCTCATCAACATCAATTGTTTTCTTTGGGCATACATCATTGCCTATCTCGAGCGAGAAAAAATCATCCTTTTATCATTTTTTTGAGGATTAGAAGAAAAAAGTATGGCATTTTGCTATTTACAGGACTCGCGGAGAATAAAATGGATTTTTTTATTAATTCTTTGAGCTAGATCATATTTTATTATTTAAAAAATGTGATCCTTTTCACAAAACAAAAAAATATTAGAAATATTGCAGGATAATTCCGTGGGGGCGTAGATAAAGGGATGATAACAAAGGAGAATATTTATTGATAATTTGACCTCATTAAACAAGATTATCTTTCTATGTTTAACGCCCTAAATTTATTGATAAACTCTCAAGGAGTGTACTATGAGCAAAACATTGTTGAAATTCACCTTAACTGCTGTTGCAGGCTTGGTTTTATCTTCTTCCGTGATGGCTAAGATGACAGAAGGAAAATTGGTTATTTGGATCAACGGAGACAAAGGTTATAACGGACTTGCAGAAGTCGGTAAAAAATTTGAAGCTGATACCGGGGTGTCCGTTCTTGTGGAACATCCGGACAAATTAGAAGAAAAATTCCCACAGGTTGCTTCGACCGGTGATGGTCCGGATATTATTTTCTGGGCGCACGACCGTTTTGGAGGCTATGCGCAATCCGGTTTACTCGCCGAATTACAACCAAGCCAAGAATTTAAAGATAAATTTGTTGATTTCGCCTGGGATGCAGAAACTTATAACGGCAAAGTGATTGGTTATCCTGTTGCGATTGAAGCCTTATCACTTATCTACAATAAAGATCTCACACCTGAAGCACCGAAATCTTGGGAAGACATTTTAGCGCTAGATAAAAAACTGAAAAAAGAAGGTAAAAATGCGATTATGTGGAACTTGGCAGAGCCTTATTTTACTTGGCCTGTGGTTGCCTCAAATGGAGGTTATGCATTTAAATATGCTAACGGTCGTTATGATGCTAATGATATTGGCGTAAATAACGAGGGTTCACAAAAAGGGTTACAGTTTGTTGTGGATATGGTGAAAAACAAAGTGATCAATGCCGATATGGACTATGCGGTTGCGGAAGCGAGTTTTAATAAAGGTGAAACAGCCTTAACCATTAACGGTCCTTGGGCGTGGGGAAATATTGAGAAAAGTAAAATTAACTATGGTGTAGCAGTACTCCCAACATTAAATGGTCAAGCCTCTAAGCCGTTTGTTGGGGTATTGAGTGCCGGTGTGAATGCGGCAAGTCCGAATAAGGACTTTGCGAAAGAATTTTTAGAAAATTATCTGCTGACTGATGAAGGGTTGGCAACGGTTAATGCGGATAAACCATTGGGGGCGGTCGCATTAAAATCTTACCAAGCGCAATTGGCAAAAGACTCTCGCATCGCTGCGACAATGACAAATGCACAAAATGGTGAAATTATGCCAAATATTCCGCAAATGACAGCGTTTTGGTATGCAGAGCGTAGTGCGATTATTAATGCGGTCTCAGGTCGTCAAGATGTGAAAGCGGCATTGGATGATGCACGAGCTAGAATTCAAAAACAATAATCTTACTTCAGGCGGGTATATCACCCGCCTAGTCCGTCTTGGATATTCCCAAAAGTGCGGTCAAAATTATCGCTGTTTTAAGTTTGATTTTATTGGATAGGCACGCATTTTTTATATCACTTAAATGTGATAATTAATTTCTCAGCATTTCGAGGTGTATTATGCTAAAAAACATTGATCCCGCTCCATCGAAATTTTCTATGAACTGGTTAAAAATGCTATTAATCGGTGCTGTTCTCCTGATTGATTTTTATCTGGTTATGCTTATGTATTCTCGTGGAGAATATTTATTTGCACTTCTAACCCTAGTGATCCTCACATCCGGTGTCTATATTTTTAGCAGTCAAAAAGTCTATGCTTGGCGCTATGTTTTTCCCGGAATGATGGGAATGGTGATTTTCATTTTATTCCCGCTTGTTGCTACCATTGCGATTGCATTTACCAATTATAGTGGCACAAATCAGCTTTCTTTTGAGCGAGCCCTTAATGTACTAACCCAACAGCATTATTTTTCCGGCAGCAAATATGATTTCAAATTGTATCCGCAAACCGATGAACGTTTTCAATTGGTTTTACACAATAAAACTACAGATCAAGTTTTTGTTTCGGATAATATTTTATTGACCGACACCCCGGTAAATGTGGTAGAAAAAACGGCTCCGGAAGGAGAAAGTGCGCCATTAAAAGTAGTAACAAAAAATCGTTCTGCATTGCAAGCGATGACCGTTATATTGCCTGATGGAAATGAATTAACAATGAGTTCATTGCGTCAATTTTCAGAGCAAAAAATGCGTTACAACTATGATGAAAATACGCAGATTTTAACCAATAACGAAACCATGCAACGTTATCGTGCCAACGATGACAAGGGCTTTTTCCAAGCCATTAATGCCGCAGGAGAATGGGAAACTGAAACCCTAGAGCCGGGTTATACGGTGACAACGGGATTTCATAATTTTGTGAAAATTTTTACCGATGAAGGCATCCAAAAACCCTTTGTGCAAATTTTTATTTGGACAATTATTTTCTCGGTTTTAACCGTTGTGTTTACTGTAATTATTGGTATGGTGCTCGCTTGTATCGTGCAGTGGGAAGCATTACGGGGGAAAAGTATTTACCGCCTATTGCTGATTTTACCTTATGCCGTACCGGCGTTTATTTCTATTTTGGTTTTTAAAGGATTATTTAACCAGAGCTTTGGTGAGATCAATATGATTCTAAATAATCTTTTCGGTATCTCGCCGGAATGGTTTAATGATCCATTCCTTGCCAAAATAATGATTCTGATTGTGAATACGTGGTTGGGTTATCCTTATATGATGATTCTATGTATGGGATTACTCAAAGCCATCCCGCAGGATCTTTATGAAGCCTCCGCAATGGACGGAGCATCCACTTGGCAAAATTTTACTAAAATCACTTTCCCTCTCTTGTTAAAACCGTTAACGCCGTTAATGATTGCAAGTTTTGCCTTTAATTTTAATAACTTTGTGTTGATCCAATTATTGACTAACGGTCGTCCGGATATGATTGGCACCACCACGCCGGCAGGCTACACCGATTTATTGGTAAGCTACACCTATCGTATTGCCTTTGAGGGCAGCGGAACACAGGATTTCGGACTTGCCGCCGCCATTGCGACCCTTATCTTCTTATTAGTGGGGGGATTGGCATTGTTAAATATTAAAGCAACCAAAATGAAATTAGATTAGGAGAATTTTATGGCTATTGTTCAACCAAAATCTATGCGTTATCGCCTGTGGGCAACGCACGCTGTGCTAATCCTATTCATTTCCCTCATTATGTTTCCCTTATTAATGGTGATTGGCATTTCCTTGCGCCCGGGTAACTTAGCTCTTGGCGATATTATCCCAAGTGAAATTTCTTGGGAACACTGGAAACTAGCCTTGGGATTTAATGTGGTTCATCCTGACGGAACGGTTACGCCACCGCCATTTCCGGTACTACTCTGGTTATGGAATTCCGTCAAAGTTGCGACGATTACGGCTGTGGGTATTGTCACCCTTTCTACCACCTGTGCTTATGCCTTTGCGAGAATGAAATTTAAAGGGAAAAAAACACTCTTACAAGGGATGCTAATTTTCCAAATGTTTCCTGCCGTACTTTCTCTCGTGGCATTGTATGCTTTATTTGATCGCCTCGGGCAATATGTGCCGTTCCTCGGCTTAAATACCCACGCCGGCGTGATCTTTGCCTATTTAGGGGGGATTGCGTTGCACGTTTGGACGATCAAAGGCTATTTTGAAACCATTGACGGTTCTTTGGAAGAAGCGGCTGCATTGGATGGAGCAACCCCTTGGCAGGCATTCCGCTTAATTTTATTGCCATTGTCCGTGCCTATTTTAGCAGTAGTATTTATTCTTTCATTCATTGCCGCCATTACGGAGGTTCCGGTTGCCTCATTGCTCTTGCGTGATGTCAATAGCTATACGCTTGCCGTGGGGATGCAGCAATATCTTTATGCACAAAATTACCTTTGGGGCGATTTTGCCGCCGCCGCAGTACTCTCTGCTATTCCAATCACCGCAGTATTCTTGATTGCTCAACGCTGGTTAGTAGGTGGATTAACTGCCGGTGGGGTAAAAGGATAACCGCGTAAAAACTTAATCTTCGTTTACCTGTAAAGCCAAAGGAACACCGTTCAGGTGTTCCTATTTTTTGGTTAAAATAACAAGCGGCACATATTTTCTACAAATACCAAAAATCGCCAGCATTTTGAACCGCACTTTCATTTTGATGTTATTTCTCTTCTCTCCTTTCTTTCACAACCTATAATTTTTGCAGTTATAAAAGATTGGCGACCAAAAGTTGCGGTACAAATAAATTTCTCGGAAATATCAAAAAATAACCGATCACCCACACCATAAATGATGAAATGTAATATCCGAAAAGACAACATCATTCAACCCACAAGCCTTAGTTTAGGAACATCATTTCAAAATCGTTTTAGCCCATTGATATACAAACCTTTTTCTTACTGAAGAAAGTTCCCATTTTTTATGGAAAATTTCAGGATTTAAGGTAAACTAACTGCATTTTTATCCCCTATTTTATAGCGAGAGGTTTATATGTCTAAAATTGCATCTATTGTTGATGTATTACAAGGAAAAATCGCCCTTGGCGAAACCGTGACAGTACGGGGGTGGGTGCGTACCCGTAGAGATTCTAAAGCGGGTTTATCTTTCTTAGCGGTCTATGACGGCTCTTGTTTTGATCCTATTCAAGCCATCATTAATAACGATATTGAAAACTATGAAAGCGAAGTGTTACGCCTCACCACCGGTTGTTCTGTGATCGTAACAGGTAAAGTCGTTGAGTCACCTGCTGAAGGTCAAGCGGTTGAATTACAAGCGGAAAAAGTAGAAGTGACGGGGTTTGTAGAGGATCCGGATACCTATCCAATGGCGGCAAAACGTCATTCTATTGAATACTTACGGGAAGTGGCTCATTTACGTCCTCGTACCAATATTATCGGTGCCGTAGCCCGAGTACGTCATTGTTTAGCACAAGCCATTCATCGTTTCTTCCATGAACAAGGCTTTTATTGGGTTGCCACCCCCCTCATAACCGCTTCCGATACCGAAGGGGCGGGAGAAATGTTCCGAGTATCCACGTTAGATCTAGAAAATCTCCCACGTGATGAAAAAGGCGCGGTGGATTTCACCCAAGATTTTTTTGGGAAAGAATCTTTTTTAACGGTTTCCGGTCAGTTAAACGGTGAAACCTATGCCTGTGCATTAAGTAAAATTTATACCTTTGGTCCCACCTTCCGTGCGGAAAACTCCAATACTACCCGTCACCTTGCCGAATTCTGGATGGTCGAACCTGAAGTAGCTTTCGCCACCTTGGCAGACAATGCCAAACTTGCTGAAGATATGTTGAAATATGTCTTCCGTGCAGTTTTAAGCGAACGCAGAGACGATCTTGCCTTCTTTGAAAAACATGTGGATAAAGACGTGATTACCCGCTTGGAAAACTTCGTCAATTCCGACTTTGCTCAAATTGATTACACTGATGCCATTGAGGTGTTATTAAAATCCGGTAAGAAATTTGAGTTTCCGGTTTCTTGGGGAATTGATCTTTCCTCCGAACATGAACGTTATTTAGCGGAAGAATATTTCAAATCACCGGTTGTGGTGAAAAACTACCCGAAAGACATTAAAGCCTTCTATATGCGTTTAAACGATGATGGCAAAACCGTTGCCGCAATGGATGTGTTGGCCCCGGGAATTGGTGAAATTATTGGCGGTTCACAACGTGAAGAACGTTTAGATGTGCTGGATAAACGTATGGAAGAAATGGGATTAAATCCTGACGATTACTGGTGGTATCGTGACCTTCGCAAATACGGTACAGTACCTCACTCAGGTTTCGGTCTTGGTTTTGAGCGTTTAATCGTCTATGTGACCGGAGTGCAAAACATCCGCGATGTGATTCCATTCCCTCGTGCGCCAAGAAATGCCAATTTCTAGGTAAAAATCACAAAAAATTTAACCGCACTTTAAAGTGCGGTTAAATTTTTCGCCAAATTTTGGCAGATAAAAGCCCCTCAGGTCTAATTAATAACAAGCAAATCACATTTCCCACAAGTTTGGAAAAATCGATATATTCCTACTCAGTCATTTCAGAAAGCATCAATACATCCAGTGTTGTAATTAGTCAATTCTTCGATAAAACCACTTTACCGCTTCATCTCTTTGCCCCAAATCATAACAATGGACGGTAAAAACAAACATTGTTATTGGTGTAATAAATTCGGGTTCTCTCTCTCCACAATTTTGAGTTTTTTTGATAGTCAGCAAGATAATTTAGTAGCAAGAAGTATATCAATTTTGTTAATGTTTATAGCAAAATTGGCTTTACCCTTGTATGCAATAATAAGGCATAACCTGAATATCAATTGATTTCACTTATTCAACTTTTTCTTGTGCAGATTTTACCGAAGAATAAGCATCCATTGATACACAAAAAGCGGTCAAAATCAGCTCCGCTTTTTCAAATTAAACATTGTCATTCCGTTAGTTAAGAAACATTTAACAATTTTTTCAATGCAACACCGATTTCTGCCAAACTCCTCACGGTTTTAACTCCAGCTGCTTCAAGAGCTGCGATCTTATCCTCTGCCGTTCCTTTTCCTCCGCTGATAATCGCCCCAGCATGTCCCATACGTTTTCCTTTTGGTGCGGTGACACCGGCAATATAGCCGACCATGGGTTTGGTGATATGGGCTTTAATATAAGCGGCAGCCTCTTCCTCAGCAGAACCACCAATTTCGCCGATCATTACAATAGCTTCCGTTTCGGGATCATCTTGGAAACGTTTCAAAATATCAATGAAATTTGAACCCGGGATCGGATCGCCCCCGATACCCACACAAGTGGATTGTCCAAAACCTTCATCAGTGGTTTGTTTTACGGCTTCATAAGTCAGCGTACCGGAACGGGAAACAATGCCAATTTTACCTTTTTTATGAATATTTCCCGGCATAATCCCCATTTTGCATTCATTCGGTGTAATAATCCCCGGGCAATTCGGACCAATCATTACTACACCGGCTTCGTTCAATTTTTGTTTTACTGTCAACATATCTAGCGTAGGGATACCTTCAGTAATACAGACGATAAGTTGAATCCCTGCATCAATAGCCTCTAAAATCGCGTCTTTACAAAATGGTGCCGGCACATAAATCATCGTTGCAGTTGCTCCCGTGGCATTAACCGCATCTTTCACTGTATTGAATACCGGTAACCCCAAATGCGTGCTACCGCCTTTATTTGGTGAAACACCGCCCACTAATTTTGTGCCATAGGCAATAGCTTGTTCAGAATGAAACGTACCCTGTGCTCCGGTAAAACCTTGGCAAATGACTTTAGTCTCTTTATTAATTAATATAGACATCGTTATTCTCCTCTTGCGGCACTCACCACGGCTTGAGCCGCCTCTTGCAAACTATTGGCGGCAATTAAATTCACACCGCTTTCCGATAAAATTTTACGTCCTAATTCTGCATTAGTGCCTTCTAAACGCACCACCACCGGTACTTCAACGCCCACTTCTTGAATGGCGGCAATCACCCCTTCAGCAATGAGATCACAACGTACAATACCACCAAAAATATTGACTAAAATTGCCTTCACTGCATTATCGGTAAGAATAATTTTGAAGGCTTCGGCAACACGTTCTTTTGTCGCACCGCCACCGACATCAAGGAAATTTGCCGGTTCACCACCATAAAGTTTAACAATATCCATCGTGCCCATAGCAAGCCCTGCCCCATTCACCATACAACCGATATTGCCCTCTAATGCCACATAATTTAATTGATATTTTTCGGCTTCTGCCTCACGCAAGTCACTTTGGCTTAAATCCCGCAAAGCGAGTAAATCTTTATGGCGGAACAAGGCGTTATCATCAATAGCGATTTTGGCATCCAAACAAACCAAATTGCCTTGCTGTGTGATAACAAGAGGATTGACTTCTAAAAGAGAAAGGTCTTTTTCGGCAAATAATTTTGCGAGTTGTACAAATATATGGGTAAATTGTTTATTTTGTTCCCCACTTAAACCTAATTTAAACGCTAATTCGCGCCCTTGATACGGCATTCCGCCAAAAAGAGGAGCAATGGATACGCAGTGAATCAAATGCGGTGTATCCTGTGCAACATCTTCAATATTCACACCGCCGGCACTTGATGCCATAAAAACAATTTTTTGTGAAGAACGATCAATCACGGCACCAAGATAAAGTTCTTTATCAATATCACAGGTTTCTTCAATATAGATACTGTTCACCGGTTGCCCATGCTTATCCGTTTGAAATGTCACTAAACGATTGCCTAGCCATTTTTTTGCAAAAGAATAAGCCTCTTCTTCGTTGTGAACCAATTTAACTCCTCCGGCTTTTCCCCGACCGCCCGCATGGACTTGACATTTTGCCGCCCAAACATCGCCGTTAAGCTGAAAAAGTGCCATAGCGGCATCCTCCGCCGAATGACAAACCACCCCATCGCTCACCGGCAAACCATATTCTTTAAAAAGCTGTTTTGCTTGATATTCGTGTAAATTCATTCTTTCACCTGCATTTTTCCGTATGATTAAATCGTGTTTGAAAGTATCATATTTTTGTAAAAAAACAAAAGTGCGATCAAAATTGACCGCACTTTTTGCCTAAATTTCCAAAAGTAATCTTGTCGGATCTTCTAATAATTCTTTAATCGTCACAAGGAAACCAACAGATTCTTTCCCATCGATTAATCGGTGATCATAAGAAAGCGCCAAATACATCATAGGACGAATCACCACTTCACCATTTAGTGCAATTGGACGCTCTTTAATGGCGTGCATACCTAAAATTGCACTTTGTGGCGGATTAATAATAGGGGTGGACATTAAAGAACCGAACACCCCACCATTGGTAATGGTGAAATTACCGCCCGTTAAATCTTCCACAGTCAATTTACCATCCCGTCCTTTTTCAGCAAGGGTTTTAATTTGTTTTTCAATTTCCACCATACTGAGTTTATCGCAGTTACGCAGCACCGGCGTGACTAACCCTCGTGGTGTGGAAACGGCAATACTAATATCAAAATAGTTATGGTAAACAATATCATCACCATCAATAGAGGCATTGATTTCCGGATAACGTTTCAACGCTTCCACTACGGCTTTAATATAAAATGACATAAACCCTAAACGCACACCATGTTGCTTATCAAATTTTTCGCCATAGGTTTTACGCAAATTCATTATCGGTTGCATATCTACTTCATTAAAGGTGGTTAGCATTGCCGTGCTGTTTTTCGCTTCCAATAAACGTTCAGCGATGCGTTTGCGTAAACGGGTCATCGGTACGCGTTTTTCAGAGCGAGCACTGTATGCCACCGTGCTAATGGTATTTTGTTCTGTCGCAACCTGCTCTTTCACTTTTTGAACATCTCGTTTAACGAGCTCACGTTCAATATCTTCACGAGTGAGCCTTCCCCCCACACCTGAACCTTGAATTTGTGAAGCATCAAGATCATGCTCTGCCAATAAACGACGAATTGCCGGACTTTGATCCGATGCGTTATTATGGCTGTTTTCAATAGCGGCATTTTTACGATCCGCTGGTGTAGGCTCATTGGTTTCTTTTATCGTTGCCATACTAAAATCACCGGCTTGAGCAGTAGAAAGTTTCCCTAACACCTGTTTACTGATGACGGTCGCTCCCTCCGACTCTAAAATTTCAGCGAGTATCCCATCAGACTGAGCCGGCACTTCCAACACCACTTTATCCGTTTCAATTTCCACTAGAACTTCATCACGTTTTACTGCCTCTCCCACTTTTTTATGCCAAGTTGCCACTGTTGCATCTGCAACGGATTCAGGGAGATCGGGAACAAGAATTTCAATTGTCATATTGTTTTCCTTTTTATTTTTAGCTTTTTGTCGGGAAGTGGATGATACATTTCTTCCCGACAAATCTTTGTGATTTTTAACCGCACTTTACAAGGTCAGTGCATCATCCACTAATTGTTTTTGTTGTTTCGTATGTAATGACATATAGCCCACCGCCGGTGAAGCCGAGGCCGGGCGACCTGCGTAGTTGAGTTTCACGCCATCCGGAATAGAACTCTCAAAATTATGTTTGCTGCTATACCAAGCCCCTTGGTTGAGCGGCTCTTCCTGACACCATACATAATCTTTCACATGGGCATAAGGCTCGAGGGCTTTTTTCACATCTTCATGAGGATAAGGGTAAAGCTGTTCAATACGAATAATTGCCACATCGGTTTGCTGATTCGCACGACGTTGTTCTAATAAATCATAATAGACTTTACCGGAACACAATACGACACGTTTAACCCCTTTTGGATCAAGCTCATCCACTTCGCCTATCACCGTTTGGAAGGCCCCTTGAGTGAGTTCTTCCAAGGTGGATACCGCAAGTGGGTGACGTAGTAAGGATTTTGGTGAAATCGCAATTAACGGCCGACGCATTTTACGCAATGCCTGACGGCGTAACATATGGTAAACCTGTGCAGGGGTAGAAGGAATACAAACCTGCATATTTTGTTCTGCACACAATTGTAAATAACGTTCCAATCGTGCAGAAGAATGTTCAGGACCCTGCCCTTCATAACCATGTGGCAATAACATCACCAAACCACACATTCTTCCCCATTTTTGTTCGCCTGAACTGATAAATTGGTCAATCACAATTTGTGCACCATTGGCAAAATCGCCAAATTGCGCTTCCCAAATGGTGAGGGTTTTCGGATCGGTGGTGGCATAACCATACTCAAAGGCAAGTACCGCTTCTTCCGAAAGTACAGAATCCCATACCTCAAAACGCCCTTGGTTGGCGTGTAAATGGGTAAGCGGCACATAACCTGTCCCATCATTTTGGTTGTGGACTACCGCATGGCGGTGGAAGAAGGTTCCCCGACCTGCATCTTCACCGGATAAACGAACATTAACCCCTTCATCGAGCAAGGTGGCATAAGCCATGGTTTCCGCCATTCCCCAATCGAATAATTTTTCCTCTTGGTACATGGCTTTACGATCATTATAAATTTTCTCCACCCGAGGATGAGCCCGTAAACTTTCCGGATATTCGCAGACACGTTTAGCGAGCGTAACAAAACGTGCTTTCGGGAAGGTATTTTCATAAGGCGATGTCCAATCGTAATTCAGATATTGCAACCAGTCCATTTTTGCCGTATCCATATCACGCCATTCTTTTACCACTCGGTCACCATTGTCTAATGCATCACGGTAAAGATTCATCATTTCAATGGTTTGCTCTTCAGTCATTACCCCTTCTGTAATTAAACGATCGGCATAGACTTTGCGGGGTGTAGGATGTTTTTTGATAATGCTATACATCATCGGCTGAGTGGCCAATGGTTCATCGGCTTCATTATGACCATGACGACGATAAGAAATTAAATCAATAAAAATATCCCGTTTAAATAGGCTGCGATATTCCACCGCCATACGGGCAGCAAAGGCCACCGCTTCCGGATCATCACCATTGACATGGATAATCGGCGCCTGAATCATTTTCGCAATATCGGTGCAATATTCGGTGGAACGGGTGTCATTTGGGTTTGAGGTGGTAAAGCCAATTTGGTTATTAATGACGATACGAATGGTACCGCCGACCGTATAGCCTCGAGCATTGGACATATTTAAGGTTTCTTGTACCACGCCTTGTCCTGCTACCGCCGAATCACCGTGAACGGTGACCGCTAATACTTTGGCGCGTTCAATATCATTTCTCTTAGTTTGACGTGAACGCACCGCCCCAATCACCACGGAGCTTACAATTTCCAAATGAGAAGGATTGAACGCAAGGGTTAAATGAACCAAGTTATCTTCTACGGCAAAATCAGAAGAAAAACCTTGGTGATATTTCACATCACCGGTGCGATCGCCTGAATGTTTACCGGCAAACTCATCAAATAAATCTTCCGGTTTTTTACCTAATACATTAACGAGCATATTCAAACGCCCACGGTGTGCCATGCCCATCACAATATCTTTCACCCCTTGTTTACCGGCATGACGAATAATTTCTTTCATCAGAGGAATAAAGGCATCACTCCCCTCTAAGGAAAAGCGTTTTGCGCCCGGAAATTTGGCGCCAAGATAACGTTCCAAACCATCTGCAGCCGTTAATTCATTGAGAAAATTGATTTTTTCTTGAGGGCTAAAAAGCGGTTGATTTAAGCGACTTTCTAATTTGTTTTGAAGCCACATTTTTTGTTCCATATCTTGCACATGCATAAATTCTAAACCGATAGAACCACAATAGGTTTCTTTCAGCATATCGTTTAATTCGGCAAGGGTAATGGTATCCCGCTGGTAAACATAATGATTAATATTGAAGGTTTCATTGAGATCTTGTTCAGTAAAACCGTGATAGCGATAATCTAATTCCGGTACGCTGGAGACTTTCCAACGATAATAATTAAGGGGATCAAGGTTTGCTTCCAAATGACCTCGGAATCGATAAGCGTTAATAAACTGCAGCACTTTTACTAATTTTGCACTGGCTTCCGGATCAATAACTGTGACGGTTTCTGCGCTATTTTCACGGGCTAAACGACGGAAATAATCACGCACCAGAGAATGGGCTTGTTCAGCGACTGTTGATTTTGGAAAGGCATCGAACGTGGTTTTCCAACTCTCATCAATAGAATTCGGATCATCCAAATAACGCTCGTATAATTCTTCGATATAGGCTTGGTTCGCACCACCTAATGCGGTTGTTGCCAACCATTGTTCAAAAGCCTTGTTTGGCTGCATATTCACCTCGAATAATTATCTATTAAATTCGCCGCCCATTATACATAGGATCAAACAGGAAAAAATGTGCCATTTACAAGTTTGTTACAAAATTGTGATCTAGCTCAACAATCTTTTCTTTTTTATTTTAAAACAAAAAACCCGACAACTATCGGGCTTTAAAGAGCGGTTAAATTTAATAAGGTTTTAGAATGTTAGATAAGGTGCGATTTTCTCAATAGTCGTACTGCCTAATCCCTCAATATTTGATAATTCTGCGACATTTTTTATTTTGCCTACTTTATTACGGTAATCCACAATCGCTTGTGCTTTTTTCTCACCAATGCCGGAAAGTTTTTGTAATGTTGCAGCATCTGCTTTATTGATATTTACTTTTGCACTTGAAGCGATTTTATCTTGCTCTGCTTTCACTTTATCTTTAGCTACATTGAATTTTTCTGTCGCTTTTTCTTTCATTGACGAATTGTCAGATGAGCTCACCGATTTCACTTTCTCTTGTGCTGCTTTGGCTGTATTTTTTGTTGAGGCTTTTGCCGAGTCTTTTAAGGATTTCGCTGATTCTGTTGCTTTTTCTTTTGCGTTCACCACATTTTCCATCGCATTGTTTTTATTGGTAACCGCACTTTGTTTTTGGCTTTGAACCATTGAATTAATATTATTTGTTGCCTCATTTTTTAAACTGCTTAGTGCATTTTCACTGGCTAATGCAGAACCTGAAACCGCCAAGGCAAGTGCGGTTAAACTTAATAAAGATTTTAAAGATTTCATAAATACTCCTATAAAGAATAATGTTGTCAAAAGACAGGCTATAAGACTGAAGGAAGGGAAATTAGTTCATTTTAGCAGGCAAAAAAAAGTGTCTCGGGAGAGACACTACTCGGAAAGCAAAATAAATATCGGCTATTTAGGATAGCACTTGTTCTTTATGGGTTCAGAATACGCTTATCAAATCGTTAATGCAAACCCCTCTTTTCAAATCTGTGAACTAACTCACGGTTTTTCTTAAAATTTTTATTTTTCCACAAAAAAAGGCGCCAATATTGCGCCTTTTTTGTCGAGAAAAATCAATTAACCGTTAATAAATTTTTCCCCTAATTCAATATCTGCGCGTAATGTTGGAAGCATGGCTTCTAACGCCTGTTGTTCAAATTCACTGAGTGGGCCAACAGGCAGAATTTCCTCTACCCCCTCTTTACCTAAACGAACCGGTTGAGCAAAGAAACGGGCATATTGTCCATCACCTTCTACATAAGTACATTCCACGACGGTTTCACCACTTAATCCCTTCACTAATGAGCGGGCAAAACGTGCTGCGGCTTGCGCCATAGAAAGAGTTGCAGAACCGCCACCGGCTTTGGCTTCCACCACTTCTGTGCCGGCATTTTGGATACGTTTGGTTAAAGGGGCAATTTCTTCAGCTGAAAATTCAGCATAAGGGACTTGAGAAAGTAACGGAAGAATTGTCACACCGGAATGCCCGCCAATGACAGGCACTGTCGTACGGGAAACATTCAAATTTTTTAATTCTGCAACAAAGGTTTCAGAACGAAGCACATCTAACGTCGTGACACCGAATAATTTACGTTTGTCATAAACCCCGGCTTTTTTTAATACTTCTGCCGCAATTGCTACGGTAGTGTTAACCGGATTGGTAATGATCCCCACACAGGCTTTTGGGCAAACTGCTGCCACTTTTTCTATTAATCCACGAACAATACCGGCATTAATATTAAAAAGATCAGAGCGATCCATACCGGGTTTGCGAGCCACACCGGCAGAAATCAATACCACATCCGCCCCTTCAAGGGCCGGGCTTGGATCTTCACCGGAAAATCCTTTTACTTTTACTGCAGTGGGAATATGACTGACATCTGCCGCCACCCCCGGTGTAACAGGAGCAATATCATACAGCGATAATTCTGTTTCTGCCGGTAATTGTAATTTCAATAATAACGCTAATGCTTGACCGATACCGCCTGCGGCACCTAACACTGCAACTTTCATGTTGCCTCCTTACTCTGTAAATAAACAGGTAGATTTTAAAAGGTTGGGCTATAAATTACAAATACAGAAATACAATTATGAGATCTAGTTCAAATTTCTATTCATAAATCTTTCCTTTTAACGGCCTTACCTTGAATTTTAGTTGCATAAAATGAATTTTTATGCAACGCTTATGCAAATTTAGCATTCCTTAAAGATCAAAAGTGGATAACTTAACAAAAGTATTTAAAGAATTACTTAGCCAAGAACGTTTTGCCTCACAAAGTGAAATAGTTGAAGCGTTAAAAAATCAGGGTTTTTCCGGTATTAATCAATCAAAAGTTTCACGTATGCTGAGCAAATTTGGTGCGGTGCGTACCCGCAATACCAAAATGGAAATGGTTTATTGTTTGCCTAATGAGCTAAGTGTGCCGGCGACAAGCAGTCCGTTAAAAAATTTAGTCTTGGATATTGATCACAACGAATTTTTAGTTGTCATCAAAACCACCCCGGGGGCAGCACAATTAATTGCACGGTTGTTAGATTCTATCGGCAAACCGGAAGGGATTTTGGGCACTATTGCAGGCGATGATACGATTTTTGTTACGCCAACACGGGAAACAGCTATCTCAATGCTCATTAACCACATTCAAGATTTATTTGAACGTTCACTCTAATGCATATTCTTATCACCGGCGGAACAGGGCTTATCGGGCAAGCTTTAGTCTCTGCACTTTTGCAGAAACAACATCAGCTTACCTTACTGGTTCGCCATGAAAAAAAGGCCTCAGCCCTTTTTCCCCAAAAAAACTTGCGATTTTTGACCGCACTTTCTTCCTTCAAAAATTTAGATGAATTTGATGTGGTGATAAACCTTGCCGGTGAGCCTATTTTTGCCAAGCGTTGGACTTTCCAACAAAAGAAAAAATCATTTGATAGTCGGGTAAAACTCACACAACAATTAGCGGCATTAATTAATGAGGGAGCTAATCCCCCACGCTTTATTTCAGGCTCGGCAACAGGAATTTATGGTGATCGCCCAATCGAAACGCTTACTGAAACAAGCCCTATCGCACATAACAGCTTTACTGCCCGGCTTTGTCAGGCATGGGAAAATGCGGCATTACAGGCAAAAACCCAAGTTTGCCTTCTTCGCACTGCCATGGTGCTTTCGCCTAAAGGTGGTGCATTAAAACAAATGCTCCCGCTCTATCGTTGGAATTTAGCCGGTCGGTTGGGTTCGGGCGAACAATATTGGGCGTGGATTGCGTTGGAAGATATGGTAAGGGGCATTGTATTTTTACTTGAACATCATCAATGTCATGGCGTTTATAATTTTGTATCGCCACAACCGGTAACGAATAAAATATTCAATCAACAGCTTGCTCAAGCACTAAAACGCTGTGCCCTCTTTCCTGCCCCCCGCTTGGCATTAAAACTGATTTTAGGCGAACGTGCAGCTCTTTTACTTGAAAGCCAAAAGATTTACCCAACACGGCTTCTTGATGCAGGATTTCATTTTCACTATGAAAATTTACCCCAATATCTGACCGCACTTTTCTCGAAGAAATAAATTCAAAAGGCATAAAAAACGCACTTTGCGATATCAAAGTGCGTTTTCTTTTCAATTAAACTTAATCGTTATTATTTGAGAAGATAGAAAGTAATCTCAATAGACTTAAGAATAAGTTATAAATTGCCACATAAATACTCACTGTGGCACGAATGTAATTGGTTTCGCCACCGTGAATGATATTACTGGTTTCATATAAAATAGTCATGGTTGAAAAAACAACGAATAATGCGCTAATTGCGATAGCTAATGCCGGCATTTGGAAGAAGAAACTGGCAACCATACCCAGTAAAAGCACAATGAAAAGCGCAAACATTGCCGTGGCAAGAAATGACATATCTTTTTTCGTGGTCAATACATAGGCCGAACAAGCAAAGAATACAATTGCGGTGCCGGCAAATGCCAACATCACTAAGTCTTCCATACCGTTGGCAACATACATATTGAGAATCGGCCCAATGGTATAGCCCATAAAACCGGTAAAAGCGAATGCCGCTAAAATCCCCGCCGGGCGATCAGCCAAACGATGGGTAATGAAAAGTAAGCCGTAAAAGCCAACAAGTAAAACAATAATGTTTGGATAAGGCAGGTTCATCGCCATAGAAATATAGGCGACCACAGCCGAAAATGCCATTGTCAGTCCAAGCAAGAAATAAGTGTTACGAAGCACTTTATGGGTGCTTAATAAGGATTCCTCTCTTGAGTCAACAATAATGCGAGATTGCATAAAAGCTCCTTATGATATAGTTAAACGCAGTGAGTAAGGTAAAGGCGAGTGTATAAAAAGTCAATGGGCAATAAAAAATTATTTTTATTAAAACCATCACATGCCATTTTTACCATTTTTCTAAAGCAATTTTGTCTGAATCTCTGGCCTCAACCCAACGCTCGCCTTTCGCCGTTTGTTCTTTTTTCCAAAAGGGGGCTTTGGACTTGAGGTAATCCATCACAAACTCATTGGCACGATAAGCCTCACCACGATGTGCTGAACTCACCCCCACCAACACAATTTCATCACTGGTATTGAGCAAGCCCACCCGATGAATAACGGCAATCCGTTGAATAGCCCAGCGTTGCTTGGCTTCTGCCACAATTTCATGTAGGGCTTTTTCCGTCATCGCCGGATAATGCTCTAAATAAAGCCCGGATACGCCATCGCCTAAATTAAAATCCCGCACCTTTCCCACAAAAATGACCGTTGCCCCAACACAATGGGATTGGCAAAGCCAACGATAAACAGCGTTTTGATCAAATTCTGCCTCTTGCACAGAAATATGAATATCGCTCATCTTACCCCCCTGTGACCGGTGGGAAAAAGGCAATTTCATCGCCATTATTGATCGCACTTTCAAGGGGCATAAGGGTTTGATTAATTGCCACCAGCGTTTTTCCTTTTTCCAACGCCAACGCCCATTTATCTCCTTTTTGGCTTAAATGCTCACGCAAGGTTTCTGCCGTAGAAAACACCGCCTCTACTTGCATTTCATCCATACCAATAAGCTCTCGTGTTTGGGCAAAAAATAACACCTTTAACATTTATTTCTCCACTAAAAAATGACCTGATTTTCCACCGCTTTTTTCTAACAATCGAACCTGCTCAATGACAATATCTTTTTGCACGGCTTTACACATATCATAAATGGTTAATGCGGCAACGCTTGCGGCGGTGAGCGCTTCCATTTCCACACCGGTTTTACCGGTCAGTTTACAGAGGGATTCGATACGAACCTGATGGGTTTCGACCAAAGGTTCAAGGCTAACTTCCACTTTGGAAAGCAATAATGGGTGACATAAAGGAATAAGCTCCCAAGTGCGTTTTGCCGCTTGGATACCCGCAATGCGTGCCGTGGCAAATACATCACCTTTGTGATGCTCACCTTTTAAAATCATCGAAAGAGTTTCTTGTGACATAGTCACAATTGCTTCAGCACGCGCTTCCCGTACGGTTTCAATTTTATCGGAAACGTCCACCATATTGGCTTCGCCTTGTGTATTAATATGGGTAAATGTTGTCATAAGTTTAAAAGTGCGGTTAAATGTTGAAGTCTTTTTATTTTAGTCATCATTATCCACCAATCGAGGCGAGATGATTGCGAATACCGCTGTCGCCTTGGTGTAAATAATGATGCTCACGTTTTCCTTGTAAGGCATTAAATATTCGGGCTTGTAAAAAGGCTTGTTGTTCATCAGATTGCAATAAATCACGCAGTTCTATCCCCGCCTCACCGAATAAACAAAGGTGCAATTTGCCTTTGGCAGACACTCGTAGCCGATTACAACTTGTGCAAAAGTCTTTTTCATAAGGCATAATTAAGCCAATTTCCCCCACATAATCCGGGTGTTTAAAAATTTTTGCCGGGCCATCGGTCAGGGCTTTTTGTTGCAGCTTCCATCCTTTAGCCACTAGCTTATCCGCTAAAATTTGGCCACCGAGGTGATGACGATGAAAAAAATCATCCATATCGCCTGTTTGCATCAGTTCAATAAAACGCATTTGAATAGGACGATGTTTTACCCAAGCTAAAAATTGGTTAAATTCAATATCATTCAAATTTTTCATTAATACGGAATTGACTTTCACTTTCTGATAGCCCACCTCGAAAGCAAGATCAATACCGCGCATGACCTCATCAAATTTATTCATACCGGTAATATGATAAAACATTTTAGGATCAAGGCTATCTAAGCTGACATTAATCGAGGTAATCCCAGCTTTTTTCCAATCCTTCACCGCTTTTGCCATACGATAACCGTTTGTGGTTAATGCCAGCTGCTGAATACCTTCAATTTGTGCAATATGCTCTGCAATGGTCAGAAAATCTTTTCGTAAGGTTGGCTCACCACCGGTTAAACGGATCTTTTCTGTTCCCATATGGGCAAAAGCCTTAGCAAGGCGTGTAATTTCAGTAAGCGTAAGAAAATGGGGTTTATTCAGTTCAGGCTGATAACCATTGGGTAAGCAGTAGTTGCAACGAAAATTGCACTGATCGGTAATAGACAGCCGCAAATAATAATAGGTACGCTGAAACGCATCAATTAAACGTGCGTCTCCCACGTTTTTAATGGGAATCGATTGCATGATACACCTTTCTAAAATGGAGAGGACAAGCCGTTTCCAACGTATCCCTGAATAACAAATAGCGTTATTGGCATTGCCGTCATATTCCTTACCAAGGTATTTTCACCAAAGAGGAACTTAGACTAAACAAGCTCGGAGTTATGCGATAAAATTGGCGGGCATTTTAAAAGATTCTGAACAAGAAAAGCAAGCACTCCCCGCCTCTTGTTGAGAAATTCAATAAATTCTTTTAAATCAATTATATAAATAACTATATAATGTTTTAAAAATTAATACATTCTAGGTAGAAAGAGAAATATTATGTCCGATTTAACCCCACACCGCCGCTATGACTACTTAAATAATTTACATGTTGTCGCCATTGGTGGTGGGCATGGATTAGGACGAGTGATGTCTGCACTCAGTTTTATGAAAGAACGGCTGACCGGCATTGTTACCACCACCGATAATGGCGGCTCCACCGGTCGTATTCGCCAACAACAAGGCGGCATTGCTTGGGGAGATTTGCGCAATTGTTTAAATCAAATCATCATCGAACCTACTACTGCGTCGGCACTCTTTGAGTATCGCTTTGGCGGCAACGGGGAATTGGCCGGTCATAATCTTGGCAATTTAATGCTAAAAGCCCTTGAAAATATGCATATTCGCCCTTTGGATGGGGTAAATTTAATTCGTGATCTATTGCGGGTGAAATCGCATTTGATTCCGATGTCGGAAAGCCCGGTGCATCTTGCAGCAAGTACGGGGACAGGCACGAGTATCGTAGGTGAAGTGAGCATTGATAATTTAACCGAACTCCCCCAATCCTTATTTCTTATACCACTCGTTCAAGCCACACCGGAAGCACTACAGGCCATTGAACAGGCCGATGTGATTTTATTTGGGCCCGGTAGTTTTTTCACCAGTATTATGCCCCCATTATTGCTACCCGAGATGAGCAATGCCCTGAAAAAAAGCCCGGCGAAGAAAATTTTTATTGATAATTTAGGTATAGAATTGGGGGCTGCCGCAAAGCTTTCTTTAGCTCATCGTATCCAATGGATTCACCGCACAATCGGTGCAGAGATTTTAGATGGGGTGATTATGCCAACCGGTAAAAGTGCGGTCGATTTTTCCAATATGTCTGCGGTTACCGTTCTAGAAAAACGCCTCAACGCAGACGATATCAGCTATCGCCACGATCGCACCTTATTGGCAAAAGCCATTGATGAGATGGTGGAAGAATTAAATCAGCATAGGTTCTAACCGAAAAAGTGCGGTCAATTTTGGCATTATTTTTTCGCCAATACGCACACATTCTCAAAGCCGTTTTCTTTTAGATAAAGGGCTTGTAGTTTACTCATCACCCCACGTTCGCAGTACAACACATAATTTTTGCTTTGATCAAGTGAACCAAATTGTGAGGAAAGCTTATAAAACGGCATTTGGAGAACCTCGTGACTGTCTGATTCAAACGGATTTTCATCGGTTTCTTCCGGGCTTCGGATATCTAAAATAATGTCCTTTTCGCCTAATACTGAAATGGTATCGACAGATATCACTTCTTTTTCCGTGTCTTCGGCAATTTGACGAATATCCCAATATTGGGCATTTTGCACAGCACGTTCTAAAATCGAAAAATCAAATTTCCCCTCTTCTGCCATAATATTCTCACGCACGGCTTTAATGGTTGGATTTTTGGAAATCACCCCACAAAACTCCGGCATGGATTTGGCAATATCATCGGTGCCGATTTCTTTCGCTGTGGCGATAATTTGCTCTTTATCGTGGCTGATAAGCGGGCGTAACACCAATGCTTCACTGGCTTCATCAATTAAGCGTAAATTGGTGAGGGTTTGGCTGGAAACCTGCCCCAAGGCTTCGCCTGTGACAATGGCTTCAATATTAAAACGAGCGGCGATTTGACTTGCAGCACGCACCATCATTCGCTTCAACACTACCCCCATTTGTCCGTTATCGACCTTTTCTAAAATCTCACCGACTACCCCTTCAAAATTGATAGCGATAAAACGGACTTTATGGGATGAACCGTAACGCTGCCAAATATGATGTGCCATTTGTTTTACACCGATCTCATGTGCCGCACCGCCCAAATTAAAGAAACAATAATGCACCCGAGAGCCTCGACGAATCAGCATATAGCTTGATACACCGGAATCAAAACCGCCGGAAATCAACGAAAGCACATCTTCCTGCGTACCAATCGGATAGCCACCAATGCCGAGATGACGTTTCTTCACCAACAGCATTTTGTCATCTTCAATATCAATACGCACCGTCACATCAGGATTTTTTAAGCGCACTTTAGCACTTTCAATATGCTGATTTAACCCCCCCCCGATATAACGCTCTGCTTCAATAGAGCTGAAAGAATGTTTGCCTTTGCGTTTTACCCGTACACAAAAGGTGCGGTTTTGCAGTTGCGCTGCCACATCGGCAAGGGTCAATTCAAAAATATGGTGTAAATCTGTAAAGGTTTTTTCTTCTACTTCAAGAAAATGATGAATACCCGGGATACGTTGTAACAAACTGATGAGAGCTTGTCGATTTTCTTCATTTTTTGACCGCACTTCAATGTAATCCCAATGGCGGACGACGGCGGTTTCTTCATCATATTTTTGTAAAATATTACGAATATTACTGGTAAGAATTTTGGCGAAACGTTTACGCACGCTTTCGCTTTTAATCATAATTTCAGGGAAAAGTTTAATAATAAATTTCATAAAGATTAAGACCGGTAAAAAATGGCGAATATTTTACGCAAAGCAGGGGAAAAGTCCATACGGCAAGATAGCCTATCCTCCCACACTCTCTTTTTAGAAATAAATTTTTAACATCCCCTAAATTTACAGTACAATAGACTTATTTTCCCCATCAAAAGGATGATTAAATGGCACGCAAATCGGCTTCCTCACCGGATTTTGAAAGCACATTGACACAATTAGAAACCATTGTCGCCCGTTTAGAAAGCGGCGAACTCCCCTTAGAAGAATCCCTCAAAGAATTTGAACAAGGCATTCAATTGGCCCAACTTGGTCAAGCACGTTTACAGCAAGCAGAACAGCGTATTCAAATACTTTTACAAAAAAGTGAAACAGCACCTTTGAGTGATTATGAGGAAAAGGAATAATATGCGCCCATTTGCCCAACAACTCAAACAGGTACAACAACGCATTAATGTTTTTCTAGAAAGGCAATTTGACGCTCTGGAAAGCTACAATGCTCCCTTACACAATGCCCCCTTACTTGAGGCAATGAAATATGGCTTGTTATTGGGCGGGAAACGGGTACGCCCTTTTTTGGTTTATGCCACAGGAAATATGCTCAATGCCAACGAACAATCTCTTGATTATGCCGCTGCTGCCATTGAAGCGATTCATGCTTATTCCTTAATTCACGATGATTTACCGGCAATGGATAATGATGATCTCCGCCGTGGGCATCCAACCTGCCATCTTGCGTTTGATGAAGCCACCGCTATTCTCGCAGGAGATGCCTTACAAAGTTTCGCCTTTGAGATGTTAAGCCAAACCCCTCATCTTAGTGCACAGCAGAAACTGGCATTAGTGCAGATTTTAGCGCAAGCCTCCGGTGTACAAGGAATGTGCTTAGGACAAAGTTTAGACTTAATCTCAGAACACAAACAAATTAGCCTACAAGAATTAGAATTAATTCATCGCAATAAAACCGGTGCATTGCTTACAGCCGCCTTAAAACTTGGCTTTATTTGCTCGCCGCATTTTTCCGATAAATCGCTAGAACAGGCCTTAACCCGCTATGCCGAGGCTATTGGTCTGGCCTTTCAAGTGCAAGATGATATTTTAGATATTGAAGGGGAATGTTCAGAAATCGGCAAACCCGTAGGCTCAGATTTAGATTTGGATAAAAGCACCTACCCTAAATTGCTCGGGTTAGAAGGGGCAAAGCAAAAGGCGCAAGATTTATATCAAACGGCATTGAGCGAATTGGATAAAATTCCTTTTGATACGACCGCACTTCGTGCGTTGGCGGAATTTATTATTACAAGAAAAAGTTAATGAAAGCCCTATCACTTATTTAAGTGAAAAGTGCGGTCAAAAATCACAAATTTTTTGGAATGACTCACCATGAACAACTACCCTCTTTTATCTTTAATTAATTCACCGGAAGATTTGCGTCTTTTAAATAAAGATCAACTTCCAAAACTTTGCCAAGAATTGCGCGATTATCTTTTAACCTCCGTTAGTCAAACCAGCGGTCATTTAGCCTCAGGCTTAGGAACAGTGGAACTCACTGTTGCTCTCCATTATGTCTATAAAACCCCCTTCGATCAGCTTATTTGGGATGTTGGTCATCAGGCTTATCCACATAAAATCCTCACCGGTCGCCGAGATCAAATGTCCACTATCCGTCAAAAAGACGGTATTCACCCTTTTCCTTGGCGGGAAGAAAGTGAATTTGATGTGTTAAGCGTTGGCCATTCTTCCACTTCTATTAGTGCAGGCCTTGGTATCGCCGTTGCCGCAGAACGTGAAAATGCCGGACGCAAAACCGTGTGTGTCATTGGTGATGGAGCCATTACTGCGGGTATGGCATTTGAGGCATTAAACCATGCCGGTGCCTTGCATACGGATATGTTGGTGATTTTAAACGATAATGAAATGTCCATTTCAGAAAATGTGGGGGCGTTAAACAACCATCTCGCCCGTATTTTTTCCGGTTCTTTTTACTCTACGGTGCGCGATGGCAGCAAAAAATTCCTTGATAAAGTACCAAGCGTTAAAAACTTCATGAAAAAAACCGAAGAACATATGAAAGGCGTGATGTTCTCACCGGAAAGTACGTTATTTGAGGAATTAGGCTTTAACTATATCGGCCCCGTAGATGGGCATAATATTGATGAATTAGTGGCAACCTTAAGCAATATGCGCAATTTAAAAGGCCCACAATTTCTTCATATCAAAACCAAAAAAGGCAAAGGTTATGCCCCGGCAGAAAAAGACCCTATCGGTTTCCACGGTGTGCCCAAATTTGATCCTACAAGCGGTGAATTACCGAAATCCAACGCCAATCCGACCTATTCCCAAATTTTCGGTGACTGGCTTTGTGAAATGGCAGAGCATGATCCTAAAATCATTGGTATTACCCCGGCAATGCGTGAAGGTTCGGGGCTGGTGGAATTTTCTCAGCGTTTCCCAAAACAATATTTTGATGTGGCAATCGCTGAACAGCACGCGGTCACTTTTGCCGCAGGCTTAGCCATTGCCGGCTATAAACCGGTTGTAGCAATTTATTCCACTTTCTTACAACGTGCTTACGATCAGCTGATCCACGATGTTGCCATTCAAAATCTTCCCGTGCTCTTTGCCATTGACCGTGCCGGTATCGTAGGGGCAGATGGACAAACCCACCAAGGGGCGTTTGATTTAAGCTTTATGCGCTGTATTCCGAATATGATTATTATGACGCCAAGTGATGAAAACGAATGCCGCCAAATGCTTTATACCGGCTATCAATGTGCTAAACCGGCGGCAGTGCGTTATCCGAGAGGCAATGCCCTTGGGGTAGAATTAACACCGCTTGAGCCCTTACCAATTGGCAAAGCCCGCCTTATTCGTGAAGGAAAAAATATTGCTATCTTAAATTTTGGTACGCTTTTGACCTCTGCCCTTACCGTTGCCGAAAAATTAGAGGCCAGCGTGGTCGATATGCGTTTTGTTAAACCACTTGATGTGGAGATGATTAATATCCTTGCACAAACCCACGAATATTTGGTGACGTTGGAAGAAAATGCAACTCAGGGCGGAGCCGGTTCAGCGGTAGCAGAAGTGCTTAATTCATCAGCAAAACCGACCGCACTTTTGCAACTCGGCTTACCTGATTATTTTATCCCCCAAGGTACACAGCAAGAAATGTTGCACGAATTACAGCTAGATGCCGAAGGCATTGAAGCAAAAATTCTCGCCTTTATCAAAGGCAAAGCGTAAAAATTCGCTATCGTGTGGCAGTTGCCATAATCCTAATACCCAAAAGTGCGGCTATTTTCACCGCACTTTTTGCTTTTATCCTCTATCCCTGTTTTAAATCATTGGCTTGTTGCAACAATTGGTGACTTTCCTTTAAAAATTGTTCGGAATAGTCACCAAACCATTCCTTCACTTGATGGAAAGCATCAATAAAACCTTGACGGTCGTGACTTTCAAAAAACCTTAATGCTTCTTCATAGGTTTGTTTTAGGCTTTCAATCACTTCAAGATTCTCCGGTTTATCCATAATAATATCCGCATAAAGCTCGGCATCTTGTGCAAATAAACGACCAATCATCGCCAACTCCAAGCGATAAATTGGGGAAGAAAGCGCCAGTAAATTTGCCAAATTCACCGGCTGTTTGGAAAGGTGTAAACCGTTGGCAAAAGTTGAAAAGTGACGTAAGGCTTGTACATAAGTCATATGATGATCGTGCTCAATGGCATCGGTTTGATGAATTTTTGCCCCCCAAATTTGAATTTGTTCCAGCAACCATTCATAGCGTTTTGGAAAACGTCCTCCGCAACAAACCACTACCTGTTTTGCCATGCTCGCAATATCCGGCCCAAACATCGGGTGCAGGCCCACCACAGCCCCTTGATGAATTTCCAGCATTTTCGCCAAAGGTTCACGTTTCACCGAAGTGAGATCCGCCAGCAACATATTTTCCGTCAAATAAGGTTTTAAACGTTCAATAGTTTCAAGGGTATTGGCAATTGGCACTGAAACAATCACCGCATCTGCATTGGCAAGAATATGTTCCGCCACATTCCAATCATCACGTTCTAAAACAGAAATCGGATAACCGGAGGCCCGTAAATAGCGGGCAAATAATCCACCCAGTTTTCCATAACCGCCCACAATCACGATTTTTTGAATGTCTGGATTGACGGTTTTAAAACCAAATTGATTTTCATTGGTGTAGGATTCCCGCATAAAACGGCGTAGCACATCTTCGATTAAATCCGGTGAGATGCCGGCTTTTTCCGCCTCTAAACGGCGAGCCTGTAACATAGAAATTTCACGCTCAGGCGCATAAATAGGGAGACCGTGCTGATGTTTTACTTTGCCGACTTGTGAAACTAATTTAAGACGTTTGGAAAAAAGTTGAATGAGTTCGCGATCCAGCGAATCAATTTCGGAACGTAAATCGTTGAGCGCTTCCATAATTTACCTGTAATTTTTTATTTACATATTTTGTAAGAAAATAATTACAGGCAAGATTACTGGAATTTAGCACGAAAGGCAAATGAAATTATAAAGATTGTGTGATTAATCGCTGTGGGCGAATGATATAGCCATCAATTAACGCCACCCCTAAAAACACATTCTCCGCTGAAAATAACCGCACTTGGCCTTGTAAATTTTGCTCATTGGCAAACTTTACACGCTGACCAAAAGTGATGGCACGGCTCTGCTCGGCGTTTAAATATAACGCCGGCAATTTATTGACTGCAGTGTCGGTCGGTAATAAATGCTGATCAAGTTGGGCTAAATCCTGTTTTTCTGCAAGCGCTTGCAAGGTTTCCCATTGCATCATTTTTTCAGTGGGATAATCTGCCACTGCTGTTCTTCTTAGCACCGTCACATGGGCACCACAACCCAATACTTCCCCGAGATCATCCACTAAGGTACGAATATAGGTTCCTTTAGAACAATGTACTTCTAAAGTTAAATAAGGGGCGTGATATTCAATAAAATTGAGTTCAAAAATCGTAATGGGGCGGGCTTCACGCTCGACAGTAATACCTTGACGGGCATATTCATACAAGGGTTTACCTTGATGTTTTAAAGCTGAAAACATGGTCGGCACTTGCAAAATATCGCCTCGAAATTGCTCAAGTGCGGTCAAAATTTGTGGCGTTTCCACATTCACGGCCCGGGTTTCCACGATCTGCCCTTCCGCATCGGAAGTATCGGTGCGCTCGCCCAATTTTGCTGTGACTAAATAGCGCTTATCGGCATCCAACAAAAACTGTGAAAATTTAGTGGCCTCGCCCAAACAAATAGGCAGCATACCTGTTGCTAAGGGATCGAGTGCCCCTGTATGCCCGGCTTTGTTCGCTTGGAAAAGACGTTTGACTTTTTGCATAATCTCATTGGAAGACATGCCTTGCGGTTTATCCAACAAAAATACGCCGTCAATATCCCGTCCCCGCTTGCATGGTCTTGACATTATGCCTCTTCCTCAACGTGTTTGCGTTCATCTTCACGCACCACATTTGTCACCAAGTTAGACATTCTCATCCCTTCTACGAGAGATTGATCGTAAATAAAACGAATTTCCGGCACAATGCGTAACCGCATGGCTTTGCCAAGTAAGGTGCGGATATAAGGTGCGGCTTTTTCTAAGCCTTTCATTCCCTGTTCAATCGCACTTTCGTCATGATCGAACAAAAAAGTGACAAAAATTTTGGCATACGCCAAATCGCTGGAGACCTCTACATCAGATACCGTCACCATTCCAATACGGGGATCTTTTACCTCACGCTGTAAAATTACCGCAATTTCTTTCTGAATTTCTTGGGCAACCCTGTCGCTACGTTTAAATTCTCGGGCCATTTTCTTTTCCTATTTTTAGTATGCATTTAAGACGGGCGATTATAGCAAAATTTATCGCCAAAAAGGGAAAAGTGCGGTGGGTTTTGGGGAATTTTTGAAACACTTGCCCAATAGTTAATATAAAAGCCATTGAGAAAAGTGTGGCTTAGATAAATATAAAGCGATCAATTTATAAAACATCATAAATCTGACCGCTTTTTTTCATGTTAATCCACCAAGAGGTTTAATGATCTAAATAGAGATAATTCTTCCAACTATTCATTCTCAATAAAATCTTACGCATCATAGCAAGATGGTGGGCGTGTTCGGTGTAAACGGCGGCTTCTGCCGTTGCCCCAAAAGGGAGTTGATATTCGTCCATATCTTCGGTGAGTTCAAGCACCACAAGGGGCATTGCTTGCTCATCAATGAATTTACGGGTGTAGGTTGTACCATTGGCTTGCACTTCGCTTTCACCAATTGCCGGTAAAATCCCTTTCACTTTAGCAGGGAAAACTTTTCCCGGGATAGCCGGAAAAGCTAATTCCGCCTCATCACCGGGTTTTAATCGTAATAGGGAATTTTGACGAAAGGCGGCAATGAACTGACGCTTTTGCTCACCAATAAAGGTCATCACCGGACGAATGGCTAAACGTCCTGCCATCATCCCCTCTTGTAAAAAGGGTTGTGATACATACCCGTCAGACGGTGCACGCACAGTGGTGGAGGCCAAATCAAATTCGGCACGTTCAAGGGCTGCCCGTTTTGCTGCAACAGTGGTATTTTCACCATTAATGTTGGAATTGAGTAATTTTTCTGTTTTTTCCAGCTCAGCAATACGGGTTTCATAAGTGGCTTTGGCACTTAAGGCTTCACGGGTTTTAATTTCCGCTTCTAATTGGCTCACCCCTTGTGTTGCCACCAGTTTTTTATAACGTTCCGCTTCCCTTTGCTTTTGCAACATCGTCAATTTCGCTTCTTCTAAGCGAGCTTTTGCCGCATTCACATCCAATTGTAAGGTAGTCGCAGCTTGAATAGCATCCGCTAATTCTGCTTTTTTCGCATCCACTTCCGCTTGATAAGGCGTGGGATCAATACGAAATAACATTTCACCTTTTTTGATCCGTTGGTTTGGTGCAAATTGATTGACTTCAATCACACGACCTCGAACCTGTGGCACAATAGGGGTTGAAACATAATATTGTGTCGCTAATTTGGTATGGGGATGGTTATAATTCATAAACAAGAGCATAGAAACCATTAATACCACACCACCTAAAATCGCAGTCGGCACCGACCATTTGTTTAAAGGAATTTTAAAGAGTTTAAAAATCCCCACACAAAGCGAAGCGTAAATAATTAAAATCATTAATTCCATCTTTTACTCCTCACTTTTATGTTGCTTGTTTTCTAATTGGGCTAATTTTTGTGTTAAACCCTTCAATTCTTGACGTAATGTTACCAATTCGGTTTCTAATTTTAGGTTTTGCTTTTCCAATTCAGGAAGCTGTTTGGTGAGATTTTCTACACCTAAAAACAGTGCTTTTTCTTTTTGACGATTGCCATTTCCCCAACCATTTTCTTTATGCCATAAAGTTGCCCAAATCCAAAGGAAAGGCCAGATCACATGCAAGGTAAATAAACTGACCCACCCGGCATAATGGATTGCTTCTAAATGGGGATGATTGCGTTTTTTGGCAATTTCATAGGGAATATCGTGAATAGCGATCACCGCATAAAAAATCACAATACACGCAAATAAGAGAAAAAATAAGGCTAAATAATCCAACATAGCTGCTCCCAAAATCGCTGTTTCTGCATTGTTGCCCCAAACAGCTCATCTTATGTAAAAAGTGCGGTGAGATTTTTCTCTGTTTTTTTAACCGAAAAATCTTACCGCAACTTGAAAAGTTGGCAGGTGACTGCCTAATCATTAAATGGTACGTTTCACTTCAACCACTTCAAAGACTTCGATTTGGTCACCCACTTTGACATCATTGTAGTTTTTCACGCCGATACCACATTCCATATTGCTACGCACTTCGGCCACATCATCTTTGAAACGGCGAAGTGATTCAAGTTCGCCTTCAAAAATAACCACGTTGTCACGCAACACACGGATTGGGTTATTACGTTTAACGATTCCTTCTGTCACCATACAGCCGGCAATCGCACCAAACTTCGGATGACGGAAGACATCACGCACTTCTGCCAAGCCAATGATTTCTTGTTTGAATTCAGGCTGTAACATACCGCTCATGGCTGCTTTGATTTCGTTAAGCAATTCATAAATGATTGAATAATAACGTAAATCAATATTTTCGCTTTCAATCACACGGCGGGCTGACGCATCGGCACGCACGTTAAAACCTACCATAATCGCATTGGAGGCTGCCGCTAATGTGGCATCGGTTTCGGTGATACCGCCTACGCCCGAGCCCACCACTTTCACTTTCACTTCATCTGTTGAAAGTTCATGTAGGGCCTGAACAATGGCTTCGACAGAACCCTGTACGTCCGCTTTGACGATAACATTTAATTCTGCAACATCCCCTTCCGTCATATTGCTAAACATATTTTCCAGTTTCGCTTTTTGCTGACGGGCAAGTTTGACTTCACGGAATTTACCTTGACGATATAATGCCACCTCTCGTGCTTTTTTCTCATCACGCACGACCGTTGCCTCATCACCGGCGGCAGGTACACCGGAAAGCCCTAGCACTTCTACCGGAATAGATGGGCCGGCTTCCTCAATTTCTTTGCCGTTTTCATCACGCATTGCACGCACACGACCATATTCAAAACCACAAAGTACAATATCCCCTTTGCGTAAGGTACCGGATTGTACCAAGATGGTAGCAACAGGCCCCCGACCTTTATCCAGGTAAGATTCAATCACCACTCCGCTTGCCATACCGTCTTTTACGGCAGTTAATTCAAGCACTTCGGATTGGAGAAGGATGGCATCGAGCAATTCATCAATACCAAGACCTTGTTTCGCTGAAACCGGGACAAATTGCACATCGCCCCCGAATTTTTCGGAAATCACTTCATGTTGGAGTAATTCTTGTTCAACACGATCCGGATTGGCTTCCGGTTTATCAATTTTGTTTACCGCAACCACTAATGGTGCACCGGCTGCTTTGGCATGTTGAATCGCTTCAATCGTTTGAGGCATTACCCCATCATCTGCTGCAACCACAAGCACTACGATATCCGTTGCTTTCGCACCACGGGCACGCATTGAGGTAAATGCGGCATGTCCCGGTGTATCTAGGAAAGTGATCATTTTTCCATCATCCATTTCTACATGATATGCACCAATGTGTTGGGTAATTCCCCCAGCCTCACCGGCAGCCACTTTCGCTTTACGAATATAGTCAAGCAACGAGGTTTTACCATGGTCAACGTGCCCCATAATGGTGACAAGCGGTGCTCGGGTGACTTTCTCTGCATTCACATCACGATCGCCAAGTACCGCTTCTTCAAGCTCATTTTCATTACGGAGAATCACTTTATGACCCAGCTCTTCTGCCACCAATTGGGCCGTTTCTTGGTCAAGCACTTGGTTAATCGTCACCATTTCGCCCATTTTCATCATCATTTTAATGATTTCAGTGGCTTTAATCGCCATTTTATTGGCAAGCTCTGCCACAGTAATGGTTTCACCAATCACCACATCGGCTTTAGCTACTTGAGCAGGTTTAGTGAATGCTTGTTGTAATGCCGCCCCTTTCTTCCCGTTTTTACCTTTACCCGGTTTCCCTTCTTTTTGGTTTTTACGGTTAGATTCACGCTCATTTCGATTATTTTTGCTGTTATCGTCGTCACGGCCGCCTTTTTTGGCTTTGGCAACTTTATTTTTTCCACGACCACGATTTTCATTGCGGCGCTCTTCTTCATCTTCCGCTTCAAGTGCATATTTGGAGCTTAAATGGTAATCGGAATAATCTTCTGAAGAAGCTTCTTCATCCTCATCATCCCTTTCTGCATAACGTTTTGCTTCTTCTGCCGCTTGACGGGCTTGCTCCTCTGCTTTTTGGCGCGCTACTTCTTCGGCTTTACGGCGAAGTTCCGCCTCTTCTGCTTTGCGTTTTTCTTTTTCCACATCAACAGATTTAGGCTTAGAATCGACCGCACTTTTCGCAGCTTTTTCAGCTTGTGCTTTTTCTTTCTCCGCTTTTGCTTTTTCTGCTTCTAAACGTACTTTTTCTTCTGCCGCTTTCTTTTCAGCAGCTTTTTTCGCCTCTAACTCTTGTTGGGCTTTTAATTTTGCCGCTTCTTCCGCTTTTTGTGCCGCATCGGTTTTCACCGTTCTTTTTTTACGCACTTCCACTTGAACGGCTTTACTTTTACCGGCTGTTGTCGTTCCGCTTACCGTTGTTTTTGTTCTGCGTTGAATACTTAATTTTTTCGGCGCTTCCGCATCCGCTTTTTTTACTTCATCTGTCATCACTCATTCTCCTTATTCTTCGCTGAACCAACAAATATTACGCGCAGCCATAATTAAATCTGCCGCTTGTTCTGCGCTGAGTTCTTCAATATCCGCTAAATCATCCACCCCTTGTTCGGCTAATTCTTCAAGGGTGGTAATTTGTTTTTCGGCCAATTTAAATGCAATGTGGCGATTCATCCCTTCTAAATTAAGTAGGGCATCTTCAATATTGGCTTTTTTCAGCGCTTCTTCTTCCGCCACAGCCTCTGCCGTAATGGCATTTTTTGCACGGGTTTGCAGTTCTTCCACCAGATCTTCGTCTTCCAAACCGTCAATTGCCGTTAATTCGTTTACTGAGACATAAGCAATTTCTTCTAAATTGGTAAAGCCTTCTTCTACAAGAATTTGGGCAAACTCCTCATCAAGCTCTAAAGCATTCATAAATAAATTTAATGCTTTATTATCTTCTGCCTGATGTTTTTCATTCAGCGCCTCTGTACTCATTACATTTAACGTCCAGCCGGTTAATTGGGTGGCTAAACGCACATTTTGTCCATTACGCCCGATAGCTTGTGCAAGATTTACCTCATCCACCGCAATATCCATCGCGTGGGTATCTTCATCCACAATAATTGAGGTAACATCAGCCGGTGCCATGGCGTTAATCACAAACTGCGCTGGGTTGTCATCCCAAAGGACGATATCAACACGCTCTCCGCCCAATTCATTCGTGATCGCCTGTACACGTGCACCACGCATACCTACGCAAGCACCTACCGGATCAATACGTTTATCATTGGATTTCACGGCAATTTTCGCACGAGAACCCGGATCACGGGCTGCGCCACGAATTTCAATCATTTCTTCGCCAATTTCAGGGACTTCAATGCGGAATAACTCCACCAACATTTCCGGTTTTGCCCGTGTCACAAATAACTGTGATGTTTTGTTTTCCGGTGCGACTTTATAAAGTACACCACGCACACGATCACCCGGACGGAAATTTTCACGTGGCAGCATATCTTCACGTAGTATCACCGCTTCCGCTTTATGGCCTAAATCTAAAATAATGCTTTCACGATTGACTTTTTTCACTGTACCAGTCACGATCTTCCCTTCCTCGGAACGGAACTGATCGATCACTTTAGCACGCTCAGCTTCACGAATTTTTGTGCTGATCACTTGACGTGCTGTTTGCATCGCAATACGGTCAAAGGTAATTGACTCAATTTGATCTTCGATATAATCGCCAAGTTGAATATTAGAATCTTCAAGTTGTGCGGCTTCTAACGTAATTTCCTTTGTTGGCATTTTGACTTCATCTACAACTAGCCAACGACGGAAAGTATCAAATTCACCGTTTTTTGGATTAATTGAAACGCGAACATCAATTTCATATTCATATTTTTTCTTTGTTGAAAGCGCCAACGCACTTTCTAATGCTTCAAAAATTTTCTCGCGTGGTAATAGTTTTTCATTTGATACGGCTTCAGCCGCTAATAAAATTTCTTTACTCATTTTTTCTTTTCCTCCTTTTTTAGAATTTTGCAATCACATTGGCTTTTTGAATGTTACCGAACACAAAAACCTGTTCCTGCCCCTCAACGGTTAATATCAGCATATCATTTTCAATACGCGCTAATTTACCCTGCCATTTGCGGCGATCCATCACCGGAATCCGCAAATGAATAGCGATATCTTCCCCAATGTAACGTTCGTATTGATTTAACGTAAATAACGGACGATCTAACCCCGGTGAAGACACTTCGAGATTGTATTTATCGGCAATCGGATCTTCTACATCCAAAATGGCACTCACTTGACGACTGACATCGGCACAATCATCAACGGTAACCCCCCCCTCTTTATCAATAAATAAACGTACAGTCATAAACCGCCCCGTACGTTGACATTCAATGCCCCAAAGTTCACAGCCTAAATCCTCTACTGTCCCTTCAAGCATTGCTTTCAAATTTTCTTCTAATGTTGCCAATTTCCTACTCCTGTTAGCGGGATTACGCCACTGTTGCAATGCGGAGTAAATCAACATCTCGCACTGAATTTTAGACGTAAAAAAAGGGTTAGGTTCGTTGAACCTAAGCCCAGTTTTTAAATTTCTCGTACAAAAAAACCCCAAATTTGGGGTTCTTTTTACTGAACTTGTGTTGGTTGCGGGGGCCGGATTTGAACCGACGGCCTTCGGGTTATGAGCCCGACGAGCTACCAAGCTGCTCCACCCCGCGTCCGAAAGATGTGGCGTATTATAGTGAACTCTATTGAAAGATCAAGCACTTTCTCAAAAATATTAAAACGCCTGAAATTTCAACCGCACTTTCCTATTAAAAACTAAATCCGGAGCCAACACCAAGGCCGACACCCACACCGTTACTTCCTCCGCCAACGCCAATACCGCCGCCAACAGAACAGGCGCCAATAATGGCTGACATCAATAAAACTAAGAGCATTTTTTTCATCATTTTTTCCTTTCACTCATGTAATAATTCAAACAAACGATAAATGGCAACAAGATCCCTTTTCGCAATCGGTTTAAAAGGCAATAAAAGAGAATAAAGCCAATGAAATCGAGATAAATAATTTTGCATCAGTTGCCAATTTCTCGGCGGACAATGAGCCTGATAATAAGCTGCCGTATCTTTTACTAAGGCATCTGAAATGGTTTCTTCACGGCATAAGCTATGAAAGAAAAACAACATATCCCGCACAATCAACCAGTCTTTATTTTCACTCTTTGAACGGGATTCAAAATCTAAAAAAATAATTTTGCCTTCATTCCAAACGATATCTCTCACGGCAGGACGCCCATGTGCAATCCCCTCTTTATGTAATCCGATTAGCGCTTGGCTTGCATCGGCTAAAATTAAAAATTTTTGCTCCTCCGAAACAGCTAAGCCATTGAACCAATTCGAAATACTGTGCCCTGCATCTTCCAAAATAAAAAAATCTTTCCCATAACACACCACTTTGGGGATAGGCACATTTTGTTTTGCTAATGATAAAAGCGTTTTCAATTCACGATCAAATGATTTTTTAGGATGCGGTTTTAAAAACAGCCAAACACCTGAGAGTTTTTCCGGTTGTTTCAGCCAATATTCTTTCCCTCCTTCACTAAATTTAACAATACGTTCTCCTTTGTATTTTTCTAAAATAGACTTAATATTCATATTGATATTGGAATGTATCACAGATTAACTCCGATGAATTCGTTTTATCGTCAAGGTTTTGTGGTATAGTGCTGCCACCAAAAAGCCACACATTCTAAGGCTTTATTCAAATCCTTTCAACTTGTAGGTGTTTTATGAAAAATCTCACTCAACTTTTCACATTATTATTCGGCTTTGTCACTTTTTCGACGGTGCAGGCTTCCCCATTTAGTATCAGCGAAGAGCAAATCAATCAATATCTCTCAGAAAAGGGAGCAATCAACGATAAATTTGCTTTTCCCGGATTATTTTCCCTCGATTATCAATTAAAAGAACTCAACACCAAAATCGGACGCAGCACAGAAAAACGGGTAGAAATCAGTGGAATTGCCGAAGGGTTATTCAAACTTGGCGGCAAACAATTTCCGGCAAAATTAGATCTGACCTTTGATACCATTCCCTATTATGATCCGGAAAAAGGTGCGGTTTATCTGCGAGATGTACGCATTTTGCGCTGGGCAGGCGAACCTAATGAATATATGGAACAATTGCAAATCGCCATGCCATTTTTAAGCGAAAGCATTTCCGCGCTGATTGCCTCCGTACCCATTTATACCCTCGATGAAAGAAAAGTTCGTGACCTGTTAATTAAGAAATTTGCCAAAGGCATTAAAATCGAACCGGGTGTATTAGAACTGGAAGCCAATATTTTATAAAAAGTGCGGTTGATATTGAGACTAAATTGGCACACTTGAAAAGAAAACCAGCAAAATCGGCGGGAGAATATTGGTGACAAATCCAAAGGAAATTGCGATAGGTACTACTTCGATGCCCCCTGATTTTTGGATAATCGGCAAAGTACAATCCAATGCGGTTGCCCCGGTGATACCAATTGCCGTTGAGCGAAAATGCTGCATAAAAAGCGGGACGATAAATAAACTGATTATCTCTCGAGATAAATCATTAAAAAACGCAATACTCCCCTGCACCGGCCCCCAGGCATTCGTCAACACCACACTGGATAACGAATACCACCCCATTCCGGAAGCAAAGGCCAAACCTTGGGTAATCGGCATAGTTAAAACCAACGCCGCTACAATCCCTCCAAATAAAGAAGTAACAGTAAATACCATACCGGTTTGAAAGCCCCGTTGATTAAATAGCGCCTCTTTTAGTGAAATACCATTATTACGCAACTGAATGCCCACGAAGAAAATTAACACAATCAACACATAAAGATTAATCCCCGTAGGTAACACAAGATAGGAATTAAATAACCAACCGCATAACGTCCCTAAAATCACCATGCCAGAAAGTTTGACAGAATCAATCAACGAATGCCAACGAGAAGGGAGCTTTCCTGGAGGTTTAAGTAATGGCGCCGGGTGCAATCGATCATAAATCATTAATCCAATCACATTTGAGGTGAGAATAATCGCCGAAAGTGTCGCTGCAGTTTTACCGATAATCGGAAGTTTTGTTTCCAGATCATCAAGCTGACCGAGTAAGTACCCCATTAAAAACAAGATGATATACAGTAAAAACATCACCATTTGATTAATTTGGGAGATATGTTTTTTGTTTTTTACTTTCAATAAATAGCCTAATAGCATAGGCACCAGCACGACTAATAATCCGTTTATCACATCTTGCATAATCATTTTCCTTTGTAATAAACCTTGCTTAGCATACCTTTTCAAGATATCAAATAAAATAGAGTTTTATAGTATTGTTTTTAGTCAGTTTTATAATTTTTATGCTTTATTTATAAAATTCACTTAAGTAAAATTCCCACTGTTTTTTTATTTAAGAGGATCTATTATGACACAGCACAGCACAGCACAGCACAGCAC
>NZ_MLHL01000067.1 GCF_002000545.1 Rodentibacter trehalosifermentans | reverse complement strand
TCCGCACCAAGATTTTCACTCGCCGTTTTGCTTTGGGATTTTGCCAGTTCAGACACCACAACAAGCTGATTTAACACGCGGCTGAAGATAACTTTATAGTGATTTTTATTCATGAGATTTCCTTTAAAATGAAATGGGGTAAGATAGTATCCGTTTAAGTTTTTGCTTCACACAGGTTACGCTTGCTGACCTTGTAAACAAAAGTGCGGTTGATTCTCAAACTGTTTTAAAGCATGTTAAAAATCAACCGCACTTTTTCAATCACAGCGCAATCTCATCCAAAGATCGCCCGAAACTTGGCATAAATACTTGTAAGAAATAATCCATTTCCGGGCTATACCATTGCTGCATTAGGGTTTCTAATCTTGCTTTGGCGCTTTTAAATTCTTGATTGCCGTTATCCAGTTCAAATTGGGCTTTAATGTAAGCACAGATGAGGTCGGCTTGTTTGACAAGGTGCTTTTCTTCCTCAGAAAAGGTTTCACTGTCTAAATAAGGGGTGAAATCTTCTTGTAATTCCGGTGGAAGCAGGCTGATGAGATGAAGCTCTGCCGCAGTTTCAATTTGCTTATAAGCTTGGGTAATTTCGGGATTGAAGTATTTGATAGGGGTGGGTAAATCACCGGTGAAAATTTCAGAAGCATCGTGATACATCGCCATCACGGCAATACGTTCCGCATTCACCTTGCCGCCAAAAAATTTATTTTTAATCATTGCCAAGGCTTGTGCCACAAAAGCCACTTGCAGGCTGTGTTCCGCTAGGTTTTCTTTTTCAATATTTCGCATAAGCGACCAACGCTGAATCAACCGCAGGCGATCCAAACAGGCAAAAAAATGACTGATTTTAATCTCCATATAACCTCTAATTAGACGGTAATTCTTCCACCGTAACCGGCACTTCAAAGATTCGACCTAAACGCATAATCGTCACCATCACTTGCGTATTTGGTTTGGTATTGGCGATGATCTGCATCACTTCTTGGGCTGAGATCCCTTCTTGATTGTTTAATTTTAAAATCACATCGCCCACTTGAATACCTGCTTTGGCAGCTGGACTGTTGGCGCTCACACCGGTGATGAGAATGCCTTGTTCGGTATTGGCACTAATATCACTTTGCACACCGAAATAGCCTCGGATAACCCGTCCATCACGAATAATTTTATTAAGTACATCATTGGCAATGTCCATTGGGATAGCAAAATTTAAGCCTTCTGCAATTTCACTGGAGGTTTTGCCGATACTCAATGTGCTAATGCCCACCAGTTCACCGGCAGAATTAATTAATGCCCCACCGGAATTCCCTCGGTTAATAGAGGCGTCCGTTTGAATAAAATTTTGTCTGCCGAGGGAATCCCCCACTGCACTTCGCCCAACGGCACTAATAATCCCCTGAGAAACGCTTTGCCCAAGGTTGTAAGGGTTGCCAATCGCCAATGCGACATCGCCCACATGCACTTGACGATCCGCATTTTGTGGAATGGTTGCTAGATTATCGGCACGAATTTTCAATACCGCAAGATCCGTTAAATTATCCGACCCTACTAAAATGGCTTCATAAATATTGCCATTTTGTAATGCCACCACAATTTGATCGGCATTTTGAATCACATGTTTATTGGTGAGAATGTAGCCGTCTTTGCTCATAATCACCCCTGAACCCAAATTGTTCACTTGCAATTGATCATTATCATTAATACTGGCTGAAGAAAAAGAGCGGTTATAAACATTGACCACAGCAGGCGAGGCAATACGCACTGCATTTTTAAAAGAGACAATGTCATCAGAAGTCAACACATTGCTCGAATTTAATCGAGGCACGGCGAAAAGAATCACGCCGGCTGCTGCAAGCCCCCACAAAGCGGAATGAAAAAGTTTTCTTAACATTTAAAATCCTTTTGGTGTGTAAGTCAGTTTTATATCGTCGCCAATTTGTTGAACTTCGTTGAGTTGCCATAGCGGCGCATCGGATAATTGCGTTAAATGAGGGAGCCGGCATAAACCACGCGCCTTATCGCCCAATAATTTAGGGGCCATATAAATGATAAGTTCATCTACAAGTTTTTGTTCGATCAAACTCCCCGCCAAATTTGCCCCGGCTTCCACCCAGAGAGAATTTATTTGACGTTTGCCCAACTCAATCATCAAGGATTCCAATAAATTTTCTTTGGGTAAAATAATTTGTTCACAGAAAGAAGGGAAAGCAGAAAGATCCCGTTGTTGACTTGATACTAACAAGACCTGCGAGGTGGTATGGAATAATCGATGGGTCGGTTGAATACGATGTTGCGAGTCTAAAATCACCCGAATAGGCTGGCGCACCGAGTCGATTGGGTAATTTTTTTTAAGATCTTCGGGAAACTCCTCCCAACGTACATTTAAACTCGGATCATCCGCCAAAACCGTGGCGGAAGTGGATAAAATGGCGGAGGATTTTGCCCGCATTTCTTGCACATCGAAACGGGCTGTCGCACCGGTAATCCATTTGCTTTCGCCACTTGCCATAGCGGTTCTGCCATCAAGGCTCATGGCTAATTTTAATTGCACAAAAGGAACACCTTGTCGCATTCGCTTTAAAAAACCTTGATTGAGTTTTTCTGCAGAAAAACTCAATAAATTGACCGCACTTTCAATACCCGCTTCAGCAAGCATTTTCAATCCCTTTCCTGCGACTTGTGGGTTAGGATCTTGCATAGCGGCAATCACCTTCACCACACCGGCTTCAATTAAGCCCAATGCACAAGGAGGGGTGCGACCATAATGGGAACAAGGCTCTAACGTCACATAAGCAGTTGCCCCTTTTGCTTTATCACCGGCTTGTGCCAATGCCATTCGCTCGGCATGAGGCTGCCCTGCTTTAAAATGAAAACCTTCCCCTACAATTTCACCATTTTTAACCAACACACAGCCCACCGCCGGATTGGGTGTGGTGGTATAAATGCCTTTTGCGGCTAAGGCTAAGGCACGTTGCATAAATTGCTTATCTTGAGCGGTAAATGGGACCGACATAATTAATCCTTCAGACTTTCAATTTCCTTGGTAAATTGATTGATATTATCAAAACTTAAATAGACGGACGCAAAGCGAATGTAGGCGACTTTATCCAGCTCTTTTAAGGCATTCATCGCCAATTTACCCACTAACTGGCTTGGCACTTCACGCTCACCGGTGGCCCGTAATTGTAAAATAATATGGCTAATGGCTTTTTCTACATCATCAGCACTCACCGGGCGTTTTTCTAAAGCATGCTGAATACCGCTTCGAAGTTTATCTTCATTGAAAGGTTCCCGTGAACCATCATTTTTGATAATTTTAGGCACGAGTAATTCTGCCGTTTCAAAGGTGGTAAAACGCTCGTGACAGCTACCACATTCACGGCGACGGCGAACTTGATAACCATCAGAGACCAAACGGCTATCAATCACCTTCGTTTCTTCAGTGGAACAAAATGGGCAACGCATAGCAAATCCTCATCAAAAAATAGTCGCTCATCTTAGCAAAAAAACGCTATGTTGACGATTTACTTTGCTTTTTTATTCGCCGATTTTTTCTCTTCTTTTGCAAACAATTCCCCAAACCAATCTGTTGTTTGTTTTAATAATGCCAACAAATTTTCCCTGTCTTCAAATTTTGTGGTTTGTGCCAACAAACGCGCCCAATAAGGATCGGCTTTTTTCGTATAGTTGCCCCGCTTTTCCTCTTCTGCCAATTTTTGGAGCTTTGTCAAAACGCCGTCAAAATCCACCGCACTTTCCTCTTTTATAATGAAATTCTCAATATTCCCCACCGTTGGTATCGGCTGAATTTCAATTTGGCTTTGTAAATAGGCTTGCGCATAGGTTTGCAAAAGTACCAAAGCCGTTTCAGGTTCAATGGACGGGAAATCAACCACTCTATCTTTGGTAATTAATTTTGGTGGTATTGTCGTTTCTTGGGTAACACATTGAATTAAATAATAAAGCCAAGGACGAATAAGATAGCGATCTTTATATTTAGCAAAATGCCATTCAACCACCTGATCGCCTTCAAATAGGTTTTCCATATAACCAAATAAACGAATTAATTGGCTTTTGCCTTGCCAAGAAACGGTTAAATCAAAATCTACTGAGGCATTATGCGGCTCGCCCAGCTCAGCAATTTTATCCTTAAATTCCAACACCGTATCACGCACGTTTTCCGCAGTCACCTGACCAAATCGCGCACGTGGTAACACGCCTTTCACCGTAGCTTGTTCAAAATAACCTTCAAATTCTTCTTTATCTTTATAAATGAGTGCATTATTTAATGCATACTCATCTAACTTTGACAACGTGAAATTTTCGCTATCGGGAATACGATCATCAGTATCACGAAAATACACGCCAAGTTGTTTTTCAAAGAAAAATTTGACCGGATTTTCCACAAAACCGATGAAACGATCCAACTCAATTTCCGTTATCTGTTCCGCATTTTCCATCACTGAAATAAATTCTTTTTGTCCCACCCGTCCGCTATTTTTCACCATTGGCAACCATTTTGCGGCAAAAGAGCGGTCGAAATTTTCACTGTTTTTAAAATTGCTTGGGTTGAATACCATCATCGAGTGTTCTTGAATCTGTATCCTCCGCTCATCTTCTTGATTTTGATTAATATAGTCGAGCAGTTGGCTCACCAAAACGGAAGGTTCTCTCTCTTGATTATCAATAATAGACCGCCCGATATAGCTGATATAACAATAATCACGGGCGGCAAGTAGTGCTTCTAGGAATAAATAACGATCATCATCACGGCGAACACGATCCCCTTTTTGATGATGATATTGCATTAAATCAAAACTGTTTGGTGTTTGTGTACGGGGATAATCCGCCTCATTCATTCCCAGTAAACACACCACTTTAAAAGGCACTGCCCGCATTGGGAGTAAGGTGCAGAAATTCACTTTACCGGCTAGAAATTTCAAACTATTCGGAGCATCTTCCAGTTTTGTCATCATCACATCGGTAATCACATCCGCTTGTAAGGGTAAATCAAAATGAAGTGAGGATAATTGCTGTGCCAACTCGTTAATTTTTTCTTGAATATAAAAGAGAGTGTCATGGGTTTCTTCACTTTGCACAAAGAAATCCGTCAAAAGTGCGGTTAATATTTCTTGCCATTTTTCTATAGAATGGGCTTGTTGGAGTGTTCTGTGCCAATGAGAAAGTGCGGTGAAAAAACGCGACAAATTCCCGGCCAGTAAACCTTTTAAACCGTAGCTACTGTCAAAGCCCAAACTATCTCGCCAAATGCCGTGTTCTTCCCGCATCGCATAGCCTAATACCATTCGTTCTAAACCGGCTTGCCAAGAATTGAAATTTATTCCCTCTTGGTTTTTCTGCAATCCAAAACGAATACCCGCCTCCGCCACCCATTCCCGCACTAAAGGGAGATCGGAAAGGGAAATCTTAAAGCGTTCACGCAATGCCGGAATATCTAATAAAGTCAGTATTTCTTCTGCACTAAAAGTGCTTTCTTTTAAACGCAACAATGCCAGATAACAGGAAACCAACACATCACTTTCCGATAATTTATTATCGGAAATAGAAAAGGGGATCAGCGGAGTGTCACCGTTTTTCTGACCGAAAACCGCTTGAATATAAGGGGTATATTGGTTAATGTCCGCCACCATCACCACCACATCTTTTGGCGTAAGCGTAGGATCTTGATTAAATAAATGCAGCAGGTAATCTTGCAACACTTCCACTTCCCGCATGGCACTGTGGCAGGCATGCACTGTCAAAGAGCGGTCATTTTTTTCAAGGTTTAAAGGTTTATTTTCTAAATGCAAAATATGAGATTGCAATTGCCCAAGTAAAGTGTCGCTTGAAATCTCTTCATAAGCATTCAGTGAATAAGTGGGAATCTGTTCTTCATCGCGAATCAAGGTATAAAGAAAATCACGTCCCATTTTTCCCCAAGCCGCCAACAACGGATTACCGGCTTGCAAATTTTCATTATGATAGGTGGCTTCAACCGCCCCTTGCCTCAAAACCGATTGTCGAGCTTCTGAAAAGAGCGGTTGGATTTCTGTCTGTTTTTGATAATTTTGGCGACTACGGGTACACAGATAATCCATACGCAAATCACGAATATCCCCCCAATATTCTTGACTGGGATTGTTGAAAAAGAGGTGAATATCCACTTCCGATGACATCGCCTGCAAAATAGACAGATAAGCTGTCGGTAATGCCGGAATGCCAAAAATAAAAAGGCGATTAGGTAATTTTTTCAGTTGGTTTTTATTATTTAACAGGGCAAGAAATTGCTCGTGTAAAGCTGCGCGGTGTGTGACATTCTCTCCCATATCCGCTTTAATATCCGATACTAAAGCACGCCACAATGTACCTTGCCATACCACATTGCCGAGAATTTGTTGTAATAGGGTGTCATTCAAATGGTTTTGTTGTGCCTTAATTTGTGCGGCAATATGTTCATCATCCCCTTTTTCCCAAGCAAAAATCCATTCGGGACGATAAACCAAATATTGGTCAAAAAGATCTGCGATCTTGCGACTTAATTGATAGCGTTTATATTGTTCGGAATGAGGCGAGGAGGCTAAATAGTGACGTAAAGGCAAAAACGCTTCCCGTTCTAAAAAATCGGGCATCAGTTTCATTAAACGCCACATCATTGAATCCTTATCAAAAGGGTTTTGCAACGAAACCGAAGGTAAATTATCCGCATAAAGCTGCCAAATGAAGGTTGCCGGCATAGGAAAAGCTAAATGAGCTGAAACACCGTTTTTCTTTGCCAATTCCATCTGTAACCATTGTGCCATGCCGGGGCTTTGCACCAAGATAATCTCTTGCTGAAGGGGATTCTCTCGTGGAAGCGTTTTGAATAATTCGGCAAGAATATCTTTTTGTTTTTCAAGTTGATTGGAATGGTAAACAATAAACACAAGGGCGACCTATAACATAAGCAAAAATGAGGAATCATTCTACCTGTTTTTTATTCACTTTTCAGAGAAAATTCCCCGACCGGAGAATGAATTATCACTTTGTTGCCTTGGCATTGCACGTTAAATTGCACACCATTTTGCCTCACTTTTTGTTCGCAAGGCAAACCTAAAAATTGCCGTTGAGCCTGATTCTCCGCAATCTGTAGGGCTTGAAAATCATTATAAATTTTCACCGCACTTTGACGTTGATTTGCCGTCCAGCGGTTAAAAATAAGGAATAATGTGCTAAACAACATCAGAGTAAACATCACTGAAGTCAGCGACATTCCTTTATTCATTTGAGGGACTAAAATCACTCCAACTTTTCTCCGCTAATTGCCATTTGCTGTATTGTTGTACCAAAGGCTCAACCATCTTTTTACCATAGGCGACTGTCACGCCTTCTAAGCTGAGGCTTCCGCCGGTAATCACCGCCCCGCTTATCCGCCCTTTCCCACGCAAGATTAAATCCCCTTCCGCCACCAAAATTCCCGGCACAGTACCGTCTACTTCCCATTCCGTTTTATCTCCTTGAAACCAATATAATTGCGGTATTTTATTGGCAATCAAAGGGTTAGACAGTGTGGTAAAGTGCGGTCGAAATTCGTTAAGATTTTTCATCTGAATAAAATTTGTTAATTGTCCTTGATTGTCGCCTTTTGTGGGCGATTTTTTGAATATCGCTACACGCTGACACCACAATGAATAGCGAATCGCATCTTCTGCCCCCGCTATATTGATAAAAACCTGTCGAACCCGATCCGGGTTATCCAAAGGCAATGCTAAGCAAGCCTGTTGTTTTTCCGAGAAGGTCATTTTTTGCAAGGCTAAGGTGCGTTCCACGTAATTTTTACGCTGCATTTGCTGAGCCCGAAAAAAGCGCAGAGTACTATCGTCAAAAAGCAGCATCACTGCCAATAATCCGGAAAGAAAGATCAAAATACCGAGCGTTGCCACGCCTTTTCTACTTTTTCGCTGCATTATTAATGCCCATTATTGTTCATTCCAGAGTGCCACCACCATAGCGGTTTCATATTCAATCGTAGGATGAAGCTTTAAACGACCGGCAAGTTGAATTTCAACGCCTTTCCCTTCCGCTAACCTGTTAAATTGCAAATGCGTGACTTCATACTCGTTTTCATCCAGTAAATCCGTCCAGCCTCCACCGGCATTGCAAGCGGTTTGTTGAAGGGCTTTTTGACATTCGGAGGATTGGCAAGTTGCCTTTACCACACTTTTGTAAGTTTGCTTGGTTTCCACCATCTTGCCATTCAATTTATAGCCAAAAAGTTCTTTTTCGATGCCTTTCGCTACATTTTGTCGCCCACTCAAACAAGTATTTTTGTTGTATTTTTCCCCGATACAACCGTTACCGTTGAGATCGTAAAAAAATAAGACACAACTATTTTTAGGGGCATTATCCGCTTGTGAAATCATTAACGCCGAGCTTTTTTCGCCTAACTCAAACAGGGCGACATTACTTTCGATCAACTTATTATTCAACGCCCGAAAACCGGCACGGCGGAGATCTTTGCCAATAAGTTGAATTGTACGTTGCAATTCTGCCTGAAGTTTCAATCTCAAAAAAATCTGCTGATTCTGAACCTGAATGTTGCTATAAAATTGCGAAATCACCAGTAAAAGTGCGGACGAAATTGCCAACGAAATCATTAATGAGAGTAAAGTTTGCCCTTTTTTCATCATATTATTTACAAGCACTGACGGATTGATTGGGTTTTAATTTCAAACTCCCCACATTAAAAAAGGAAAATAGCGTGCGTTCTTCAGCGGCTTGCAATAAAAAGCAGTTGGAATCCACCGTATTGCGTATGCCATTAAAACGGGCTGCTTCCGTGGGGTAAATTTTCGGGCTGATAATGGTGGTTTTCTCGGCGAAATAAGGATGATAAAAATGGGCATACACCGCTTTCGGGCAAGCTGTCGGCTGCAAACAATCGCAAAGTTTGTCATTTTTCACCTGAGCTGTAATGCACCATCGTTTCGTGACGGGATGACGGTTCACCAAAATAAACCAAATTTCCGAAGAATTTTCCGCCCGCCCTTGAATCTGTCGTAAAAATTGGTAAAGGCGATGCTGCTCTTTCGCCAAAATTATCTTTGGATTGTCCCGTTGCCAAAGGGGAACGCTAAAACTCAATACCATACCGATAATCGCCAAGAGGATCACCAATTCCACCAATGTTGCCCCCTTTTCCACAAACCCTTTGCGCATAAAAAACTCCTTTAATTTCTACCGCACTTTAAGTGCATTTGCTAAACTCGACAACCAAGCAAAATCATTTTCTCGATCCTATACGCAAAACCCATAAAAAAGCAGAAGAAAAGCCGTCCCTTTATGATTTTCGGCTGGTTATTTTGGCAAATATCGCTATAATGGCGCAGAAATTTTTTTTAGTTCTTTAAAATCTGGTGGAATTATGAATCCAATGTTAAATATCGCCATTCGTGCGGCACGAAGAGCGGGCAATGTGATTGCTAAAAATTATGAACGCCGTGATGATATCGAAACTGCGCAAAAAGGCATTAATGATTATGTCACCAGTGTAGATAAAGCTGCGGAAGCAGAAATTATTGAAATTATCCGTAAATCTTACCCCGACCATACCATAATCACGGAAGAAACCGGTGCGATTGAAGGAAAAGACGGTGATGTGCAATGGATTATCGATCCACTGGATGGTACCCGTAATTTTATGAATGGCTTGCCACACTTTTCCGTATCCATCGCAATCCGTGTGAAAAACCGTACAGAAGTGGGCGTGGTTTACGATCCTATCCGTAACGAATTATTCACTGCCGTGCGTGGCGAAGGGGCGAAATTAAATGAAGTGCGCTTACGGGTGAATGCCAAACGTGAAATTCAAGGCGCCATTATCACCACCGGTTTCCCTTTCAAACAACCCAAACTAATGCCAACCCAATTTGCCATTATGAATGCATTAATTGAAGACATTGCGGATTTCCGCCGCACCGGCTCAGCCGCCTTGGATTTATGCTATGTAGCAGCAAACCGTGTCGATGGCTATTTTGAAATGGGCATTAAAGCCTGGGATTGTGCAGCAGGTGATTTAATCGTGCGTGAAGCCGGCGGCTTGGTGTGCGATTTTGAAGCGGGCAACGGTTATTTGCGCAGTGGCAATATCATCGCCGCCCCGACCCGAGTGTTAAAAGAAATGCTCAACAAAATCCGTCCTTGTTTAGGGGCTGATTTTAAAAATTAAAAATATTGAAAAAAAATGACCGCACTTTTTATGGAAGTGCGGTCAAAAAATAAAAAATTTCACATAGAACCAAGCTACACGCAATACTCAATTTTACGCTTGCCACCCATAAAAAATTTACATAGAATGACGGCGTTTAGTTTCATACTGGGTTTGAGCCAATTATGTTATCAATCAATCAATCAAT
>NZ_MLHL01000066.1 GCF_002000545.1 Rodentibacter trehalosifermentans | reverse complement strand
ACGTCAGCCCCTTTATTTAAGCCTTACCAAGCCATGAGAGAAACGTGGTTTGCCAGTCAGTCACCAATGAATTGGAAACTATCATCCTCTCCATTACTATTGAAAGTATGGTGGGGAAGTTGGATTATTTCTAATATTGTTAGTAATATCTACTCCAAGCTTTCTTTTCATGAGGAACAAAGCAATAGCCTCGATGGGTTGATGTTTTTAACCAACATTTCTATGGTTAGCGGTATCTTAGATATTTGTGCTACCATTCTTTTCTTGAAAGTTGTTAAAAAAGTCAATCAAATGCAGCTTGAATATTCATCTAATCTTGATTACCCACTCAAGGTATTTTCAAATAACTAACAATTCATTTAGTTAGAAAAAACGCAGATAGTGCCCTGTTTATACTTTTCTCTTAGGAAAAAATGCGGTCAAAAATGACCGCACTTTTTGTCTTTTAGTATAAAACCCTTGCTCGAATTGTACCATCAATCTCACGCAATTTAGCCAATAATGGCGCAGAATCTTCCGTTTCCACATCCACCACGACATAACCGATTTTCGGGTCGGTTTGTAAATATTGTGCGGCAATATTGATATTGGCTTCCATAAAAATTTGGTTGAGCTTATTCAAAATGCCCGGACGATTTTCGTGAATATGCAATAAACGCTTGGTGCCGGCGTGTTCCGGTAAAGACACTTCTGGGAAATTCACTGAAGATAATGTAGAGCCATTATCGGAATATTTCACAAATTTCCCTGCCACTTCAAAGCCAATATTTTCTTGCGCTTCTGCGGTAGAACCACCAATATGCGGGGTTAAAATTACATTATCAAATTCACGCAATGGTGAGACAAATTCTTCATTGATTGACGCCGGTTCAACCGGGAAGACATCAATTGCCGCTCCATTAATTTTCCCCTCTTTTAAGGCTTGAGCAAGCGCCTCAATGTCCACCACCGAACCCCGTGCCGCATTGATTAAAATAGAACCCGGTTTTAGCTGCGCAATACGCTCTGCGCTCATTAAATTACGGGTTGAAGGTAATTCCGGTACGTGTAAAGAGATCACATCACAGCTACCTAGTAAGTCTTCCAGGGTGGCAATCTGTTTGGCATTGCCAAGGGAAAGTTTGTTTTCGATATCGTAGAAATACACATCCATACCTAAGGATTCCGCAATAATACTTAATTGAGAACCGATATGCCCATAACCGATAATCCCTAATTTTTTGCCCCGCACTTCGTGTGAGCCGGCTGCGGATTTATTCCATACCCCACGATGCACCTCCGCATTGGCTTGCGGCACATTGCGCATCAAAAGCAAAATTTCCCCTAACACTAATTCTGCGACAGAGCGTGTATTTGAAAATGGTGCATTAAATACCGGGATGCCTCGTGCTTTTGCTGCATTCAGATCAACCTGATTGGTGCCAATACAAAAACAGCCCACCGCAATGAGTTTTGGTGCGGCATCAATCATTTCCTCCGTTAAATGCGTGCGAGAACGCAGCCCGATAAAATGCGCATCTTTAATGGCGGCTTTTAACTCATCACCATCAAGGGCTTTTTTGTAATAATCAATATTGGTATAACCGGCAGCGTGCAAAGTATCTAATGCACTTTGATGCACGCCTTCCAGCAATACAAATTTGATTTTTGATTTGTCGAGTGACACTTTATTTGTCATGTTTGCCTTCCTTATTGTTATTTCTATAAATTATTCGATAATTTTTGCACCGTCAGGCGTACCGACAATCACCACATCGGCACTACGCAACGCAAAGATACCATTTGTCACCACACCGGCAACATTATTTAATTCTTTTTCCATTTCTACCGGATTTAAAATCGTAAAATTATGCACGTCTAAAATCACATTGCCATTATCCGTCACAATGCCTTCACGGTATTCCGGTGCACCGCCAAGTGCCGCTAGTTTTCTGCCCACTTGCGAGCGAGCCATAGGGATCACTTCCACCGGTAATGGGAAGGTTGACCCCAACACATCCACTTGCTTACTGCTATCTACGATACAAATAAATTTTTTTGCTAACGCTGCCACAATTTTTTCTCTTGTTAATGCGGCACCGCCCCCTTTAATCATCATTTTTTGTGGATTAATCTCATCTGCACCATCCACATAAATATCCAAGCCCGACACTTCATTGGCGCTAAACACGTCAATCCCTTGTTTACGCAGCAATTCTTCAGAGGCTTTTGATGCCGCCACAGCCCCTTTAATTTGATTTTTCATCGCCCCCAACGCTTCAATAAAGCAGTTCACGGTGGATCCACTACCCACGCCCACAATGGTATCCGCTTTGACATATTGTAAAGCTGCTTGAGCGGCAAGCCTTTTCATTTCTAATTGATCCATTTCTTTTCCTATTTTTAAGAAGTAAACGATTGCGTTACTTTAATACGCAAGAATTAAATAAACAAGTGCAAATTTTGATGAGTGATGATGAAAAAATAACATCACTTAATCTTCCGTTAAAAATAGTGCCAACAATTCGTTTAGAAATAATTTTCCGTGCTCGGTGATCTGCCAAGCCTTTTCGGTTTCTACGATATAATTTTGTTGAAGGGCAAAATCAATCTGATTTTTAACCGTATTGGGGGCTAACCCCGTATAAGCCTCAAATTCCCCTTTGGGTACAGCTTCCAATAAACGAAAACGATTCATAAAAAATTCAAAAGGGCGGTCAATTTCGGGGACGTTTTTTTCTTCGTAAAGATACTCCCCTCGCAAATAGCCTTTCGGGTGTTTAGTTTTGGAAAAACGGAGAATTTCCCCGTTAGGAAAAGTGAGTTTTCCGTGAGCACCACAGCCAATCGCCAAATAATCACCAAAACGCCAATAATTCACATTGTGCCGGCATTGAAAACCCGGTTTGGCATAAGCAGAAGTTTCATACTGTTGATAACCTGCGGCGGTGAGCAATTGATGCCCTTGCTCAAAAATAGCCCAAAGCGCCTCTTCATCGGGCAAGATTGGTGGACGGTAAGCAAACATTGTATTGGGTTCGATGGTAAGTTGATACCAAGAAAGATGAGGGGGCGCAAGTTCAATGGCTTGGCGTAAATCCGCTAAAGCCTCATCCAAGGTTTGATGAGGTAGCCCATGCATCAAATCCAAATTGAAACTTTGCAGCCCGGAAACTTTCGCCAAATTGACCGCACTTTTGGCTTCTTCTGCATTATGAATTCGCCCAAGACGCTGAAGTTTGTCATCGTTAAAACTTTGAATTCCCATAGAGATTCTCGTCACCCCCGCTGCCACATAGCCTTTAAAGCGTTCCGCTTCCACCGTACCGGGGTTGGCTTCCAAGGTAATCTCAATGTCCTTTTCGAAAGAAATCTGTTTTTTGATTTCACTCAATAAATACGCAATGCTTTCCGCATAAAACAAGCTCGGCGTGCCACCGCCAATGAAAATGGAATGTAATTGACGATCTTGAATTGATGGTTTAAAACGTGCTAAATCCGTTTTTAAATCTCGCAATAAATGATGAATATAATCCCTCTCGGGAATCTCACCTTTTTGTGCGTGGGAGTTAAAATCACAATAAGGGCATTTCTGCACACACCAAGGAATATGGACATAAAGGGAAAGGGGAGGAAGTTTGAGCATGATAGTTGACAGATTGGAAGATATGTTGTGGTATTTTATGCCATGATAAGAAATAACGAAAAGTAAAAATATCATCAGCGAATGCTCACGGAGTAAAAATAATTAAGGAGACAAAAATGAAATCCGCTCTTAATCTCTTTTCACTTTTTTTCGGTCAAGCGTTGAGTGGTAGTGTGATTTCTTTACTCACACTCAGTTCCACTTTGGTGGGTAACGTGTTGTCACCTCAAGATTTTTTAGTGTCTTTGCCGATTACAATGACGGTGCTAGGTTCAGCGATCAGTGTCTATTTTGCGTCTTTTTTAATGGCAAAATATGGCAGAAGAACCGCATTTATTATGAGCGGACTCATCGGTATTGTCGGGGCATTATTAGCGATCTATGCCATTTATAAAGCACAATTTTATCTATTTAGCCTTGCTACTTTTATCTTGGGGGGAGCAACGGTGTTCAACCAATATTATCGTTTCGCTGCTGCGGAAGTGTTTGATGATGAAGTAAATAAAAAACGGGCGACATCGTTAATTATCAGTGCCGGTATTGTCGGTGGTGTGTTAGGCCCTTTTTTAGCCACGAAAGGGGCGAATTTATTGGCGATAAAATATGTGGGAATTTTCTGGCTGTGTTTCGCTGTTTTTGTACTTTTAATTATCAGCCAACTTTTCCTTTCAATCAAAAATCCACAAACCCTATGCGCTCAAAATCAGCCTGTACCGAAAGATATGTTCTTACAGAAGGAATTTAAAATCGGTACGGCGTGCTGAGCCTTAAGTTTTGCAATGATGGTGCTATTGATGAACGCCACCCCTTTAGCAATGTATCATCAACATTTTCAGATTGAACAAATCAGCCCAGTGTTGCAATGGCATTTTGTGGCAATGTATAGTCCTGCGCTGCTACTGCCTTTTGTGGTGAAAAACGTCAAAAACCAATATATTGTTGGGTTAGGCTGTTTATTATTTATTATTGGCGGTTTATGCAGTTTGTTTTTTCAGCAACATTGGGCATATTTAGCCTCATTGATATTCATTGGTGCAGGTTGGGGCTTGATGTTTAGCGGCGGCACGTTTTTGCTTAATCGGCTATCGCCACAATATAGGCATAAATTACAAGGCACAAGTTCGCTTATCACTTATCTTGCCAATCTCTCCGCCTCTTTTTCCGTGGGATTATTAATGGCAACACCCTATGGCTGGCAAATGGCAAATTTAAGTGCGGTCATTTTGATGAGTATTTTTAGCTTATGGCTCTTTTATCAATTCACAAGAGTAAAAATTTAAACGCTAATTTGAAGAAAAATGAAAGATTCCGTCAATTCTTTTAGATTTTAATTCATATAAAAAAGGCTTGTTTTCACAAGCCTTAAAAAATATTCAATTTATTTTGTCACACTTAGTTCACTGAAAAATACGTCAATGAACCTGGGCCGATAGGTAAACCAAACACAAAAACCCAAAGGTAGAAAAGGGTGACCCAACCGATGATGAAAATAAATGAATAAGGGATCATCATCGCCATAAGTGTCCCTACCCCTGTATCTTTTTTATAACGCACGGCAACTGCCATAATTAAGCCGAAATAGCTCATCATTGGTGTAATAATATTCGTTGTTGAATCGCCAATGCGATAAGCCGCCTGAATCACTTCCGGGGCATACCCAACTAACATCAGCATTGGCACAAAAATAGGAGCGGTTAATGCCCATTGGGCGGAGGCGGAGGAAATCATCAAATTGATAAAAGCACAAACTAAGATGAAACCGACAAAAAGCATAGGGCCGGTTAAGCCAAGTTCAATCAGTAAATTCGCCCCTTTTACCGCTACAATTGAACCTAAGTTCGTCCACTTAAAAAATGCCACAAACTGTGCCGCAAAGAAGACCAATACAATATACATCCCCATTGAAGCCATTCCTTGAGACATTGATTTGACAATATCTTGAGAAGAGTTCATTGAACCGGTCACTCGCCCATAGATGTAGCCGGGAATAGCAAAAAAGATAAAAATAAAAACCACAATGCCATGTAAGAAAGGTGAACCTGCAACAAGCCCTGTTTTAGGGTGACGCAAAATGCCGTTTTCAGGAACAATGGTCCAAGCAAGAAGTAAGGAAAAAATGACCATTGCGATTCCGGCCCACATTAAGCCCTTTTTCTCATTTGCGGTTAATTTTTCCACTTTATTGTTGAGAATGGTAGGATCATCGGCCTCTTGGGGATTATATTTTCCAAGCTGTGGTTCAACGATTTTTTCAGTGACTAAATAGCCCAAAATACTCACTAAAAATGTACTCACAAACATAAAATACCAGTTTGCCTCAGGACCAACCACATAATTAGGCTCAATTAAACGGGCTGCCTCTTGGGTAATTCCTGATAAAAGCGGATCCACGGTGCCTAATAGCAAGTTCGCACTATATCCCCCTGAAACACCGGCAAAGGCGGCGGCAATCCCTGCAAGCGGATGACGGCCAAGTGCGTGAAAAATCATAGCGGCAAGAGGAATTAAGACCACATAACCCAACTCTGCCGCTGTATTTGAAATCACCGCAGCAAATACAATGGTGAACGTCACCAATTTTTTCGGTGTCCCCACGACAAGTCCCCTCAAAGCAGCAGAAATCATTCCTGAAGATTCGGCAATGGATACCCCAAGCATTGCCACTAAAACCGTGCCAAGTGGTGCGAAACCGGTGAAATTTTTCACTAAACTACTCACCATATAAGCAATCCCTTCCTGGCTAAGTAGGCTTTTCACCACAATATCACCGGAATGATTAGGTCGTGGATCGACAACACTCACATCAAAATAATGCAAAATAGCTGAAAGCACGATCAAAATAGCGCACATCAACATAAATAAAATCACAGGGTGTGGCAGTAAATTTCCGAGCCATTCCACCCCTTTTAAAAAATGCTGAATTCGACTGTTTTTTTGAGAAACGGTTGATGACATAGGCATATCCTTTTTTATTGGTTAAAGAGTAAATTTCATATTCGCATATTTTTTACTAAACCCCAAAACAAAATTTCCACCATTCAAACAATAACATTACATTTTTTTAACTTTTTAAGTGAGTTGTCAAAAAATCAGAATTTAACGCAACAAAAAAGGCTTGTTTTCACAAGCCTTTAAAAAATATTGAATTAATTGACCGCTCTTGTGGTTTTCGTGGCGGCTTTACGACGTGGTGTTTTCGGTTTGGCTGCCACTTTGACGAATTCAATCCCTTCAGGTGGGTTTTCAAGTGCCAAGCCCAACACTTCATCAATGGTTTCTACCGAATGAATCGCAAGACTTTGTTTCACGTTATCCGGAATGTCTTCCAAATCTTTCACATTCTCTTTTGGAATTAATACGGTTTTTATACCGCCACGGTGTGCTGCTAACAGTTTTTCTTTTAAGCCGCCGATTGGCAAGACTTTACCACGCAAGCTGATCTCTCCTGTCATTGCCACATCCGCACGCACCGGGTTACCCGTTAAACAAGACACCAGAGCCGTACACATGGCAATCCCTGCACTTGGACCGTCTTTTGGTGTTGCACCATCCGGCACGTGAATATGAATATCACGTTTTTCGTGAAACTCAGGGTTAATGCCAAGTCGATCGGCACGGGAACGTACCACCGTCATCGCTGCTTGGATGGATTCTTTCATCACATCCCCCAAAGAGCCGGTGAAGGTTAACTTACCTTTACCCACCACAGAAGCAGTTTCAATGGTAAGCAGATCACCGCCCACTTCTGTCCATGCCAGACCAGTGACCTCACCTATGCGATTTTGCGTATCCGCTTTGCCGAATTCAAAACGTTTCACACCAAGATAATCATGTAGATTATCTGAATTAACGGTGAGCGATTTCAACTTAGGATTCACCAATAAATTTTTCACCGCTTTGCGGCAAATTTTGGAAATTTCCCGTTCCAAATTACGCACACCGGCCTCTCGGGTGTAATAGCGGATAATGTCTAAAATCGCACTTTCTTCTACCACTAATTCCCCTTTCTTCAAACCGTTACGCTCAATTTGTTTTTGTAACAAATGACGTATGGCGATATTGAGTTTTTCATCTTCCGTATAACCGGAAAGGCGAATCACTTCCATACGGTCAAGCAACGGTCCAGGAATATTCATGGAATTTGAGGTGGCTACAAACATCACATCGGAAAGATCATAATCCACTTCCAGATAATGATCATTAAACGTGGTGTTTTGCTCCGGATCGAGCACTTCTAATAAAGCAGAGGCAGGATCGCCACGCATATCTGATGCCATTTTATCGATCTCATCCAGTAAGAATAACGGGTTTTTCACCCCAACTTTTGCCATTTTTTGGATGAGCTTGCCCGGTAATGCACCAATGTAGGTTTTGCGATGTCCACGAATTTCCGCCTCATCACGCACGCCACCTAATGCCATACGTACATACTTCCGCCCTGTTGCATTAGCAATCGACTGACCAAGCGAGGTTTTCCCTACCCCCGGTGGTCCAACCAAGCAAAGAATCGGCCCCTTAATTTTATTAAGACGTGCTTGCACTGCAAGATATTCCAAAATGCGTTCTTTTACCCGCTCCAAACCATAGTGATCCGCATCCAGCACTTGTTGAGCCTTGGTAATATCTTTTTTCACTTTCGTGCGTTGATGCCACGGCACTTGAATCATCCATTCAATGTAGCTACGCACCACGGTAGCTTCTGCGGACATGGCTGACATCATTTTGAGTTTTTGCAGTTCGCTTTCCACTTTCTCACGCACTTCAGCCGGCATTCCCGCCGCTTCCACTTTTTGACGAAGTTGTTCCACTTCATCAATGGTATCTTCATTTTCGCCATCGTCCATTTCTTTTCGAATGGCTTTAATTTGCTCGTTCAGATAATAGTTACGCTGGCTTTTTTCCATCTGTTTTTTCACACGGCTACGAATGCGTTTTTCCACCTGGAGAATATCCGCCTCCGATTCCATCATACCAAGCAAATATTCCAAACGCGCTTGCACATCAGCCAATTCCAACACACTTTGTTTATGACGAACGCTTACCGGCAAATGTGCTGCCATGGTATCTGCCAAGCGATCGGCCTCATCAATCCGTTGTAGGGCGCCTAGCACATCAGCCGGTACTTTTTTATTCAACGCTAGGTAATTTTCAAACTCGGACAAGACGGCATTTTTGACAATCTCTAATTCTTTTTTATCACCTCGGACAGTATCAATCGGGGTGATTTCTGCAGAGAAAAATTGTTCCCCTTCTTCTAGATGATTGATTTTTGCCCGTTGCTGCCCCTCGACAAGCACTTTTACTGTGCCGTCAGGCAATTTTAAAAGCTGAATAATATTGGCAATGGTGCCCACATCAAACACATCATCAATCGCCGGTTCTTCTAAATCCGCTTGTTTTTGTGAAACCAAAAGAAGCTGTTTATTTTCATTCATCGCTTCTTCAAGGGCATTAATGGATTTGGCTCGCCCCACAAAAAGCGGCATCACCATATAAGGGAAAACCACGACATCGCGTAATGGTAATACGGGCATCGTGCGTTCTGTTCTTTTGGCGTTCATATCTTCTCTCTAATTCTACTTCGACAATTTGGGGTAATATGGGGCTGGGTTTGATTAATTCAAGGGAATAGGATTAATTAGCGCATAAAGTGCGGTCATTTTTTACCGCACTTTTGAGAAAAACCCGGTGTTATGTCGCACTTGCACAAAACTATTGGCTATCTTCCCTCCCGCCGTTTACGGGGGGAGGTGCCGCAGGCGGAGGGGGGAAAAGAGCGGTTACTTTTCACTGAGTTTTTGCAACTTTGTTGCAATCCCCCTTAAGGTGCCGCCTCGCTCCCTGTAAAAGGAGGGAGCGAAAAATTATCTATTGTGCAACTGCTACATAATGCCGAGAAAAACTAAAGTATCGTTAATAATTGACTAAAATCATCAAAAACCCAATCCGGATGGGATTCACTAATAGGAATATTATAGTTATAACCGTAAGTTAATCCCACCACCGCACAGCCTGCTGCGTGGGCAGCCAGAATATCGTTTTTAGAATCACCTACAAATAAAAGTTGGCGGGGTTCAACACCGAATTTCCCACACAAATAATAAAGTGGTCCCGGATGCGGTTTAATTGCCGGTAAAGACTGCCCGCCGAGCATTTCGCTAAATAAGTGATCGATACCAAAGGCGCTCAACACCGGTTGAACGTGTCTGGTCGGTTTATTTGTTACTACGGCTAAAGTGTAACCTTTCGCTTTTAATGCTTCTAAGGTTTCTTTCACATTGGGATAAAGGCGGCTCACATTGCAAAGGTTTTCACCATAATAGTGGTTGAAACGTGCTTTAACTTCTTCTACCTCTGCTTCGCTTAATGTTCTACCGGTTTGTGCTTTTACCCAATCTAATGCTCGGGCAATCAACACCGGTGCCCCATTGCCAATCCAGGTTAACACTAAAGACTCCGGTGCTTGGGGTAAATCAAATTCGGCTAAGGCTGAATTGACGGATAGGGCTAAATCCGGCAAGCTGTTAACGAGCGTGCCGTCTAAATCAAAACCAATCAATTTAAATTGTGTTTTCATTTAATCTCTCTTTTTTATACCGCTATAAGGAAACTAAAAATTCTCGATTAACCACGGACAGTGGAAAGTTGATCCCTCATTTGATTAATCACTTGTTTGTAATCCGGACTGTCAAAAATCGCTGAGCCTGCGACAAACATATCCGCACCGGCAGCGGCAATTTCTGCAATATTATTGACTTTTACACCGCCATCCACTTCTAAACGGATATCAAAACTGCTGTTATCAATGATTTTTCTAACTTGTTGTAATTTTTTCAACGTTGCCGGAATGAAAGATTGTCCGCCAAATCCCGGATTAACCGACATCAACAAAATGACATCCACTTTATCCAATACATAATCCAAATAACTCAGTGGTGTGGCAGGGTTAAACACCAAACCGGATTGGCAACCGTGATCACGAATCAACTGTAAAGAGCGGTCAATATGCTCAGTGCTTTCCGGATGGAAGGTAATATAATTTGCTCCGGCTTTGGCAAAATCAGGAATAAGCCGATCCACCGGTTTCACCATTAAATGCACGTCAATAGGGGCGGTAATACCGTAATCACGCAAAGCCTGACAAATAGCGGGGCCAAAAGTCAAATTGGGCACATAGTGATTATCCATCACATCAAAATGAATGAGATCTGCACCGGCATTAAGCACATTTTGAACATCATCACCAAGGCGGGCCAGATCGGCGGAAAGAATAGAAGGGGCAATAAGGTAAGGTTTCATCGTTATCTCCTCGGGGTAATCACCGCTCTAGTTTACTACGTTAAAACAGAAATTGCCTTGATTATTTCTCAGAAAATTTTGAAAAAAATGACCGCACTTTCCTGTCTGTTTTGACAAGAATGCAAAGTGCGGTCAGTTTTCTATCTTTTTATTGATCCAAAATTGTCGTTATCAATTTTAAATATTCAATAGCAAGGCTTCGTTGATCGCTACTGGCATTATAAACAAGATCTTCTGAAAGCACGCCACAAGACTGGGTTTGAGGGATTTCCCCTTGTTCATAAGCTTCAAAATCCGCCATCCAATCCCCTTCAAAATAATAACGTTCTAAACGTTTCATTTTCGGTAAAAAGGTTTGCCATTTTTCAAGAAAATTTTCTGCCTCAGCCAAAAATTCATTGGCTTCATCCAATATGTTTTCCATTTCGGCTAATTGTGCCAAACGAGTTTGAGATAGCATAGTTCTCTCCAAAATGAGGTAAAAAGAAACCGCACTTTGCTTAAAGTGCGGTCAATTTATCTTGCCTTTTACCAATTACACATCATAGGTGGTGGAAGCGGTGTTACCGCCACGCCCTGTCCAGTTGGTGTGGAAAAACTCACCACGCGGTTTATCTGTACGCTCGTAGGTGTGCGCACCAAAATAATCCCGTTGGGCTTGCAATAAATTCGCCGGTAAACGAGCAGAAGTGTAACCATCCAAGAAGGTAATCGCAGAAGCCATACAAGGCATCGGAATACCCACTTCAATGGATTTTGCCACCACTTTACGCCAGTCGCTCATAGCATTTTCTAAAATGCCTTTGAAATAAGCATCCGAGCCTAAGAAAATTAAATCCGGGTTGGCCTCATAAGCATCACGAATATTGCCTAAGAAACGGCTACGGATAATACAGCCTTCACGCCATAATAATGCGGTTGCGCCATAGTTGATATCCCAACCAAAGTTTTCGGAAGCTTCACGAATCAACATAAAGCCTTGTGCATAAGAGATAATTTTTGAGGCAAGTAAGGCTTTACGCACCGCTTCAATCCAAACCGCTTTATCGCCTTCCACCTTGCCAATGGTTTTGCCGAATAATTTTTCTGCCGCCACCCGCTGATCTTTGAAAGAAGAAACACAACGGGCAAACACCGATTCGGTGATTAAGGTTAATGGAATACCAAAATCAAGAGCGTTGATGCCCGTCCATTTACCCGTGCCTTTTTGTCCGGCAGTATCTAGGATTTTTTCCACAAGCGGTGTACCGTCTGTGTCTTTATAACCCAAAATATCTGTTGTAATATCAATTAGATAGCTATCTAGCTCTGTTTTTTTCCATTCAGCGAAAATGTTTTGCATTTCCTCGTAACTTAAGCCTAGTCCGTCTTTTAAGAATTGGTAAGCTTCGCAAATTAACTGCATATCACCATATTCAATGCCGTTATGCACCATTTTCACGAAATGACCTGCGCCCTCTTTTCCAACCCAATCACAGCACGGTTCGCCTTTATCGGTTTTGGCAGAAATCGCTTGTAAAATCGGTTTAACATATTGCCATGCTTCCTCGTTACCACCCGGCATAATGGAAGGCCCATGACGAGCGCCCTCTTCACCGCCCGATACTCCGGAACCCACAAAGCGAATCCCTTTTTCCGCTAAGGCTTTCACACGGCGGTTAGTATCCGGATAGTTAGAGTTACCACCATCAATAATGATGTCGCCCTCTTCCAAGTGCGGTAATAGTGCATCAATAAATTGATCCACCACTTCGCCCGCACGCACCATCAGCATCACTTTTCTTGGTTTTTCCAATTTAGACGCCAAATCTTCCAAGGAATACGCCCCGATAATGTTCGTGCCTTTCGCCGCCCCTTGTAAAAACTCATCCACTTTTGACGTGGTACGGTTATACGCCACCACTTTAAACCCGTGGTCGTTCATATTTAAAATGAGGTTTTGCCCCATCACGGCGAGTCCAATTACGCCGATATCGCCTTTTTGTGACATTTTTTTCTCCTGCTGGTGAGGTGCAATTTATGAGTTACACCGATTGAGTATAAACTTAGTTTGTTGAATTATTTTGTAATAAATCCTTTTCAGGAATTTGTTGTAAAGAAAATTGACGTTTTCCCACAATTTCTTCCACTTTGTCAGCAGACAATCCTGCTTGTAATAGTTCTTGACGTAAACCATCAAGTGAACGATTAAAGGCTTCTCGTGCCCGTTGCACACCTTCAACAATAAATTGTGCATTAAAATCATCTTTTAATTCATAAAACTGAATATTAGAGGCACAGTGATAAAACCATTCAAACCTTGCGGCGACTTCTTGCAAAGCAAGCGTGCCATGAGCTTGTTTAATACCTCTATCACTCAAATAAACTGTTCCTTGAATATTGCTAAAACCATGTTTTTTTAAAATACATTGAATATCCGAATAGGCGTTACGCCAACTGGCATTATGATAGTTTTCTTCCAAACAATGGGGATCCATATCAAAAACAATTAATGTACGATCCATTTTATCCTCATTGCATCATGTCTTTACCAATGTATATTACTTTGGAGTACATTGACATACTTCACTCGCCAAATAACTGTGCACAGGCTTATTTCTCTGCAACCACCACATACTTTTGTTCAATAATTTCTCGAAAACTTTCGGACGTTGTCGCCCAATCAAGCACATCCACTTTATAAGGGAGATCGCTTTCGCTAAAGGCTTCGCTGACCTCCGCAAAAAGCCGTAACGAGAGAGGTTCTTCGCTCATTACCACCAAATCCAAATCCGAAAATTTACGCGCTGTACCTTTCACTCTTGAACCAAATGCCCGCACTTCATAGCCTGCCAAGTGAGTTCGTAAAATATCTTGTACAATAGTAAGATGTTTGGGTTCAATATCAAAAATCTTATCCATTTTGACCGCACTTTAATTTCTCTTGGAGATATTTTGCTTCACTTAAAAATTTAGGAATACCCTGCACCACAGCGATTGCAATATCTTCATCGTAAGTATGACTGGTTCGGCTACGCATTTCACGATATTGTTTCCAATCACTCCACTCTCCTTGCAATAAGCCATATTCATTGCCCGTGCGAATCAGATCTTGAAAGCTAATGCCATCATAAAGTTCTGGATTAGGCGAAATCGCAACCAAATAACGCTTTAGCATTTTGTGGCTGAGTTCATAGGTAAACTCAAAGCGTTGAATTAAACCATCACGAATTTGCAGATCACTCACATCTTGCAGATAACGGTTTAACCCTTCTTCTAGACGAAAAATAGCTTTTTCTAATGGGGTAAAATCAAGCATTATTTGCCTCTTTAATTGCTCATCCATAAAGATAGATTACTCTTTCACCACAACCTCACTCTCGAATATTGGTAAATGCCAAAAGCCACCGCCAACACCTTTACATGATCCGCTTGTCCACTCTGAAGTGCGGATAAAAATTTTGCCATTCCAAACTGCGTTCTGACCAAACCAGCAATCACCGATTCCACGACCTTTATAAGATCCATTAACGGCTAAAAAATGTTTCTGTTCATCATAAAAAGCTCCATTATATTGATGAGCTAATTGCTGTTCGACTCGGGTTAATTTATCATCCATCACTGCATAATAAGCTCCCTCTTGATAAGCGCCCCTCCAACAAAGAGATTCTGCCAATACCTTACTATTCGTCAGCGGGTAAATGGTAATCCCATCAAGCCAATTATCATCCTGATGCAAAACAGGACAATAGCCATCGGATTCTTCATCCGTGCCATTAGCTTGACGTAAAAGTGCCATTACTTCATCAAATTGTTTTGTTCCCTTTTTCAGGATATATTCTTGACGGCTTGGAATAGCTATCGCCGTAATTTTAGGCGCAGGGCGTGGGGCTAACACCGGTTTTGTGCTATTTCCCTTGCGTATCAGGGCTGAAGGCGTATTTAATCTCTGCTGAAATTCATCCATACGCAACATTGCCGCTGCCGCACCTTTATCCGATAATTTACCTTTAAACTCACCGGAAACAATCTGGATTTCGGTGTTTTTTTTCAATGCGTTAAGTAGTGTCGTTATTTGGGTGTCCGTGAGAGAATATTCGGTTTGAATATCATCAACATTTTCTTTTTGCATTTTTCCTAAAGATTGCCCATTTATCAAAATTTCGGCAAATTTACCAATAGGAATGTTCTTCTCTTTTTCCTGATCGTATGCCAAAAAAGATAATTTCCCTGACACCTTTGCATTTTCCCCTGCCGGACGGGTAAATAAAACCGAAACGGGTATATCATACCAACCATCTGATTGATACCCTGTCAGACGGCAAGTACCGGTATTATCACAAACCAAATTCCAATCTTGGTAAGACTCATCAATCCCTTTGATCGGTGAAGCCAATACACTCATTGGCAGTAATATGAGTAATAACAACTTTTTCATTTATCTATCCTATGAATAATTTATATAACAATCTGCAAAACCAACGCCAACACCGCCGGCAACCCTTGCTTTACAAAAATGCCCTTATTGGCGGTGATTGCGCCAAAAATGGCGGCAGTTATCACACAAACTAAAAAGAAATAAATCACCGACATTTGGTTTATCACATAACCGAAGAGAATTCCTGCCGCCAGAAAGCCGTTGTATAACCCTTGATTGGCAAACATCACCTTCACTTTCTTTTGGGCGATAAACTCATCCGTTAAACCGAAAATGCGTTTGGCCTGTTTTCCCTCAATAGCGAACATTTCTAAATAGAGAATGTAAAAATGTTCGATTGCCACAAGTGCGGTCAAAATATGGGCTAAAATTTCCACTATAAAAACTTCGCTGCCGCTTTATCCAAATACCACTCCGTCACCCCATTTTTCGCTTTAATTTTCGCTGCCGGATAAGGGAGAGTTTCCGCTGGTGTGGTTTGGATTTCTTTTAAAATTTCCGCTTTGCCTTCACCTGTCACAAGATAAGTAATGCGTTTTGCCTGTTCGATGAATTTTGCGCTTTTGGAAATACGGATTTGCCCGCTTTCAGGGTGTTTTGCCATCACCGCAAGGTTTTTATCATCAAAATAAGTTTGATGTGGGAATAAGGAAGCTGTGTGTCCGTCTGCCCCCATGCCTAAAATAATCCAGTCAAAAACACCGTCAGGAATGACCGCACTGAGTTCCTCTTGGAAACGTTTTAGCTCAACGTGCGGTTCATTTTCACCACGAATTCGATGAATATTTTCCGCTGGAATCTGGATATGGTCGAATAATAATTTTTGCACTTCGCCGTAATTGCTTTCGGGATCTTGTGGTGAAACCATACGCTCGTCACCCCACCAGAAATGTAAATTTTGCCAATTGATTTGCTCTACATAAGGGGGGTGCGCCAGTGTTTTAAAGAGTAGTTTTGGTGTTGAACCACCGGAAAGGGAAATATGTATAGGGTGGATCGATTGGCTATAAATAACAAATTCTTGTGCTATTTTTTCAACCGCTTGTTGCGCCGTAGAAAACGTGATCGTGTTCATTTTATTCCTACAAAAGTGCGGTTCGATTTTCCGGTATTTTTGAAAAAACAAAAAATGGATAACCAAACCTATGATAAAAATTATAGGCATTTTACCATAGCAAACCGTTTAAGTTATCCATTTGAAACAAGAAATTGTCAATTAAATTAATGCGAATTCTCTTGCAAAAGTTGTTTTAATTGTGCCGCACTTGGCGAGACGACCGGCAAAAATGCGCCTTCATTCCAACGGCGAATAAAACTCAATGATGAGTCTTTAAAATAAGCCGCACCACCGCTTGCTTCTAACTCCAATAATAGGCTTTTAGCCACGAGATCCACCACTTCTAAACGCAAAGCAAGGAGTTCTTTCGGACGTTCAATAAAATATTGTTCTTCCGTCAATCCCTGATATAAACGCTGTTTAAGAGAAGTAAAATGTTCGCTTGTTTGCTGCCAGTCTGTCGCTAATGCCGCACGATAAATAAGTCGTTGTTCGGCTTCTTGCAACGAACGTTTCGCCAACCCTAAAGCCAAACCGAATTGATAACCTAAAAAATAAGGGCGGGTTTGAGCTAAAAATTCAGGGGCGTTGTCGGATAAAATCCATTCCGGCTTTAATTCTACCTCATTGAACGTTAAACTTGCGGTGTTTGCACCTTGTAGGGCGATAAACTCTAAATCAGCCGAACGAACCAACCCAATTGCATCTGACGGAATCGCAATAACCCAAGGGGTTTTCCCTTCCAATCCTGCACTAAATACCGCTAAGAAACGATCTTTTCTCACATTGGTTACCCAAGGTAACTTGCCATTTAAATAATATTTCCCGTCTTTTTGGCTAATTTTTACGTTTAATTCTTCCAAATTAGCTAAATATTTAACCGTATTGGAAAGCCCGGTCGCCCCTGCAATATCCGCATTAATAAGTTCATTTAAATAATGTTCTCTAAAATAGGGATTTGAGCTGGTTAAAATTTGTTTAATAAAAGTATAATGTCCCCACGCAATAAAACTCGCCGTGAGTGAATGTGATGCTAATGTTTGCAATATTTCAATCACCTCTTTAGCGTCCCCACCCTGTCCGCCTAATGGCGTTGGGACACCCACTTTAAATACGCCTTCAAGCGCTATTCTTTTTAACAATCCTTCCGATAATTCAGAAGAAGTTTGATCTAATTCATTTGCGTTATTTTCTAACCAATGAATAAAATGTTCTGAAAAAAAAGCCATTATTTATTCTCCTTTGTTAATTTGATTGAAAAGGAAAATACTATAGAAAAATAAGGTTGCATAATATCCATTATGCATATGATATATATTTTTTTAATATAGAAATAAGATAATACTGATTAGATGAAGGGAAGCGCTTTTTTATTATAAATAAATATAAATTATAAAAAATCAATATAATATTAAACAATAAGTTTAGGTCGATTAAATATAAAGGGTATGT
>NZ_MLHL01000065.1 GCF_002000545.1 Rodentibacter trehalosifermentans | reverse complement strand
GTAGCGTGTGTGGATTGAAAATCCATGCACGAGTTAATTTTTCTGTGCTAAATGCTAAAGCACGAGATGAAAGTAGGCGGCAGTGTGGGTGTTTTTGTGGGGATGAACGGCAACAGCTACGGTTTTGGGATTGAGGGTTCGGTGAATGTGGCGAAAGGCAAATCAAACGCCGATAGCGAACGTTGGCAAAACAGTCACCTGAACGCTGATAAACTCATCACGAAGAGTGAAGACGGTGGATTAACGCTTGAAGCTGCCAATCTCAAAGCAAAACGTTGGGAGGCAGACCTTCAAAGCCTGACACTGACTAGCCGCCAAGATACGGAGAAATACGAATCCAAACAAACCAGTGCAGGGGCAAGTGGGTCAATCGCTTATGGTTCGGGCGGTGGGGCTTCAATGAATGCCGCCATAGCAAACCAAAAGTGGCTCACTTTTAAAGGATCTTTGTGGTTTAATTTTGGAAGATCATTGACACCTCATCAAGTTTGGGTGAATTTTATCAAGCAGAAAATGGAGGAATATGATAAGAGAAAAGAAGAAAAAAAGTATTTTGGGCTTCGTTGTTTAAGATTTGATTAAATTAAAAAAATAAAAAGGTACAAAATGGGGCGATAGCGAGCGTAGTGTGGATGGAAAATCCATACACAAATTAATTATTCCGCGCGTAAAATTAGGTTTTACACATGCTACGCCTTAATTAAGCCCCTACATTTTTATTTATCATTTATATTTTTTATAGATTTTCGTAATTTTAGGGTTGGGCTTAAGGTGAGTGTTTGGTAAGGCTCCTTTGGGTTTTTTATCCGCTGAATCAATAGTTCTACAGCAAGTTTTCCTAATTCGGCTTTGGGTTGGTTAATAGTAGAAAGAGGGGGATAAAGATAGTGGGAAAGTTCAATGTCATCGTAACCAATGACGGAAATGTCCTCCGGAATTCGTAACCCCTGCTGTTGAAGTACTTGATAAGCGCCCACTGCAATGGCATCGCTACAACAAAATACGGCGGTTGGGCGGTGTGGTGTAGCATTTAATTTTTGCATACCGATAATTCCCCCTTCAAAATCAAAATGGCTTTCGATGATCCAATCATTATTCAATGGGATTTCGGCTTCCGATAAGGCTTTTTTGTACCCTTCCAAACGGTTTTTCGCTACTGATTTTTTAAGATTACCTGTGATGATGCCTATATTTTGATGTCCGGCTTCAATTAATGTTTTTGTTGCTAAATAGCCGCCAAATGTTGAGTTTTCAAGGATTTTATCGGCATTAAGCTCCTTGAACCACCAGTCCATAATCACTAAAGGTACAGAAATTGCCAGTTCGGTGTCAGCGTTAAAACGGCTGTCACCACACATTAGCAGTAAACCATCCACTTGTTTATGGAGAAGGGTTTGCAAATTTTGCTGTAGCCGTTTTGCATCACCACCGGTGGTGGCAATGATGAGATTATATTGATGCTGTTGGCAATATTGCTCTACCCCCGCCATCACTTCGGCAAAAAAAGGATTATTCGTCGCAGTAACCAGTAAGCCAATCGTTTTGGTTTCTTTCACTTTCAAGCTGCGCGCCACTGCAGAAGGCGTGTAATTGAGTTCTGCCACCACACTCATGACTTTTTCACGAATTTCTTCACTCACAAAACGTGAGCCATTGATGACGTGAGAAACGGTGGATGTAGAAACTTTTGCTAATCTCGCGATATCTTTCATTGTTGCCATAAAAACAATCCTATTTTTGACCGCACTTTAAGTATCATGAAGAAAATCTAAGGTTTCCTGTTTTGTCGGAATAGAAGGCTGTGCTCCCGGCCGGGTAACGCTTATTGCAGAGGCAGCCTGAGCAAAACGAATTGCCTCTTCAAAAGATTGACCTTCCAGTAAAGCCGTCACAAAACCGCCATTGAAGGTATCACCTGCCGCTGTGGTATCCACCGCTTGCACGGAAAAACCTTTGATAATTCTATGTTCGCCGTTTCGGCTAATAAAAACGCCTTTTGCACCAAGTGTGATGATCACACAACCAATGCCTTTTTGATGAAAAACTTCAGCCGATTTGACCGCACTTTGCTCGTCTGTCACTTGCACACCGGTAAGGATTTCAGCTTCCGTTTCATTTGGCGTAATAATGTCAATTTGGCTTAATAAGCTATCGGGTAAAGGCTGAGCCGGTGCCGGATTCAACACGACTTGTACGCCATGTTTTTTCGCTATTTGTGCGGCAAATGTCACTGCTGGAAGCGGTGTTTCAAGCTGTATCAGTAAGCAGTCGGATTGCGCAATTTGTGCTTCGTTTTGGCGTACGATTTGTTCATCTAAATAAGCATTTGCACCCGATGCAATAACAATACTATTTTCAGCGGATTGCGCAACTTGAATAAAGGCGATACCTGTCATTTCTTGTTGAATTGTCGTGATCGGTGAGGTATCAATCCCTTCCTGTGCAAATGTATTCTTCATGGTCTCACCAATACCATCACTGCCGATACAGCCAATAAAGGCGACATTTGCCCCTAATCGTGCTGCTGCAACGGCTTGATTTGCCCCTTTCCCACCATAGGCAATACGATAATTTTCTCCAGTGAGGGTTTCCCCCGGTTGAGCAAAATAAGGGACGGATATGACATGATCGGCATTTATACTGCCAAGAACGGTCAGCTTTTTATTCATGTTGAAATCCTTATTGATTGTTATTGCAAATGTGCTGCCACAAACCTAAACGCTTGTGGCAGCAATAATAAAATATAAAAATGATTATTCACTGATGACTTTTAAATCTACCGGAATTTTAGCCTCGACTTTTTCGCCTTTTAAAATTTTATCGGCAGTCATCACCCCTAATGATCCAATTAAATTCGGTTGCTGTGCAATAGTCGCCGCTAATTTACCGCTTTTTACGGCTTTGATACCATCATCTGTGCCGTCAAAACCAACAATCAGCACTTTTTTATTGGCGGCATTGACTGCTCTCAATGCACCTAATGCCATTTCATCATTTTGGGCAAAAATCGCTTGTACTTCTGCTTTGCTGGCAAGCAGATTTTCTGTGACATTTAACCCTTTGGTACGGTCAAAATCTGCCGGTTGGCTGGCAAGAACATTGAATTTATGAGTTTCAATCGCTTGTTTGAAACCTTCGCCACGTTCACGCGCCGCCGATGTTCCTGCAATGCCTTCAAGTTGAATGACTTTTGCCCCATTACCTAATTTTTGTGCGATAAAATCCCCTGCCATTTTGCCTCCGGCGATATTATCGGAAGCGATATGACTCACTACATTTCCTTTGGCTGCACCGCGATCTAGGGTAATCACCGGGATATTATTACGATTGGCTATCGCTACCGCATTCCCCACTGCTTCAGAATCTGTCGGATTGATTAAAAGCACTTTTGCGCCACGAACCGTTAAATCTTCCACATTAGCCAGTTCTTTTGCCGGATCATTTTGAGAATCCAACACAACGAGCTGATAGCCTAATTCATCGGCTTTTTGTTGTGCTCCGTCTTTTAATGTGACGAAGAAAGGATTATCCAATGTGGATACCGCAAGGGCAATGGTATCTTGTGCGAAAGCTGCACCGGATAGGGATAAGCCTAATAATACGGCGGAAGTAAGTGCGGTCACTTTTTTCATAGTTTCTCCTGAAAAATGAGTTACAGTTTTTTTGTACCAAGATAGTTATCGGCCAAAACAGCAACCAGAATAACCAACGCTTTTGCTATCATTTGATAGTAAGATGAAATATCCAATAAATTCAGGGCATTATTTAAAAAACCGATAATCAATGCACCAATGAGGGTTCCCATTACTCGCCCTTTTCCTCCCATAAGGCTGGTTCCCCCCACAACGACGGCTGCAATGGCATCCAGTTCATAGGATACCCCGGCTGTCGGTTGGGCTGAGGAAAGACGAGAAGTCACAATCAGACCGGCAAGGGCAGATAAAAAACCACTCACTGCGAACACGAATATTTTGATTTTATTGACATTAATACCGGAAAGCTGAGTGGCTGCCTCATTGCCACCAAGAGCATAAATATAGCGACCGATAGGGGTATGTTTTAAAATGTACCACGCCAGTGCAAATACAACCGTCATGATCCAAATAGGTACTGGAATACCAAGAAAATAGCCCGTACCAATCGCCGAAAAAATATCGGCACTGTCAGAAAAACCGGTGGTAATCGGGCGACCATCCGTATAAACCATCGTTACACCACGCAATAAGGTCATAGTAACAAGAGTTGCAATAAAGGCTTGGACTTTTCCTTTTGCGACAATGATACCGCTTATGCCGCCTAACACCGTGCCAAGCAATAAAACGACAGGAACCACAAGTAAAATCGGTAATTCATAGCTCACCATCGAAGCCGCAATCGCCCCGGTTAATGCCAAAACAGATCCCACGGAAAGATCAATCCCGGCAATTAAAATGACGAAAGTCATTCCCACAGCGATAATGGCATTGACCGATGTTTGACGCAAAATATTGAGAATATTATCTACGCTGAAAAAATTCGGGTTCATTGTGGATACAATGGTGATAAGAATAATCAGCGCAATAAACGAACGCTGTTCAATTAAAAATTTGCTCATTTGGAAACGAGAAGTTTCAGTTTTCATTATTTTTACCTTACCTATTCCTATTTACCGATAGCCGCAGCTAACAATTTTTCCTGTGTCGCTTCTGCACGAGAAAATTCTGCGGTGATTTTGCCTTCACGCATCACGAAAATGCGATCACTCATTCCCAGCACTTCCGGCATATCAGATGAAATCATTAAAATACTTAAACCGTCTTTTTTAAATTCATTGATGAGTTGATAAATTTCTTTTTTTGCCCCCACATCCACACCTCGTGTCGGCTCATCTAAGATCAGCACATTGGGGCGAGTCATCAAACCACGGGCAATGGCGACTTTTTGTTGATTACCTCCGGAAAGTAAACCGACTTGTTGATCTCGGCTTGGGGTCTTAATGTTAAACATTTCAATAAAATCATCGACCGCCATTTTCTCCACTTGGTGGCGGATTTGCCCTTTTTGCGAAAAATGATCAAGCGAAGTAAGGGACATATTTTCTTTCACTGACATTCCCAATATCAAACCATCATTTTTTCGATCTTCTGAAATATAGACGATACCCTGATCTAAACCATCTTGTGGACGGTGATTTTCAATCTCTTGATTTTTTAACCGCACTTTACCACCCGTTTTTGGTAGTGCACCGTAAAGCACTTTACCAAGTTCCGTTCTACCAGCCCCCATTAAACCGGACACCCCGACAATTTCACCACCATAGAGTTTAAATGAAACATCATCAATACCGCTCCCACTGAGGTGGGTGACATCTAACACACATTCACCTTTTTCTTGTGCCAGATGTGGATATTGTTCATCCAATCGGCGACCGACCATCATTTCGATTAAATCCTCTTCATTAATCGCTGATACTGTCCGCTCGCCAATAAATTGACCGTCACGCAGAACCGTCACATCATCACAAATTTGAAAAATCTCTTTTAAACGATGAGAGATATAAACAATGCCGCATTTTTCCGCTTTAAGTTCATCAATTACCTTGAATAAAGCCTCTGTTTCCGTGTCGGTTAATGCATCAGTCGGCTCATCCATAATAATCACTTTGGATTCAAAGCTGAGCGCTTTGGCAATTTCTACCATTTGCTGTTCACCAATAGAAAGTTCGGAACACAATTTTTTGCTGCTGTGTGTTACGCCTAGACGTGCCAAAAGTTTATCGGCTTCTTGGTACATTTTTGGCCAGTTGATCGCTCCCCACCGTGTTTTAAATTCACGGCCTAAAAAGATATTTTCTGCAATAGTTAAATTGCCGATTAAGTTTAATTCTTGGTGGATGATGCTAATTCCTGCTTCCTGAGAGGCTTTTGGCCCTTTGAAGAGAACTTCTTTACCAAGATATTCAATGGTTCCGGCATCCTTAGAATAAATACCGGTTAGTACCTTCATTAAGGTGGATTTTCCCGCACCGTTTTCCCCCATTAGTGCCATCACTCGACCGGCATAGACCGATAAACAGGCATTGCTTAAGGCTTTCACACCGGGAAAGGATTTATCTATACCGCTAATTTTGAGTAAGGTTTTCATCATTTCACCTTTTATTAAAATGGTACGCCGGAATACAAAATCACATTGGCATAAGGTGAACATTCACCGCTACGCACAATAGCTTTGCTATTTTGGGAATGCTGTTTAAATGTTTCATGTGGCACAAATTCCAGTTGAATTTTATTGCCTTGACTAGCTTCAAGCTGGTTAAAGCGTGACAAAAGTGCGGTCAAAATATGAGGATTTTTTTCTTTTATTTCCTCTGCAATCACAACAGCTTCCACAAACATTTCTGCGATCACCGCCTCTAAGGTTTGTAAAAAGCTTGGTACCCCGGCAGTAAGTGCCAGATCGATGCGTTCTACTTGGTGGGGAATGGGTAACCCAGCATCGCACAGGGTAATACTATCGGTATGACCTAATGCGGCAATACAATGGGAAAGTGGTGCATTGAGTAATGTTGTTTTTTTCATCGAAAAGTCCTTTTAAGGTTTATCGAAACGTTTCGATGAATAAATAATAGGGAGAAAAAGTAAAAAAACAATCACCAAATTTAAAATTTGGGACAGCGATCACAGAATTTTTATGTCATAATCACACGAGTTTAAATAAATTATTATGAATAATAATTGAATATATATTCAATTTTATTTTATGTATATGCATATTAAGAATCAAAGAGGCAAACAGGAGACGACAATGAAAAAACAACTTTTACTTGGTCTTTTTATCGGTGCGGTGAGTGTAACAACCAATGCGGAGGAATTAACCTTCGGCACAGAACCGAGCTATCCACCATTTGAAGTGACTACAGAAAAAGGTGAGTTAATTGGGTTTGATATTGATATCGCACAGGCAATTTGTCAGGAAATTCAAGCTACTTGCCATTTTAAAACCCAGCCGTTTGATGCGTTAATTCCAAGTTTGAAAGCAAAACGTTTTGATGCAGCAATGTCGGCAATTGATATTACACCGGCACGTGAAAAACAAATTTTATTCAGCGATCCTTATTATGACAGTTCAGCAAGCTATGTGGCGTTGAAAGGAAAAGGAAATTTGGCGACAGCTAAAAATATCGGTGTACAAAATGGTTCCACTTTCCAACAATACACCGTTGCAGAAACTCCACAATATTCGCCAAAATCTTATGTGAATTTGCAAGATGCAATTTTAGATCTGCAAAACGGGCGAATTGATATTGTGCTGAGTGATACGGCATTACTGGCGGATATGATGAAGAAAGAGCCAAATATTGAATTTGTCGGTGAAAAAGTGACGAATGAAAAGTATTTTGGTCGTGGCGTAGGCATCGCATTAAACAAGTCCAATAAAGTCTTGCAAGAACGTATAAATCAAGGTTTAAAAGCAATTAAAGAAAATGGCGAATATCAAAAAATCTATGATAAATGGATGAAAAAATAGCTGGAAAACACGCTAAAAATCAACCGCACTTTGGGTATGCCATGTGCGGTTTTTTAGGTATTTTATGACATCAAATCTACCGTCATATTTCCTTTTAACTGACAACTGCATGCCAGCACATAGCCTTGTTTGATTTCCCCTTCGGTTAAAGGACCATTAGTAGTAACCTCATAATCACCATTTAACACCAAGGTTTTACAAGAGCCGCAAATGCCCTCGCGACAGGCTGCGATGATTGGTTTTTTGTGTTCTTCCAATGCAGCAAGCAGTGTCATACCAACGGGTACAGAAAACGTTTGTGGCACAGGATTGGTAATCGAAAGAGTCACTTGTTTGCTGTTGTCCAACATACAATTTTCAGTAGAGGAGTGGAATTGCTCCAAGAAGAAACGTTCCGGCGGGATGCCGAGGGATTCAGTCATAGTGCGTAAGTCGTTCATATAGCTTTCCGGTCCGCAGGTGAGCACTGTATAATCGGCGATATTCGGCACAAGATCGGCGATCATTTGACTGTTTAAACGACCAGCAATAAAGCCCTCTTTCACCTCTACAGAAGCATTCATAAACAGTTTTAACTGTGGGAATTGTTCTTTCAACAGTCCCCATTCCCGTTTGAAAATCACATCTTTTGGCGAATGTACGCTATAAAGCACCACCACATCCACATTCGGTTTGTTTTTCAGTAACCAACGGCTCATAGACATAATCGGTGTGACTCCACAACCGCCGGCAACCAAGAGATAATGGTCGCTGACGATACGCGTACAAGTGAATTTTCCCATCGGATCTGACAACCAAATTTGGTCGCCTTCTTTAAGCTCCGAGGTTATCCAATTTGAGCCTACGCCGTTTTTAATGCGGCGTACGGTTAAGGTAATAAAACGGCTCATACCGGGTGTGGAGGAAAGGGTGTAAGCACGCACGATATTCGGCGTGTTACGAATGCTCACCAAGGCATATTGACCAGGCTCGTAAGGATAAAAATCCTGAGCAATTAGCTCAATAGTGTAAACATCATCCGTTTCCTGATGAATAGAATGCACCTGCATTTCGTTGTAACACAACGGATTCTGGTTATTTGACATAGTGTTTCTCTTTGCGTGTTTGGAAGTGCGGTGGGGTTTAGCGTTATTTTCCTCTCGCCTGCTTGCCGGCGAGGGGAAATTAAAACACCACCAAAAACAACCGCACTTTTCCCATTAACCCTTATTTCGCTAAGGCTTCCGCCATATCTTGTTCCGGAGTGGTTAAGCCGCGTAAGCCGAATTTTTCGTTCAACAATGCCATCACATTATCGTTTAAGAACGCCGGTGCAGTTGGACCGGTGTAAATGTTTTTCACGCCCAACGCCAATAAGGTTAATAAAATCACGATGGCTTTTTGTTCAAACCAAGAAAGCACGAGGGTTAACGGCAGTTCATTGACACCGATGCCGAGTTTTTGTGAAAGATTCACGGCAAGCATAATGGCGGAGTAAGCATCGTTACATTGCCCGACATCCAATAATCGCGGTAAGCCGTCGATGACACCGAAGTCTAATTTGTTGAAACGGTATTTTCCGCAACCTAAGGTTAAAATCGCACAATCTTCCGGCACTTGACGGGCGAAATCGGTGTAGTAGCTACGTTCGCCTTTGCTGCCGTCGCAACCACCTACCAAGAATACATGGCGTAATTTGCCACCGGCAACGAGGTTGATGACCGCATCAGAGGCGTCCAATAGGGTTTGACGACCGAAACCCACGGTGATTTGATGCTCCAATTCATCATAAGGGAAACCTGCCATTTCTTGCGCTTTGGCGATCACTTGACTGAAATCGCGATCTTCAATATGTGTCACGCCCGGCCAGCCGACGATGCTACGAGTGTAAATACGATCAGCATAATTGCCTACATTCGGGTCAATAATACAGTTGGACGTCATGATCACCGGGCCCGGGAATTTAGCAAATTCTTTTTGTTGATTTTGCCATCCGCTACCGTAGTTACCCACTAAGTGTTTATATTTTTTCAACTCCGGATAACCGTGCGCTGGCAACATTTCTCCGTGGGTGTAAACATTCACGCCGGTGCCTTCGGTTTGTTCCAATAAGGCTTTTAAGTCTTTCAAGTCATGACCGGAAATTAAAATACATTTACCTGCCACCGGTTTTACGTTTACCGTTGCCGGTACTGGGTTTCCAAAGGCTTCCGTTTCCCCGGCATCTAACAGGCTCATAACTTGGAAGTTCATATTGCCGATAGCAAGGGCTTTTTCCAATAATTCGTTTAAGTCACTTGGTTGGGTGCCAAGCCATGCCATAAATTCGTGGAATTGACGATACACTTCGTTATCGAATTTACCTAAAACATAAGCGTGTTCCATGTAGGCCGCGGCGCCTTTTAATCCGTACAAACATAACATACGCACACCATGGGCTTCTTCGCCAATTAAAGTGCGGTCGGAATTGAGTGCAAAATTTGCCGCTTGTTTGGTGAGATCGGCAATGGTTGTGCCTTCGAGTTGTAAGTGTGCCAGTGGATGGTTTACATCAATGCCAGCATTCACCGCACGGCAGCGTTTGATAAAATCGTCACGATAGCAAATGGTTTGCTGAGCATATTCTACAATACGTTGAGAATCGAAATTTACGTTCGTTAAGGTAGAAAAGAATGCTTGTGCCGCAAACGCATCAATTTCATTATCAATAATCGCTAAATCTCGAGCTTGGATTGCCCATGCAGAAAGGCTTTGCAAGGTGGCGACCAATAAATCTTGTAAGTCGGAAGTTTCAGCGGTTTTACCGCACATTCCTTGAGAGTAGCTACAACCGTTCCCCACAGGTGTGCGCATAGTTTGTTCACATTGTACGCAATACATATAATAAAATCCTCTTTTAGAGTATAAAGTTGTCAAATATAAACCCGATAAAAAAAGTCAGGTTTATGGAACAATCATAAACTCTTTAAATAAACCATACAAAAAGAACTTTTAATTAATTAATATTTTTTTGATCTAGATTCAGAGCAATACTAATAAATAGTTATAGATAACAGGCGTTTTTGTCATAAATTCATTTCTTTTTTGATATAAAAAATTCAAAATTTTTACATTCCAAACAAAAAATATGACCGCACTTTCTTTCAAAAACAGGAGGTTTTTCTTAGAATATTGCTCAATTTCCCTCTCCAGTAAGGACATTTTCATGATAAACAGACGTCATTTTATTCAAATTGGTGCAAGCAGCATTCTTGCATTAGGCGCAAGCCGTTTCACCATGGCAAAAGGCAAACCAGACCTTGATTTACGCATTGTAGCGACTACGGATATTCATAGTTTTTTAACGGATTTTGATTACTACAAAGATGCCCCAACCGATAAATTCGGTTTTACCCGTGCAGCCAGTTTAATTCGTCAGGTCCGCAGTGAGGTAAAAAACAGCGTATTGGTGGATAACGGTGATTTAATTCAAGGAAACCCGATTGCAGATTATCAAGCAGCACAAGGCTATCAAGAGGGTAAACCGAACCCTGCCATCGCCTGTTTAAATGCTATGCATTATGATGTGGGAACCCTTGGCAACCACGAATTTAACTATGGCTTAGATTATCTAGCAGATGCAATGAAACAGGCAAAATTTCCGATTATCAATGCCAATGTGGTAAAAGCCGACAGTGATGAGCCTTATTTCACCCCTTATGTGATCCAAGAAAAATCCGTGATGGATAATCAAGGCAAAACCCACCAATTAAAAATTGGTTATATCGGTTTTGTGCCACCGCAAATTATGGTGTGGGATAAAGCCAATTTACAAGGCAAGATAGAAGCCCGTGATATTGTCAAAACCGCACAAAAATATGTGCCTGAAATGAAACAAAAAGGGGCAGATATTGTGATTGCTTTGGCTCATACAGGCCCATCGGACGAGCCATATAAAGAAGGGGTGGAAAATTCCGCATTCTACTTGGCGGATGTGCCACACATTGATGCGGTGATTTTCGGTCATTCACACCGCTTGTTCCCAAACAAAGAATTTGCCAAATCACCGAATGCAGATATTGTGAAAGGCACAGTAAAAGGTGTACCGGAAAGTATGGCGGGTTATTGGGCGAATAATATTAGCGTGGTGGATTTAGGTTTAACCGAGCATAATGGCAAATGGATTGTCACGGAAGGACGTGCTTCACTTCGTCCGATTTTTGATGCTGAAAACAAAAAACCTCTTGCAGAAAATGATCCGGAATTGACCGCACTTTTACAGCCGGTTCACGATGCAACCCGAAAATTTGTATCGCAACCTATTGGGAAAGCCACCGATAATATGTATAGCTATTTAGCTTTAGTGCAAGATGATCCAACCATTCAAATTGTAAACCAAGCCCAAAAAGCCTATGTAGAAAAAGTTGCACCAAGTGTAGCTGCAATGGCAGGGTTGCCGATTTTAAGTGCAGGTGCACCATTTAAAGCGGGTGGTCGTAAAAACGATCCGACCGGTTACACGGAAGTGAACAAAGGAGAATTAACCTTCCGTAATGCAGCGGATCTCTATCTTTATCCGAACACCCTTGTGGTGGTGAAAGTGACGGGCGAGCAGCTCAAAGAATGGCTTGAGTGTAGCGCAGGGATGTTCAATCAAATCGATTCGACCAGTGATAAACCACAATCATTGATTAATTGGGACGGTTTCCGCACCTATAATTTTGATGTGATTGATGGGGTTAATTATGAATTCGATATCACCAGACCGGCCCGTTATGATGGCGAATGTAAACTCATTAATCCAAAATCGCACCGTGTAGTAAACCTCACTTATCAAGGCAAACCGGTTGATCCAAAAGCGGAATTTTTAATTGCCACCAACAATTATCGTGCTTACAGCAATAAATTCCCCGGCACGGGCGATCAACATATTGTCTATGCTTCACCGGATGAAAACCGCCAAATTCTGGCAGACTACATCAAAGCTACCAGTGAAAAAGAGGGCGCGGTGAATCCAAGTGCGGATAAAAACTGGCGTTTTGTGCCAATCAAAGGCAATGATAAATTAGACATTCGCTTTGAAACCTCGCCAACAGAGCAGGCAACACAATTTATCAAAGAAAAATCACAGTATCCGACCAAACAAGTCGGCACTGACGAAGTGGGCTTTGCCGTGTATCAAATTGATTTGTCGAAGTAATAAAAATAAGGTGGGGTAACCCACCTTATTTATTCCTAAAAGTGCGGTCAAATTCCTTTCTATTTTTCAAATCCCCGCAAACCATCTCAGCCATTTTCCTTTCACCTTGGTTGGATAGTTCGCTTTTAAGAATTGGTAAAACTGCGTGAAATTGTCATTAAATATCGTGTCTTTCGGAATAAATTGATAATAGCGTTGACCATTTGGAGTATGAATACGCATGAACCAGTATTTTCGGTTATGCACTGTTACTCGCATTTTTTCCAAGCTCATTAAATCCTCAAATTGATAATGATGAACCAATTGCCCTGCATGGAAGATAAAAATTCCTTTAGTATTAAAATAATAACGTGCCGCACTAAACACTTTCCCACAGCTAAAAGGAATCAGTTTTTCACCTTCAAATTCCCGGTTATTTCGGGTTTGTAGAAAACGGATAAAAGGAATGAGCGTGAAAGCGGCGAGAATACCTAGCACAATAACAACAATGAGAATATCCATTGGATGACTTTTTTGAATAGAGGATTGAAGTGGCTAAATTATAGCAAATTTATCTTGTTGATTTTAAAAATTATTGAATAAAGAGGCTTAGGAAAAATACCTTGTAAAGGATTTGTAAATCATCTTGATTGTATAAATTTCAGACCATATTATTTAAAAAACAATATTTATATTACGGAGTCATAATGAAAAAGGTTTTTTATTTATCTCCCATTGCACTGCTTGTCAGTGCAAGTGTGTTTTCTGCTTCTGTTGATTATTTAAATGTTACAACAACAGAGACAACTCAACCACAGATTGTCGCAGGAGCAGCCCATACAATCGCATTGGGTCCTTTAGCAAAAATTGAACAAAACGATGCTTATCCGGCAGTTTCTAGAAGCCGTCAAGGACGTTATAGCGGAGCATATAGCATTACTGAAGGTTATAATGCAACGGTGAAAGGATCACAAAGTATTGCTTTGGGATATAACACTCTTGCAAATGGTTGGCAAACTTATGCCATCGGTTCCAATACAACAGCGGAAGGAGATGGAACTATCACTTTGGGTGGTAATGCTCGTTCTTTAGGAGGAACAGATTTACTCTATAATAATAACCGTCGCCCTATTGGAGCTGTAGCAATTGGTTTAAACTCTTTTACCCTTGGTGAAGGGAGTGTTGCAATGGGGCATACAGCACAGGCAAGTGGGAAAAGATCTATTGCTATTGGTGTTGATGCAAAAACATTGGATATTACAGATTTTAAGGATATTAATACTAATGATATTGCCGATGAAGTTTTAAAAAATTACGTGAATAACACGAGAAATAATATTAAAAATATTGTAGACACTTTACGTGCAGAAAATTCTCCACGTGGTATGACACCATCTTATAGAGATATTGATGTTGCAAACCAGGGAGCATCAACCATTGCTATCGGTGATGAATCGCGTGCGGTCGGTTGGGGATCGACAGCATTAGGTACCAAAGCCTATGCTTTAAACGACAGAGCAACCACCTTAGGTGATGATTCTAAAACGCTAGGTTATGCCGGTACAGCAGTGGGCACACATACTTATTCTTTCGGTCAAGCCGCATCAGCATTAGGTAGTTGGGCAGAAGCATTGGGCGATTATTCTACTGCAGCAGGTCCTATTGCCTCTGCTGCCGGTAATTATTCTATTGCAATGGGACATGGTGCAGCAGCGAGTGGTTTAAATGCGATTGCCATAGGAAGCAAGACAGTTCAACCCAAAGCTTGGTACACAGAAAATAACGGTCATGAACTTCACCGTGCTGAACACGATGTATGGAATGCAGTAGGCGATCACTCCATTGCTTTAGGAACGGATGCCCAAGCTACTGAAGAAAATGCCATTGCAATGGGAAAAGAAGCCCTTGCCAAACATGAACGTTCCGTGGCATTAGGCGATAAATCCACCACCGAAAATGCAAAAGATACTTCACAAGCGACAATCAATAACGTTACTTATGGTGGTTTTGCCGGTGCAACATCGGTGGGGACTGTATCAGTAGGAAATTCAGAACTGGGTGAAACACGTCAAATTAAAAATGTTTCAGCTGGGGATATTTCACCTACCTCAACGGATGCCATTAATGGTTCACAGCTTTATCTTATTGCCAGCAAATTAACGGAAGATATTAAAAATATCCCTACTCCTCCACCGGTAAATACCGGTGATATTTCCGTTAATAACAATGGCGTTGCTGTGGCTGATTCGACAAAGGGCAATTTGGCGACTGTCACAGATGTGGCGAAAGCAATTAATAACAGCAGTTTTAATGTGACAATCGGCGCTGAGCCTGGAGGAGAAGCCATTGACACCTCGAGCGAAAGAGTACAAGCCGGCAATACAGTGACTTATAAAGCCGGCAAAAATATGGTGGTTAAACAAAATGGCAAAAATATCACCTATGCCACAACGGATAAACCGACTTTTGAAGTGGTGAGTGCCAACGAATTTAAAGCGGGTGATGTGGTATTGAACAATCAAGGAATTAATGCGGGGAATAAAAAAATCACCAACGTTGCAGAAGGAACGAATGATACCGATGCGGTGAACTACGCTCAACTTAAAAGAACCAACAATCAAGTGCATCAATTGGAAAATAAGTTGAATCGGGTGGATCATAAATTGCGTGGCGGTATTGCTCAAGCCGGTGCGATGGCAAACATTCCACAGGTCACCAGAAGCGGTACGAGTGGTGTTGGAGTCGGCGTTGCGACTTATCGTGATGAAAATGCGATTTCTGTGGGCTATTCCCGTATGTCTGATAATGGTAAGCATATTATCAAAACCACCGTGGGGCTTGATACCCAAGGATATAATATGATCGGTGCAGGCTATATGTATCAGTGGTAGTTTGTATTTTCTTCCAAATGAAAACCGCATAGAAATATGCGGTTTTTTTACCTAATTTAGAGAAAAATTGAATTCCGACTTTTAATCAAAAAATGACCACTCTTTATTTTTGAAAAAGCGTATCGTAAAAATTGACGTAAACTTTAGGTTGCAACAGGGTTTCAATAAAAAAATAAATTAAATTTTTGTAAAAAACATTCAAAGCCCTAGGGTTTATCGGTAAACTAAGGCAGCTTAATCCTTTGATCCTTTATTATGTTTCGCAAATAAGATGAAAAAATCTCCTCTCAAATTAACTGCACTTTTACTTTTTCTTTCGGCATTTTCCGTATTTGCCGAACAAACCGTCGATATTGAAATTCAAGGTATTAAAGGAATACGCGCTATTCGCAATACGGAATTAAACGTTGAACTTATCAGCAAGGAAGAAACGGATGGCTCGGATCGCTATAAACAGCTTGTCACCGATGCCGTAGATAAAGGCTTGCGTGTCTTTGGCTATTATGATTCTTCGGTCACATTTGAATTAAAAAAACGGAAAGGGGAACGGGATTTGCTCATCGCTCACGTGACTCCGGGAAAGCCTACGCGGATTGCAGGGACGGATGTTCAGATCGAGGGAGAAGCCGCACAAGATGAAACCTTTGAGGCACTACGCAAAAATTTACCCAAAGTGGGGGAATTGGTAGAGCATCAAAAATATGATGATTATAAAAGTGCAATTTCCAATCTTGCTTTAGCACGAGGTTATTTAGACGGAAAATTTACTGTTTCCCGTTTGGAAATCAGCCCGGAAACCTACCAGGCTTGGTGGCGTATGCTGTTTGACAGCGGCGTGCGTTATCATTACGGTGAAATTAAATTTAACAATACGCAAATTCGTGAAGATTATTTGCGCAATATGCTGAAAATTAAACCCGGCGAGCCTTATTTACTGAACAGCCTTTCCGAATTAACCAATGATTTTTCTTCGACAAACTGGTTTAGTTCGGTTTTATTGCAACCTCAGGTTGATGAAGAAAGTAAAGTGGTTAATTTAGACGTGTTGATGTATCCCCGCAAAAAAAATGCGATGGAATTAGGGGTGGGGTTTGCCACCGATACCGGCCCACATTTACAAATCGGTTGGACAAAGCCTTGGATTAATGATCGTGGACATAGTTTTCGTACTAATCTTTATGTATCCTCACCAAAACAAACCCTTGAGGCGGCTTATAAAATTCCTCTATTAAAAAACCCGTTAAATTATTATTACGAATTTTCTAGCGGTGTGGAAAATGAAGATGATAACGATACCAAAACCACCGCCGCCACCCTTGCCGGATTACGTTATTGGAATAATGATGAAGGTTGGCAATATTTTGCCGGTGTGCGGGCTCGTTATGATAAATTTACCCAAGCGGATATTGATGACAAAACCCTTTTGGTTTATCCGACCGGTGGTTTTAACCGCACCCGTTTGCGCGGAGGAATGTTCCCCACTTGGGGAGATTCGCAAAAAATTACGGTCGATGTAGCTTACAAAGGACTGTTTTCCGATGCGGGTTTCTTCAAAATTCAAGCCATGACGGGTTGGATTCGCACTTATGCGGAAAATCACCGTATTGTCACCCGTGCCGAAATCGGTTATTTAAAAACCAAAGATATTCATAAAATCCCACCCGCACTTCGTTTTTTCGCCGGGGGAGATCGCAGTGTGCGTGGTTACGGTTATAAAAAAATCTCACCGAGAGATCATAATAACAAACTTGTGGGTGGCTCTCGTTTGCTAACCGGCTCTTTTGAATATCAATATCAAGTTTATCCTTCATGGTGGGGAGCAACTTTTGTGGATGCCGGGCTTGCGGCAAATCGTTTTAGTAATGAAGAATTACGCTATGGTGCCGGTGTGGGGGTGCGTTGGGCATCACCTGTGGGTGCGATTAAATTTGATATTGCAACACCGATTCGTGATAAAGACGGCAGTAAAAATATTCAATTCTATATTGGTTTAGGCACAGAAATTTAGGTGAAATTATGTCAAAACAAGAAATTAAACAATCAGAAACACCTTCTCAGCCTACGCCAAAGAAGAAAAAATCCGGTTTACGCAAAGCGCTTTGTTTAGGAAGTGCGGTTGTTTTTTTACCTGTTTTTACCCTTGTGGGTATGCTTTCTTTTGATGCGGGACAGCGGGGGCTAATCCAACTGGCAGATAACCTACTTGATGATTTTTCCATTGAACATATAGAAGGGGGGCTACAACAAGGGTTGATTTTACAAAATGTGCGTTATCAAACCGCAGGCATTGATACTCAAATTGCTCAAGCCCGTCTACAACTGGATTTCGGTTGTTTACTTTCCCGGCAAATTTGTGTGGAAGACATTTCTATCAACGAACCTAGCATTCAAATTGATACCTTAAAATTACCGCCATCGGAGAAAAAACCGCGTGAAAGTTCGCCGATGAAAAAAATCAGTTTGCCGATGGGTATTACCGTGAAAAATGTGACGGTGAATAAACTGAATCTTCAGCTTGATCAAACAACAATTTCCCTTGAAAAATTCCAAAGTGCGGTCAGTTTGAATAATGAATCGGGATTAAGCCTTGCACCGACCGAACTCAATAGTCTTAACCTGAAAACGGTTCAAGCCCATCAAATAAAAAAACCGACCCAACCGGAAAATAATCAACCGATGGATTGGGAGACGATTGAACAAAATCTTACGCCGGCATTTTTAGGTGGTTTGAATGAGGTTAATTTGCCCTTTGATTTTCACATTCCGAGCCTTGCAGCCAAAGATTGGCATTATGTTTCGCAAAATGAACAGGGTGAAACCTTGCAACAGTTCACTCTTTCCTCTCTTCTTTTAAAAGCGGATGCCACGGGGCCTCTTGTTCGGTTGAAAAAATTGGCGGTAGAAAGCTCACTCGGCACACTAAATTCACAGGGTTCTTTGCAACTTAACGGCGATTTTCCGGTGGATTTAAGCCTCACTTCTTCATTAAATGCGTTTAAATCCAAAGACAAAGAAATTCTGCCGAAAAGCGAGATACAATTTTCCCTTAGCGGATCATTAAAAGAAACGACCGCACTTTCTTTAATCACAAAAGGCGTATTGGATGCAAAACTGAACTCTGAGGTGAAATTGGCGGAAAACAAAATGCCACTCAACCTCACCCTGAACGCTGCCAAAGGGCAATATGCCTTCGCCGAAAATCTGCCGCCACTTAAAATTAACGAGGTAACATTAAATTTAACGGGTAATCTACTGGATTATCAGGCGAAATTGACAGGTAATGTAGAGGGGATGACGCATATTCCATCCACTGCGTTATCCCTTAATGCAGCAGGCAAATTATATGAGGTAAACATTAACGAATTAAACCTCAAAACATTGGACGGGTCGGCAAATTTAATGGGATCGGCAAGTTGGCAATATGGCGCAAAATGGAATGCAGAGGCGGATCTAAATAAAATGAATATCCGCCCCTACGTTCCAGCAATGCCTGCAGTGCTATCCGGTAAATTGGCAGTATCAGGTGCGGCAGACACCGAAGGGTGGAATGTGGATATACCTAAAATAGACTTAACCGGCACACTTTCTAACCGTCCGTTAAGTTTGAAAGGCAACCTGAGCTTAAGTGATAAAGCTTTACTTAATATTCCTGAACTTTTACTCAATTATGGCGAAAATAGGATTTATGCCAAAGGTGCATTAAATGAACAATCAGATTTAACATTAGAGATTAATGCGCCGAATTTACGTGGGTTATATGGGGATCTGAGCGGTTCGCTGATCGGCAACGCTGCTATTCAGGGTAAATTGAGCGAACCGAATGTAAATCTTGATCTCAATACGAAAAATCTCCATTGGCAAACCTTAGAGATTGGCAATGCGGCGATAAAAGGCAAAGTCGCAAGCACGCCTTTAGTGAAAGGCGATTTGAGTGTGAAAGGCGGTAACCTTCGTTATGGTGATGCCGTGACAATGCACAATTTAGATTTGACGTTATCGGGCGATGAAAAAAATCACAAACTTATTCTTGCCTCTCAAGGTGAACCCGTGGCAGCGAATTTACAAATCGTCGGCAATTTTGACCGCACTTCGCAACAATGGAAAGGCGCTTTAAGCAATGTGAATATTGACACACCGATTGGCACGTTAAAACCGAATCAATCCATTCCCATCACCTATGACAACAAAAAAATCCAAGCCACAGTGGGGCCTCATTGCTGGGTGAATACGGATGTGGATTTGTGTTTTCCGCAAACTTTCACCGCAGGCGTAAATGGAGAAATTCCTTTTAATTTGAAACGCATAAATTTAAATTTGGTGAATAAATTTATTGAGCAAGATTCGCTAAAAGGGCAATTGCGTAGTGAAGGGAAAGTGGCATGGTTTAGCGACAAACCCTTCCAATTGAATATATCTTTAAACGGCGATAATCTCGCACTGGCACAAAAACTGGATTACCGCACCTTTAAGCTCAATATGCCAAAATTAACGCTCAATGCGGATATTCAAAATAATAATCTAACGTTGAAATCAGACATTAATGTGCAAAATCAAGGGCGTATTAATGCGGATTTAAAACTTAATGATTTAAGCGGCTCACGCAATCTTGGCGGTGGTTTTAGTATTGAAGGTTTGAATCTGGCATTGGCGAATCAATTGTTTAGTAATAGTGAATCCATTCAGGGAGAGATTGGTTCTAAATTAACCCTTGGCGGCAATCTTGAAAAACCCTTATTGAACGGACATTTTGACATCCGCAACATTAAAACCAAGTTGAAAATGTTACCGTTCGAAGTGACAAATGGTGAAGCGACAATTCGTTTTGAAGGCACACGCTCGACTTTGCTGGGTAATGTGCAAACACCGAACGGTCGATTAAAAATGACGGGTAACGCCAATTGGGCAAATATCAACAATTGGAACAGCGAAGTGCGGGCGGAAACGGAAAACTTTAAACTTGATCTGCCTTCAATGGGAAAGCTTCGCCTCTCTACTAACGTGTTGGCAAAAGCCACGCCAAAATTATTGGAATTATCGGGCAATGCGGATATACCTTGGGCGCGTATCAAAATAGATTCTCTACCGGACAATGCAGAGCCGGTGAGCGAAGATGAAGTAATTTTGAACGGTCCTCGCAAAAGTAAAGAAGAGTTGATTAATCGGGAATTTGCCGCCACCACAAAGTCCGGCATGGAAATTCGTTCTGACTTAAAAATTAAGATCGGCAACGATGTGCATTTTGATGCGTATGGTTTTAAATCAAACTTAGAAGGGTTACTTTCCATTAAACAGGAAAAAGGGCGCTTGGGGTTATATGGTCAAATCGATCTCAAAAACGGGCGTTATGCTTCCTTTGGACAAGATTTGCTGATTCGCAAAGGGCAAATTAATTTTTCCGGATTACCTTCACAGCCGATGTTAAATATTGAGGCGATTCGTAATCCGGAAGCGATGGAAGACAGTAATATCACCGCTGGTGTAAAAGTGGTGGGCATAGCAACCAATCCGCAAGTAACGGTTTTCTCCGATCCGGCAAAACCACAGGATCAAGCATTGTCTTATTTATTAACGGGGCGTTCCTTGGAAGACAGCGGCGAAGCTGGTTCGGCGGGTTCCGTGGGAGCGGCATTACTTGGTATGGGCTTGGCAAAAAGCGGTAAACTTGTTGGAAGCATTGGCGAAGCCTTTGGTATTCAAGATTTGAATCTCGGCACGGCAGGCGTGGGTGACAGCTCAAAAGTTCAGGTAAGTGGGAATATCGGTAAACGCTTACAAATAAAATATGGTGTAGGATTATTTGACGGCCTAGCTGAAGTGACTTTGCGTTATCGCTTATTGCCACAGCTCTATTTCCAATCCGTATCAAGCACAAACCAAGTGTTTGATTTACTTTACCAATTTGAATTTTAGGAATGATTTATGAATAACGAAATGCAATTTGAACAGGATACTTTGCCGTACCTTCGAACGAATGTGCGTGAAATTGCCGCCATTGATCTCGGCTCTAACAGTTTCCATATGATTGTGGCACGCATTATGAATGGTTCTATTCAAGTGTTATCACGGTTAAAACAGAAAGTGAAATTGGCTGAAGGGTTAGATGAAAACGCCGTATTAAGTCAAGAAGCCATTACCCGTGGAGTGAACTGTTTGGCTTTGTTTGCCGAACGTTTGCAAGGCTTTGCGCCAGAAAATGTGAATGTGGTAGGTACTTATACATTGCGAAGAGCGGTCAATAATGACGAATTTTTACGCCAAGCCGCAGCGGTGTTTCCTTACCCGATTAATATCATCAGCGGACAAACCGAAGCCAAAACCATCTATGCCGGCGTGTGTCATACCCAGCCGGAAAAAGGCAGAAAATTGGTGGTAGACATCGGCGGCGGTTCCACAGAAATGATTATTGGCGATGATTTCACCCCGATTGTGGCAGAAAGTCGTCATATGGGCTGTGTGAGTTTTGCATCAAAATATTTTAAAAACGGCGAAATTTCTCAAGAAAATTTTGAAAAAGCCTATCAAAGTGCGGTTAATAAAATTGAAGATTTAGGCTGGGAATACCGCAATCTCGGCTGGCAATCGGTGTTGGGATCTTCCGGCACCATTAAAACCGTACATCAAGTAATTACCACAACGTTAGATCCGAACGGTATTATTACCAAAACCCGTTTAGAGGATTTAATTGAGCAAACTTTACGTGCCACACATTTTGATGAATTAAATATGGGGCTGAAGTAGATT
>NZ_MLHL01000064.1 GCF_002000545.1 Rodentibacter trehalosifermentans | reverse complement strand
TATAGTTCCTATATTAAAGTTTTCTCCAATCCTTTTTTTGTTATTAGGGTTATGCTTTATTTTAGGTAGATTTCTTAGAGGGAATGATCGCAGTTTATAATGATGAATTTACGGTTGCAAAAGTGATAGCAAACGTAGGGTGTGTGGATTGAAAATCCACGCACGAATTAATTTTTTCGTGCGTGAAACTGGGTTTCACACACGCTACGCTCGCTAAAACAAGTATGGGAGCACCTGTATATCAAGGAGTAAGCGATCAAAATGTATTTTCTTATTTTAAAGAAATAACAGGAGTGGATAAGCTGCCCAACCCAATTGTCATTTCAAAAATGAAAGATTTAAATGGTAATAACGGCAAGGTTTGGTCAGTAAAACCAACAGAAGGTCCTTTGAAAGGTAGCACTGTTAATTTGAGAACATTTTCTAGTTCACAAGAAAAGACAAGAGCTAAATATACGGTTGAAATTGTTCAGCCTAGTAATGTTAATGAAAGGGTTTCCGGAATTAATGCTGGAAAAATAGAAATAAAATTTGAAAAGTAAATAAGGTTGTTATGCTTAAATTAAATTATGAGTATGTGATAAGCGAGTCTAAGTTTAAAAATATAAATGCTATTTATTTTAGTTTGCAAGAGGAACTGTGTAGTAATGGTGTGTCTGACTATGATATTTTAAAATCTGAATTTATTAAATTCATAAGGTATATAGTTAATTCTAAGATTGCTGTTATTGAGTTTAGAACTTGGGTTGATATTCATGAGCAATTAGATAACTCTGATCTAGAGACTCAATTAAGTTATATTTATAAGTCATTCCCAACAGAATATGATGAGAATGTGCCAGAGAAAGATATTGATAATTTATGGTGGTATACTGAATGTCCTGTTGATGTAGGATGGTTGAAAGATGATGGAGAGTACTGGTTTAGTTAGATTTTTTCCAAAATTCTTAATACTCGAGGGACAAATATTAAACAAACCGTAATGTAGGGTGGACTTAAGTCCGCCTTATTTTTATAAATTAGTAGATTTACATATTAATATTAGATAGTAATATAGAGAATAAGGATGGGGGTAAATAATGAAATATTTATATTATCTTCTGATGTGTTTTTTATCATGTTCGTGTTGTTTTATTGGATTGGGAGGTAGCTTAGATTTAAGTATTCTTTGGAGGAATATTTTAATTTCCATGCAGGCTTCTTTCTTTGTTTCTTTAATAGCTGTTTTTGTTCATGTGGTATTTGACCTTTTATTTTGGGTAATAAATAAATGAGTATAGCTAATGGGCATCCTAATATTCTTACTATCAACAGGCAAGGAGCTAAAAATAGAAGAAAAGAAGCATTAAAAAATATTCCTACAGAACTAGGTTTGATAGAGATGAATATCCTCCGGCTATGTTTAGAGAAGGTGGTAAAGGTGCATCTGTAAAGCATATATCACCTAGTGATAACAGGGGGGCAGGTAGATGTATTGGAAATCAATGTAAAAATCTATCTGATGGTGATAAAGTTAAAATTATAATAAGGAATTGAGCATGAGTTATTTGAAAAAGTTATTTGAAATATCTAGCAATAGTATAGGTAATCCTAATGAATTTAATATTCCAGTATTACTTGAAAAGCTATATTCTGAAAAGAATGGCTTTTGGGCGTTTGAAGGAGCTTTTAGAGTATTTCCAATATCAGTAGTGTTTAGTAGAAATCTTTATTCTTGGAATGAGTTTTTGGTCAAAGAAATTAATTTAAAGGAAATGTTTTTTTGCTGACAATATATTAT
>NZ_MLHL01000063.1 GCF_002000545.1 Rodentibacter trehalosifermentans | reverse complement strand
GGAGAGTGGGTATGCGGTGGGGATCGGTGGCACAGCGAAGGCTGGGACAATATTAAATTATGCTGAAACCAAACTACCGAAAGGCATAAATGCAAATGAAGCACTGCCGGTTGTTGGTAAAACGACAGGGTATGAAAATCAAACCACAAGGATTTCGACAGGGGCAGAAAATATAGCGTTGTATCCTAAATTAAAAGAACAGCTAGCCATAGAAAATCTCCATAATGTAGTCACAAAAAATCCTGTATTGGAGCATGCAGCTTTTGGCAAAGGAAATCTAACTATAAATGGAATATTTTCTCGTCAAGAAGTTGATAGATTGGCACAGGAGTGGGTTGGAAATGGAGCTATTCGCAATAGTGATGGGGGATTAACAAGTGCAGATGGAACAAGGAGGTATAGACCTGCTAAGAATAAGTCTAATTCACCTTATGCGATAACAGGAGTTCAAGCTAATTTTGAACGGATAACTCAAACTTATGATAAGAATAAAGGTAAATATATAGAAAAATCTGAAAGTAATTTACATTTTAATGTTAAGGAATAAATAATCATGATCATTGCTGATTTAAAAGATATTAATTATTGCGGTTTACACTCAAAAAATGAAGCTCAATTATCCATACTTGATCCTTCTGGATATCATTTACAATTGTCATTAACTATAGGTGAAAAAGAAAAAGATGGGGGAGATTATTTTGACGTAGATGTATTTAATACTAAGTTAGTTAAAAATGGAAAAGTAATTTTGGCATCTAAAAGTTTTATTGTTGCTGATGATATAGATGATATAGATGATATAGAAAAAGAAATTAAATATTTTATAAATAGCATTTCGGGAGAGAGCTGGTGCGATGTGTTAATACAATTACGACGTCATTTTGACTGGGAATATGAAAATCATAAGTTTGTTGATTTAGCGAGCATAGGGATAGGGGATGTGGATTGAAAATCCACGCACGAATTAATTTTTCCGTGCTAAATGCCAATCAGCAAGTCGCCAAACAAGACTTGCAGAAAGTGCAAGAGCGGCAAGAAATGGCGAAAGTGATAGGGGAAATTACGAATAACGCCATTAGTATTGCTACTTATGAAGAACGGGAGAAAATCAACAAGCTCGGGCTTGGATAGTGGCTTTGGCTTCGCCTTATCTCAACAAACAAATCCACGAGATGACAAATGGCGATAGCACAAAAGATAAGGGGCTGACGTAGATTAGCCCTAAATTCCACACCATTTTCGCAACATTTTAAGTTGCTCTTTTGGTGTTCCAAAGTTAAACCGAAATTCACATTCCTTCAAGAATAAGGGAAAATTTTTTCGGTCGATTCCATTATATTTTCGGAGTATCCGCTTGGCTTG
>NZ_MLHL01000062.1 GCF_002000545.1 Rodentibacter trehalosifermentans | reverse complement strand
TCTACGTCAGCCCCAAATATTTTTGTATTTTTCTTAACCAAAGCAAAATATTACCATCAGGTTCTTTTTCTGGAATCATGAAACAACCTAATGAATATACAAAGTCTTCACCTACGTATTTTTGGTCCAACAAAATACTTAATTCACAAACAACTTTTTGAAGGATTTCTACAGATTCATTCCTTTTAAAACTATTTAATACATCCTCTAATGTTTCCCCCTCAGTTAACATCCAATCTTGATGAAAATAAGAGCTAAATAAATATTTTAAATTTTGATACATCATATTTCCTTATTTATCAGGAAAAGCAGTAAGAATTCTCCAACCTTTAGGTTCTACATTATCTTTAATAATAACTACAGTTGCTTTGCTAGAACTATTTGATGATAAACTCTGCCTATTCACAATCTTTCCTACATTAAATCCAACATCATCGGTGATAACTAATCTTGCTTTATTACCAACCATAAATTTAGCTACTTCTTGATTATTCTTAGCTATAACTTCTGAAATAGCTTTTTCAGCAATTTGAACATTAGTAAAAGAAGACGCCATTTTCAAATTAGGTTCTTGATTTAATCTAGTTATTAAATCGGAATCCGTTTTTCCTACATGTCTAGTAATTGTATGACCTCCTATATTTTCCTGATAAATTAAAGATCTCCCAATATTCGCCTTGAAGTCAGTTAATTCATAATCAGTTGTTCGACTAATTGTAGGTAATGAGTTATTTGCATTAGCATTTTTCAGTAGAGGTTTTGAAAAATCACCACTCAATGCCGATTTATCAATATTGCTTGTTCCAATTAAACCAACAGTATTTGCAATCACCTCTCCCCATTGGGTAAATTGATTTACACTACCTTTCGGTAAATCAAAGCGTGTTTCAAAATCAGCATATGCTTTTTCTTTACTTGCCGTTAATATCGAATATTCTTCAGAGAATGAAGTGGCTTTCTTATAATCCTCCCCATATTTTGTTGAATATCTTGTATAAACAGGATAAGCATAGCTATGGTTTAACTCCGCACCTGTATAACTCAGCATAGCTGAGTCAACTTTTTTACTCTCTTCTCGACAAGTTGCAGACATTTTATTTGAGCAAGAAGAAACCAACCGAATATCACGCTCTCTATCCACCTTATAAATTCCAGCAAGTTCCTCTCGCTCAGCCGGCGTAATTATGCCTTTTCTAGCCTTTTGCTCTAATTCATATTTTCGTGCTGCCTCATCTTTGAATAAATAATTATTCTCCACCGCTCTTTTCGCCGTTTCAGCTCCCGCAGTGGCAGTGAGGAATGTGCCGCCTTGTTGGGCTGTCGTGCCATTCGCTTTTGCAGTCAATGCACCCGCTAATCCCCCCGCTAACTGGCTCAAGGTGCTGATATTTTCTTTCTCGCTTGCGGTGAGTTGCGCTGGTGTTTTGTCGTAAAGGGCTTTGGTGAGTAGGGTTGCGGTGGCTTCACCCGTTACACCTGCCACTGCACCCGTTAACGGGTCTTTGCCTGTCAGTTGGAACTCTACTGCAGAGAGCAGTGCATGTGCCGCAAGGTTCACTGCCTTATCTTTTGTGCTATCGCCATTTGTCATCTCGTGGATTTGTTTGTTGAGATAAGGCGAAGCCAAAGCCACAATCGCACCATTGGTGTCGTTTTGTGCTGCCGCCTGAAGCGCTGCAGTTACCGCACGGATTGCCATGCCATTTGGGCTGCCAATGCCAACGTTGTTATCAATCTTCTGTTGGGTTTTGTTAATTTCCTGTGTAATAGTGCCAATCTGTTTGTCAAGCGCTGCCACTTGAGCACGGTTAGCATCATTGTCACCAAGGGCTTTTTTCTGTTCTTCTAGTTTGAACTTCTCAAGCCAGAGCTTGTTGATTTTTTCTCGCTCTTCATAAGTAGCAATACTAATGGCGTTATTCGTAATTTCCCCTATCACTTTCGCCATTTCTTGCCGCTCTTGCACTTTCTGCAAGTCTTGTTTGGCGACTTGCTGATTCGCGTTTTTTGTATCCCTCGAAAGTGCGGTCAGATTTTCCGGTGTTTTGGTCTCAATCTGGATGTTTTCACTGATGGCCGATTT
>NZ_MLHL01000061.1 GCF_002000545.1 Rodentibacter trehalosifermentans | reverse complement strand
AGTGCGGTTATTTTTTGAGGATTTTCTTTACGAGTCCATATGAATTGCTTGAAAAAGCATCGGGCTTTTTATATAATCCGCACCCTGTTTATAAGCCGTTTATCGGCTTATATTTTTGTGTGGCACGTAATCTTTTATGATCGGTGTCGAAATCATCGGGGAGCTATTTATAGCGTTATCACCCAATTAGAGGAAAACTAAAATGGCAAAAAAAGTCCAAGCCTACGTTAAGTTGCAAGTTGCAGCGGGTATGGCAAACCCATCACCACCGGTTGGTCCTGCGTTAGGTCAACAAGGTGTGAACATTATGGAATTCTGTAAAGCATTCAATGCGCGTACCGAGAGCTTAGAAAAAGGCTTACCGATTCCAGTTGTGATCACTGTTTATGCAGACCGTTCATTCACATTTATTACTAAAACTCCACCGGCTGCGGTTTTATTGAAAAAAGCGGCGGGTATCAAATCCGGTTCCGGTAAACCGAATAAAGATAAAGTGGGTAAAGTGACGCTAGATCAAATCCGTCAAATCGCTGAAACCAAAGCGGCTGATATGACTGGTGCGACTATCGAAACTAAAATGAAATCAATTGCCGGTACTGCCCGTTCGATGGGCTTAGTGGTGGAGGAATAATACGATGGCTAAATTGACTAAAAAAATGAAAGCAATCAAAGCTGGCGTAGATTCTACCAAAGCATACGAAATCAACGAAGCGATTGCCGTATTAAAACAATTTGCTACAGCTAAATTCGTTGAAAGTGTTGATGTGGCAGTAAACTTAGGTATCGATCCTCGTAAATCAGACCAAAACGTACGTGGCGCAACCGTATTACCACATGGTACAGGTCGTGAAGTTCGCGTAGCGGTATTCACTCAAGGTGCAAATGCGGATGCTGCAAAAGCGGCGGGTGCTGACTTGGTGGGTATGGAAGATTTGGCAGAGCAAATCAAAAAAGGTGAAATGAACTTTGATGTCGTTATCGCTTCTCCTGATGCAATGCGTGTTGTCGGTCAATTAGGTCAAGTATTAGGTCCGCGCGGCTTAATGCCAAACCCTAAAGTCGGTACGGTAACACCAAACGTTGCTGAAGCGGTGAAAAATGCAAAATCCGGTCAGATCCGTTATCGTAACGATAAAAACGGTATCATTCACACTACAATCGGTAAAGCAAACTTCTCTGAAGAGCAATTAAAAGAAAACCTTCAAGCATTATTGGCAGCTTTAACAAAAGCAAAACCAGCCACGGCAAAAGGTATCTTCATTAAGAAAGTGAGCATTTCTACCACAATGGGTGCGGGTGTAGCAGTAGATCAAGCATCATTATAATTTTCTAGTTTGATTTTCAAAAACCGTATAGAATTTTGTTCTATACGGTTTTTTGTTTAAGGAAAAAAGATGAACCCTTGGATTTTACTGGCAATTTCCATTTGCTTAGAAATTGCGGCAACCAATTTATTAAAACTCAGTGATGGTTTTAGCAAAATTACACCAACCGTTGGCTCGTTAGTACTTTATGTTATCTCCTTTTATTTTCTTTCGATTATTTTCCGATCGTTGCAGGTTGGATTAGTTTATGCGGTTTGGTCTGGCGTGGGCATTGTGCTTACAGCCATTGTCGCCTATTTTGCTTTTGGTCAGAAAATTGACACGGCGGGCATGATAGGGATTGCACTGATTATTTCCGGCGTGTTGGTGATTAACCTTTTCTCGTCCATATCCCATTAGAAAAGAGCGGTTATTTTTGTATAAGTTTATAAAATTCGTTTTTTTTATAGACATTTTGATTATTAACCATTCAAACACGCTTATTTTTTTACTTTTTTTTAATTTAGTTATTGACCGCTACACAAAAAAATAGTTTAATACGCCCCGTTGTCAGGCAGTAGCCGATAATGATAACGCCTCGATAGCTCAGTCGGTAGAGCAGGGGATTGAAAATCCCCGTGTCGGTGGTTCGATTCCGCCTCGAGGCACCATTTCCTCCTTAGTTCAGTCGGTAGAACGGTGGACTGTTAATCCATATGTCGCAGGTTCGAGTCCCGCAGGAGGAGCCAAATTCTAAAAAGCCGCTAAAGGAATTTAGCGGCTTTTTGCTGTATTAAAAAATTGTGCAGGATATTTTATGAAAAAACTTTTCGCATTATTTATTTTCTCTCTTTTCACCACTTCAATTTTTGCTTCAGAGCATATTAATCTTCGTGATGAAATGATGGTGATGGCACAACGTTTAAATTTTGCTAATCGGGCGAATTCTGTTGAGGAATTTCAACAGAATATGACAGCCTTTATTGAGGCGGCAGAAAAATCTAAAGTGACACAGCCGCCAAAATGGGAAGGCGATGTATCGCAGTTTTCGGGCTATCAACAAGGCTTGCAAAAGGTGATTGATGTGGCAAAAGAGGCTGCAGAGCTCGCTAACCAAAATAAACTTAACGAAGCCAAAGAAAAAATTGGTGAGTTGCCGGAATTAAGAAAAATGTACCATAAATTATATAAATAGTTTCCCGTTATTTTATGTAACATTTTTGTCTAAAAATCTTACCGCACTTCTCTTGAAATTAACCTTGTAATGGTGTTAAATCTGCACGCATTATAGGGTTATTTAATGAATTGTTTTTTAGAAGGATTTTATGTGTCAATTACTCGGAATGAATTGTAATACTCCAACGGATATTGTATTTTCCTTTGAAGGTTTTCGCCGTCGTGCAGGTTTAACCGATTGTCATTCCGACGGTTTTGGGATTGCGTTTTTTGAAGGGCGCGGTGTACGTATTTTTCGTGATAATCGTCCGGCTTCCCTTTCTCCTATAGCGGATTGTGTAAAACAGTATAAAATTAAATCTCTCAATGTTATCGCCCACATTCGTAAGGCGACACAGGGTGAAGTGAATATTGAAAATACCCATCCCTTTATCCGTGAAATTTGGGGAGAGAATTGGGTATTCGCTCATAATGGCAATTTAAAAGATTTACCGGATATGTCGGAAAGTTTTTGCCAGCCTATCGGCTCGACGGATTCCGAAGCCGCCTTTTGTTATATGGCGGAATATTTGAAAAACCGTTTCCGTAAAAAACCGACAGAAATGCAAATTTTCGAAGCTATTCAAGAGGTAACAAAGGAGCTTGTCACCCATGGAACTTTCAATTTTATTCTTTCCAATGGCGAATGGATGATCGCCCATTGCTCAACGAATTTACATTATCTCACCCGTAAAGCCCCTTTTGGCAAGGCACATCGCATTGATGATGATGGCGTAATTGATTTTAATGATTATGCGAAAGAAGGCGATAAAGTTACCATCATTACCACCTTTCCCCTTACCAAAGATGAGCCTTGGACTAAAATGGAAAACGGGGGTTTTGTCTTCTTTAAAGAAGGAGATAAAGTTGCAGAAATCGTGGGTGTTGCAAAAGAAATGGAAGATGACGGCACACTGGGTTTGCATAAAGCGGCTTAATAGCAGCCTTCAAAAATGGCTGTAAAAATCTCTATTTCTACAATTTAAAAAGGAAGCAATTCGCTTCCTTTTGTATTGATAACAGTTTTGTCTAAAAATGATTTTTAGATAATTTCTACCATCCCATAGCCCATTTTTCCACTAAGAAATCAATGGCAGCGCGGACATTTTTAGCGGTTTTTTTGGTTTGTGGATAGAGGATAGTGATGTGAATTGGCGAGGTTTGTATAAATTCGCCAAAATTTTTGCATAAAATAGGGTTTTATTTTGCATAAGCCTCTTCCAACTTTTATGCAAAATAAATGACCATTACAATAACCAAAAACGCCCTTTAAATCATCATTAAAGGGCGTTTAAATTTTAAAGGTTAAAACTTATAAACCATATTATCTTCGTATCGGCCGTTGTAATTTGCATTTGTCTGTAATGTAATACGTTGATACTCCTCAAATGCCTGCCAATTATCCCACTTATCACTCACCATTGCGTCAATAAACCTGATAAATTCGGACTTAGTGCTACTGAAGAACAAATACGGCGGTCTTGTTAAATGTATCAATCGAAGAAAATCAACTAAGTCAAAGTATCTTGCTTGCTTGTAGCTTTCTTGCTTCGTACAAAGGTAAGGGGGATCTAACACAAACAACGCTTTCGGGTTATCAGAATGCTTAGGAAGCAGTGTATGAAATGACTCTCGAATTACCTCTACGCCCTCTAAATAGCCGTTAGCCTTTGGATAATCACTTTGTCGAATGCAGTGCCAAAAGTCTTTACTAAATAGTTCATCAAGTGTGCTGACCTGATTACCGCTAAATAATAACCAACTTGCCAAGCTGTTTAAGTCTTTATATCCATCAAACTCTTGAATGATTTTGACGCATTTTGCCTTACATTCCTTCGTCATTCGCTTGTTTTTTGGCGTAGCGTTATCAACTGTAGCATAAAGTTGAGAGCGTAATGCGTTGATATCGTCAATATGCGCTAATCGCTCTGCATAACCGTCAAAATCGTTATAGATGACATGAGCTTTAGGTTTTAATTGTTTTGCTGTATGGCTTAGCAACCCTGACCCGCCAAAGGCATCAATAATTATCCAACCATCACCGTTACCGGGGATATTGTCATTTAAGACCTGCTCAAAATGTTTTAGAAATTGTCGTTTTTGACCGACAAATGGTAGAGGGGCTTGTTTAAAGATTTTTTGATTTGCCATAGTTAATCTCCTATGGCATTCCGGCACTCAAGGTGCTCCGATACTCTTACTTGTTAAATTGATTTAAAGTTTTACAACGTACACATTTAATTTCTAAATGTTGTATATTTTCTGCTCGTTCGAGTAGTTTTTTACAGCACTTACAGCGGATTTCTTTTAGTTTTTGCATATTAGCATTCCCCATTTTTAATGGTTTTGTTAAAATCCGCACGCCTCGCGAGGCAGGCGGCAGATGGCTATATGCAAGGCAGCTTTGCGTAGCTGGCACGGCAGGTGTTACCGCACCTACCGTGTCGCCGTCTTCACTTTTTTAAATCTTAACCGCCCCTAAATCCAGTGCGGTCTGCTCATTGACAATCCCCAACGCATACAATGTCCGTAAGAAAAACGGTTGTCCCCGCTTCGACGGGCCACTGGTGTCGGTATTGCTGAACATTGCTCTAGACCAGTTAAATTGAGCCGGGTCTTGAACCGGGTTTTGTACAACCCAATCTACTCCCACAAAACGAGATATCCCATTTAGCCCGGATAAATCCGAAAGTGTGATTAACCCTCGGCTTAACCATAAAATAGTTAAAATCGGGTCATACTCACTCGGTGAACCCGCCGCTGCCCCATAAGGCTCGCCTTTGTGAGGTGAGTAGGGATAGATTCGGGAGTAAGTGGGCGGTATGGGTAAGGTGCATCCATTATCAAAATGGATAACACAGGTAGAGGCTTGTCTATCCACTGCAAAGGCACAAGGCCTATGTCGTGGCGTAGCCGTTGCCCCGGTTGTGCCATTAGATTGTTGCGCTTTGAGGCGGTAGACCTCTAACGCAATTTTTTTTAGCGCATCTAAAATAGATTGATACACATTAAGCCCCCGTACTTAAGATACGCTCAATCACCTTTGGTAGCTCTTCAAAGCCGCTATTGGCCGTTTCCAATGTGGTGAGCCTTGTTTTGACTACTGACACTTCGGTCAGTAATGCCGTTGCCGCACTCTCACCGGATTTAAGCCGTTCACCTACTTCCGCAAAGGTGTCCAAAGCGGTATCCGCTCCATCAACCAATGCAGACACTTCCGCTTTAGCAATGTTTCGAGCCTGTTCTTCGGTGATGCCACTTGTGGCAGTCGGTCGACTTGCAATCTCGTTGATAGCTCCAACGACAGTTTTGTTGATGGTACTAAGTTCGGTGGTTGCTCCGATTTTTTGCTTAACACTAAAAACATCGGTAGCAATTTTTTTTAGTGCAATAAAGATTGGATTTTTTTCTAACATTTTTACCTCTTTTACCCATGATGTAACCAATGTTCAACAAAGTCTGGTAAGGGTGTCAAATCTACCTCATCACACTTTGTGATTTCGGTGGCGTTGATTTTTACCTCAACTTTGGGTGTTGATTTTGGCTTGATAGTGATGTTTTGATTGTTGGATTGTTTTACCTGCACGCACATCTTACGCATAATGTGCTCCTAGATTTTGGTGATGTCCGCTGTCAGGGTGATAGTGCCTGCCAATAAGGTTTTGACCTTGCCTTGTGCATCGGTAATTTGTAAATCGTACTTAGCCGATTTCCACTTGGCCTGTGCGGTTAAATCGTGATTAAAATGCAAGGTGATGTCGTTATTTTCGATGCTGATAGAGCCATCATCGGTTGATAACCGCAACACCACCTCACGATTAGCGAGAGCGTGCAAATCTGCCCGCAAGCCCTCTAATGGCAATGCCGCCCCGTCATCATCGGTGATGGATACGGTTATCTCTGTATCATCCCCCCGATAAAGGGCAATATCATGTTTTTCCGGCATGCTTGCCTCCTTGATACATCGCCGCCAACTGATTCGGGCTAAAACGCCAACCCTCTTCGCTATTTTTGAGTGCGTTAAAACACCATTCCGAGCAAAAATATTTACTCCTTTTTTGCTTGATGCCTAACGCAATACCAATTGCACCCCACCAGTCATATTTTGCGCCCGAAGTGCGGTCAAAATAGGCTTTGATTTGCTCCTCGGTGACATTATTGAGTGGGATTAAATCCCATTTGGTGCTATCGCTCACATCAATCTGTTTTAGGCGGACACCGCCGTCTTGGACTGATGATGAGTAGCAATCCCACACGGTTTGATGCTCATAATGATGGCCGTGAGTAAATTCGGTGCGTTGCACAGCGATTTCGCAGTGGCTGTAAATGCCCTTTGTAAAAAAGCGGGTGACCGCATCGGCAAGCGCCTTAAACGGCTCTTTACGCCATGAACGTTTGTGTTTATAAAATGCCAAATAAACCTTATTCATTGCCTGCCTCCGCAAATGTTTTCACCCAACCTGAACTAAAATCATACTCAAGTGGATTTTCCGCTTGTTCCATAAGGGCTTTATGCCGTTCCGCATTCATAAAATCCACCTGCTCGTCTAAAATCATTTGCAATGACAGCTCATCTAAAATCGCTTTAGTGACTTCCACAAAGCTGTTATCCATGGTTTTCCACATCAAATTCGGCGGTAGTGCGTCTAATGTGCGTAAAAAGGTGTATTGCTGACGGCTTTCGTCGTTGCTGTGAAACCACTTGCCGATAGATTTTACATACACGCCACCTCTTAGGTTGTCATAGCGTTTCTGCTTGATTTTTTCCCACATCAAAGCTCGTTGTTCGTTCAAAAGTACGGTTAGTTTTTCCGGTGTGATTTCCCACTTTCCGTTTTTTAGGTTGTGATATTTACTCGGCGCAGGCACAGCCAATATTGGTTTTCCTTTCTCATTTTCAGTAATTTGCCAACCTTGTTCTTGACCATCTAATAAAGCCTGATATTCACCAGCCGGAATCTCAATCTTATCGCTGGGTATATCATCGCCATGGATTTCAGATACATAAAACCCTTTTGTTTTTGGTGAATAAAAAATCATAATTAAATCCTTAAATGCCTATTGCAATCACTCGGTAAGCGGTCTGATAGCGACCCCAAAATTGGGTGTTGGTGTAAAAAATATCTACATCGTAATTAGCATCTCCATTACACGTTTGTGATGCCGCCACTGAAAACACTTGTCTAAACGCAATTGGGAAATTATTTTTAGTGCTACCTTTTCCACTTGCCCACTGAATTAATAAACCGTTAGGTAATTTAGTCCATCCGTTAGCTGATAAATTTTGAGTAAAATCTTCAACCAATGCCACCGTGCCGGATTTATTTTTCATAAAGACACTTGCACCACCTTCGGTGACAAATTTCCATCGTCTATCAGGGAGCGCCTCGGCTCTTGCCCAATAGTTACCTGATGAGCCTTTCCGTTGGATATGTAAGCCTGCATATGCGCCATCATTTGCTGTCACACTTACATATCGTTGATTGGTGTAATGGAGTTGGCCTAATTCAGTGTTATCAATTTTTAAATCAAGGTTTCCATTGCCATTCCAGCGTAACTGGATGTTGTGGTTGTTTCCAATGCGTTTGATGTAATCATTGCCTTTTTTAAACTCATTTAATAGGTTATTTACCCAACTTTGATATGCGACTATATCCCCTTTATCACCAATATGAGGGAATGATAGATAAACAGATGTGCCGCTATTGGGCATCCATTTCATATTAAATCGGCGATTGCCCGCAGTATCGGCAGCAGGATTAACTTCAAGTTGCCATACACCATGAGCGGCATCAAATTGATATCCAGCCCAACCTCTACTTGATGAATAGGTGGTTTTTAAATAACCATTTAAGGTTTGATTGCCTGTTTTTTTGAGAGTGGCGCTATCTACTTCGTTGGCTTTATTGAGTGCATCAACACCCTTGTCATAAGCAGTTTTCACGGCTTTTGGCGTTGCCGCCTCGGTTTCTGACGTGCTGTTTGTAGCGGAGTTAAGCTGTACGATACCTGATTTTTTGGTTGTAGCTGATTGTCGATTATCCTCAATGATTTTCACAATCGCTTGATAGAGTTGTGTTTTCGTTTCCGCTTTAGGGGTAAATCCTGCCTGTTGCAACACATAATGCGCTTCTTCTTGTATATCACGAATACGATCTTGTACATCATTAAGCCAAGTATCGGTCACACGAGTGCCTTGTTCACCCGTTGCCGGATTACCGTTATGGAAACGCTTGTCGGCAGAATTAATTTCAGGTAATAAAGTCTTCATCTTAGTTATCTCTATAAGCAAAGTAGCAATAAGTGTGAGCCGGTTTTAAATCTTTGAAAAATTCTTCAATGATAGGGTCACCAAACTCAACCAAATGATTACCGGCAAATGACTGACCGGCACGGAAATACACAATATTGTCATCACCGTTTAACACCTCCACCCGCCACATAAAAATCAGGTTTTCGTTAGGTTCATTACGAAACTGAACAATATCACCGGGATTAGGTAAATCATTTTGTAACGGGGAAAATTCTTTAATTTCAATTTGATAGCCAATGCTTTCTGCAATATGCTTAAAATAAGGAATAGACAAACCACCCACGGCGTTAAGTTGGACGATGACCAGCTTAACCCGCTCTTGATAGTTTTTAGAAAAATCGGTTTTAATCCCGCATAGCCTTTCCCAATCGGCGAGCATTGAATTTGAGGTAGCAGGCTCAATAACACCTAGCATTTCAATAGCACTTTGTTGCAAGCGGTCAAATGCGTTGCCGTCCACTTCACATTGCGCTAAAAAGCGTTCACCATTAACGTTATAGGACACTGGGGGATAGAGCTGCGAAAGCACTTTTTTATGCTCAACTTGCATTATTCCATCTCCGTCACAGTGATTGTTCCGAGCCTAAACCACTCAATTTTATTGACGACATCTGCCTTACGGTTTGTTGTCGGAGTTGTAAATTTACGGTCAACTACACCAATAAGATTATTCACCACGGCTTCACATTGCGACACAATCAAATCATCACCGGGGATAAGCGTATTAAAATAATCAGCAAGGGCGGTCGAAACAGCCGTTTTGATTTCCTCTAATGTCACTCCCGTTGTTTTCACCTGAATCGTAAAATTGACTTTCGTGACATCCGGTTTCACCACTTTGCTTTCTTTTGTCGTCACCGGGCGCACATCATCAATATATTCTTGGCAACGCTGTACCGTTTCATCACTAGGGATGTTATTGTTAGAGGTGATCGCAATATCTACCGTGCCTAAGCCTCGGCGTAAGGGATAGACATAAGCGGCATCCACGCCATCTACTGATAACGCCCATGTGCGATAATCATAGCGATTGCCACCCGCAGGTGGACGACGAATAATCTCAAGTAAACGGTCGAGCAAAGAGGCATCGGATTCTGCGTCTGTTGCCCCAATCACCTCATTTAAGGTCAAATCGGTTTGTACCCCGACGGGTGCTGCCATAAAGCTGGCCGGCGTTGCGTGGTTAATATTTTGATTAGCGCCTGTGGCAAGGCTACGCACCGGTACAACAATAAAACCTTCTTGGGAAATGACCGCACTTTCTGTGGTTTCATAAAAACGGTTATCTTCTGTTTTGATTTGTAACCCGGCTTTAATGACGGCATCAGGTTGACCGATGATAGTTGCACCACGCCCGCTTGCATAGGTGGCGTTTCTACGCCGAATCCCACGCAAGCCTGCGTGTTTTTCAAGAAATTCAGTATCAGCGGTATCGGGAAAAAATTGTTTGATGATCCATTTTTGATGGGCATAAATGTTTTCTGCCACAGCAGCAAGACTACTTGCACGAACATAATAATCACTGTCCTCACTCACATCAGCTTGTGGCTCAAGTGATTTCACATCACGCAAAATGGCCTGACGAATATCATCTAAACTCGGTACGATAAACATTGTTTAAACCCCATTTAAATCACGCTTACGGGGTGTTTAAAATGATAGGTATCGCCCCGGTTATCACGAATGGAAATATCAAGAATCACTTTCCCGTCATGAGGTTGAGTATGGTTAACAATAATTTCTTCTGCACGCCCGTCATCAATCAAAGGCTGCAAAGCTTCTTCGGCATATTGTTGGGCAATCAACCCCACACGGGATAAATCTTTTTCTCTTGGAATAAGGTGGAGCAGAGAGCCTACACGCCCATCTGCCCACCAAGAGCCTAAAGGCGTAGTCAACCTGATATACGCTGCGTTTTGTAGCGTACTGATTTGTTTATTGGTATAGTCCCCAGTAAGCGGGCTGATCTCTCTGTCCATGACGACAGATTAAAAGATGGGAATACAAAAAAGGTGGTGAGGGAGTTCCACACCGCCTTTTTAAGGTGTTATTGAGGTTTATCGGTCATACCGCCGCTATCACCGGGATGTTTATGATCTTTTAAGGATACCGAACCGGCTTTTACATCACCGCTCGTGGTAAAATTACCATCCTTTTGTTCAACATTGCCGGTGAAACTAGCACCACTGCCACCTTGCACGGCCATCCCTCCATTGCCATTGATTTGTCCCTGTGCAGTAAATACCTGATCCGTTTCCACAAGCGGACTTGAAATATCTACCTTACTTGTCGCTTTAATTTTTAACACATCACAATCAATTTCAATGAGTCGTCCTTTTTTCAGGATAATGCTTGAGCCACTTTCATCATACACTGCCACCTCGCCACCTTGCAGACTTTTTACCCGGAAAGCTCCATTTTCAGTGGCAATCACAATGCCATGGCTGGTTTGGCCGCCCATGGGTAAAATCACCGCTTGCGTGTTAGCCGGCGGTACGGACGTAAAACCAAAATGTTGCATCAGCTCCACATCTTGCAATGTTTCATCCGCAAGACCGGATACTTGCACTTTCTGAATATTGTCCGCACTTTTAACTAAATTCAACACACCACGAAAGGCTTGGCGAATATCACTGATGGCATTCTGTGTTCTTTGCTGAATAGCTTGGGTTAATCGTCTCATTTTGCCCAGCCTCCTTTTCCATCAGTTGCAATCAAATCGCCCTCTGATTTTTTCTTCTTGCCTTTTTTGCCTTTACGTTTACGGGCTTTTTCCGCTTTTGCCTCATAAGCATCCGGTGTCCATATACCATCTTGCTTAAACCGTAGCTCGGTTTGTGTGCCATTATGGCGACTTAAGCTAAAACGCCGCCCCATCAAGAAAAAGATGGCATCAATGTCATATTCTTCACAGATGATATGTACTCGTTGTCCCGGTTGCCACAATGTCCCATCTTGCATTTTATGATCGGGGACAACAATAGTGAGGGTAAATCCCTCTAACTGACTGTCTGAAATATACTTTTTCGCCCATTTTTTTAAGGCTTCTAAATTATCAACATCAGACACCACCACGGTTTTCGGCTTATAAGTCGTCATTTCCGCATCTTGATAGATCCATTTCAAGTCATTTTTGTTATCCGTGCCTTGCTTGCCGTGGCTCTGCGCTAAAAATGTCACCTCGCTGAAACGATTGGAAACATCAAAGGTTAAATTGGCTTGTTCAAAATTATTACGCTTACCGTCTTTCATGCAACACAATGTCGCTACCGGTGGCTTGCTATAATCGGCTCCGCCCACAATTAACACGCCATTTGGCTCAAACCAAATATGCAACCCGGCAGAATTGGCACAACGCATTGCCGCATTCCAAGCCGTTTCGCCCACTTCAATATCCACTTTATCCAAGGTAGGGTTGTTTTCTGCTTTGAGTTGTACCTGTTTAATGCCAAGCGGCTCAACAATTTTCTTCACGGCATCTAATACCGTCATGCCTTTCACATTAGTGATAGGAGCCGAACAATCAACCAAAATGCTCGCCCGATCACGACCATTTAAACGATAGCTACGAGACGTCTTACTAATAGCGTGTTGTGTTGTATCGACAATGCCGGTCATCACCAATTCACCATTAATTTTTACTTTCACTTCGCTCCCTGAAAAATCCGGTAGCACCGTGCTATTTGACGGCACGCCTAAATCAAAACTAAAGGCATCGGCAGGAATCAAAAAGTCACTATCAATATCATAGCTTTTCCAGCTGTTATGGGCTTTGCCGTCTATTTCAACCACTACATCATTGTGATAAGGGTAATTATTTGACATAACTATTCAGCCACTCCCCACGCTCAATCAAATTTGGATAACGGATTTGCGGGTTTAACCGCAATAATTCATCAGCACGTTTATAATCGCCATAAAACTCGTGGGCAATCTGTTGTATTGTGCCGTTTATTGGCGCTTCTCTCACCATTAAAGGCGGTTTGCGATTAATCGCCGCAATAGCAAGCTCGGTGAATTGATGGACTTTATTGCGTAATTGCTCTGCGGTCTTATTTGCAGCCGTATAAAACCCGGTATTGGGTGTAGTGAGTACCACAATACGTTCACCTTTATGCTCTTTATCTGTTTGCGCACGCAGTAATTGCAAATTCTCTACAATTTGTGACCGCACTTTCGTGGTGATGTAATCAATATCTTGTGGCAATAATTCATCGTCTTCCATGAGTTCTGTGGCAATGCGCAACAAAACTGAACTTACAGCTAATTGCATCACTAAATGTACCGATTCCGTATCGGCCTTTGAAAATGATGTGGTTAAAGACTTCAATGTAGCTTGTTCTTTCGCCGATTTAATATTTTTACCGCTGACTAAATCAACAGGAATGGTTTTAATCTGGCGAATGGTGCGAATTACCTCATCAAATTTCGCTTTTGTCGTTAACTCTTGTCGTGTCGCAATTTGATGCAATCCACTATCAATCATCAGTACTAAATCACGCACTGAACGAGTTGCTTTAGCCTTAAAGTTTTCTTTTGTGACGACCGGTGATACCGCATAACGGGTTTTATCAAAATCAAATAAATGACGAATCTGCTCAAAACAACCGAATATTGCCCCATAAACACCTTGCAACCGAGATTTCACATTAGCTCCAAAAGCGACAATCTCTAAAAATTCGCCGTAGAGTGTCATTACATCATCGGTAAAGTCCTCTAATTCCGAGAGCAAGGTATCAATTTTCGCCAGCAGGGAATGATTAAAGATAAAAATAGGTTTAGCCGGTGTGGATTCGATAAAGGTCAAATCTAATGCTACATAGTCAATCATATCGGCTTCATGGCGGAAATTTGCCCCGGTGCAAATCATATTTTGCAAACGACCTCGAATCGGGTGTACTAGCGTGGCCGCTCCTTGTTTTTCAAGTACACTTAAAAAACGTTTAAAATCTGTGTAATAGCCATCACCATAAAAGATCGCTTGCATTCGCACGGTCAATGGGTTTAACCCCAAATCTTCTACATCCGCCCCATTAACAAATGGGTAGGCGTGCTCAATGGTGGAACGGTAAAAATCATCATCCACAGAAAGCACTTCAAAACGCACACCTCGGAAACTGGCCCGCTGAATCGGCTTCGTCCATCCCATATTTACCCCCAACGTTTTACATCTTGATATTGATATTCAGACGTTTGTTCCGCCACGAGCCGTCCGTCTAAATCCACTTTAATTTGGTTTTGAATGGTGAAATTTTGGCTCTCAATCGCTGTTTTAAGCCCATCACTAATGGTTTGCCCAAATTGCTGAAAATCCGTTTGATAGTTAGATAGCACCGATAAATTGCTCAAGGTGCGGTTTAGGGCAGAATCCGTGTCATTGGCGGCGTGAGCGAGGCCTGAATAAGCTTGCCCTTGATTGCGAATATCCGCCATTCTGGTCGCACTTTGACGTGTGCGAGCTTGATATTCTGCTTGTGTTAACGTGCCTCGCTCAACACGCAAAGCCGCTATCTCATCTTTGCGTGCTAATTCTGCCACCTCACCGGCACGGGAGGCCGTTGTCCATATTGAGTTTTTGTTATAACCGGTTGTCGACGGATTGTATTGAAAGGTCTGTTTTTTATCCCCGCCATAGGCTTTCGCATAAAATTGGTTTTCTAAGGCTTTCTCTTGTGCGGTTTTCCTTTCTGCCTTTTCTTCAGCTTTGGCTTCCTCAATGGGGCGTTGATCAGCGGCAATCATCAAACCTGTTCCAACAATAGCCCCAGTTGAAATAAAGTTTTTAGCAAGATTTCCTAAACTAGGTTTTCCTTTAAAAAGGCCTTTAGTTTTTCCCCCTTTACCAAAATCACTGGCAAGATCTGCTACATCACCAAGTCCAATACCACTACGCTTTGCTCCTAATAATGCCAATGCACCACTTGCTGCAATCGCCGCTGTACTTAATGCGGTGATCACCGTACCGGCGGTGGTTAAAGTGGCCGTTAAATCCGGATAGGTTTTTGCATATTCGGCAATCTTGGTTGCAGCCTCTCCTAATGCATTATTAAAGCCTTTCATGCCTTCCATTTGCGCAAACTCTAAGGCATTTTTCGCATTTTCAACTTTTGCACTGTTAGTGTCTTGTATAACTGCATGAGATGTATCCACCGCCCCCTCTGCATTACCCACTTCTTTCTTTACCTCTGAACCTAACTGCACATTGTTACGAATACCAAGTAATGCCATCAGTGCTTGTCGGTCAGAAATAATTTGCCCGATAGCCGTCCCTTCCACCAAGTTTGTCATTTGCTCCAACAAGGCTTTCTGTTCTTCTTTTTTGGCGGTTTTTAATTTTGCTTGAAGGGATTTGTAACGGTCATCTTCACCTACCACCATATCCATAATGGAACTAAAGGCTTCAAGTGAGTTTTTGCCCTGTTTCTTTTCATTTTCCATTGACTTAATAAAATCAATACCGTGGGTTTTACCGTCTTTGCCTTTAATCTTGAGTTTTTGGAAACGTTCGTTAGTTTCTTTTGAAGTAATTTTTGCCAGTAAATTAACAAGGTTATTTCCCGCCTCATCACTTGTCCCTGCTGTTACACGGGCTTGTTGGTTGGCCACTAATAACGCTTCAAACCCTTCCATACCCGAAAGCCCGGCGGATTTTGCTGCGGCCATTTGTTGTGGTAGCCAACGAGCCATATCGGAAAGCTCAAAGTTACCGGCTTGTCCGGCGGCAACGGCTTTATCCAATACCGCACCAATCTGATCTTCACTGATACCAAATTGCTGCATTGAGGAAATCGCAATTTTCGCCAAATCATTCGTATCAGCACCGGTCGCCACCGCCGCCTTTTGTAAAGTAGGTAATAATTTCATGGCCGTATCTGATTTCACTGCACCGGAGGCAAGCATCGTATCTAATGCCCCCAAAGCGTCTTCTTTCGTACCCCCGCCAGTTTCAACCGCACGTTGTACGGCTTGATGTAATTCTTTTTTGCCTGCAATTCGTCCTGCTACATCACGATCTGAAAAGGCAGTATTAGATACCATGGCGAGGCGACGGTCATAATCCATCTCTTTTTTCATCGGTTGAGCCATCACCATTGCGCCTGCCATTGCACCCGCACCAATACTTGCCATGCCTCGCCCAATATTACCTAGCCGTTGCCCCATAGTGGTTTTGCCCATTTCCGCATTCAACGAGGCGATTTTACGTTTTGTTGCCTCAGCTTCACGGGCGAGGGCTCGTGCAGAAAGCACACCACTGGCTTTCAATTTATTGTAACTTGCAATGGTTTGTGCGATTTCTGCTTGAATCGCATTCTCACTACGAATCCCCAAGCGTTCTCGTGCACGCATTGCCTCTTGCACACTCTGATAGCTTTTTTGTGTTACTTGCGCAGTCCGTTGAGCATGGCGTTGTTGCTCATCAGCCATTTTATTGACATTACCACGCATTTGATTAATCACACGGCTGGCATAATCTTGTGCTTTTAATGCCAACGCCAATGTCATTTGTGCCATGTTTAAACCCTTTTTAAACTCATTTTAAATCCACAAAAAAAGGGGCTTATGCCCCCTTATTTTTACGACGCATAAGGTTGTAATGCACCGTGTTGCCTTTTTCTGCCTGCACTTTTATCCCTTGCGATGACTGCCAACTTGCTATCCAAGCGGCAACTTCCGCATGACACATCGCCCGAACCTCTTGTGCAGTAAATCCGAATTTCGCCAATAAAATCACCGCACTTCGGTAATTTTTTTCAGCTTCAAACAAGCCGTGGCGTTGTTTTATTCGGTGTTTGGCTTGTTCAGGCTTTCCCCAGCGTCGATGTGCTTTTTTCGCAACTCCGCAATGGCTTGTGTGATCAACACATAATCATCAGTGGCAAGGTTATTCAGCAAAAATTGCGGTGTGAGCGTATCTTTCGGTATGCCTAACACCTTAAATTGCTCGGATAAATACGCCAAATCCACTAACATCTGCTCGGCTTTATTGAGTTTTTCTTTACTATCCAAACCCAACTCGGCAATTTTCTCAAGGGCGGCACATTCACCGCCCAAAGTAAGGAGATTTACCTCAAAGTCAAAATGACGTTGGTCATTAAAGGGGAGGCCAAATAATAAACGCATTATTCTTTCACCTCTTTCAACGCATTCATTTGGATATCAATCACCGCTTCATTGTCCACAGTGTATTTCTCTCCCACTTGGGTAGTAAAACAACCCAAGTAAGAGGTGCGTTTATCCTCTTGGTTAAGTGGATAAATCGTGATTTTGGCATCACTAATTCCCGCCCAATCAATTTCCGAGCCGTCAATTGGCATTGCCGCAGTCAGTGAAATCTCCCACGTCGCAATCCCTTTGGCAAAACCACGGGCTCGGCCTTCCGAGTTCATGGTTTTTACCAATTTACGCCCGGTTTGTTTAGTAACACTCAAATCCTGAATTTCAATTTCCACACCATGAACTTCAAGCACTGCAGAACCTGCATATTTTTCAGACATCTACGCCTCCTATAAAATTAAATCAATGCGGTTTGCCACTACATGCAAGCCATTTACCACATCAGCCGGAATGACCGTATCTAAACGATTAGGGTCTTTTGCATTGCGCACCACAAGCAATTTGTCCTTGTTGGCATCCACGTTTTCTAAAATTTCTTCCTGCTCTAAGCGGTAAAGTACATCCAAAATTTCCGACCGCACTTTTGGTGGGGTGCGATTAGATAATTTTGATTGAGGGAAGCGTAACGCAATACGCTGTTCAATGGCTTTGCGAGTGTAATCCAAAGTACGAATAGTGGTTAAATCAAGCCATGACGGATCATCCACATTCGCCGGGGATTTGGTGTAAGTAGTAATCGCACGCACAATTTGTACTCGGTTATTCACCACCATAATCGGTGTTAAACCGTGGAATAAGGCTTGGTTCACTTCCGTTTTAAGTGGTGTTTGTGTGGCACTCACCGGCGTTAAACCTTTAATTTCAAGTGTATTGAGTGGTTTTGCCGGGTCTTCTTGACCTGCAATAATCGCTCCAAATCCTGCAGCAATTAACGCATTAGATTCCACAGCACCTTTATACCAACCTACGGTCACACGCTCATCGTTGATTTTTTCGGCATAGGTTGTACCACTCGCCATTGACCCACGCCAACCTAGCACACCTACACCCGGTTTTTTCTCCGTTGGGCTTGCCACGGCATCTAAATGCTCAAGTAAGGCTTTGGCATTTTTATCGTCAGCAAAAGGGGAGATAATCACGTGATAATGTTCCCCGGCAACACTCGCAAGTGCGGCCGATAAATCCGCATTTTCCGCACCGTTGGCAAGGATTGTTACACTCACTGCCATATCAGCGGCGGTGATATTAGCCGTCACTTCAATTTCATTTCCGATTTCACCTTTACATTTTGCGGTAAGGCTAATCGTACCTTCTTCAACCGTTGCAGTTACCGGACAATATTCACCGGCATTAATCACGGCATTTAAGCGGCTTGCAACATGCTCTGCGGTTTCGGCTTTGCTAATAGCAACCGCATAATCCACGCCGCCAATCACCACTTTTAACACGCCTGCACTGGTCGATGTACCACTTAATGCAATAGAACCGGTAGCGGCAACACCCGCCTCATTATCTTTCAGACCAATTGCCGTTAAACGAATCATGGCATTGTTTTTGATTGCCAAACGAGCCATTAAATGTGCCCAAGAACCTGCACCAAAGGCGGTTTTAGCATCTAAGTCCGAATAAATCGGCGTTGGCGCACTAAAAGCGTTATCCCCATCTAACATTGGTGCAACAATCAATACGTTTTGCTCATTAGTCGGTAATGTGCTAACCGCATTGCGGGCGTTATACTCTGTATAAACACCCGGTAAGCGAAGACTGGAAGGGATATTGTCAAATTCAATGTTAGTTTCAGCCATTGTTTTTCTCCTGTTTACGTGAGCGAGCTTCACTCACCACAATTAAATCACCGTCCTGAATGCGGCGTTGGTAATATACTGTCGGCTCAACCTCAACGACCGCCTGTTCAATATAGATATAAGGTTGATTTTCCATCGGCACTTTAATGCCGGCTTTTGCTTTAACTTTCATGTTTTGTCTCCACCTCAAACGGCACGCTTGCGCCATTTGTCGGATCATAAATATTGCCCCCAATGCGTTCTAACATTGGGTCAGGTTCTGAATGTTCGCCCTGATACCGGGTAAACACATAATCAGGATTTTCAACATCACGGGTCGCTTCCGGAAACAAGCCGTCTTCAAGGGGGGCTAAATCGTCATAAACCGCTTCATACTCAATCGCATAAGCGGTAATAGCCCCGCCTTTAAAGGTAGCGTTGTTGAAAATCGTACGCACTTTTGTCGGTTTTAATGGTTTCACTAATCGCCCTAAGGTCTGTGAGTCCAATAAACGGCGCACGGCGGTAATTAACTGATTAACCCCAACCTCACGCTTATCCACGCCACCTTGGCGGGCAGCAAGATTACTTCGCAATGAATTGACAGCGACAATAACCACAAAATTAGCCGTGGATTGGTGTCGTTTAGCATTCGTCCCCATGCGTTCAATGCGTGCCCCGCCAAAGGTCACTAAACAAATTGGTAAGCGTGATGTGCTAAGACTTTCATCATCCAACTCACCGCCATAGCTTTTCACTGTACTGACTAATCGCCCTAATCCACGCTGTAAACGCTCCACTAAGGCTTGTTCAATTTGTGTTATCACGGCTAAAAATCCTGTTTTTCGGATTAGTAAAAATCACGCCACTGTCTTGATTATCCGCCCCTTCATCTGCCAATGGCAAACCCAGTGAGACCTTGCCCGAACTAATATCCTGCAATTCTTTCAGGCTTAATTTATAGCGTTCAATGATCTCATCGGTGATTTTCACACCGGACATACTGGCTAAACGATAGCGTGCTAAATCACAACAAAGTCGCACTAGATTTTGTGGAACAGTAACAAGGGGCAGGGTATAACGTGCAGCCAAATAACCATCAATTTGGCTTGAGCTGTCCGCCAAAGCGACTTCAAGTAAATTTTCATTCACCTCACCAAGCAAATCCCGGTCGGTCAATTCAATGGCTTGCACCTCACCTACACGCAATACAAAGTCATCCACACTGGCGTAATTCACGGTTTATTCCTCACAAATAGGTACAAGTTCCAACCAAGGATCTTCCGCCAATAAAATCACCTTATCAGGCTCAATATCTGTGACGTTAATCACCGTTTCTTCCGATTTGGTAAAACGAAAACCGGCACGCCCATAACTGGCTTGCGGGTGAATACTGCGTAATTTCACTGCATAAGCGATGGGTTCAATAACATGCCCTTCGGGTTGAAGCGGTGGGGTATCGTTTTTTTCATTCGTTTTTGGAACATCATCCAAGGGTTTATCATTTTCCTTTTTTTGTGCGTTATCCTGCACAGGAAGATCATTCTTTGGACTATCGGAAGGTGGAGTATTAAGTTTTTTATCCTTTTCCGATTGAGTTGTTTGTCTTTGACGAGCCATGTTTACTCCTAAAGGGCGGTTTCCCGCCCAATATAGTTACGCTTAAATGATTTGCGGTGAAACCAACACTTTCAAACGACCTTTTAAGATATTGGTCGTACCGTTAATCATCTCACCCTCACAGATTTGACGAGCTTTAAACTCAAGAGCAGGTGGCACTAAAATCACATTCGGACGAATGTTTAGTAATTTACCGCCATCGCCTTTTAAGGATTGCATTTGGGCAATCACTGCCATAATGCTTTCTGCCGTAAGCTCTGTTTGCTCCACACAATGGGCTAATTGCCAGAAACCAAAACCGGCAGCACCACGAGCACGCACACCCCATTCATAAACATCTTCATTGAAGACAGTATCGGATTTTGACGGATCAAATTTTGTTTCAATTTCCGGTGCGGTACGTTCTTGCCAAATTAATGGTTTAACCGCATTTGTGGTATCAAAAATATAAAAGGTTGGTGCATCAGCTTTAGAACCGGTGGTAATATTGCTTTGCTGTTTGCTATTGCCTGTGCCGTCCACGTTTTCATAAACAGGGTGGTCAGTGTCAAAATAGTTTTGACCGTCATAGCAAAGCGTATTTTTACCTTCTTTTAACAATCCAAAAACTAAATCATCCGGTAACTCTGCCGCACTTTGTGCCGCTTGTTTCACCATCGGGCGGAATAAGCCTACTTGGTCATCTTCAATATCTACACGAGGCACTCCTACCGTACTTTCATAAAGTTTGTTTTCAATGCTGGTACCTTGGGCTTGCATCGCTTTACGCTGACGTTTTCCTACCCATTCCTGCATTTTCGGGAATTGACCTAAAAAGCCGTAGGTATTTACTTTGGTATTGGATGAAATTTTCATCGCCACCATATCCCACTGCGGTTTAATTAACGCTAACCCCGCCACAAAGTCTTTTTTAAACTGGCTTTCAATTGCTTTTAAAACCTCTGATTTTTTAAAGCTCATTATTTTTTCTCCTTGTGTTCTTCAATAAATTCCGCCTCTGTCATCCCTAAAGCTCGGGCTGCAGCAGCCTCTCCTGCACTTAACGCCACCACTTTCTGATTAGGATCTTCTTTGGCTTGGCTTCCACCGGCTAAAGCTTGATTTGGCGTTGCTACAGCCAAATAGTCTGATAATGCGGTCACATCCGCTTTACCTAATTTTTCCGCCCAATCTTTTTGCGATGGCAATAAACGACCATCAGAAAGAGCGGTTTGAATTAAATCTGCTACTTTGTCGCTTTGCACTTGAGCACTCAACGCCGCCAATTTATCTTGCACGTCTTTCATCATAGACAATGGCACATATTTGCTCGGGTCGGGTTCAGCCCCTACTTTTGCGCTTAATGCAACGACTTCGCCGTCTTTTTCCTTCAGTTTTCCGTACACATCACTTAATGCTACCGGGCTGTCACCTTTTGCGGCAGAAAGTGCGGTTAATTTTTGTTTCATTTCGTCTTCGGTTGCATCCTTCACACCGAATAATTGACATAATAACTCCAGCATAGAATTATCCTTTTGTTGTTGATTAAATTGAGATGAAAAGGCAATCGCTTCTGCCAAATCGTGACAAGCAGGGCGATTTACTAATGCGGCGTTCAGCACTTTTGTTACTTTGCCGTCTTTGGCACTCAAGAACATAGGAGAAATGTAACGATATTCTCCGTCCTGAATTTGTTTATGTGCTTTTTTTGTCCAGTCAACATCGACAAAAATGCCTTCACCGGGAATATATTCCGCCGTTTCCATCCATCCTGCGGCAGGATTGGGTTTGCCGTTATCTTTTATAAATAATGTTTGATGTTCGTAGTCAATCATCAGCTTGATTTTAAGCTGATTAATTTGGTCGGCTAGCGCATAGCCATTACTGTCATCTACATACCAGCCTCCTGCACCTTCGGTGCGTTCATCTTGCGAATAAAAACGACCAAAAGGGAATAACTGAATACGCCCATTTGTTTTTTTGTTCAGCTCGAAACTTAACGCAATCGGCTTAATGTGCATCGTTTGTTATCCTCATTCTTTAATAGCGGATAACAGAATAACGGAAAGGCAAAAATGAAAAGAGAGGAGGGAGTTCCACACGCCCTAAAAGAGAAGAAATAAAAAATGAATACTTAGCTTTTAGCTTAAACCCATTTTAAAACGTTTTAAAACCGCTTTAAATTGTTTTAAAAATTTAAACTCGAAAAATGATACCTATAAAAAAGAAAATCGCCCTATACTTGATTTAGGGCGGTTTTTGGATTTATTTCATCAAACTCTGAAAATAGTGTTGTACATCATCTAAAATATCCTCCTCATCTTGTGGGGTTAAGACAAGGAATGGACGAGCCTCAATGGTGCTTCCGGGGTGATTTACCGACTTACGCACAATACCTCCAAAGGCCAAGGCTTTCTTGGTGACCGGTTTTATTTTGTGCGGTTTGGTTTTACCACCAAATTGATGAATGGCGGCGTATTTTAAATTTGTCCCCACTTGCGCCTCATCATTATCCCAACTTGCATGGATGCTATTACGCAATGCACCACTATCAATCAAAGGCGTTCCACCGGGACGGCTTTTTACGCCCAACCATTTCGGACGACCGCCTGCCTCAAAATTCTGATCGACCGCACTTTGCATTGTACCGGCAATGATACGCATCAGTGGCACATTATAACGAATGCCTTCCGCCACTCGCTCCAGCAACGCCACCACTTCTTTTTCATTGTTGATTTTTATTTCAATCATCGTTATATTGTCCTTAGCCACTAGAAAAGCGATGAATCTCGAGGATCGCGGACGATAGGTTGAAAGAGTACCTTGGATTGTGTGTAGGTGGTTCGAGCCCTACCTAGTGGCAATTATTTAAATGCTTTTCTCCATTGTTTTTCACTCACAAAGCGAACAGATTGCATAAATATCTCGTTCTCTTTCCCCAATACTTTCAACACGGCCATGATCTTCTTGTTATTAATTTGCTTATAAAATTGATAACCCAATTCATCCGGTATAATTTTATCGGGTTGATTGATCACATCGGGTAATAGTGCGTATTCCTCCAAGCCAAATCCTTGTCCATCACGGCTGTTAAACTGCTTAATGAGCGTATCATCAGAAAGCCACACGGTTGCTGTTTCACTTTTCAATGTCGCTTTATCTGCTACATTTAATACTCCCGCCGCAAACTTATATTCACGACGCAGCTGGTTACGCACCGCTGTTAAATCATCAGATGTGAGTTTTTCATTTAAATTTAGTCGCTGTTTGGCTTGTTTAAACTCTTCTTCAAACTGTCTAAAATCAAACTTAAACCCCTCGCCACCCATTTCACGTTTAGCAAACTGATGTGCCAAGGCTTCCGGGTACTGATCCAAATTTGGCTTATACATCATCCGACCCACGTTATAATCAAACCCTCGGTCAGTCACCACCCATTTATCATCAGAGAGTTTAAATGCCGTCGTTTTTTCTGTTTGCGTGGCATTGATTTTGCGCTCATAGTCAATTAACCGTTCTTCACTGTTGCCCACTACGAGATTACGCCGTGCAATATCCCGTTCAGCCAAAGCAATCACCGAACAACGACAATTAAACCCATTAGGCGGATAAAATACGTTCCAAAAAGGATCATCATAACGATAAACCAAGCCATTCATCGCCGAATGGCTTGGGCGTGTCCGATCATCATTAACCGCTGAATATTGCCAATAAGGGCGACTATCCGCATTATCCCGCATTTGTTGATAACGCTCGCTCGAATAAGCAGCCTGCATATTGGTGCGATAAATGGTTTCTAACCGCCGTGGCGTACCAAAATATTCCCCGGTTTTCGGATCAGCCAATAAATAACCTTTATCATAACCCGCAATCCAACCTTTCTTTTTAAAATGCTCAAAAATGCCTTTCTGCCACTCAACGAAAGGTTGCCCTTGCTGTTGGGCCTCAATCAAAGATTGATAAATATCTTTCATCATCTCAAGGCTGGAAAGGTTAGCAATACGGGCGGCTTTCGCCCTTGCGCTCTCCATCAAGCCTTTTTCGTCAATATGATCTAAAAAGGCTTTTTTGCTTTTTAAAAATTCAATGGCTTTTTTCGGTGGCAAGCCGAGCGCAAAACTAAGGTTTGGCATGGCTTGCCCCTAGAAGTTCTGATAAAAACATCGCACGGGTTAAATACTCGTGGTGAGCTTTTGCTGTCAATTCCGGATAAAGCGTAGCGAGTTTTTCTGTCGCTTCCTCATAAGAGTGACAAGACAACATCACTTGCACCGCTTTTTGCACCATCGGGTCAAGTTGTTGGTTAAAATCAACCTGTTCTAAGGCTTCATCTAACGTTTCGTCTAACAAAGCCTGTTCATCTTTTTCTCCTGATTTTGCAGATAGGGCCACAACTTTGCCCAAACAGCCGTCACACTGGCATCCTATAACATGAGCCGAAAGTGCGGTCGGTTTTTTCGCTGTTTTATCCTCGTTTAAATCCGTTTTAAATTCGCTTTGAAGGGGTTTTAACAACTCATCATCCTCTTGCACTTCCGGAATCCCCAATTTATCTCTCGCCCAACTCTCCGGTACTTTTACACCGATTTCGACCAATTTCGGCAACGCCTCGGCGAAAATAGATAAATCTTCGTATTCTTTGGTATCAAACTCAAAGTATGGCACACGATGGGGTGCAATATTCGGATCAACGTTAATTTGCAAATAAGGCAAAATAATTTGCTTCGTGATAGTTTGTGCAATCTGTTTGGCATCACTTATCATCAAGTCACGACGCACTTCATTATGCACATTACCCAATGCATTGGTGGAGCTTTTACCGTCTGCACCGCTCGTTAAAGTTTGCCCTAAAATCAAGCGGGCAATGGATTTCTCACACCAATCCACCATGTGCAAGAAGGGATTGTTACCTGATGATGTCCCTGTAGCTACATTGTGCAACTCAATTTGCATAGACTCCGGCATAATCCCTGCCGCATTATGTCCGATTTCTGCCAAAGCACGCAGCAATGTACGTTTTTCCAAGGCTGTCGCACCCGCACCATATTTCCCGATGCGAATCGGCATACCGTAAAGCTCTAAAAACTCCGCAAAATCACGCACGGAATAATGCTTATACATATAAAGCCACGCAAGCGTGCGATATAACCCATCACGGGCCAACTGGGTCGAACGGGATTTATGACGATGTACTACCCAACCAAAGGGGCGCAACGGCTCACCCATCGGGTTATCCGGTGTACGGAGTAAAAGATTATCCTGTTTATCAAGGTTAAACCAAGATTGCGGGCAAGGTTTAAACCCTTTTGGCACCCATTTCCCCTCCACTTGTGCCCATTGGATTTCCAAGGCAGAAAAACCGTGTCCCACCGCATCCATTAAATCCACAAATAGATCTTCAAGGTTCGGATATTGATGGAACAACTCATCAATTTCCGCTTGTAGTTTTTCTTCCGCAGGCGTTGCATTGCGAGGTTCAACAATACGCCAATCTAGCGTGAGCACCGACCGCTTGCGGGTCATCATATTGGCGGCAATGCTAGAGTCTTGCTCTTCAATATCCATAAAAAGTTGATGTTGAGCCTGAATATCCCCGTTTTCCGCATCCTCTAAAATGCTTTTCAGTTTCCCCGGTGTGATTTGGGCAGATGGGTGATCGTCTAACACCCGTCCTGTTGCCGTCACATTCGCTTCATCGGTTTGCGTTTCCTCGGTTTCCTCAATCTTAAAAAAGCCTTTCACTTTATCTAAAAATCCCATTTATCCCACCTTAACTGCGCCAAATACTGTATAAATCATCCAACTCATCATCACCTTCCAAATCATTTAACCCCACCCATTCAATCGGGGCCGAGTTCGTCACCGCATTACGCCATAACATCTCCAAAGCATCCGGGCCATCATCATGGTCGGCTTTCGGAAAATGTCGTAACTGAGCAATGAGTGTGGCTTGCGAGGCATGGAGTAAAATCAATCCATTCGCCATGTGAGGCTGTAAACTTTCGATACGCAACATCTTGTCCGTGTTCGGTTTGGTTGCCGTGGCCGGAACCGGACAACCCCGTTGAGCCGAACGTTTTACCAACTCATCTTTTAAAAATTCCTGAAACTGTACGGTTTCCACAAACCAACGCTGACAGCGGTATTGACGTTGCAAACGGATCACATCTTCAATGATTAAATCGGGCAAACGCTTTTTCACCTGCGCTTCGACCACATATAATTTGCCTGTGGAGCGTTGATACCCCCCGACTAAAATCGCAGAAGGGTCACGACTTGCCCCGGCTTTTCCCATTGAGGGGTCAAGTGCGCCAAAATAAATCAAATCATCCGGCAATTCCGTCCAGTAAATGAGACTATTGGCGAACATTGCATCATCACTGCTTAAGGGGTCATTTTGATATTCCGAGTCAAAGGTGGCATGTCCATCACGAGCCCGAATTTTCATTAACGTCAAAATCGGACGTGCCGCCCAACTGACCTCCGCCCCTTTATCCATTGCCGCTTTATTTGCCTGATAAAAGGCATCCGCGACCGCTTCGCCCTCGTTAAGATAAAAATCTTCCCATTTATCCCATAACGCCATGTCATCAGGCTGTTTGATTAAGGCTTTAAATTTAGCGGTTTTCCACGCCTTACTTGCCAACGTGCGGTTTAATACACTGTCGTAATGTAAGATTGTCCCGATATACACCACATCTAACTTATCACCCGCCGCACCGAGTGGAAGCACGGTTTTCTTCAACCAATCATGCAATTTATCCCGTTGTTCAGGGCTTCTGACTTGTTCATCATTTTCTATGTCGTCCAGCACCACAAGATCAGGACGATATGCGCCATGGCGTAATCCCCGTAATTTTTTACCCGAACCTGCCACTTGCACTTTCTGATTAGCTTTTGTGATAATTGTTGCCGCCTGCCAAACTCGCCCTTGTCCTGCCATTTCAGGAAAGTCAATTTTCAATCGTTGGTTAAATTCCAGTTCCACTTTAATGGCTTCAAGCATAGGGTAAGCTTGGTCGATACTGTCCATCACAATCAGGGCATAGCGTTTTTTCTGTGTAACGAGGCAATAAAGCGTAAACAACTGCGACACTAAAGTAGATTTAGCCTCGCCACGGGGTGCAGCTATCGCTAAATGTACTGATGTGGGTTGCTGCAGAGTGAGGGGTAATTGCTCAAAAAGATAATTGTGCAACTGCGAACGACTACTTGAGCGCACATAATGCGGAAAATAATTCGACACAAAAAAGTCATAGCCCGAAACTGGATCTAATACTTTTTTACGCCGTGCAACCACCGCTTCGGGTGTGTCGTCCCACCCGTCAAAAGAGGCTTCTAATTTTTGACGCAGGCTGTCCGCATACGCGGCTAATTCTTTTAGAAAATCTTTGCTTTTCATTTAATCACTCGCCAATATCGCAAAAAATACCCACCAACCCCAATCCCCACCATCACGGGCAGAAAGACAGGCAGCAATGACAAAAATAAAAGAGACAAGGTTCACTTCTTAAACTCCTTTTCGACCAGTTCGCCAAATCCTTTTAGTGCGTTAATAAAAGGCTCCATTAATGCGGTATGGTGTTGATTAATATATTCACCGAATAATTCAACGGTTCGCATTGCTACAGCCAATTCTGACACCTCCGGCAACAACCGCTTACTGCTTGCCACCATTTTGGCGTAGGAATCGCCTAAGCCTTGGATGAGTTTGGCTTTATCACTCACCGGCAAATTTTCCGCTTGGCGGAGTTCTTCCATGGTATTTTCAAAATAAAGCACAAAGGTGGTTAGCATACCTCGTGCTACATCTTCCACTTTACCGCTTGCCATGGTGTTGGCATCACGGACTTTATCCCAATTATCCCCACGGGCTTCGGCTTCACGTTTCCAACGGCGAGCCGTGTTATAAGAGACTTTCGCTTTCTCTGCTGCCGTTTCGAGGGTTAAACAATCAAACACATAGTAACGGCGCACTTCCGCTTTCGTTTTCTCATCGTGAGCCATATCAGCCTCCAAACTTGGCTTTGATTAATTCAAACCCAACAGAAACCAATAAACCGCTCAACCCACCCACAACGGCGGCTTTTACACCTAACTTAGCTAAATTTTTTTCTACCTTTGCCAAGCGCACATCAATATCATCCACTCGTCCGTCTAACCGGTCGATTTTATGACCGACTTGCCGTGTCAAACTTAAAATTTCATCTAACTTAGCGTTGGTTTGCTCTTTTTCTGCTAATTGCTCTAAGCGTTTTCGCTCTCTTGCCGACATTATTTATCCGCCTTTAAATCTAACTTTTTATTGATTTCTTTTAACTGACTCCGAATTTCCGTGAGCACTTCGTGCATGTGATGATCTTTTACACTGGCCAACTCTTTGCTCTGAAATTCACGGTACATTTTTTCTTCCAATAGCTGGATAGATTTCTCATTGTCTTGCACTTTCTCATTCACTGATTTCCATGCCCAAGCGACAAGACTGATAATCAACGTCGTACCAAGCCCGATAAACCATTTATCATCCATCATTGTCCCTCCTTACCTGCACAAATTTCCCGATAGGTGTCGTTATGCACTTTAATTTGGCGTAGGGTTTCAGTGGTATCTTGCCGACTGGCTGAAATCAACGAAAAACCGGCACAACTTGGATTAATCACGGAGATCGCCCGATTGTTGCAAGCTGTCAATAAGAGAAGAGCGGTCAGCATGACGACTGTTTTCTTCATGATTTTTCCTTGTTTCATAATGTTTGACTTTCGTCTCGGAGACGGATTTTTCTTGTTCTAATGTCGCATTGGTTTTTAATAAACGGTCAATTTCACGGCCTGCCCGGTGCAATTTATGCCCAATATAGCCAACCACCATCAGCCCACCGATAATGGCTAATAACATCATTTGAATATTCATCAAATCCCCCTCGGTCTGTCTTCAGGTTCGGCTTGAGAGGTTGTTTCTGATTTCGCTCGCTCACGAGATTGAAATGCCGCCACTGCACCTTTCGTTGCGGCAGAACCGCCACAGAAACAAGCAAAATAAAAATACAAATCCGTGGTGATAGCTCGGTCTAAATACACCGAATAAATCAACACGCCCGCCATCACTAAAAAGCCAAAAAACTGGATAAAACCCGTGGTACTGGCTCGTCCGTCATTATTGGTAAATAACTCAACAAACTTATTACTCATTGGCTCAACCTCCACATAATCACTTCCGCCGGAGTAGGTTTACCACGGCGGACATAACTCCACGCATTTTTACTAAAAAAGTGCGGTCGATAAGCTAACGGTTTTTGACGACGTTGAAAAAATCGGTTAAAAACCCGTTTAAATACACCTAAAAATCTAAACTTCATTGTCCATTGCTCCGTATTTCAAATTTCCTGCCACACGACGTACCCAACCTTTTCCAAAGGTCGCAAAAGTGGATAATTTGCAGTAAAACTCCAAACGCTCTGCATTCAAACGCATAATCACATCAGAAACTGCCATTTTCTTGATTGCTGTAAGGGTGAAATTACCAATCACACCGTCATCCGCCACATTGACTGCACGTTGCAACATTCGGCTAGCATTGCCTAAACCGTGATTGACCGCTGTATCAAAAAATTGATACGCCACGGCCGATGGCATTTTTTCGCACTGATAACGCACCCAAAATGCGGAATGATAAATTTTAAATGCTTGTTCACGGGTCATAGAACGCATTGCGCCCATATAGCCGTTTTCCTGTGCCGTGCGTTTTGTGATCCCCCAGTTTGTTTCACCACCGGGGTCACGTGGATCATTGACATAACCGCCCTCATGTCCGATAAGGCGATCGAAAATTTGCTGAAAAGTTAAAGACATAAAAAAATACCCTCATTCGTTGTCAGAATTGAGGGTATTGTGTAATAAAAAGATTGCGTTGAATGGAGGAGGGAGTTCCACACGCCGACACTTAAAAAAGTGTAGCTTGTTGATGTTGATAGGGGGACATTGACTGAAGTGTGCGAACAATATCCCATGCATGGCGGTCAGAAAGTTGGTATTTTTTACAAAGCTCTAACATTGCCATACGCCCGCTTTTTTTCTCTTGTTGCGTAATAAAATCAAAATCGGCTTTTAGTCGCTCATTGCGTAATAAACGCAATGCCACTTCACAGCGAGGAATATAAACCCGCTCCGACTTAAAATAACGGCGCAATTTCACCGCACTTTCCAGCCCAATTAAGGCTTTGAGTTTAGGGAAATACACTTTACCATCGGAAAAAAGAAAGTTCACCCCACCAAATTGATGAACAATTTTCTCTACATCATTAAACCCAACCAGCTCCACCATTTCTAACACCACGTCCGGCAGACAATCGGCAACACGTTCAAATTGAGACTGCATAATCACCCCCTGTCAAATCACATTTTGGCGCAATTTAACACGAGATTTTTAAAAGTTAGGAATTTTGGTAGGAGAAAGATGAAAAAAAATCCCGCACGGGACGGGATTTTATTAGAACTTTTCAGTTGGTCTCTCATTAGTCGAGACACTGAGTTTGGGTAATGATATTTTTAGTACCACTAAGTAACTTTCACCATTAATACTATTAACATCCATTTCAATAAAACGAGTATCTTTAGGTAATTGTTCGACAATTTCTTGAGAAGATGAAAACTTTCGTCCAGCTCTCAAAATAGAATCCAGTTTGTCTTTTTCCAAATAAAATAACTTCTGAGATGTTGATTTTTTGGATTCTAAAATATCTAACTTAGGATCGGTATTATTGACTTTATAACCGACCTTAGCTGATTCAAACATATCATCAAAGATGTTTGCTTTTCCCTCTTTATCTTCTACTTGATAAAGAACAAATCCTGATTTGAGAACTCCCCTAAACAATTCCCAAAAATCAGCTCGACTAATGAACCCATCGGTTGTGTTAAGTATAATTCCATTCGTTTTATTCTTCTCTAAGGTAATCACTATGTTAAATTTGATACCATAAAGCGATTCGTATCCCTCGGGCGCACAAATTTTTACTCCAGTATCAAATTGACACTTTCCAAAGTATCGAAATTGCTTAGTAAATTCACTTTTGTGCATATCAAAGGGATAGTCTTTAAAAATTTTAATGTCATTTTTCCCATCACTAAAAAGCCCAGCATTAGCAATCAGCGGAAAAGAAAATATTACTAAAAGGAGTAATTTTTTCATTATTTTCTCCAATAAAAAAGGCTCAAAAGAGCCTTTAATTTACACCTACCTACCCATTTTCACAACGCCTTTTTATTGCGATCATACACCGACAACATCTGCACCACCTTTTTCAACTGCCAAGGGTGCAACCAATGCACAAAATCCACTTTAAAGGAACGTTTAGCAATACCATCTGCATATTCCTTTGGTAAGCCGTGTTTTGCCAAAAGTGCGGTAATTTTTGCCAAATAAACTTTCTTATCTTCCTTTGGTACTGGGCGGTTTCCCCAAAATTTTGACTGTGCTTTAAAGCCTTTCTTCACCATTTCTCCCAATACCTTGTGTAATTCCTCTGCCGCCATTGCCGCACAACTGCTTTTACCCGTAAGATTGGCAAGGAATTGACGATAAGTTTCTTCATCAAGCCCCAACTGTTTTTTACCGATATGGATCTTAGCCATTAAACTTTTACGATTAAGCATTTATTTTGACCCCCGTTAAGATTTCTCGTAATTTTTGACACATTTCATTGTTACGTTTGCGATCTTCTTCAGTCATTTTCCGCTCAATCATTAATGTTTCAGGGTAATCTTTCGGTAAACGCTCAACCAACATTTTAGGATTAGGAAATCTGTCGCACTCTGCATAAAGTCGCATAAAGGCTTTCTCAATGCGAGGTTTATCCCGCTCTTTTACCCACTTAGTACCCATCCCCTTGGTGAGAGCCAATACCCACACTTGAGCCGTTTTTACAATGATTTCTTCCGGTGGCGTATTGGGTAATCTTAGCGTCACAAGCCCCATTAGCCCTTTTGCAATGACAGCATTTAACCAATCATCCTTTTCCATTTGCAAACTCCGCTAAATTCGCCAATGCCTGACCGGTTTTACTGCTTAATGGAGCCTGTTGATGGGATTTCGCCGCAACGTTTATTGCCGGCTCAAGGGATTGCCCTTGCCATTTACTCATCACTTCCAACAAATAAGCATGCCCGACTAATGGGCGTTTAATATTATGACGACCATTAAGCACCGTGTTAAACCCATAAATCCATGCATCTAGAGGTGCAGCATAAACCTGCCCGTTGCGGGAAAATTCGCCCTGTTGGACTAAAGTCATTAATTCCCCCAATAACTTTGCGACACGATTCATCGCAAGGGCTGACGTTCCCGGGCGAAATAGTGCCAAATACTGCACAGCTAACCGCCCAAATTCACCGTTAAATTGCATTGCCGTCATCACCGCCTGTGTTGCTTGTTCATGCTGTAACAACACATCAAGCGATAGCACCGCCCCACAAGCAGGGCATTTACATTTCATCTTTAAACCTCGTTTAAATCATATTTAAAACACATTATTCAGCCCACTTAAAGTGCGGTTAAAATGGGCTGTAAATGGGTTTTAATAATCCCGTGCCTTTTGTACATCAATCGTAATTTTACCCACGCCGATGAGAGCATCATCTTTCCAACGAATCACATCCGCTACCGTGATATTAATCCCTATTTTTCTTAGCTTTTCTACATCAGTGCGAACCTGTTTTTGAAAGCGAAACCATTCTTTAAAATCCGCTAAGAATCGTTCAAACTGCTTATCATCAAGCACCAAAATATCTGTCACCTGTTTAAATTCATAAATCTGCTCTGTCATTGTTTTACTCCTAATTTAACTGTTTCTTTCCCGTTTACACCATGATTCAGTGTAACTTGTTGTCCTTGTCTGTAGCCTGCGCTTTGTGATGCACCGTAATCTCTCGTGTCACCGGCTGATCGCACTTTGAGTTCACTCCACTTTTCATTCTCAAATATTGAGGTTTTATAGTGATCCACTTTTTGTTTTTCTTCCGGTGTCATTGCAAATTGCTTCACATTTTGATTCACGCCGACAACCCATCCCTCACAAAAACGGTCACCCCGTGAAATAAGTGTACTGCGTTTCAGGCGTTTGCTTTGCGTATCTAAGAACGCTTTACGTGCAGTTTGCAATTTGCGATACAACACATCAAAACAATATGACGCAACTTCAGGACGCTCATCTATACCGAAAAATACGATATGCATCTTATTTTCACACCAATCTTCCCCAGGATATTGATTACAAAGATACGCATCTACGCCGAATGCTTTTTTAACTATTGCGATTAACATGTGTACATAGCGGGCTGATTTAATCGCAGTTTTTTGCTTTGTATGAGCTTGACTAAATTCAACCTGTGCTTGATTAATCCGGTTTTCTGCCATTAGTTTTTGTGCCATAGCTAACGCACTTGCCGCTTCATGTGGATTAGTTGATTTACTCAATGCCAGTAGTTTTTTGATTTTCCTAAGCAGTTTGTCTTTGTTGCTTTTCATTTTTCTCCTGTCGTAAAACACATTATTCAGCCCACTTGATGTGGTAAATGGGCTGTAAATGGGTTTTAATCAGCTAATGCGATAAGCTCATCAATCCTTGGATCTTCCATAAAAATACGCTTACTTAAATCAATTAAAGTTCGTCCGATGATATCCTTAATTTCAGTTTCAGCGCTTACTTCCCATTCATCATCAGTACATTGTTTAAAATCAAAATGTAATTTGTGTGAAAATACGGACTCAATGTTTGGATCAACACGTTCAAGTGCTAACCAACCGGCACGGACAACAGCAACCAATTTGAACATCATTAAATTCATCATATCCTTAACATAATTATTCGGATGATTTCGATATGCTGCGCTGACATTAAATGTCAAATCATCCTCTGCCGTTGTTACATTAATTTCTAATGTCACTAAATAATGCTTTGCATTGTTCATCCTCATTCCCCCAACACCGGCGCAACCTTCCACGCCACTGATTTCATTTCCCGACTTGCCCGATGCAATAATTTCAACGCATCATTATTTTTCTCTTCCAACACATTATCTTTGGCAATTTCTAATAAAGTTTGAATATCGACAATTTGCTGGGCTATATCTGTTTTTTTCATACTTCTTCCCCCTCAATCACATTGTCAATTTCTACAATCACACCCGTTAACTGCGGTGCGGTGTTTAAATCACAAAGTTCAATCGCTTGTTCTAAACTTTCAGCTCTCATTTTTACTTCAATGACGTCATACAGACGTACGATATAATCACTCATAAAATTCTCCTAAAACGGTTCTCTCAATACACGTTCACAAAATGCGGCACGATGCTTGCACCATGCCTTATTTTTAACGCCCGGCGCATTTAATTCTGCGATTGCCCATTGCTCTTTAGCGTCCTGTAATTTGCCTTTACGCTCATTTTTTGCCGCTTGTGAGCTGTAATACTTAAAGCGGTCGAATTTATTGATGTTTTTATTCATTACTCATCCTCTTCTTTTGGTAGTGCATAATTAATTCTAAATTTAAAATCAACGCCATATTGCTCGGCTATCTCATTGAATATTTCGATAGCGTAGGCTTTTGCGTCTTCTTCATTTTCTGCCTCTGTATCAAAATCACAGATGGCATTAATGTTTACGCTGTAAATCATCATTTTCTCCTATGGGTTAAAACACTTTATAAACGCCCCTTAAAGCGAGTTTAAAGAGCGTTGAAAAGGGTTTTATATTTACTCTCTAGACCCCAAATAAGCCAACCAACCAAGAAATATCAATATCATTGCAAGGCTAATGACAAAATAAATCATCCCTACACCCCCGCCACATCTAACGCAATCGGCACATACTGATCGCTTTCGCCCACCCGCTCATAAAGCCGCACATAGGCTTTAGAACTCACCACTTGCACACTTTCGCTAATGGCTTGCATGGCGTTCTGCCAGCGTGCATCTTGAATATCCACACGGCGTAAACCTAAAATGCGAGAAGTGTTTAAATTGCCTTCTTTATCCACGTCAAAAGCACGTTCAATTAAGGCTTTTAATTCAGGGCGAGAGCCTTCCGACCATTCACTTAAACATTCATCAATCAACACTTTCGCCGCTTGAATACGTTCATCAAATTGCAGATGATCATTGATGGCACGCTGAATTTTATATTTACCGTCATAGCTAAATAACGTGATATTGCCTTTTGTACCGCCCACTTTGGCTTGATATTTTTCCGCAGAGAGTTCAATAAACGCCTGAATATCATCAAAAATCCCGCCTTTAAATTCGCCAATGGCTTGGCTGACTGTTTTGCCTTTGCCAATCCATTCCAACACCAAGGCATCACGCTCTTTATCAATCTCTTTTACTAATTCATCCGGCGTTAAATTGCCCTTGGCATCACGCCAATAGGTTTTACCTTCAATCACTACTTTTGCCATTTTTACACCTCTTCTTTATCTAGTTTGATCACAATTAACCGTTTATTGGATTGTTTCCGCCACGCACCTTTTTGTGCGCTCATGCTTTGTACTGTTTTCGGGCGTACGCCCAGTTTCTTTGCTAATTCTTCCGCTGTGCCGTCGCCTAAGTTCTCTTCACCCCGATAGACGGCATAAATTTGACGACGTGCCATTATTCCTCCTTACCAATACACCGTTACACCTTGTTCAGTTGCCATATTTCGCACCGTTCTTACGCCATTGTTATAAGTTGTCATTTGCACTGCTTTCTGCATTAAACGGTGGCTAGGATTTAAAATCACCATACGAGGGAAACGCCCGTCTTTACTTGCCACAATCTGCACACCCTCACGTCTTAATGCATACGCCACACGGTTCATTTGTTCGCTCATTGTCTGCTCCTTAACCCATCAACACTTTGCTATATTCTTCAATCATCTCGTAAGTAATATTGCATTCATTAATCTCTGCCAATCGCACTACACCTTTAATTAAGTTACTCAAACGGCGTGCATTGCCTTTACTAAACCGAATAAATGCCGCATTAAATTCATCTGTCCCTAAAGCAGTTTGGGTCAGCAACGCCAAATCTTTTTCCGGCAAGGCATTGCCTAAATCTAGTCGGTTGGTGACACGGCTATGTAACTGAGCCAACTCGCCATTTTTGCCGCTCAAATTCACTAATAAACGGGGCATACCCGCAAGCACCACGCCAATTTGGGTTTTATCCTGCAAGCGGCGCACAAATTCCAATGAACGGGTTGAAAGCAATTCCGCCTCATCAATCACCAATAAACGTTCAGATCCCTCCAACTTTTCAATGATCTTTTCAAATACATCATTATTTGAGCCTTGCGTCGCCACGCCACAGCCTTCCGCAATTTTGCGCAATAACACTTTTGTGGTGTAACTCGGATCCGTTTCAATAAAGATGGCTGAAGAGTGGTTTTTGACATACTCTTTTAATAGCTGGGTTTTGCCTAAACCTGCTGCGCCAAAAATCACCACGGTTTCCCCTTCCGTATGAGCAACTTCCATCGCTTCCATCCCTTTGCGAGCCAACAAAGTCGGCACAAATTGACGGTTATAACGCACATTCAAAATCTTCTTATCTTGACGTGATAAATACTCCGCCACCTTGTCATCAAGGCGTTGCACATCCCCTTGATACTGCCCATTCAAATAAAGACTTACCGTCCCCACCGACACCGCCAATGCCTGTGCAATTTGTTTTTGATTCATTTTGTTTGCTTTCATAAAGGCTTTTAATTCTTGGCTTTTCATTTTTCGCTCCGCTATAATTTGTAAAATTCATTCACGCTAAGGAAATCGCTATGTCCAGAATTGATGAACTTGAAAAAAAATTTGCAAAACTTGAAACTGAAATCGAAGGCTTAAAAGATGAATGTATGTATCTTCGCGCTATCTTGGCAGATTTATTACAATCTGCTGTTGAACAATCCGCTATCTCTCCGGATTTCATCGTGCAAAAATTGCAAGACTATCAATATTCACCCCTTAGCTGGATCAGCAAGGCTGACAATCCGCAAATGTGCCAACGTCATCTTGCGATTCTAAAAGAATTTGCTGACGCGATTTACCTTGGCATTGCTCCTCGTAAAAAGCCTTTAAAGGATGCGGAAACTGCCAATAAGATAAAGGCGGTTCAGGCGAATATCGACAAAGCTCTGGGTCAGCCTCGATGAACCGGTTAAGTTCATTTTCAATCTTTGTCGCACGTATCAGAATTTGTTGAGCGCACGCTTTTTCTTGTTCGGTTTGGCTATCACACACTCGCAAATAACGGAAAAGCAATTCACGTAATTCACGATTTAATTCATTGGCTTGATTATTCATCTTTAACTCCTTACTCATTCACTAACTTCTTTTCCGCTTCCCATATTTCCTTATCCACTTTGTTTAAGAAAATCGGCGTAGGCTCTTCTTTCGGTTTGGCTTTGGTGAGTAGCAACTCAAAGCTCGGTTGATGTTCAATGGTATGAACCGGTTGTAACTCACGGCTATTACGCTCAATTTTCTTCTCAAGACGTTTATTTGCCGCTTTAATGCTTTTCTCACGCGCTTGCTCTATCACACTCGGTGCAAAAGCTGCTTTTCTGTTACCATTTAACTCGGCTCGGCAAATCCATCTGCCATCCATTGTTTTAACAATCACATAACTCGGATCGTGAATATCAAAACCCACTCGTACTTTATCGCCATGATATTCCGCCAATTCAGTGCTGAAATAACGGTTGGTAAACAATTCAATCTCACCACGTGCCACTGTACGAATTTCTTCCGGTCGGAATAACAACTCACATTCAAAGCTTGTCAGTAATCGACGTTCCGGATGTTCATGTTCCATAATCCAGTCTCGATATTCCGCCGGACTAAAATTTTTCCCATCGACTTTTTTCGGTAATTCACTATGTGGAGTATGGTTGTATTCTTCAAACACCCGCTCAACATCAGCAATAAACTGTTCCCAACGGGGCATCTTGTTATAAAACCGTTTCTGTTCCGCCGTTAATGCTTTGCCTTTTTCAATAGCATTGACCGCACTTTCAATTTTTCGGTGTATCAAATGCGCCATACTTTTATCCACCGTTTTCGCCACCGAGGTTTCATATTCTTTGGCGAGGGGAATTAATGTAGTTTCCCAAAGCCGCTCAATTAAACCCCGTCCTTGTGGATTGCCCGGTCGTCCGGTTTTGTGGGTAATTCCTAAGCGGGCAAATAAACCGGTGATTTCACAGTCCAACCGCTTATTTTTTTCCCCGCCACCGTTATCGGAGTAATAAATCAACGGTAATCCGTAGCGTTCAATCGCATGTCTTAGTGCGTCTCCCACGGCAATCACGCTTTCTGATTTAGCCAAACTCCAGCCCACTAAATAACGGGTGCGTCCATCAATAATTGCTGTCACTTCCGGCTGAAAACCGTGAGCATGATCAGGATGTCGCACTTTGGCTTTAAAACCATGTCCATCCCCTACATAAATCTCAAAGAGTCCAAATACTTCCCAGTCCCGCCGATTTACCGGCATTTTTTGGGCATAGGCTGCACCGGTCAGTCTGCCACGTTGCAATACAATTTCAGGCACTTCACTCATCACACGTCGGACTTGATGAAGACTTGGCTTTTCACCATCATAGGCAGCAATAAAACGTTTATAAGCATGTGCCACAGTGATCCCGGTGAATGTTTGATAAAAAGGGAGAAAATCACGCATCCAAATGTGTTCATTCCATGCTTTTTTTCTTCGCCCAAGTGCTTTCGGTACAAGGGACTTCAAACGCTCTTCTGCGGTTTCCGCTTTCTCATAAGCCAACACCCATTCATATAACGTACGTTCACTTAAAGATAAGCCATTGCGCGGTTTCGCATTGGCTATACGCACCATATCTAGCACAACGTCCGGTAAAGTACTGAGTTTCACCTGATCACACACCAATCGCACTAATTTTCGCCGTTGACATTTTTTCGTCCCTTCTTGTTGCAACACATAACGTGCAACAGCCATACGTGCATCGGAAATATTAATTTGCTTCTCACTACAAGTTCGTAAATTTAACGTATCACGACCTTGAGGCAATGCCGGTTTCGGCTTATTTTCCACAGTTTTAATGGCAAATTTAAGGCGAATGGCTTCTTGAGCTTCATCTGGTAAAGTAGAAAGTAAATATTCATAAGCATTTTTAGCTCCTTGTTTTTTTCTTCTCTGCCAGTTTTCTAATTTGGCTTTTTTGGTTATTCCTTGAACACTATTTGGCAACCCTCCAAGACCTAGAATATTTTTTATTTCTACCCACATAATCGGCTCTCCCGTTCCGCGTAGCGTGCAGCCCAAATCTCTTTAGGATCCACGCCAATAGCATCAGCAATAATTCGTTCCCCTTTGGGATAACTCACCCGTAACGCATTTTTTAACGTGGAAGGAGCTAATCCCGACTTCACTGAAAGCGAATTCAACGTAATATTTCGCTCGTGTAGCTCATAAACAATTCGCTTCCGACTCCAATCTTTTTTCTGCATAAACCTCTCCTTGCATTTAAATTAAACTTACTTTGGGTTAAACTCTGGTGTAAAACGTCAGTGTTACCTTATGGAATAAGTCAAGTTTAAGTTAATCCCTAAGGTTAAGTCAAGAGATTAAGTTAGACTTTTTTGAGATTTTTTGAATTTAAAATTTAACCATTTGATATTAAATGAAAAATATTTTTTACACTCAAAGAATGCTTAACTTAACCCAAGTTTAAGTTAGAGGTATTTAAGATGATCCAAGAATGGTATGAAATTAAAGAGTTACTTGAGGTAGGAGGGTTAGCTACAACTGTTCAAGGAATAACCAAAAAAGCCAAATTAGAAAACTGGCAGAGACGTAGAAAGAAAGGTGTAAAAGGAAATGTTTTTGAATATTATGTAGGTGATATGCCCAAGGCAGTGCAACAAGCCCTAGGGTTTGAAAGCAACCCCCCCCAACAATCTCAGAAACCGCAAGAAATTACCGTAGAGCAGGCTTTAGCAGTACTCCAAAAAGCCTTAAACGAATTACCGAAAGAAACAGAAAACCGAAGTATTGAGCGCAACAACGCCGATTTCACTGCCATAGAATGCCACTTGGTAAAATGTTTCCGTAAAGCAAGCGAAGAGGGGAAAGAAGCTATTCTTTCAACCGCAGAGACAATGGCTGCATTACAAGAGAAAAAAGAAACAACGACACAGCTATTTGAGAATAGTGAGTTAAATGTCGCTTAATAGCAAAATCTCGTGCGATTATCACGATTCCTGAGCAAAATTCCCCACACAAAACTCCCAGATTTCACCTAGACGTACCAAAATCGACTAGAAAACCAACAAAAAAGGCGATTTCCACCACAGAAACCGCCTTTTTTAAAAACAAGGGCAAATTTTAAATCTTATTTTTATCTTATTTAAACCTGTTTTAAAATGAACTTTAAAATTTTAAAACCGTTTAAAAACCACCAATCCATCAACAATTTTTATGCAAAATAAAACCCGATTTTCGCCCATTTTTCACCAATCCCCACCATTTTTATTTTTTGCATAAAATTCCCATCAAAAAACACCAAAGCCCCACCACACAAGCCTCAAGCCAATTTTTTCGGGCCAAATTTTTTCTTTTTCTTTATGCAAATATTGTTACTACCCCATATTTGGCTGGAAATTTCCACGTCGGGAAAAATTCGAACTAGTTTTCCTGTTAGCAACTCATCTGCTACCGCCCAATCGGGCATCATCAGCACGCCCATTTTGTTTATGGTCGCTTGAATTAAGGTATCCGCATTATTGCTTACAAGGGTTTCTTGTGCTGAAATCGGTTGCCATTTACCTTCTATTTTTGCCAACCATCGTAGCATTCCAGTGTGTCCACGATAAAACAAGCCGTCAAGTGCGGTTAAATCCGACCAAGTTTTTGGCGTACCTTTTTCCGTCAGATAATCAGGAGAAGCTACCAGAAAATATTGCTGTTTAGCAATAATTTTTGCTTTGAGCGTGTTGTCTATAAGGGTGTTAATGCGAACCAAAATATCCGTACTGTCTGACATAGGATCGACAAATCGATCGGTTTGCGTTAGCTGAATATTTAGTTTTGGGTAACGTTGTTTTAATTCTGACAAGTGCTTGGCGATATGTTTTTGCCCGAATAATACCGGTACGTTGAGTCGAACTGTACCACTAATTTCTTCACTTTGATTATGGATTTTCAGCATTGCGTTATCAAATAACCGCAACATTTGTGTTGCAGTCTCAGCAAATTGCAACCCGAGGTCGGTCGGCGTAATTGCCCTTGTGTTGCGGTAAAACAAAGCTGTGCCTAAGTTTTCCTCTAATTGTTTTAACTGACGGGAAACCAACGAGGCTGATAAATCTTCTACACGAGCCACCTCGGAAATATTTTTCGTTTCAAGAACTTTAAGAAAAAGGCGAAGCTGTTGGAGGTTGATGTTATTGGCGATCATATTTTGTATCATTTGACGGTTTTATTTATGCAAATTTTGCAAAAGAGTTTATTAAATTTTCCTATTTTTATCCATAATATGAAGAAATATAATGCTCCTACTAGAACATAAAGAGGAAATAAATTATGAAAAATTTAACGAATGTTCCGAATCTTTCTATTTTAGGACAAGACAATCGCTATCTTTTTTCGATAAGCGATGAAAAATCTACAAAAAATATGGTATTACCAACCGCACTTTCTACGCATAATGGTTTTTCCAGAGTATTTAAAAGAGGTGAGCTGACCGTTGGTTTGATTGCACCTTTTAAAGGCTATCCAAATAGCCCTTCTCCTACTTTAGAAGATTTAGGGGAAACCGCAGTCTTAGCAGATAAACTGGGTTTTGCGGCACTTTGGATTCGAGATGTGCCATTTTACGATCCGAATTTTGGCGATGTGGGACAAGCATTAGATCCTATGGTAACGATGGGCTATTTAGCCGCTAAAACAGAAAAAATAGCCTTGGGAACAGCAGGGTTGGTTTCTCCTTTGCGTGAGCCGATTCATATCGCTAAAGCGGCGGTTTCCACTAATGTGCTGACAAATGATCGTTTTATTTTGGGTTTATCCAGTGGTGATCGCCCAATTGAATATCCGGCATTTAAAGCAGATTTTAGTAATCGAGCCGAGCGTTTTCGTGAAAGTTGGGAGATGATTCAAACACTTATTAGTCAAAAATTTCCGCATTTTATGGGAAAACATTATGGCAGCTTGCACGGTGATATTGATCTTGTACCAAAAGCAAAACAACGTTTACCAATGGTGGCGATTGGTCGGGCAAGACAAGAATTAGATTGGCTGGCAAATACAGCAGATACGTGGATTTGGCACGGCGTAAACCCAAATGATACAGCACGTATCGTGCAGACGTTAGCTGAACTAAATCAAGACGGTAACTGGCGACCATTTGGTTACGCCAATTTTGTGGAATTGTCAGAAAATCGCAATCAATCAGCTAAATTGTATAACAATATCTATTTGCAAGGCGGATCAAAAGGTTTATTGGAATTTTGGCAAGAGCAGAAAGAACAGGGGTTGGTACACGTTACTGTAAATCTAAAACCAACCTCACGCCCGGCTTCAGAAGTATTGCAAGAGTTAGCGGAGGATGTGCTTGCAAAATTGTAATCTTATCCTTTGAAAATATAATGCCGTCTGAAAGATGATTTTCAGACGGCATATTTATATATCGGTGATTTTTAAATTATATGTAATTCAGAACGGAATATCATCATCAAAGCCGTCCATCGGTGGTTCAGGCTGTGGTTTTGGTTGCTGTGGAGCAGGGCGGGATGATTGATAGCTATTATTAGCGTTCGCTTGGTAGGTGGGTTGTGGGCTGCTTTGTCCCATATCCGGTGCGCCGTATCCACCCGCATTTGAGTTACGACTACCTAACATTTGCATCACATCGCCTTGAATTTCTGTGGTGTAGCGATCTTGCCCGTTTTGATCTTGCCATTTGCGGGTGCGAAGACGGCCTTCTACATAAACTTGCGAACCTTTGCGTAAATATTCCCCACAAATTTCAGCTTGGCGACGATAAAATACGATACGGTGCCATTCTGTGATTTCACGACGTTCACCGGTGTTACGATCATTCCAACTTTCACTGGTTGCAACACTGATATTGGCAACAGCATCTCCATTTGGCATGGTGCGAACTTCAGGATCATTGCCTAAATGTCCCACGATAATAACTTTATTAACTCCTGCCATTGAAAAATCCTCATTTTTTATATTAAAAAAGTGCGGTTATTTTGCCTGAAATTTTGCAAAAGATCTATAAGATTTAACTGGATATTTGCACAGATATTGAAATATGCGATAATGCTCGCAATTTTGCAAAAATAATTACCAGTACGAATGATTTATGGAAAATATCGACATTCGTGGGGCAAGAACCCACAATCTTAAAAATATCAATTTAACCATTCCTCGCGATAAACTCATTGTTATCACCGGTCTTTCCGGTTCCGGCAAATCCTCATTAGCGTTTGACACCCTTTATGCGGAAGGGCAACGCCGCTATGTAGAATCCCTTTCTGCCTATGCCCGTCAATTTCTTTCTTTAATGGAAAAACCGGATGTGGATTCCATTGAAGGCTTGTCGCCTGCTATTTCTATCGAACAAAAATCCACCTCCCATAACCCTCGTTCTACGGTGGGGACGATCACGGAAATTTACGATTATCTCCGTCTTCTTTTTGCCCGTGTGGGAGAACCTCGCTGCCCAAATCACGATGTACCGCTAACAGCTCAAACCATCAGCCAAATGGTAGACAAAGTATTAAGTTTGCCTGAAGAATCGAAGATGATGTTGCTTGCGCCGGTGGTGAAAAACCGTAAAGGGGAGCACGTTAAAATCTTAGAAAATATTGCGGCGCAAGGCTATATTCGTGCAAGGATTGATGGCGAGATTTGTGATTTGTCTGATCCACCAAAACTGGAATTACAGAAAAAACATACCATTGAAGTGGTGGTGGATCGTTTCAAAGTGCGGTCAGATTTGAGCTCTCGTTTAGCGGAATCCTTTGAAACGGCATTAGAGCTTTCCGGTGGTACAGCCATTGTGGCGGAAATGGATAATCCAAAAGCGGAAGAACTGGTTTTTTCGGCAAATTTTGCTTGTCCGCACTGTGGGTACTCTGTGCCGGAATTAGAACCTCGTTTGTTTTCGTTTAACAACCCCGCAGGTGCTTGTCCGACCTGTGATGGCTTGGGCGTTCAGCAATATTTCGATGAAACACGCGTGGTGCAAAATCCAAGCATTTCCCTTTCCGGTGGTGCGGTGAAAGGCTGGGATCGCCGTAATTTTTATTATCATCAAATGCTCACTTCCCTTGCAAAACACTATGATTTTGATGTGGATGCGCCTTATGAAAGCTTACCGAAAAAAATCCAACACATCATTATGCATGGTTCAGGTAAGGAAGAGATTGAATTTCAATATATGAATGATCGTGGTGATGTGGTTATTCGTAAACATCCTTTTGAAGGCATTTTGAATAATATGGCCCGCCGTTATAAAGAAACGGAGTCTATATCGGTGCGTGAAGAACTCGCCAAAAACATCAGCAACCGCCCTTGTGCAGATTGTAGTGGTTCACGTCTACGCCCGGAAGCACGAAATGTGTATATCGGGCCGACTAATTTACCCATGATTTCTGAAAAAAGTATTGGTGAAACCCTCGAATTTTTTACCGCCCTTTCATTAACCGGGCAAAAAGCGCAAATTGCCGAGAAAATTCTGAAAGAAATTCGAGAGCGTTTACAGTTTTTAGTCAATGTAGGGCTGAATTATCTTTCCCTTTCCCGCTCTGCCGAAACCCTTTCAGGCGGTGAGGCACAACGAATTCGTCTTGCTAGCCAAATTGGGGCAGGTTTAGTGGGCGTGATGTATGTGTTAGATGAGCCGTCTATCGGGTTGCATCAGCGTGATAATGAACGGCTACTCAATACACTCATCCATTTACGCAATTTGGGTAACACCGTAATTGTGGTGGAACATGATGAAGATGCCATTCGTGCCGCCGATCATATTATTGATATCGGCCCGGGGGCTGGCGTGCATGGCGGACAAGTGATTGCCCAAGGCAATGCACAAGAAATTATGGCGAATACAAATTCTATCACCGGTAAATTCTTATCCGGTGTTGAACAAATTGAAATTCCGAAAAAACGAACCGCACTTGATAAGAAAAAATGGCTAAAACTGAAAGGTGCATCGGGGAATAATTTAAAAAATGTGAATTTAGATATTCCTGTCGGATTGTTCACTTGTATTACCGGCGTATCGGGTTCGGGCAAATCCACCTTGATTAATGACACCCTTTTCCCGCTTGCTCAAAATGCTTTGAACCGTGCCGACAAAACCGACTATGCCCCTTATAAATCCATTGAAGGGTTGGAGCATTTCGATAAAGTCATCGACATTAACCAAAGCCCAATTGGGCGTACGCCACGTTCAAACCCGGCGACCTATACGGGATTATTCACCCCAATTCGTGAACTTTTTGCCGGCGTACCGGAAGCACGGGCAAGAGGCTATAACCCGGGGCGTTTTAGTTTTAACGTTCGTGGCGGACGCTGTGAGGCATGCCAAGGCGATGGCGTCATTAAAGTGGAAATGCATTTTTTACCGGATGTGTATGTGCCGTGCGATCAATGTAAAGGCAAACGTTATAACCGTGAAACCTTAGAGATTCGCTATAAAGGCAAAACTATTCATCAAGTGTTGGATATGACAGTCGAAGATGCCCGTGAGTTTTTTGATGCCATTCCAATGATAGCCCGTAAATTGCAAACCCTTATGGATGTGGGCCTATCCTATATCCGTTTGGGGCAATCTTCGACAACCCTTTCCGGTGGGGAGGCTCAGCGTGTTAAATTAGCCACCGAACTTTCCAAACGGGATACCGGGAAAACCCTTTATATTTTAGATGAACCTACCACCGGTTTACATTTTGCCGATATCAAACAATTGCTTGCCGTGCTTCACCGCCTACGGGATCAGGGTAATACGATTGTGGTGATTGAACATAATTTAGATGTGATTAAAACCGCCGATTGGATTGTGGATCTTGGCCCGGAAGGTGGCAGCGGAGGCGGGCAAATTATCGCCACCGGCACACCGGAAGACGTGGCAAAAGTAGAGGGCTCCCATACAGCGAGATTCCTAAAACCAATCTTGGAAAAACGCTAAAAAAACCAACCGCACTTTCACGCCATACCTACCGTATGGCGTGAATTTATCTACGCCTCTTCCCTCCCTAAACCGAGTAGCTTATCCCCTTTTCCCATACGAACAAAATAAGCGCTATATTTATATTTCCTTTTTCATCAAAATACACCTCCTTTTATTTCTAAAGGAAATATCAATTAACCAAAAGTTATTTGCATATTCACGCTAAATTCATTAAAAATACCCCATCTTTTCTTGACTTACTTTAGGAGGAACAATGCTTTTAACCGGGTTATTTTGTGGGATTTTACTTGGCTTTGTGATGCAACGTGGACGGTTTTGTATCACCGGCGCGTTCCGTGATTTATATGTCACAAAAAGCAATAAAATGTTTGTGGCTTTGCTGATTGCTATTACCGTGCAATCTATTGGTTTTTTCATCTTAAAAGAGCTGGGTTGGTTAAATATTGAACCTGCCAAAAATTTTGAATTTGTTGCTGTTATGGTCGGTTCCTTTTTATTTGGCATCGGCATTATTTATGCCGGTGGCTGTGCAACAGGAACATGGTATCGGGCAGCGGAAGGATTAATCGGTAGCTGGGTGGCATTGTTTATGTATATGTTGTTTAGCGCAATGATGCGTACCGGCCCTTTGGGAGAATTCAATCAAACACTACGCAGCGTAAAAATAGACGAACGCAATATTTATGACAGTATTGGAATATCCGCATGGTGGCTGGTGGCATTATTAACCCTCATTACAGGCTATTATGTGTATAAGCACCTGGCAAAACCACAGGCAAAAGTGGCCACGCTAAAACCGAAGAAAACCGGCCTTGCCCATATTTTATTTGAAAAACGCTGGCATCCTTTTGTTTCTGCAACATTAATCGGTTTGATTGCCCTTGCCGCTTGGCCGTTAAGTGTAGCAACCGGGCGCATTGGCGGTTTAGGCATCACCACGCCATCAGCAAACATTATGCAATATCTTATCACCGCCGATGTTAAATTCATCAATTGGGGCGTGTTCTTGGTATTAGGGATCTTTATCGGCTCGTTTATTGCCGCAAAAGGAAGCAATGAATTTCGTCTTCGCCTACCGGATACACAAACCATGGTGCGCAGTACATTTGGGGGTTCTCTTATGGGGATTGGGGCAAGCTTGGCGGGGGGATGCTCAATCGGCAATGCACTTGTCGCCACCGCTTATTTTTCATGGCAAGGTTGGGTATCCCTTCCGTTAATGGTGTTGGGAACATGGTTTGCCGCTTATTTCACCATTATCCGACCACAACGATTAAAAACTGTTACTGCTTAATTTTAGGAGAAAAATATGATTGTTAAATTACCAACATTGGGTTTAGTGTGCCCTTTTCCCTTAGTGGAAGCCAAAGCTGAAATGGCAAAACTCAATAAAGGCGATGGCCTTGAAATTGAATTTGATTGTACTCAAGCCACCGAAGCCATTCCCGCTTGGGCGGCAGAGGAAGGTTATGAAGTCACCAATTTTGAACAAATTGGTGAGGCGAAATGGACGATTACCGTCTTGAAATAATGCATAAAAGTGCGGTCAATTTTGACCGCACTTTTTCGTTCCTATCAATCAGCCAAGCATTAGCGCATTGTCACAAATTCTTCCGAACCCGTTGGGTGAATCGCTACGGTATTATCAAAATCCGCTTTTGTCGCACCCATTTTAATTGCCACCGCAAAACCTTGAATCATTTCATCCACACCAAAGCCAATGCCATGTAATCCGACAATTTTTTCATCTTTGCCTACACAGACCAATTTCATTCTGCAAGGTTGGCGATGTTGGGTAACGGCGGTGTACATCGCTGTAAAGGAGGATTTATACACCTTCACATTTTCTTCGCCGTATTGCTCAACGGCTTGTGGTTCGGTCAAACCGATAGTGCCGATGGGCGGGTGGCTAAACACCACGGTGGGAACAAGGTTATAATCTAAATGTTCGTTTGGTTTATTGTTGAATAAACGCTCGGATAAACGGCGGCCTGCTGCAACAGCAACCGGCGTTAATTCAATTCCGCCTTCAATAATATCCCCCACTGCGTAAATACCTTTTACATTAGTGTTTTGGAATTTATCTACTTTGATATAGCCCCGTTCGTTGGTTTCCACGCCGGCATTTTCCAAACCGATTTTGTCGGTAGCCGGCTCACGGCCTGCCGCCCAAATCACGCAATCTACTGTTACGCTGCGTTCGTGGTCAAATTTTGCCGTGAGAGAACCGTCCTCATTTTTGATGATTTCTTGAATCGTCGTGTGTTTATGTAACACAATGCCGTCTTGTTCTAACACTTCAAGCAAGGTTTCAACAATCAATGGATCTTGGTTACGCATCGGGGCATGGCGACGTACCACCAAATGGGTTTCAGAACCAAGGCTGTTTAACACACCGGCCAGTTCCACTGCAATGTAGCCCGCACCAATGATAGCGACGCGTTTTGGCAATTCGGTGAGCGCAAAGAAACCATCGGAATCGATACCGTATTCTTGTCCTTTAACCGAATGCGGGCGGAAAGGTCTTCCTCCTGTTGCAATTAAAATATGATCCGCTGTAATGCGTTCGGTCGAACCATCAGAAAATGTTACTTCGATTGTGTGTGTATCGACAAATCGACCAAAACCATTAATCACATCAACATTATTTTTTGCCAAGACATTATTATAAGAAGTATGAATACGGCTAATGTAAGCCTGACGGCTTTCAATGAGTTTTTCAAAATCAAATTTTTTCACATTCACATCAAAGCCATAATCCGGGGCGTAATGGTTGATCGCCTCGGCAATTTGTGCACCATAAAACATCACTTTCTTTGGCACACATCCTACATTGACACAGGTCCCGCCTAAATGTTTTGCTTCAATAATCGCACATTTTTTACCATAACTTGCAGCACGGTTAATCGAGGCAATTCCACCGCTACCTCCGCCAATGGCGATATAGTCATAATGTTTAGTCATTGTTTTATCCTTTTGCAAATATAAAAAATTTGCCCTATTCTGCCGAAATTCACGAGATAAAGCCATAAATTAGTTTGATTGGAGATGTCTATTTGGAGAAAGTGCGGTTAAAATTGACGGCATTTTTAGTTATTTAATATAAAGTTGTAGATATTTATGATGCCTACATTATTACTTATTACCTATTTAGTCTTACACATTGTTGCAACTAATCTTAGTTTAGTATATCCCAAGCTTGAGCATAGCTTTATTGGAAAGCCTATTTCTCATATTGAAGATTTTCTTAATCAAGAATATACGTTTGATTTCACAATGAAGGGGTTTGTTGGATTTCCATATAAAGCGTATAAAACAGGATGTGGAAAAGGATACGCTTTAACCGTTTTTCTTAATCAGGATAAAATCGTGCAGGATATTACAAACGAGGTATTCTATGAATGTAACGATATAAAACTGTTACGTAAAAGAATATATACTTCCGAGAAAGGGATGGATACCGAAATTACCGTTTATCCGTTTATATAAATTCTTTTGCTAAATCCCTATAGCAAAAGTGCAGTCAAAATTGACCGCACTTTTTCCTATTCGCATTCCACATCACCCAATAGTGCCGCATATTTCACGGTATTCGGGTCGGATTCTAAAGCAATTTTTAATGCCATAGTCAGAGGAACGGAAAGTAACATACCGACAGTGCCCAGCAGCCATCCCCAAAATAAGAGGGAAAGGAAAACGACTAAAGTGGAAAGCCCGAGGCGTTGTCCCATCATTTTAGGCTCTAAGATATTACCGATAACCATGTTAATGGCAATCACACCAATGGCGACACCAAAGCCGATACCAAACCCATTGAGTAATAATGCTTGTACGATAATCGGAATAGCGGCAATGATCGAACCGATATTCGGAATGTAATTTAATAAAAAACTCAGTGTTGCCCACAAAATTGCATATTGTACACCGCACGCTTCCAACAGAATAAACACCGCGATCCCGGTGAGCAAACTGGTGATACTTTTGATTCCAAGGTAGCCGATCACGCCTTGCAAAATGCGATCAATATGGCGTTCTTCCTTCTCGACATTATTCGGCGTAGTACTGATCACTACCGCAAATTTGTGTTTCATTGTGGGGGCTTCAGAAAGCATAAAAATCACGACAAGCACTAAAACAAACGCATTGCTCACGACACCGGAAAAATTCAGCAAAACACGGCTTACAAAATTCATAATGACACTTGGGTCTAAATTATCTTGGATCGTTTCTCTTGAAAAAGAAACCGGCAAATTAAAACGTTGCACCAACACCATCAGATCATTGACCCGTTCAGAAAGCAGCGTTTTATATTGGGGAATTGACTGGGTAAATTCTCTCGCACTGCTATTAATTAACCCCACTAAAAAAAAGAAAATCAGAGAAATTAAGACAAATAACAGCACCATCGCCAACCAATGAGGCACACGTCTATCAGTCATTGATTTAATGATCGGTGAACAAATAATGGCAATAAAAAGCGCTAGTAAAAAGGGGACAACAATTTCTGCAGCCAGTTTAATGCCCGCTAAAATCACAACCACGGCTGCAATGCCCAATAAAGTGCGGTGTAAAGTTAAGTTATTTTCCACTAGATGGCTTCCTCATTTTCTTCACCGGTGCGAATGCGGATCACCCGCTCCACGTCATAGACAAAAATTTTTCCATCGCCGATTTTGCCCGTTTGGCAGGTTTCCACAATGGTTTCAAGACATTGTTCGAGTAAATCATCGGGCACGACAATTTCCATTTTCACTTTGGGGAGAAAATCCACCATATATTCTGCCCCACGATAAAGTTCGGTATGCCCTTTTTGACGCCCAAATCCCCGCACTTCAGTCACGGTCATTCCGCTAATACCGATATCGGAAAGGTTTTCACGCACATCATCTAATTTAAAAGGGCGAATCATTGCTTCAATTTTTTTCATTTTATTTCTCCAAATTTTCTCGTCTTGCCGATTTTGGGCGAAAACTCTCAATCACCTCAGGGTAAGTATCAATATACAACCCACTAATCAGTTGTAAACAATAAGGCACGGCACTGAAAATGCCTTTCACCATCACATGACCTTCTTTATCTTTCACCCCTTCTAAGGTTTCTTTAATAGCTTTGGGCTGTCCCGGTAAATTTAAAATCAAACTTTCTTTGCGAATCACCCCGACTTGTCGGGATAAAATCGCCGTAGGTACAAAGTGAAGGCTAACCTGACGCATTTGCTCACCAAAACCGGGCATTTCACGATCGGCCACTGCCAAGGTGGCATCAGGCGTCACATCACGTTTTGCTGGCCCTGTTCCCCCTGTGGTTAACACAAGATGGCAGCCTTGTTCATCCACCAACTCTTTGAGCGTTTGTTCAATAAGGCGTTGTTCATCGGGAATTAATCGGGTTTCCACAGAAAAAGGATCGATTAATGCCTTTTCCAGCCAAGCCTGTAATTCTGGAATTCCCTGATCCTGATAAACGCCTGACGAAGCCCGATCAGACACGGAAACTAATCCTATTTTTAAAAGTGCGGTCATATTTTTCCTTAAATTTTTTCTTACATCTCAATGGTTAAAAGGGAAATAAAAGTGGAATGAAAAATACACTGACTATCATCACAATCAGTGTGAAAGGCACACCGATTTTTAAAAAGTCACTAAATTTATAGCCGCCCGGTCCTACTACCATGGTATTCACCGGTGAGGAAACCGGTGTCATAAAGGCGGCAGAGGCGGCAATTGCCACGACCATCGCAAAAGGAATCGGGGAAACTTGAAGCTGTTGTGCCAATGAAATGGCAATAGGTGCCACTAAAATTGCGGTGGCGGTATTGGAAATAAACAACCCGATTACCGCGCAGAAGACAAATAACATCATCAACACAAAATACATTCCCCAATCGCCGACTAACCGGAGCATTATCTCCACAGCAAGCTGGATCCCACCGGTTTTTTGTAATGCGGTAGCAAAGGGCATCATACCAATAATCAAAATTAAACTTGGCCAATGGATAGCCTCATAAGCACTCTTGGCATCAATACAACGGAAATAGCCCAACATTAAACAACCGATAAGGGCGGCAATCACATTCGGCACGATACCGGATACCATTAATAACACCATCACCAACACGGAAAGTAGTGCTTGTGGCGCTTGACTTTGTGCCGGTGCAACGCGATCCATTTCTTTCGGATAGGTGAGAACGACAAAATCCTTGGTGCGATTACGCATTTGTTGAATCACTTTCCAATCGCCAATGACAAGGATTAAATCGCCCAATTTATAAGGGGTGCCGGAAAAACTGTCGGAAATTAATTCGCCATCCCGTTTAATCCCCACCACATTTAATCCATAACGGGAACGGAATGCGACTTCCTGTGTGGTTTTATCAATCAATGCCGAGCCCGGTACTAAAGCTAATTCTGCCATACCAATGGATTTTGCCTGTTCATCAAAGGATTGCGATTTAATCTCTGCCGGTTCTAAGTTATGGGTTTGACAAAACTCCGATAAATTAAATTCCTGTTGCCCGATATCGATCATTAAAATATCTTTCTCGTGAATTTCAGAGGTGGCAAGGGGCATCATATAAGTTGGGCGAAAACGTTTCCAACGTTCGATCGCCAACACATTTACGCCATAGTTAGAGCGCAAATGTAATTCATCCAATTTTTTGCCGATAAAAGACGAACCAGTACGCACCACAAAGCGTTTTGCACGCCCCCGTAAACCGTATTCATCAATCAATTCAGCCATAGAACGTTGGCTGTTTTCTTGGTTGTCTGTAGCAATGTTTCCCCCAAGCCAACGGCGGGTTAAAAGCATATAGCCAATCCCGAGAAATAAAATGACAATACCAATAGGCGTGAAATCAAAAAACTTTAAACGCACACCGGTATCTTTGACTAATTCCGCATTCACCACCAAGTTAGGGGCAGTGGCGATAAGTGTCATCATACCGCTTATCAAGCCCGCTACACTCAAGGGCATCATTAAACGTTTTGGCGAGAGATTCATTTGACGACAAATCATCAATACCACAGGGATAAAAATTGCCACCACTCCCGTAGAACTCATAAAAGCGCCTAGCCCTGCCACTGCCAGCATCAGCAATACCAAGACTTTTGTTTCACTATTTCCGGCAAGTTTTAAGATCCCTTCACTGACTTGATAAGCCACACCGGTACGCACTAATCCCTCACCGATGATAAACAACAGGGCAATCAAAATAATATTCGGATCGCTAAAGCCGGCAAAAATCTCGTTGGTGGTTAAAATACCGCTCAAATAGAACGCCAACATCACTAAAAGTGCAACCGCATCCATTCGGATCTTATTCCTCACGAATAAAATCACGGCAACGGCTAACAGGATAAGTGTCCAAAAAAGCGGGCTAACCCAAAGGGCATTGGTAAATATCGTATTCATTTCCCCTTCCTCATTTTTCGCCATTTTCCAAGGCTTTACGAACCGGTGCAAAACTACGGCGGTGTTGTGGCAATGCCCCCAATTCAGCGAGTTTTTCTAAATGTAATTTGGTCGGATAGCCTTTATGTTGGGCAAAGGCATACTCAGGATATTGACGATCTAAGGCTTCCATTTCCTGATCCCGCGCCACCTTCGCCAAAATCGAAGCGGCACTGATTTCCGCCACCAGACTGTCGCCTTTCACCACGGCTTGAGCCGGTATATCAAGATCTTGAGGAATTTTATTGCCATCCACTAGCACAAAGTGCGGTTGAATTTTTAAGGATTTTACCGCCCGTGTCATGGCAAGTAAGGAGGCTTGCAAAATATTCAGCTCGTCAATTTCTTCCGCTTCCGCACGCCCCAGCGCCCATGCCAGCGCCTTTTGCTTAATTTCTTCTGCAAGGATAAGGCGTTTTTTTTCACTGAGCTTTTTAGAATCGGCTAAGCCTTCAATGGGATTATTCGGGTCTAAAATGACTGCCGCTGTCACCACCGCGCCCACTAAAGGCCCCCGCCCTACTTCATCAACACCGGCAATCCGTTCATAGCCTTGAGGATAGTTAAACATGTTAAGTCTCCTCTAATAGATCAATGACGGCTTGAGCGGCTTGTTTATCCGCATCACATTGAATTTGCTGATGCAAATCCGTAAAGCGTTGAATTAAAACATGGCGATGTTTAACCGCACTTTCTTCATCGGACAAATAGACAGCCAGTTTTTCAGCCAATAATGCCGGTTCGCAATGTTCTTGAATCATCTCCGGCACCAGCATTTCATTCGCAAGCAAATTCGGTAGGGAAATATAATCCGTCTTCACTAAATGTTTCGCTAATAAATAGGTGAGCGGTTTCATTTTATAGCCGACCACCATCGGTGATTTACAGAGCATGGCCTCAAGGGCTGCGGTGCCGGAAGCTAAGACTGTTGCCTGTGCGGCAATCAAAACTTGGCGTGCATTGCCATCAATTAGGTGCATGGACAAATTCGGTGCAACACGGGCTTTAATGGCTTCAAATTGTTGGCGGCGTTTTTCATTCACTAATGGGACAAGAAATTGTAAATCAGGAAATTGCCCTTTGAGTAATAATGCCGTTTTCAAAAAAGGCTCAGCTAAAAATTCCACTTCCGAGCCTCGGCTTCCAACCAGTATCGCTAAATAACGTTGGTGAGGATCAATGTTGAGAAATTGGCATGCCTCAGTGCGGTCGGGTTTTAGCGGAATGGCATCTGCCATCGTGTGCCCGATAAAACGACAAGGCACGTTAAATTTATCATAAAAGGCTTTTTCAAAAGGCAAAAACGCCAACACTTGATGGGTCGCTTTAGCAATTTTATGAATACGGTTTTGCCGCCACGCCCACACGGAAGGGCTGACATAATGAATGGTTTTAATGCCGTTGGCTTTGAGTTTCAACTCCACACCCAAATTAAAATCCGGTGCATCAATACCGATATACACATCGGGTCTTTCTCGCAACATGGTTTGAATCACATTTTTACGAATCTTCAACAGCCGGGGTAAATGTTTCAACATTTCTGCCAAGCCCATTACGGAAAGGGCTTCCATATCCACCAAGGTTTCACAGCCTTCTGCCAACATACGGGGCCCGGCAATACCAATAAAACGGGCATGGGGATAATGGCTTTTCAGCTGGCGGATAAGACCTGCGCCGAGAATATCGCCCGACACCTCTCCGGCGACAAGGGCAATGGTGATGTTTTCTTTCTTCATTAAATTTATCCTAAAAAATAACCGCACTTTTAACCTGAAAGTGCGGTTGATTTAACATTGCTATCTTGGCTATTTCCATTTTAAAAAGGAGGATAAACCTTTGAAATTAACGGATAATACCGCGCGTTGAGCGTTTGAAAAAGTTGGTAAAGAAACTGATTGCCGACTCTGTTTGCGCAATTTGCTCAATTTCCGGTATCACTTCTTCGAGGGTTTTCCCACTGCGATAAATCATTTTATAAACATTACGAATGGCGTGCATGGTTGGTTTATCAAACCCACGGCGTTTTAATCCTTCTAAATTGACACCAAACGGGCGGGCATGGTTGCCTTGAGCCATCACATAAGGCGGTACATCTTGACTCACCATAGAACCGCCGCCGAGCATAACATGCGCCCCGACGACTACAAATTGATGAATGGCAGACATTCCCCCAACAATCACAAAATCATCCAATTCCACATGACCGGCAAGGGTGGCATTATTGGCTAAAATACAATTATTTTTAATTTGGCAATCATGGGCCACATGAACATTAATCATTAAAAGATTGTTATTGCCGATACGGGTGACATCGCCGCCTTGAATCGTGCCACGATGAATTGTCACATGTTCACGAATTTTGTTGGCATTCCCTACGATGGTTTTCGTCGCTTCACCTTTGTATTTTAAATCTTGGTTGACTTCCCCAATCGTTGCAAATTGATAAATTTCATTATCTTCACCAATGACCGTATCACCGCGTACCACCACATGAGATTTCAACACCGTGCGTGCTTTAATCTCAACCGTACCTTCAACAATACAAAAAGGACCAATGACCACATCCTCACCAATGATTGCCCCTTCTTCAACTAATGCTGTCGGGTGGATTTTTGCACTTGAGTGAATCATAGTTATTTCCTTATTTAGCGACGAGCGCACATTAATTTTGCTTCGCAAGCGACTTCACCATTTACCGTTGCAATGCCGGTGAAAGCGGTGATCCCACGACGTTCTTTGATGACTTGAACATTTAATTCCATTTGATCGCCCGGCAATACAGGGCGTTTAAAACGGGCTTCATCAATTCCTGCAAAATAAAACAGCTCACCCCCTTTCAATTCGTGGGTTTTGAAAGCCAGAATCCCCATGGCTTGGGCAAGGGCTTCTAAAATTAATACGCCCGGTAAAATAGGCTCACTGGGGAAATGTCCGGTAAAACAAGGTTCATTCACACTGATATTTTTAACCGCCTTTAACCATTCGCCTTCTTTAAAATCCAACACACGATCTACCAATAAAAACGGATAACGGTGTGGTAATAAAGTCATAATTTCTTTTGCTTCAATCACTCTGCCTGCTTGAATTTCCGACACGTTCAAAATCCCTTATAAAAAATGTAAGACGGGCGGAATTATACGGTATTTTAGTGATGATTACAAAATCAATAGGGATAAAAAAAGCCGACACAAGGCCGGCTAAGAACAAAATTTTAGAGTGTTTTAACCTTCAGGCTAAAACCCAATAATACTAAAAAAAAAAAATAGCCCGTCAACTGTTTTTTTAATTTCTATTTAAAAAATGAAAATGGACGAAATGATTCGCTATTTTAGCGGTGCACAATAAATCAATGGTATAAAAAAAGCCGACACAAAGTCGGCTAAGAACAAAATTTTTAGAGTGTTTTAACCTTTAGGCTAAAACAGAATCATACTAAAAAAAACAGTCCGTCAACTGTTTTTTATAAAAATTATATTTTTTTGTTAAGTTTTTGGGGCTGTGCTAGATAACTAGCCCAAACTGACCTTAACTAATTGTTTTAAAATGGAAATATTTCCAGATACACTTGGTAAAATAGTCTTCTTATAGCCATAAACATAAGGAATCTGATCATTCAAAGGTTGAGGATTATATTTAGCCCATGTTAAACCCGGATATTTTTTACTTAATGGAACCTCTATAACTTTCCCCATTCCATAACCAATCTCAGCACCAACACCAACTCCACTAACGATAGCAAGCGTAGCCTATGTGAAACACAGTTTCACGCATGGAAAAAATTAACTCGTGCGTGGATTTTCAATCCACGCACCCTACGCTTGCTATTAACCATTTTAAACGCCATTATTCGTGATGGTTCACAATGGAACGCTTATGCAGTAAATTAACGGAACTTGTATTTTTACTTTTTAGTGAAATACAGTTGCTACGCTTGCTGCATTATTATTTATACCTATATCAGCCTCATACCAAATGCTATGCTTTAAGTATGGTCAGCATTTGATTGATTTGTTATTTATATCGTCCTTTAGTATAGTAAAGTTTGTTAACTATTAATAAAACAGCTCCAACAACCAAAGAAAACTTTATAGGATGAAAAAATAAACTTAATGATATATCCCATTTACCAAACTCTATAAAATATCTGAGGGATGACGTTATAAAGTTATAAATAACCAATCCAACATAAATAATAAATGAGCAATATATATATAATCTTTCATTTCTCGTCCTTGGTATTAAATTTACTCTCAGCATATCCAACGACAGAATTGCTAAGTATTTGTCTAAATATAGGGTTTGCATCTTTTTTCATTAGTAACAAATCTAAACCAGTTGCAGAGGTAATACTCACGACTTTTCCTGTTGCATGCCAAGCTTTTTGACTATCATCCTTTCCTATATCATTTCCAAGATCATAGAGCGTATAAGATGAATCTATCGCTATCTGTTGAGAAGTAGGTTTCCCCGCTTTAATCCCTGCTAAAGCATAATTGGCTAATGTTTTTTCATAGCTCAATTCTCCATTATAAATATCAACCCCTGTTGCAACTGTTCCGCCAATTACTGTTTCCGTTGTTTTTGGATACTTTTCAGCAACAATCCCTAATTTAGGTATGACCTTTGAAGCACCTTGCAGAGCTAATCTCTCCATTTAACAATAATGTTCCAACACCTTTTGCCGGTGTAGAAATAAGTAAGAGTTCGGGATAAACGCCTTCCAATCCCGGAACCAACACCACTACCAATAGCAAGCGTAGCCTGTGTGAAACACAGTTTCACGCA
>NZ_MLHL01000060.1 GCF_002000545.1 Rodentibacter trehalosifermentans | reverse complement strand
GGTTGGAGTAAAACCTATGAAGAAAGCAAAAATTAAAAATTGGGGCTATCACGTGCTCATCGCCGTGGATCAACTTTGTAATGCCTTGGCAGGCGGGGCGGCAGATGAAACCTTTTCCAGCCGTTGCTATCGTGGGGCAGTGTTGGCGGATAAGCCGAAAAAGCGTTGGCGGTTTTGGTATAAATTGGTCAATGGGCTATTTCGTGATCCCAATCATTGCAAAACCGCTTATGAAAGCGAAATTAAACGGCGGCAATATCCGCAAGATTTTACATAACAAAAAGTGCGGTCAAAGCTGACCGCATTTTGTTGATTATCTCCTCACACTTTCCCCAGCTCGAACTCCCCTACACCTTCCGACAAAATAGCCTTGCTTTTTTACATTTCAATTTAAAACCATAGGGCTAAATTATGTCTGAAGAATATCTCCACGGTGTCAAAGTCACGGAAATTGCCGAAGCCTTGCGCACCTTGACGACATCCTCAACGGCTGTTATTGGCTTGGTTGCGACAGCACCTGACGCAGACAATGACACGTTCCCACTCAATAAACCGACCTTACTCACCGGCATTACACCGTCAATGATTGCCAAAGCAGGCAAAACAGGCACGCTCTCTCGTACGTTGGACGGCATTTTAGATATTGTAAATTGTAAAGTCATTGTGATCCGTGTGGAAGAAAGTGACGATGAATCACAAATGAAAGCCAACGTGATCGGCGGTGTGGATGAAGAAGGCAATTACACCGGCTTAAAAGCCTTTTTAGTTTCCGCTGCCGTTTGCGGTGTCAAACCTCGCATTTTCTGTGTGCCAAAATATGATTCGCAAGATGTCACCGTTGAATTAATCAGCGTGGCGCAAAAACTCAACGGCTTTGTGTATGCCTCTTGCTACGGTTGCAATACAAAAGAACAAGCCGTGACATATCGCCGCCAATTCTCGCAACGTGAATTAATGTTGATTTTTGGTGATTTCCTTTCTTTCAATCCTCACACCAAACAAACCGAAGTAGATTATGCCGTGGTGCGTGCGGCTGCAATGCGAGCTTACCAAGACAAAGAATTTGGTTGGCATACCTCTATTTCAAACAAAGGTTTAAACGGTGTAACAGGTGTTACAAAACCGCTTTCATTCGACATCAACGACAGTGCGACCGATGTCAATTATTTGAACGAACAAGGCATTACCGCTTGTATCAATTACAACGGTTACAAATTCTGGGGCTTGCGTACCTGTTCTGCCGACAAGTTATTCATCTATGAAAACTACACCCGCACCGCACAAGTGTTGAAAGACACGATTGCACAATCGTTCGATTGGGCGGTGGATAAAGATATTTCCGTCAATCTTGTGAAAGAGATTGTGGAAGCGATCAATGCGAAATGGCGTGAATTTGTGGCAAAAGGTTATTTGATTGGCGGCAAAGCCTTTATCAATCCGGAATTAAACACCGCAGCAACCTTAAAAGATGCCAAATTGCTTATCTCTTATGACTACTGCCCTGTACCGCCATTAGAACAACTTGGATTTAGACAACACATCAGCGATGAATATTTGGTTGAGTTTGCTAACAATATTGCAAAAGTAGGAGCGTAATAAATGGCTTTACCTCGTAAATTAAAACTAATGAATTTCTTGGCTGACGGTAATTCTTACCGTGGTCAAGTCACCGAAATCACCCAGCCTAAACTCGCTTTAAAACTGGAAGAATACCGTGCAGGCGGTATGTTCGGACCGGTGAAAGTCAATCTCGGTGTGGAAGCCCTTGAAGCGCAATTCAAAATGGGCGGTTATATGACCGAACTTTTAAAAGAATTCGGCGGTTCTATTGATGGCGTGCCGTTACGTTTTGCCGGTGCCTATCAAGAAGACGACACGGAAGAAGTCACCAGTATTGAACTTGTTATGCGTGGTCGCTTTGGTGAAATCGACAACGGCACCAGTAAATCGGGCGATGACACCGAACAAAGCTACACTGTGCCTTTGACTTATTACAAAATCATCGAAAACGGTAAAGATATTATCGAAATTGATCTGCTCAATTCCGTATTTATCGTGGACGGTAAAGACCGCTTGGCAGAACATCGTGCCGCCATCGGCATTTAATTTCACACACCTTGCCCCGAAAGGGGCATTTATTCACTCTTGGAAATTTCCATATTATTTTTGGAAATTTCCAGTTTTAAAATGGAAATCATGTTATGAAAAACGAAACTTCAAAAATCATTACACTTAGCTTGCCTATTATGCGTGGCGACAAAAAAATCACCGACATCACCGTGATGAAACCCACTGTGCCAGCATTAAAAGGCTTAAAAATGTTTGATGTGCTGCAAATGGATGTCGATGCATTGCAAGTGTTATTGCCACGTGTCACGCAACCGGTGCTACACAAATCGGACTTTGCCACTATGGAAGTCGCAGACTTCACAGAACTTGCTGCGGCGGCTGTCGGTTTTTTAGGGAAGAACTCGGAAGCGGAAGAGCCGACCGAGTAATCTTAATCGCTGCCACGGTAGAAGATGCCATGGCAGATATTGCCCTGATTTTTCACTGGCAACCGCAAGCCTTTGACGAGATGACATTTACCGAATTAATGCAATGGCGAGAAAAAGCGAGAGAACGCAATGAAACAGAAAGTGATTGATTATTTAATGGAAAAACCCTATGTCGTTTGGCGCATTTTGTTAGCTGCACTCCTCTGCTTTTGGCTGATTGTTATCTTTGGTATTGCTTTTCTTTTCCACTAATCAAGTGCGGTCAGAAATCAAGGGATTTTTTGACCGCACTTTTACAGGATTCTATTATGACGATTAAATCATTACGCTTTTTAGATTTCTTCCGTGAATTTATTACTTTTTCTGTCGTTTTGGGTATCTTTATTTTTGGCAATTCTGCGGCAATCACTACCTTACTTTGGTTTCTTTGTTTAGTTTCATTCTTAGCATTCGTTGCTGCGGGCATCAATGCTCCCGAACAAAAAATCAAATACACCCAAAATAAAACAAAATTCGAGAATATCTCTCTCTTAGCTTTATGCCTTATTCTCGTCTACTTCGGACATTGGTTTATTGCAACACTTTTTTTTATTTCTTGTTTTTTGTTTAACTCCACTTGTCTTGATAAAGACAAAAAGGACAATTAAATGTTCCAAAACTCCGCCCTTGCTGCCCTTGGCGTGTTTGTATTTACCCGTCAAACCGTGCCTTTTCAGAGTTTAGACCGTCAATCATCGTGGAGACATCCCACCAATTCCGTTGTGGGGCAAATGCCGAAAACTCAATTTACCGGCAAAGATTCTGAAACCGTCATTATCAGCGGTCGATTAATCCCTGAAATCACGGGCGGTACATTAAGCCTTGCCATGTTGGAATTAATGGCGGAAAGCGGTGCAGCATTTCCGCTGATTGAAGGGGCGAATTTTATGTTGATGGGGTTCTTTGTCATCGAATCCATCCAAGAAACCCGCACGGAGCTATTTGGCGATGGAACGGCACGTGCTATTGATTTTACCCTCAATTTAAAACGCACGGACGACCCGCTTTTGATTGAGCTTGCACAAAATGTGATGGGAGCATTTTAATGTTTGAGTTTGCCACCAATCACCGCACACCTCAATTTTCTGTTGTTGTGATCACGCAAGATAAACAGAAAAACGACATCACCCAAACTGTTGCCGACCGTTTAATGAGTATGCAAATTGAGGACAATCGGGGCTTTGAAGCGGATATGCTCGATTTGCAACTTTCCGACCATGACGGCAAACTCGCCCTTCCCCCTCGCAATGCGACTATTCAAGTGGCGATAGGTTGGCAAGGCGAGCCGCTAATAGACAAGGGAAAATATTTGGTTGATGAAGTGCAGTTTTCCGGCTCGCCCGATACCCTCACAATTCGGGCAAGGGCGGCTGATTTAAAAGGCAGTCTAAGCGAGCAAAAAGAGCGGTCATTTCACAATATAAAATTAGCTACATTGATTGCGCAAATCGCCAAAGAAAACAAATTAGAAAGCCAATGTGCCAAAGAATATACCGAACAAACCATTTCCCACATCGACCAAACCAACGAAAGTGACATTAATCTACTGACCCGCCTTGCGGAAGAATATGGCGCAATGGCAACCGTGAAAAATGGCGTGTTGCTGTTTATGCCATTGGGCACAGCCAAAACAGCCACAGGCAAGCCTATTCCTGCAGTACAAATTACTAAATCGGAAGGCGGCAGCTACAATTTCAGTATTGCAGAAAGCGACAATTACAAAGCCGTGCGTGCCTATTGGCACAATACAGACACCGGCAAACGGGGCGAAATTACCGTTGATGCCAACACCAAGATTGTGAAAAAACAGCGTATGACAAAAGGCAGAACTCTGAAAAACGGTACAGTGAAAGGCAGCCGTTTGAGCAAACGGAAATACAACACCGTAGAACAGCAAGAACCGGTAACAAGCAATAGCGATCAAATCAAAACCCTACGCCACACTTACGCCACGGAAGCCTCCGCAATCAATGCGGCAAAATCAGCTTTTGACAAACTCAAGCGTGGTGTCGCAAGTTTTAGCATCACCCTTGCCTACGGCATACCGGATTTAATGCCGGAAACCCCAGTACAACTATCGGGCTTTAAACAGGAAATTGACGGGTCGGATTGGTTGATTACAAAGGTTTCACACAGTATTTCAGACGGTGGTTATACTTCACAGGTGGAGTGTGAGTTGAGGGTTGAAGAAATAGATACAATAATAATAAAAAAAGGGGCTGACGTAGAT